>NZ_CP049272.1:1220880-1831320 GCF_003048775.2 Campylobacter concisus | reverse complement strand
ATTTTTATGCCTTAAATTTCGAGAATTTTTATAGTGATACTATCTTAATTTTAATAAAACCTTTGTTAAACTCTGACAAACTTTTTCACATCGTGAAAAAGTCGTGAAAAAGTATTGAAAAGATAGTGATGAAAATTTTAGGAATCGACCCAGGTACGAAGAATTGCGGTTATGCAATACTTGAAAAAAATAAATTGAAAACTACTCTTCTTGAAGCAGGACTCATAAAAATAAAACCAAACACACTTCAATATCAGATTACCGAGCTTTGCGAGGGACTTGATCTCATCTTTAAAAATCATAAATTCGACGAGGTCGCGATCGAAGATATATTTTTTGCTTATAATCCAAAAACGGTTTTAAAGCTTGCTCAGTTTCGCGGAGCACTTAGCCTTAAAATTTTACAGCTTCATGGTGATTTTGCCGAGTATACGCCACTTCAGGTAAAAAAAACTGTCACTGGCAAGGCCAAAGCTGATAAAGAGCAAGTGGCATTTATGGTGAAGAAAATTTTAGGTATAAACAAAGAGATAAAACCACTTGATATCACCGATGCTATCGCAATCGCACTAACTCACGCAAATAATTTAAGAATAAGCTAAATTTTGATAGGAAAAAGATGGCAATAGTAAAAGCATTACTAATAGGAGATGTGAAAAACTACGGCTCGCAAAGTGCTACTAATAAGCTAAATACACCATGGAGTTCAGCTATATTTAAAGTAGCTCAAAATGGCGAAATTTTTGCAAATGAGCTTGGCTTTGAGGGCGATAGTGTCGCTGATACAAAGCACCATGGCGGCCCTGAAAAGGCAGTTTTTGCAAATTCATTTGCAAATTACGCCGATTGGGAGAGTTTTTTAGGATTGAAAAATATGGCTTATGGAGCTATGGGTGAGAATTTATGCATTGATGGACTCGATGAGAGTAGTGTCTGTGTAGGTGATATACATAAAATCGGCTCACTAATCCTTCAAGTATCGCAGCCTAGAAAGCCATGCTTTAAGCTCTCAAAAAGATGGGGCAATGAAAATATGGCTACTCACATCTTTGAAACTGGCCTTACTGGCTGGTATTACCGCGTCATAACACCAGGATCGTGCAAAGTGGGCGACGTGATAGAAGTTATAGAAAAAGATCCAGTTCATATGAGCATTTTAGAAGTAAATAGACTTTTTTACGCTCCAAATAAAAATTTAAATTTACTAGAGAAATTTAACTCTCTTACTACTCTTCCAAAAAGTTGGTATAGTGACATGGAAAGACGTATTCAAGGTATTTATAGCACAGAATATATGAGAAATTTATAATAGTAAGTAAAATTTTTATTATTTTAATACCCACAAATATTCAAATATTACAAGGCTTATGTGAAATTTTGCATGAGCCTTTAAATTTTAAACATTTTTTACGCTAGAATTACCAAAAATTTAAAGGAGAAGATATGCCATTACTTGATAGTTTTTGTGTAGATCACGTAAAAATGCAAGCCCCAGGAGTAAGACTAGCAAAAAGTATGAAAACGCCAAAGGGCGATGATATCAGTGTTTTTGACTTGAGATTTTGCAAGCCAAATGAAGAAATTTTGCCAGAAAAAGGCACTCACACATTAGAGCACCTATTTGCTGGCTTTATGAGAAACCATCTAAACGGCAACGGCGTAGAGATCATAGACATTTCACCGATGGGCTGTAGAACTGGCTTTTATATGAGCGTGATCGGTACGCCTAGTGAAGAAGCTGTAAAAAAAGCATGGCTTGCTTCAATGAAAGATATCTTAGAGGTCAAAGATCAAGATAAAATCCCAGAGCTAAATAAATTTCAATGTGGCACTTATAAGATGCACTCTCTTGATGAAGCACACGCCATAGCAAAGAAAATTCTTGATCTTGGTTTAGTCATCATAAATAACGATGAGATCAAGCTTAACGTTGATGCTATGGGACTAAAAAAGCACTGATTTGAAGCCAGTAAAACAAGAAAATCAAGCCTATTTAAAAGAGCAAATTTTAACCTATCTTGGTAACAAGCGCTCTCTTTTAGGCTTTATAGATCTAGGCGTAAAATACGCAAAAGACGAGCTTAAAAAAGAGAAGCTTAGCTGCTGCGATCTCTTTAGCGGAAGTGGCGTGGTGGCCAGGTTTTTAAAGCAAAATAGCGAATTTCTAGTCGCAAATGACTTGGAGCTTTATAGCTTCATTACAAACTCATGTTACCTGCAAAACGCCACAAACGAGCTAAGAGATGAGATAAATTTCTGGCAAAAAAAGCTTGGAAAAGAGATAGAAAAGAGCCTTTCTGAGGGCTTTATAACAAGGCTTTACGCCCCAAAAGATGATGAAAATATTGCATTTGGCGAGCGAGTCTTTTACACAAGAAAAAATGCTATCTTCATCGACACTGCAAGAAGGCTCATAGATGAGATGTTGCCAGAGGAAATGAGAAAATTTTTCATAGCTCCACTACTTTATAATGCAAGCGTGCATGCAAATACGAGTGGAATTTTTAAAGGTTTTCATAAAAATAAAGAGGGCATAGGTCAGTTTGGCGGCAGGGGGCAAAACGCCATCTCAAGGATCACTTCTGATATAAATTTGACTAAGCCAATTTTCTCAAATTTTAACGTGCCTTTTGAGGTCTATCAAAAGGACGCAAATTTGCTCGCAAAAGAGCTTGATGGGCTTGATCTAGTCTATCTTGATCCGCCTTATAATCAGCACCCATACGGCTCAAACTATTTCATGCTAAATCTCATTGCAAGCAACACTGAGCCAAGTAAAATTTCAAAAGTTTCAGGCATAGCAAAGGACTGGAACAGATCAGTTTTTAATAAAAAATCGTCAGCAAGCGAGGCATTTTTCGAGTTGATAGCAAATTTAAAGGCAAAATTTGTACTCATTTCGTTTAACTCAGAGGGCTTTATCAACCAAGATAAATTTGATCAAAACCTAAATAAAATAGGCAAGGTTCAACTATTGCGCCAAAAGTATAACGCCTACCGCGGCAGCAGAAATTTAAAAGCTAGAAACATCCACGTAGACGAGCTTCTTTACGTTTTACAAAAGTAAATTTAGCGCGCTCGTTTCATCACTTCTAAATCACAAACCGCACTAACATAAATGTTAGTTTTGCTCATCTTCTGGCAAGCATTTTTCAAAGATAAATTTATGCTCTTCAGGTAAGACATCGTAGATGGCATTTGCTAAATTTCTTATCTCCCAAAGGGCTGATTTTGAGCTTCTAAGAGAGATGAAATTTTGCAAGCTTCTAGCGTTTATGCTCCATGTAAGCTCAGTTTTATAGCACTCTGGCAAGCAGTATTTAACTATATCAAGGCTTTTTGTGGTTGAGGCTAGTATTTCACGCAAATTTTCAAGCGCTTTTATGCTTGCGTTATCGACTAGCTCGTCATTTGTTAGCACGATAAATTTAGCCGCACGCTCAAACTGCCCTACTTCAAATTTTTCCTCTTTTTTTAGCTCTTTTAGTGTGTAGCGAGTTGATTTGACGCTTAGACTTGCCAAGCGGTGACGAGCTAGCTCTTGAAGTAGCGCACGAGAGATACCTTGGATGTAGAAGTTGTAGTATAGGTGCTCTAAGGTCGAGGCGTGTTTAAATTTATTGCCTACTCTATCTATTAGCTCAACATCTTTTTCGCCACCGTTGTCGCCTTTATCAAAGCTTTGCCAGCATGTGCGGATAGCGTGAGAGCAAATATTTAGTGGAGTGTGATTTAGAAGTGTTACTTGCATTTTTTCTCTTTTGTAAAATTTTCTAGCATTTTACAAAAATAAGGCTGATTTTATTTGTAAATTTAAAGCATAAATTTCAAAGGGAGGCAAACGCTCCCTTTTGTAAAAGTCTTAGTTGTTATTGTTTTAATTGAAGAAGTGTGTTTAACATCTCGTCACTTGTTGTGATCGTTTTTGAGTTTGCTTGGAAACCTCTTTGGATTACGATAAGATCTGTTAGCGCACGGCTTAGATCGACGTTACTAGCTTCAAGTTTTGAGGCTGCGATCGTTCCTTTATCGCCTGTACCAGCTGCACCGATGACTGCTTCACCTGAGTTTGCGGTTTGTGAAAAGACATTTCCGCCCTCGCTTTGAAGACCTTCGTTATTTGTAAAGGTAGCAAGTGCTACTTTAGCTAGGCCAAAGCTTTGGCCATTTGAAAATGAGCCTATTATCGTTCCGGTCTCATCTATTTTTATGCCGTTTAATGTGCCACCTGTGTAGCCATCTTGCGAGATTGACTCAGTTGATGAGTCTTTATCAAAGCTTGTTAAGCCGTTAAAGTCAGTTCCAAGACCAAAATTTAAACTAATGTTTTGGCCACTTTGTGAGCCGTTGTTAGCTGAAAATGTTATCGTTGCTGGATGGAAACTTGCAAGTGAGCCATTTGCGTTAAATCTAGCTGTTCCAGTTATAACGTTATCTGGGCCTTCGCCTGTGTAGTTTATCTTAGCTGGCTCTGGTACTTGTATAACCATGCTCCACTCAGTTCCACCATCTGTTGTGGTACCCGTTTTTGTCCATTTTATACTAACTGTGTGTTTTGAGCCAAGTGAGTCAAAAATTTCTGCCGTTGAGCCGTGGCTTGACATCATCATCTTTCCACTTGCTCTTAAAGCTTGGCCTGGGCTTAATGCGCCATCAAGTGCTTTCATAATAGTTGTAAGTCTAACGTTTTCATTTACAGCTGAATTATTTGTACCTTGAGCTGGCTTTGTAAGACCAGTTGTTGTCATGTAAAGTGCATGATCTGCTACTTCATTTGATGGATTTTCTAGTTGAAATTGACCTAGTTTATTTACAGTGATCTTTGTACCATCATTTAAATCATCAGCAAGTTTTTTAAGTGCTGCGATACCAGCTGCGTGCTTGTCATCTGGAGTACCAGCTGCAGCGTTATAAGCATTATTATAAGCTGTTTGGCATGTTGTATCAGCTATAGCTGCTCCACCAGTACCCGGAGTTGTATTATGAGCTTCTGTTGCTTGTTTTATAGCATTAGGTACAGCTGAGTTTACTCTTATTTGACCGTCGCCATTGTAGTCAACGTAACTCCTTGCATCTTTTTGCATAGCAGCACGAAGATCTTCTGTTGTAGTTACTTGCCTTTCTTTCGCATCATTGTATTCGTGAACTGCTGTTGTTTGCGAGCTCGTATAGACATATTGATAAGCTGTAATAATATCTCGATTTTTTAAACCGCCATTTGCCACTCCCATTGCTGTCGTTGCTGCTACTAATTCATCACCAGTATTGACAGTTAAGTGAATATTTTTTGTCTCTTTTGTAGTACCTGAATTATTTCTATTTATAAGTGTTAGTTTATTACCTTCTGAAATTTCAGCTCTAACACCAGTTTTATTGTACTGAGCATTGATAGCAGCAGCAACATCACTTATGTTTGTTACATCTCCGGTTATATTTACACCATTTAATGTTATATTTAATTTTTTTGCAGTTCCATTAGTAAGTGAACCAACATTATTTGGTGATCCACTACCTATAGTAAATTTTTCAGTTTTAGCATTTGCATAGCTCACCCAGATACCTTGTCCATCTCTTAAAGCAAGACCATTTCCAAGCTCATCAAATGTAACACCTAGATCTACACCACGCTCTGTTAAGCTTTGTTCTTTTTTTGAGTTTGTATAAAACTGATCATTATTTACATCATTTTCGTTATGGACTTCGTTTGGATCTAAAATTCCGTCATTGTTATAGTCACGTCCGCCAGCAACAGAGTCTAGTGAATAAATAGGCGTGCTTCTTTGTCCTATGGTATTGCCTGAGTCAAGGTTGCCTTTTATCTTTACTTCTGTTGTCGCTCTTGCTGGAGTAGTAAGGCCCTCTTTGATCACAATATTTTTTATCGGTCCAGTTGAGTCAATAGTGCCAGTCTCTTCATCTCTTGTCCAGCCTTGAACGATATAGCCACTATTGTTTACAAAATTTCCAGCTTTATCACGGACAAAGTCACCGTTTCTTGTATAGTATCTTGTAGTTCCACCATCTGGAGATACGACGAAGAAACCATTTCCTTGAAGTGCAAGGTCTGTTTGCTTATCAGTAGATGTCAGTGTGCCTTGTGAGAAAATTCTTGTAGTTGAGTTTATAGTCGTTCCTAGACCTATTTGCATAGCATTTTGACCGCCTAGCTGACCTTGTGGAGCAGTAGCGACTCTTGGAGTTTGGCTTAGTATATCAGCAAAATTTGCACGGTTGTATTTATAACCATAAGTATTAACGTTTGCGATATTGTTGCCTTCTACGTCCATGGCTATCTGGTGGGCTTGTAGGCCTGAAACACCAGACCAAAGTGATCTCATCATTGACTTATCCTTTTTGCATTTTAAATTTTTATATTTTTCAAAAAGCAAAAGATGTTCCAAAAATTTATATTGATAAAAAGTAGAAGAAATAAAAAGAAATTTGGCGTTAATTACGCCAAATTTTATCCAAGTATCATAGCTCCAACGATACCACCGATGATGAGTGGTATGTTAAAAAATATAAATGTAGGTACACAAGTATCATATATGTGGTTGTGTTCACCATCAGCATTTAGACCGCTTGTTGGTCCAAGTGTGCTATCACTTGCAGGACTTCCAGCATCTCCTAGAGCCGCAGCTATACCAACCAATAAGATGATGGCTGGTACGCCAAAACCAAGGCTAACACATAGTGGCACGTAGATAGAAGCTAAAATAGGTATCGTACCAAAGCTAGTGCCTATACCCATCGTAACGAGAAGTCCGATAAGAAGCATCAAAAATGCTCCGCCTATCTTGCCGCCAGATACTAAGCTAGCGTATTTTACAAGCTCGTCTATTCCGCCACTCTCTCTTAGGATAGTGCCATAACCTGCAGCAACTAGCATGATAAAAGCGATAAATCCCATCATAGCAAGGCCATTATCCATGATCTTATCTACTTTTTTGTATTCGATACCACCAAAAACAACCATGACCAAAAGTCCAAGTAGTGCGCCAAGAGGTAGCAGCTCAGTATAAATTTGCACACCAAAAGCCACAACTGCACCAGCTAAAACCGCCCACTCTTTTTTAGTCATCTCAAGGCTTTTTGCACGCTCGATCTCATCAAGCTCTTCTTTTTCAAATTTTGAAGTTTTATAAGCTCTTTTTTTACCATAAAAAAGTATGGCAAGGATAAGTCCAATAAGCATCGAAGCGCCACCTATCCACATAACAGAAGAGATATCAGAAATAGATGTGGTTATGCCGTTATTTGCTAGCTCTTTTTTTAAGATATTGTGAAAAAGCAGACCAAAGCCAACACTAAGGCTTACATAAGGTGCTTGAAGACCAAATGTCAAAGCACAAGCTACTGCACGTCTATCTATCCCCATTTTGTTCATAATAGCAAGAAGTGGCGGGATTAAAATAGGTATAAAAGCTATGTGAACTGGGATTAAATTTTGAGATAAGCACGCTATAAATGCGATGGTTAGTGTAAAAATCACTTTATTTGAGCTAAGGAATTTACTCAAAGCATTTATCAAGATAGCAGTTAAATTTGTATTTGCGATGGCGGCTGCTAAAGCACCAAGCAAAATATAACTAAGCGATGTTTCAAGATTGCCTTGCATACCGCTTATGAGGCTTTGTGTAGTCTCTTTTAGGGCTGTAAAGAGGCTATCGATCCCACCTGCAATACCACTTTCAAATCCACTAAATCCATGCTTATACATTACTCCCGCAACAAGAGCAGAGATAAGGATAGAAAGCAAAATGTTAAAACGCAATAGACAAAGTATCGTCATTACCAAAATGCTAAAAACAACAGGGTTAAATATAAGCATGAGCGTCCTTTTTGTGAGTGTTGAGAGATTATACAAATGTGTGGCTTATTAAATTTTAAAAAGAGTGGCTTAAGTGGGCTTGTGTTAAGATTTTGAGTAAATTTTAAAAGGAAAAAACGATGGATTTAGAGAAAATTTATAAAGAGGCTGGGGCATATTTAGAGGGACATTTTTTACTAAGCAGTGGCAATCACTCGCAGTTTTATCTCCAAAGTGCAAAGGTGCTTGAAGACCCAGCTCTGGCTGGAAAGCTAGCTGACGAGCTTGCCCGTGTGATAGAGAAATTTGGCATTAAATTTGATAGCGTTTGCTCGCCTGCACTTGGAGGAATTTTAGCTGGCTATGAGCTAGCTCGCGCAGCAAAGAAGCGATTTATATTTACAGAGCGAGTTGATAGAGTGATGAGCTTAAGACGCGGATTTGAGGTGAAAAAGGGTGAGAAATTTATCGTTTGTGAGGACATTATCACGACTGGCGGCTCGGCACTTGAAGCAGCGCACGTGATAGAGAGCCTTGGCGGCGAGGTAGTTGGCTTTGCAGCGCTTGCGAACCGTGGCTTTTGTAAGGTTACAAATTTAGACAATGAAGCTAAGCCAAATGCAAAACTGCCAAGCGATAAGCCATTTTTTGCTTTAGGAAATTTTGAGTTTGAAATTTATGAGCCTGAGCATTGCCCACTTTGTAAAAATGGAAGCAAAGCTATCAAACCTGGAAGCAGAGGCAACTAAAATTTATACTATGAAATATAGCTATCTTTCTTTTTTAAAATTGATCGATAGCTAAAATTTTAGAAAAATCCAAAAATAGTTCTCATATAAAATTTTAATCAAGACTTCAAATCACTTCAACAAAAATTTATAGTTTAATTTTTAAAAGTAATCTGTCTTTTATATTGGTATGAATTATTTTTTAGATAATCTTATTTTTTAAGCTACCAAGTGATAATATCTGTTCAAAAAGCGAGATGAAGCTATGCAAGAATATGATATTTTAGACGTTTTATCAAACAAAAAGGTCCTTTGCCTTGAAGATGAAGAGGCGATTTTAAAAAATATTTGTGCTTCTTTGGAACTATTTTTTGCCGAAGTAAATGGCGTAACAGATGGCTATGATGCACTTGAGCTAGCGATGAGCGATGCTTATGATGTTTTGGTACTTGATATAAGCGTGCCAAATATCGATGGCCTAGAGATCGCTAAAAAAGTAAGAACTATAAATCAAAAAATTCCTATCGTGATCTTATCAAGCCACATCGAGCAAGAGTATTTGTGGAGAGCGGTTGAGCTAAAGATCACAAGATATCTTGCAAAGCCATATGATAAAAAGTCATTTATAAAAGCCCTAGAAGACGTTGCTTTAGAGCTTGTTGGACGCAAGCCGACTCTTAGGCTAAATGATGAATTAGAATACGATTTTGGTAAAAAAGTACTTTATATAAATGGTGAAATTTCTCATCTAAGCAAGAGTGAAAGTAGGCTTTTAGAGTATTTTTTAAACAACAAAAATCAAACTATAACTTATGAGCAAATTTTTGATTATATTTGGGAGTATGAGCAGCCAAGCAAAGAGGCGATAAAGACGATCGTAAAAGAGCTTAGAAGGAAGCTTGGCAAAGATGTGATTAAAAATTTATATGGTGTAGGTTATCTTTGTGAAATATAAATTTCAGCTAATCGTTAGTGTTTTTATCTTTGTTTATCTCTTAATATCCGCACTTGTTTTAAATTTTTATAATAATCTTGCAATGAAAGATGCCAAAAAAGAGGCGTATTATGTGCTTGAGAGTATAAATTCTGTAAGAGAATACATTGCAGGCGTTCAGCGTCCATTGATAGAGCAGCTAAAGCATGATGGCATTATAAAAGAGGATTTTTTTGACGAGAGATTGCTCTCATCTTCATATATAAGCCGTGAAATTTATAATATCCAAAAGAAAAAATACAATCTTGACTTTGACTACAAACTAGTCGCCATGGCGCCTTTAAATAAAGCTCATGAGCCAAATGAATTTGAAGCGCAGGTGTTAAGAGGCTTTAAAGAGAATAAATTTAGTGAGTTTTCAAAGATTATAAAAGATGAAAATGGCTCACAATTTTTTGTAGGACTTCCTATAAAAAGTCAAAATACATCTTGCTTAGCCTGTCACAATAGCGAAAGTGCTCCAAAACAGATGTTGGATCGTTATGAAATTTCAAATGGAAAAATTTCTGAGGCAAGTGAGATGATGGCGATGCTATCTTTTAAAATCCCACTACGTGCCATTTTTTCTTACCATTTAAAAGAAGTTATCATCATAATGAGTGCGATAGCCTTTGTATTTGGGATATTTTTGCTACTTGTTTATAAGATGCATAGGCGTGGCGAAGAGAGCAAAAGGCAGACCGAGCAGCTAATGATACATCAAAGCCGCCTAGCCTCAATGGGCGAGATGATAGGCAATATCTCACATCAGTGGAAGCAGCCTTTAGCTCAAATCAGCTCAGCTTTAATAAATTTAGAACTCTATCAGGAGCGAAAAAAGCTTGATGAAGCAAAAATTTATGAGTTTATAGAAGAGACTAGCAAGCAGATAAATTTCATGTCTGAAACGGTTGATGATTTTAAAAACTTTTTTAAGCCAAATACTTTAAAAAGGGAGTTTAGCGTAGAGGAAGTGATAAATCAGACTATAAAAATTCTAAACGCCTCACTTAAGAAATATCAAATCGAAATAGAAATCGATATAAGAGAAAATTTTACGATTTTTGCGAATTTTAATGAAATAATCCAAATTTTAATAAATATTATAAACAACGCAAAAGATGCATTTAAACAAAGCTATGTAAAGCCAAGAGTAATAAAAATTTATACTTTCATAAAAGATAATCGTAAAAATTTATGCGTGCAAAATAATGCAGGAGCGATAAAGGCTTCGTTTTTAAAAGTTATCTTTGAGCCACACTTTAGCACAAAAGAGTCTGGCAGCGGGCTTGGTCTATATATGAGCCGGTTAATCGCTAGCAAAAATAACGCCCTAATCTTTGCTAGAAACGTAGATGAAAATAGTATTACATTTACAATTAGTTTCAAAAATTTATAATTTATTAAAATTCCCCCTTTTCTACCCTTTTTTGGTGTTAGTATTATCAGTATGAAATCATTTTGATTTTAGGATAAAAATTTAAAGGAGGGCACATGAGAAATCTACAAAAAGCCTTAGCTGGTTTGCTCATGGGTGTTAGCATCTTCGCTTCACAAGCCTGTTGCGAAGAGCATAATATGCAGATGTCCGATAAAGCACGTGATGTTATCGCAAATCCTAAAGGCACACTGCAAAGTAGAGGTGTTATCTCCTTGCAAGACTACGTTGTAGAAGAGCAAGAGATGTATAACTGGTTATTTAAAAACCACCCTATTTTTACAAAATATGGTGGTAAAACCGTCGGTAAAATGGTCGTTCACGACCGTGGCTTAGAGTGGCTTGCCGAGGGACATGGCTTTGATATGTCAAAGCTTAGTAAAAGAGATGGCGGTAAGGGCTATAGCTCTATGATGTATAGAATTCCAGCCACTTCATCACTTCAGTTTCCTAACAAATTTGTAGGTCCAGAAAAGTGCGGTGAGTGTCACCCAGCTCAGTATGAAGTGTGGAGCAGATCTCGCCACGCAACTACTATGCGTTTCCCTGGTGAGCACCCAGAGGTTAATAACAACCTAACTGAGCCAGTATTTGACAAAGATACAGCTTCTATCCTTCCAAAAGGTATCACTCCAGATGTTATCTACGCAACTGTTGGTCACTTAAGAACCAAAATGGGCTACGTTGATGCGTGGCTACTTCGTGGTACTTACTATGTTGAGGGTGGTTTACTAAGAGATGGTACAGGCCAGATCGTGGCTGGTGGTAACCAATGGCAAAGAACATGGGCGTTAAATTTAGACGACGCAACTGTTAAAAAGATAAAAGAGCTTGTCCCAGAATTTCCTGGCACTCTTGAAGAGTACGGCGACAATGGCGGATATGTTAGAGGCCTAGCTTCATACGCCGCAAAACATAAAAAATCAATGTTTTTCCAAGCAAACTCATCATATTGTGAAGTTTGTCACCCGGTTAAATTCGATTTCAAATCAAAAGCAGAATTTTATGCAGCACTTGGTAATGCTAAAGAGCTTCAAAAACACACTATCTCAAAAGGCGTAAGCTGTGAGGAGTGCCACGGAGCTGGCGGTCACCTTGATGGAGCTACAAATTTTAGAACATCAAACTGCGAACGCTGCCACCAAAGATTTAACTTTAGCCCAGATCTAGCTCGTGCTAATCCGCTTAATAACGGTAAGCTTGATCTCTCACTTAGCTCTAAATTTAAATCAATGGGACCAGGATGTGGTTCTGAAGGTTCTCAATCATACTTTACAGCTCACTATGATAAAGGTATGAGATGTGTTACTTGCCACGATCCACACGACAACACAGGTCCAGTTGTAGGTGATAAGAGCGTAACTGGTATGAACTATAACTCAGAACAAGGCTATCTAAGCTCATTCTATACTAAACCAAAAATTAGAAAAGAGTGTAAAGATTGCCACGAGACTCAAGCATATATCGCATCTAAAGCAGATACTCACAAAGACAACACTTGTGCATCTTGCCACATGCCATTTATGATGAGTTGTGAGAATTTCTATGCTGTTCAGTTCCAAGACAACGCTGGCTTTGATACTCAAAGAAGATCTCACATCTGGAAGATCATGGTTGATCCAAAAGAGAAATCTCTAGTACCAGGCGATGCTGCCAAAGGTCCAAGAGATGCTAAAGATTGGCACTTTGAGAGAGATAAAAATGGCCATAACTACGTTGACTTGATGTGGGCTTGCGCTAGAACATCTTGGGCTGATAAAGATATGAAAGATACCAAAGGCTGCCACAGCCCAGTACTATCTGAGCTAAAACCAACACTTCACTTCAAAAACCAAAAACAAGTTTATGATGAAGTTATGGGATGGCAAACTCCAGTTAAGAATGAATTCTCTGAAGTTAAGATTGGTATTGAAGGACTTTACTCACTACTTGAGACTAAAAAACTTGATGCAAGTGATAAAGTAAGAGTTTATGAGCTTATCCAAAATGCTCAAGAGATCATCGATATGGTTGAAAAAGATGGTTCATGGGGTATGCACGGATTTAAATTTACTAAACAAAAACTCGATGCATCAAAAGAGTATATAAAAGAAGCTCAAAGAATTTTGAATAAAAATTTATAGCATTTAGGGGCTAGTTTTAGCCCCTTTAATCTTAAGGGTTTGATATGAAAAATAAGGTTTTAAAATTTACGCTACTTCTTAGCTTAAGTGCTTCTAGTTTGCTTGCAAATGTAGATTCAAATGAGTCTTATGCCATGGGAGCAACAAGTGGCGGATATGTTTTAAAAGGGTTACTTGAACAAAAACAAATAGGCATTAGCTACGATGCTGAGGCCGTTATCAAAGGTTTTAGTGATGCACTAAAAGGAGAGCTAAAACTAAGCGATGATGAGATAGCAAAGCTACTAAACAAAAGAGCTGAAAATTTAGACAAGATAGTAAAAGAAAAAGAAGCCGCCATACTTAAAGAGAATTTAAAGCAGGGCAAGGCTTTTATGGATAAAAATGCAAAAAATAAAAATGTAAAAACTACAAAATCAAAATTGCAATATGAAATTTTAAAATCAAGCAAAAATGGAGCGACTCCAAAACAAGAGAGTATCATCATAGCAAACTACAAAGCTAGCTTTATCGATGGTAAGGTCTTTGATGAGACAAAAGAGGCTCCAGCTCATCTTTCTATGCTAAATTTGATCCCAGGTCTTGAAGAGGGCTTAATGCTCATGAAAGAGGGCGATAAGTTTAAATTTGTTATCCCGCCAGAACTTGCGTACGGCGATAGCGGCATGGAGGGCATACCTGGAGGCGAGACTATTGTTTTTGAGATAGAGCTTGTTAAAGTCTTAAAGCCAGGTGAATTAGCCGAGGCTGCAAAGAAAATTCACGAAAAAGAACTAAATGAGGGCATCAAAAAGCCTCATTAAGATATAAAATGGAGTTAAAAATGCAAAATCAAAAAAATAGAAGAGCCTTTTTAAAAAGCATGGTAGTTGTGGCTGCTGGTGCTGGTGCGGCAAGTAGTGGTTTTGCTTTTAAGAGTGAAGAAAGTGTAAAAAAACCACACTTTGGTATGATATTTGACCAAAATAAATGTGTTGGCTGTACCGACTGTGAGATAGCTTGTAGAAAGGTAAATTTAGTCCCAAAAGGGCAGATGAGACTTTTTATAGAAGATAAGACTAATCCTAAAAATTTACTCGATAAAAGATTTGTAAGAGTGTCTTGTCAGCAGTGTGTCGATGCGCCTTGTGTAGCTGTTTGTCCAACCAAGGCTTGTCATAAAGACGAAAAAACTGGCATACAAACTACAAATATAGATGACTGCATCGCCTGTAAATACTGCATCGTAGCCTGTCCATATGATGTGAGATATATTGATAAGGTTACGCACTCAGCTCAAAGCTGTAACTTTTGCGTAGATACAAATTTAAAGGACGAAAAAGAGCCGGCCTGCGTAGAAGCTTGTAGATATGAAGCGATCGTCTTTGGTGATCTTAACGATGAAGATTCGCACATCAGTAAGCTACTAGCCGTAAAAGATAGCATAAGGCTAAGAGCAGAGCTTGGCACAAAACCAAGCCTTAGATATATTCCTAAAGTAAAAATGGGGGTGTAAGATGGATGGTGCATTAAATTTTACTGCAACATTTTCGCATGGAGTAGAGTGGGGCTGGCCGATCGCTGTTTATCTTTTGCTAGCTGGTATGAGTGGTGGAGCGCTAATCGCTGCCATACTTTTAAAACACTATAAAAAGCAAGAGAGCTTTAGTCCATTTTTCAAGGCTGCTTCGCTTTTAGCATTTGTTAGCATCATGCTCGGTATGGTTTGCTTGATAGCTGATCTTGAAAAGCCGCTTTTATTTTGGAAAATTTTGATTAATTATAATTTCACATCAGTTATGTCTATCGGTGTTGCTGGACTTTGTGTATTTATACCGCTTAGCTTTTTGATGTGCCTTTATGCATTTAATGATGAAATTTCAAATTTCTTAGCCAAAAGTTTAAAATCCTTTAGCGCTCTTTTTGCACTAATAATGAAAATTTTAATACCACTTTATCCATTTTTAAGTCGTATTTGTCTTATTTTTGCTGTAATAATTTGTGCTTATACTGGATTTTTGATCTCAGTTTTGATTAGATTTCCACTTTTAAACACAGCTGTGCTTCCAGCTTTATTTATAGCTTCAGGACTAAGTGCTGGCATAAGTGGCAGTAGCTTGGTTGCAGCAGCTTTATTTAAAGAAGATCCGCATTCAAGCGACCTTCATTCGCTTCATAGCATAGAATTTAGCGTTTTGGGAGCTGAAATTTTACTCATTTTAATGCTTTTTGTATCGCTTTTACTTGGTTCAAGTTATCAGCAAAATGCAGCTGTTGCTTTTTATAGTGGCGTTTGGGCAAATTTCTTTTGGCTTGGTGTTGTGCTAGTTGGCTTTATTGTGCCTTTTGTTTTAAATTTTGCATTTGGCAAAAAAGTAGCTAGCTTAAAATTTAGCTTTTATATCAGTTCATTAGCGGCTGTTATCGGTGTTTTACTGCTTAGGGTGTTTATACTTTATGCGGGACAAACTTATAGCATCTAAGGCAGAGGCGAGCGATGAGAATTTTAAATATCTACCGCTTGTCTTTGATATTATTATTTATTCTTGCTTTTGGTGCAGGACTTGCGACTTTTTTAGAAAATTTTTATGACACACAAACGGCCAGAGTGCTTGTTTACGAAGCGCTTTGGTACGAGTGTGTTATGTTTGCTTGCACTATTTGTTTAGCTATTAGCATCGTAAAAACCAAGATGTATAAAAAATTTGGCGCATTTTTGATACATCTTGCTTTTATCGTTATCTTCATCGGGGCTACGCTTACAAGGTATTTTGGCGAAGAGGGCGTTATACATCTTAGAGCTCTGCAAAGCTCAAATGTAATGCAAAGCGTCAAGCCTTATCTTAAAGTCGAAATGCTTGGAGAAAATTTTAGTTATCCATTAAAATTAAGCTTATTTGGTGAAAACGACTTTGAGTTTAAAAATTTTATAGACGGCAAGGAATTTATAATTAACTTGCTTGGATATAAAAAAGATGAGAAAAACGCTCCTGCTACGCTTAGTTTAGAGATAAGTTTTAACGGCGAAAAAAAGAGTATTAAACTAAAAGGCGGAGCTGGATATGAGCTGGAGCCTAGTGTGCTAAGTTTTGGTGGGCAAGAGGCGAAATTTTACTTTAGCTCAAAGGCCTTAAATTTACCATTTTCATTAAAGCTTGACGAGTTTATTTTAGAGCGATATGTGGGGCTAAATAGTCCATCATCTTATACAAGTAAAGTAAGTATCGCTGGCGGCAAGTACGACATCTCGCTAAATAATCCACTAACGATTGAAGGCTATAAAATTTTTCAGTCTTCATACGATCCTGATGAGCTTGGAAGCGCTTTTGAGATCAGCCGTGATCCTGGCAAAATCCCAACTTACATAGGATATTTTTTGCTTTGCCTTGGCTTTGTGGCAAATTTATTTAGTAAAAAGAGCCGATTTTTTAGGCTGCTAAATTTTATAAAAGGTTCGCAAATCGTATTTTTGGCTATTTTGCTTTTAAATGCTACTCCAAATTTTGCTAATGAAAATAATAAAAATTTAGACGCTCATGCAAGTAAATTTGCCAAAATTTTAACTCAGACTGATAGCAGAATCGCTCCAGCTGGCTCTTACTCAAGAGCTGTGATAAGTAAAATTTCAACCAAAACTACGCTATTTGGGCTTAGCAGCGAGGAGCTAATGCTCTCTTTTGCCATCTCGCCAAAAGAGTGGATGGACAAAAGGATAGTAAAGATCACAAGCGAGCGTGTGGGCGAGCTTTTGGGAGTTAGCGAAAAATTTGCTAGCTTTAGCGATGTCTTTAACGAAAATGGCGAGTATAAGCTGGCTAAATTTGTAGAAGCTGCAAATGAAAAATCCGCCTCTAAAAGAGATAAATTTGATAACGATGTCATTAAATTTGACGAGAGATTAAATGTCTTATACCTTGCACTAAAGGGAGAAATGCTTAAATTTATCCCAGCTAAAAATGGTGATAAATTAACATGGCTAGGCGTAAATGAAGCCTTTGGCTCAAGTGAAATTTCAAGCGAGCTTAAAAGCATTTTGGGCGCTTATATAGAAAATTTAAGCCTTTGCGTAAAAAGTGGCGAGTGTAAAGAGGCTGATAGGAGTTTGGAGAAAATTTCAAGCTATCAAAGAAGCACTCTAGGCTCCCTCGCGCCAAGCGAGGCAAAGGTGGAGCTTGAGGTGTTTTATAACCAAATGGAAATTTTTAAATTTCTTATATATTTTTACATGATCCTTGGGCTAGTTTCGCTCGCTCTTGGCTTTTATAGGCTATTTTCTGGAAAGAAATTTAGATTTGAAAAAGCGCTTAGCCTTGCATTTTATTTTGGCTTTGTGGTGCATTTGCTAAATTTAGCTCTTCGTGCTTATATCTCAGGGCATGCGCCTTGGAGTGATGCTTATGAGAGCTTAGTGTATATCTCGCTTGCAAGCGTACTAGCTGGAGTTTTATTTTTTAAACGTCAAAGCTTTGCTCTTGGAGCCTCTTCACTTTTTGCAAGTGTGAGCTTGCTTGTAGCTCATCTAAATTTTATAAATCCACAAATAACAAATCTAGTCCCAGTTTTAAAGTCATTTTGGCTTAGCGTGCATGTAAGTGTCATCACAGCAAGCTACGGCTTTTTAGGCTTTAGCTTTGTGCTCGGGCTTCTTGGGCTTCTTTTAATGGCTATAAAAAATCAAAAAAACGAGCAAAAGCTTAGCGAGCAGATAAGATACCTCACCGCAACTAATGAGCTAAGCCTCATCATAGGACTTAGCTTGCTAACTATTGGAAATTTTCTTGGTGGCGTCTGGGCAAACGAGAGCTGGGGTAGATACTGGGGCTGGGACAGCAAAGAGAGCTGGTCGTACATTACGATAATTATTTATGCCATTGTGCTTCATTTAAGATTTATCCCAAGATTAAAAAATATTTTTACCTTTTTAGTAGCTAGCGTGCTCTCTTTTAGTTCAGTTATTTTTACCTATTTTGGTGTAAATTTCTATCTAAGCGGACTTCACTCATACGCAAATGGCGATGGATTTAGCGTTTCAAATTTGCTTTATTTGCTTTTGATACTCTTGGCTTTGCTAATCGTCTTTGCTTATAGAGGTAAGGATATAAAAGAGATTTAGGAGATATAATGAAAAAGAGTTTAGTTTTATTATTTGCTTGTTTGGGACTATTAAACGCTGGCTATATCAAAGAGGCTTTAAGCGCAAAAGACGATCACAACAAGCTAGCACAAATTTATGAAGATGCTTGCGATAAAGAGAAAAAGGCATCAGGCTGCTACAATCTAGCTGTGCTTTACAGCAGAGGTGATGGCAATGTCAAAAAGGACGAAGCAAAGGCGGCGATGCTTTATGAAAAGGCTTGTGATCAAAATTTTTCTATGGCCTGCAGTAATCTTGGCTACGTCTATGAAAAAGGCAAAGGCGTAGAGAAAGACTTAGTAAAAGCAGTTAAATTTTATGAAAAGGCTTGTAAGGATAATGAGGGTTGCACGGAGCTTGGCTTGCTTTATGCAAATGGCACCGGCGTAGCAAAGGATCTTAAAAAGGCAAAAGAGCTCTTTGAGAAGGCTTGCAAGGCAGGGGACGGCATAGGATGTAGCAACCTTGGCTATCTATACGCGCAGGGTGAAGGTGTAGAAAAAGACTATATAAAAGCCAAAGCAAACTACGAAATGGCTTGTGCAAACGAAGCTGGCATAGGGTGTGATAATCTTGGCTTTTTATATGTATATGCACAAGGCGTTGATCAAAACCTTACAAAAGCCACAAAATTTTATGAGCAAGCATGCATATATGGATATGAAAAGGGCTGCAACAACTACGCTATCATGCTAGCTGAAGGCAAAGGCGTAAAAGAAGACGTGGAGAAAGCACGTGAAATTTTTACTAGAAGCTGCAAAAATGGCTTAAAAGAAGCGTGTGAGAATTTAGAAATTTTAGGAAAGCATTGATGTTTGATAAAGTTAGCTCAGTGGCATTTAAAGCTTATAAATATAAAAATAAAATACTAAAGGAGATAATATGATTTTACGTTCTATCTTGGGTTCAGCACTGCTAGCGACCTTGATTTTTGGTGCTTCGGCAAATGAGCAAACTGTCAAAATGAAACCGATGTTTCAAAGCGTGGATCCTAGCAAGGCTACACTAGTAGGAAGTGGCGAGGGCAAGGAGTATTGTGCTGTTTGTGGAATGAATTTGGTTAAATTTTATAAGACTAATCATGTATATAACGGCAAGCAAGTAGCATCACTTCACTGCTTATACGAGCTAACAGAAGGCAAGATCCCAAGCGAGGCACAAGTCGTTGATACTAAAAATCTAAATTTAATCGATGTAAATAAAGCCTTTTATGTCGTTGGTAGTAGTGTTAAAGGCACAATGACTAGAAATAGCAAATACGCTTTCTCAACCGAAGCTGACGCAAAAGAATTTCAAGCAGAAAATGGCGGTGAGATAATGAATTTTGCTAAAGCTTACGAGATCGCTGGACAGGATTTTGAAGGCGACAATAAAATGATAAAAGCTAAGCGCGAGGACGGCGTTTATGCACATGGTAAAGAATTTTATGAAGCAAACTGCGAAAAAACAGATCCAAAAAGCTTTAAAGCTATCTCTGAGCTAAAAGCTCATCTTAAACAAGTATGTGACTCAAAAGAGGCTAACAAAGCTCCTGAATACGACAAGCACCTACAAGCTGCCGCTTTGTATCTATGGGACGCTCCAGCAAATTTAGGCTCGAGCGATCAAGCTTCAAAACCTAAACAAGAAATAAAAAAACCTGAGAGAATAGTCGTACCAAAGGGCGCAAGATGTGCGGTATGTGGCATGCTTGTCAAAAATTCTCCATGGGCTACGCTCATCAAAGCAGATGGCAAGGATTATTATTTTGATGGCGTAAAAGATATGGCGCAATTTTACTTTGCGGATGGCAAAATGAAAGATGCTTATGTGAGCGATTATTACACGTTAGAAAAGCTTGATGCAAAAGATGCGTTTTATGTTCATGGCTCAAACGTATATGGACCAATGGGCGATGAATTTATCCCATTTAAAGATGAAGCAAAGGCAGAGAGCTTTTTAAAAGATCATGCCGGCAAAGGTGTCATAAGATTTGACGAGATAAAGAATTTTATCGGTAAATAATGTGAAATTTCTAGTTTTTTTGGCGTTATTTTTTGGACTTTCTTATACGCTTTTAGCGGCACACTATCTTAGCTTTGATCATAAAGCAAAGCAAGATGAACTAAGAGAAATTTCTAAGATAACAAGAGCAAATGCTGCTTTTAGTTTTAACCAAAAGGGGCAAAAAGGCTTTGTCTATGATAGGTAAAAATTTTATAAACTATGCTGTGGTTCTGCTTTTTAAAGATAGAAAGGATCACCTTTTTAGCTTTTGCCTCTTCGCACTCATTATCTTTGTGCTAAGCTCGGTACTTTTCATCTCTGGATCGATCCAACATGATCTTATAAATTTAGTAAAAGATAGATCAAGTATCGTAGTGAGTGCATTTCGTGCTGGCAAAAATGATCTCATGCACCCTGGCTATATCTACGATATCTCGAAGATTGATGGCGTAAGTGATGTAAAGGGTGTAGTTGATGGAGAGTACTACTTCGTTCAAAAGCGTGTTTGGTTTCATCTATATGAAGATGATAGCTTAAAAGAGGATGAGATGATCGTCGGAGAAGGTGTAAAGGCAGCGATGAATGAGCTTTACTACGACGAGAGCTTTAATTTTCTAACTGAAGAGCGCATGATACCAGTAAAGATATTAAAGACCATGCCGGCACAAAGTGGTTTAATCTCGAATAACGCTATATTTTTGCATCCAAATACGCTAAGGGCTATCTTAAATTTAAAAGATGAAGAGTATACAAAGCTCTACGTTGAGGTGCCAAACACAGATGAGATCAGTGAAGTAGCTTTAAAGATAGAGAATTTATATCCAAATTCTTTCGCTCTTAGTATAGAAGATGAGGTGGCTAAGGTTAGGCACCTTTACTATTATAAGGGCGGAATTTTTATGAGCATTTACGTTAGTGTTATGCTTATATTCTTTGTCTTGCTTAAAAACCAAATTTCACTCGCCTATGGTAGTAAAAAGCGTGAAATAGCTATTTTAAGAAGCATTGGTTTTTGTATAAAAGACATTATATTTTTAAAATTTATACAAAATTTCATTGTGAGTGTTAGTGCTTTTTTACTCGGTGTTATGCTGGCTTATCTCTTTGTTTTTGTATTAAACGCTCCACTTCTAAAAGGGATATTTTTAGGTGATGAGCTTTTAAATTTTACAAATTTCACGCCTATTTTAGAGTTTGATAAGCTCTTTTTGATCTTTGTTTTTGGCGTGATACCATTTTTAGCGTTTGTACTCATACCTTCATGGAGAGTAGCAAGTAGTGACATAAATGAGGGGCTAAAATGATAAATATAAGAGGTGTTAGCCTGGTTTATAACCAAAACAAACAAAATGAGTTTTGTGCTTTAAAAAATATAAATTTAGATATTAATGACGGCGAGCTAGTGATACTAAAAGGCATTAGTGGAAGCGGTAAAAGCACCTTGCTTTCTCTTATCGCCCTACTTCAAAAGCCAACTAGTGGAGAAATTTTGATAGATGGCACTAACATCGCAAAACTGCCTGATGCCTTTTGCTCTGAGCTTAGACACAAAAGGCTTGGATTAGTTTTTCAAAATTTTAACCTCATCGAGGGTCTAAGTGTATATGAAAATTTACTAGCTCCATTTGCTCTAACAAAATTCAAGGCAAATGTGCGAGATGAGATGATAAAAAAGGCTCTAAGCCTCGCAAATATCGCTCATAAAAAAGATGAGAACGTATCAAATTTAAGTGGTGGTGAGCGTCAAAGATGCGCGGTAGCTAGGGCTTTATCTATGGATGCTAACATCATCTTGGCTGATGAGCCAACGGCAAATTTAGACAGACAAAATGCACACGCATTTTTAGGCTTGCTAGAGTCTTTTAAAGCTCTAAAAAAGAGTGTTATTGTCGCTACTCACGATAGCATTTTTGATGAGCTAAGTGCAACAGATAGGGTTGTCAGCTTGCAAAACGGAGAGATAGTATGAGTGTCTTTTTATCAAACGCCGTTATTGCCTTTTTGTTAGCGGAGTTTGTGCTTTTAGTTTTGATGAGCATTTCGCTCTTTTATGTCGTTAGGATCGTGAGGTCGTGGGATTACAATGCACTAACATCGCTTCAATACTCGCTTGAAAAGCAAAACTATCTTGTAAATACGATCTTACTTTTTTGCGTCTGTATCAAGATCGTATTGTTTATATTTTTTGCACTTTGCCTAAATGAACTCTCTGATATTGTGCCCGGTGCCATGTGCTCAGCTGGCGTGATTGGCTCAAATAAATTTGGTGGCATATTGATGCTCACTAAAATTTTGCTGATCTTTGGGCTTGGTATTTGGCTGGTTATAAATAAGCTTGACTTGCAGGCTCTAAATTTTCCTTATCTAAAGAAAAAATACGCCATTTTTATCTGCCTTTTTGTCATGATACTACTTGAGCTTGGTATAGAAATTTCGTTTTTTTACAATATCCCACTAAAAGTGCCGGTCTTTTGCTGTTCTGTCACTTTTCAAGCTCCAAAGCTACCATTTGGCTATACAAATTTTGGCTTAGTAAGCGTCTTTTTTGTGCTATTTTTTGTCATTTTGGTACTAAATTTTTTAAAGCAAAGCATGGCAAGCTTTGTGGCAAATTTATTGTTTTTGGTGCTTAGTTACTATGCCATCACCTACTTTTTTGGCCTTTATGTTTACGAGCAGCCGAACCATAAATGCCCATACTGCATGCTAAAAAGTGACTATTTTTATATTGGCTACCTCATCTGGGGCAGTTTGTTTCTTGGTGTATTTTACGGTCTTATGCCGTACCTTGTTGAGATCATTACAAAGACAAACTACTCACACAAACTTAAATTTTCATCGATCTGGTTAGGTGTTTGCGTGTTGATATGCTCGCTTTATGTCCTGAAATATTATTTGTTAAGAGGATTTTTATTTTGATAAAGCAAATTTTTTCTTTGTGTTTGTTAGCTCTAGTCTTAGTCGTACTTGCCTATAATGCCGACATAAGTGATGATAAAATTTTAGTTTTAAATAATGGCAAATCAGAGCCGATCGAGCAACTTACGCCAAATAAATTTATATGTTATGAGAGCAGGACACTGATCGCTGATAACAACGACACAGCCCAAGCCATCATGCCAAACGGCGACATCTACTTTTTTAACGACATCACAAATTCTTTCATCTGGTATATGGCGCAAAAGAGCAAAGATAAGATCAAGTTATATGTCTATTCAAGAGATACGAATCGCTACATTCTAGCGCAAGATGCCTGGTACTCAAGGGTTGATATCACGCCGATGGGATACGGCATAGGGGCGTACGAGTTTCACACATATGGCATAAACGACAACTATTTTAAAGAGGTCTTACTATACGCAGCACGTGGTGAGACACTACTAAATCCATACATAAACATCTTGCTTTCAGAAAATAAGATATAAATTTATGTAGCTCTAAATTTGTTAGAGCTCGCTTGGTTGTTTTTGGTATTAAAAGCCTTATTTGTTTAGTTTTTTGTAAAATCGCATCCTTTTTGATCTTCCAAATCACATGCTTTGCCAAAATATTCTTTTGCAGTGCGGTATTTTGTCTTAACTCTTATTCGTTTTCATACAAAACTCCTAAATTAGAGCAACAATCAATATTTCCACTGTCATAAACATTTTGTTATTGTTTAGCCACTTTTTATCGTAGAACTTTTATCTAACTTCGAGTCTAAGCTCAGAAAGATCCTTACAAAAGATGGTAGCTAGTAAAATGAAGGATAAAAGAACAGCCTTTTTCATTTTTTCTTTATTTTTGTAAATTTTTAAATAAATTTGTAGTTATTTTTGTTTGACTTGCCTCCTTTTTAGAGAAAGCAAGCCAAATTTAGTATCTAACGTTATTAACTTTTAAAAAGTCTCTTAGGTCTTCATATTCGCTATTTTCGAAGTAGCGCCATTTGCCAGGCTTTAGCATATCAAGGCTAACACGCCCAAAACTAACACGTTTTAGGTCCATCACTTCAAGGTCAAAGTAGCCAAAGAAGCGGCGAAGCTCTCTGTTTTGCCCCTCGTTAATGATGACCTTTAGTTTTGTATAGCCGCCACTTGAGCCAAAGACTTTATAGGCTAGAAATGGCTTAAATTCCATTGATTTTATAGTGGTTTTTGCGTGAGCGCCTTTGGTGGCGTCCTTGGCGAAAAAGCCATTTGTCATCGCCTCAATTACCTCTTTTGTCACTTCGCCTTTTACTTTTAGATAGTATTCGCGCTCTAAGTCGCTATTCATCAAAGCTGTGGCGATTGCTGGAGCGTCAGTTAGTAAAAGTAGCCCTTCGCTCGCATAGTCTAAGCGTCCTACGCTAACAAATTTTGCAAATTTCTTATCTAGCGTATCATAGATCGTCTTTCGTCCGCGGTCATCTTTTTTACTAACTAGTTCACCCTTTTGTTTATGATAGACGATAACAGTAAATTCCTTTTTTAGCTTTATCAAACGACCATTTATACGTACTTTGTCATCTTCATCCACGCTTGTGGCAAGGTCGCTAACCACTCGTCCTGCTATGCTAACCTTACCAGCTTTTATCAGCTCATCTGCCTCACGGCGTGAGTAGTTTGTGTTATGTGAAATAAATTTATTTAGTCTTGTTTTTTCCATTTTATAGTCCTAAATTTGCAAGGTCATGGATGTGTAAAACGCCCACGGGCACGCCATTTTCTACAACGGCTAGAAGCTGAATTTTATACTTTTCTATTAAAGCTAACGCATCCACGGCTAACATTTCCTTGTCGTTTATCTCTTTTGGATGCAATGTTGCAAATTTCATTGCTGGCTCGTCTAGGTCAAAGTCCTCTCGCATAAGTGCACGTCTAAGATCGCCGTCGCTTAAAATAGCATCTAACACACCATCTTTATCGACGATTAGGACCGTGCCAAGTTTACCGTGTGTCATAGTATCGATTGCTTTTTTTAGGCTCGCATTCCAGTGAACTATCGGTAAATTTTCGCTTCTCATCACATCTTTGACCTTTAAAAATAGCCTCTTTCCAAGGCTACCACCTGGATGAAAATTTGCAAAGTCCTCTTTTTTAAAGCCTCGCCTTTGCATCAAACAAACAGCCAACGCATCGCCAAGAGCTAACGTTAGTGTAGTTGATGCTGTTGGAGCGGCATTTAGTGGGCAGGCCTCTTTCTCTACATCTATGCTAATAAATGCATCGCTAAATTTACCAAGCGAGCTTGTTTTACTTCTTGCCATTGCGACGATCTTTACGCCAAAGCGCTTTACGTGAGGTAAAATTTTGATAAGCTCATTGCTTTCGCCACTAAAGCTAATGGCTAACAAAACATCATCTTTTCCTATCATGCCAAGGTCGCCGTGCATAGCCTCTGTTGGATGCAAGAAAAAGCTTGGCGTGCCGGTGCTTGCAAGCGTGGCGGCGATCTTTGCACCTACATGACCGCTCTTTCCTACACCTGTGACTATGACCTTGCCTTTTGTATTAAATATCAAATTTACAGCGTCTTCTATGGCTAAATTTTTAGTGTGCTTTAAAAGCTCGTTTGCTTCTATCTCTAAAACTTCGGCTGCGATTTGGTTGATTGTTTGCATAAATTTCCCTTACATTAGATAGATAATCGGCACGATAGTTGGGTACTTTTTGACCTTTCTAAAGATATGCTTTCTAATCACTTGACGCACTTGTGACTCGAGCAGTCTACCATCTTTTAAAAGCTCCTCTTTGACATTGCTTAAAAACTGCGTCAAAATTTCTTGCATCTCTTTGCTAAACTCCGCATCTTGTTTATTACCCACAAGGCCGTAGCTAATGACACGAGGCTTGTTTATAAGTTTTGCACCATGACGTGAAATTTGAGCGATTATCATGACGACACCTGCTTCGGCAAGATTTTGTCTGTCGATGACGACATCGTCTGATATTTGTTTATTTATTTGATTGTCTATGAAGACTTTGCCGGTTTTTACCGTTTTTACACGTTTTAAGTATTTTTGACAGATCTCCATTTGATCGCCATCGCTCATTAGATAGATGTTTCTCTCGTCTACGCCGCAGCTTATAGCTGTCTCTTTGTGCTTTGCGATATGATTGTACTCGCCATGCACCGGTAAGAAAAATTTTGGTTTTATGAGACGGAGCATCAGCTTTTGCTCTTCTTGTGCTGCGTGACCGCTGACGTGGATCTCGCTAAAGTCTTGATAAGCGACGCTTGCACCTGATTTTATTAGGAAATTTAATACAGTTGAGATACTGCTTTCATTGCCAGGGATCGCCTTTGAGCTGATTATTATCTGATCGGTTGGCTTTATTTTGATGTATTTGTGTTCATCAGTAGCCATTCTGTAGAGTGCACTCATAGTCTCACCCTGAGAGCCTGTGGTAACGATCAGCACCTCATTATCTTTAAATTTGCCAACCTCGTTTGCATCGATAAAAATTTTCTTATCAAGCTTGATATAGCCAAGCTCCATCGCAGTGTATAAATTTCGCTCCATTGATCTGCCGATGACACAGACTTTGCGGTTGTATTTGAGCCCCCACTCGATCGCTTGATAAACGCGGTGGATGTTTGAGCTAAACGTACTCATTATCACGCGTCCTTTGGCCTTTGAGAATATCGCATCAAAGGTCTTGCCAACACTGCTTTCGCTTTTGGTAAATCCTTCACGGTAGCTGTTCGTGCTATCGCTCATTAGACATAATACGCCTCTTTCGCCGTAGTATGCAAGTCTACCAAGGTCAGTTGGATAGCCGTCGATCGGCGTATGGTCGATCTTAAAGTCGCCCGTGTGAATGATAGTGCCCGCCTTTGTCGTGATGGCTAGCGCGCTTGCGTCGATGATAGAGTGGGTGATATGTATCCACTCGACCTCAAAATCTCCTATCAGATACGGCTTGCGCTTTTCGACCGAGCGGAAAAGTGAGCGCTCCTGCTTTAAGCCGTGCTCTTCAAATTTGTTATTTATCATACCAAGTGGTAACGGCGTGGCGTAAATCGGAAATTTAAACTCTTTGTAAAAATATGGTACTGCACCGATATGATCTTCGTGCGCGTGAGTGATGATGACACCTTTTATCTTGTCTTTTATTTTGCGAACGTAGTCAAAGTCAGGGATTAGTATATCCACGCCGTGCATGCTCTCGCTTGGAAAGCTCATTCCGATATCAACGATGATGGCGCTAGTTTCGGTTTCAAAGATAGTCATATTTCCGCCGATCTCACCCAGCCCGCCAAGTGGCGTTATACGAATTTTATGCTCACTTGAGTTTAGATACTTCATCGGCTCTAGACGAAGCTCGTGAACGGCCTTGTTTGCCACCATTGCACTTGCGATATCTTGCTGCCATTGTTCATTGCCGTTTAGCTTGGCTGGTAAATTTTTCTTTGGCTTTTTGGCTTTTTTAGGCTTTTCTTTTTGTTCTTGTGTTTTGGTTTTTGTTTCTTGTGATTCTTGTTTTTGCTCTTTTGGCTTATTGTTTTCGCCATTTTTGTTTTGATTTTTGTTATTTCTTGGCTTTTTTGTGCGAGGATTTTGGCTCTTTGGCTCGGCGTGCGTTTCAGCTTCAGCCTGCTCTGCTGCAAAGAAGTTATCTATCACGCTTTTACTTGCTAGTGAAGCTTGCTCGGTAGTTTCGCCCTCTTGTTTTGGCTTGTTTTTTGGTCTAAATCTTCGTCTTTTGTTGTTTTTGCTTTGGTTAGTTACAACTTTCTCTTCGTTTTTGTCGTTCATTATCTTCCTTTAATCTTTCAAATACTTTTAGATAAGAATCGACATCTAGCTCGTGTGGACGTAAATTTTGAGCTAAGTCTAGGTCTTCAAAAATTTCTTCTAACGCCTTTTTGTCAAAATTTGTGGATAAATTTTTCAAAAGCGTCTTTCTTGGCGAAGCAAATGCAGCTCTTAAAAATACTTTAAAAGCCTCGTATTGTTTCGCATCTTCGAAAATCCCATCTTTGCTAAAAATCTTTTTTGTTTTTTGTAGTTTGATGACTGAAGATGTGACCTTTGGAGGAGGATTAAAAAGTTTTGCATCCACGTCAAACAAAAGCTCACACCTGCCTTGAAGTGAGGTGAGGATCGATAAAGAACTAAATTCTTTATCCTTGCTCTTTGCACTAAATTTAAGAGCAACCTCTTTTTGTATCATCACGATAAGCCCAAGGCATTTTTCGTCATCTATCGCATTTAGTATCATTTTTGTAGCAACGTAATAGGGTAAATTTGCGACTAAAAAGTAGTTTTCGCTACTTAGTCCGCCCTCTTGCTGCCACTGCTCTAAAGCATCTTTACAAAAAAGTTTTAATTGTCCATTTTGGATCTCATTTGCAAATTTGGCCTTTAAAATTTGAAACAGCTCACAATCTATCTCAAAACAGGTCGTCTTGTAAATTTGCAAAAGTCTAAATGTCAAATCACCTAAGCCAGGCCCAATCTCAACGACGTTTGCTACGTCATTGGGTATCGCTTGGATGATCTTATCTAGTGTCGCTTTGTCCTGTAAAAAATTCTGTCCAAAGTGCTTTTTTGCCTTTATCATAGCCGCGATATTAGCCAAAAATTACTTATACAATGATTACAAGTTTAGTTTAATCATATATAAAATGGATTATAATCACTAAACAATAACGAAATAGGGCATAAATTTGAGCAAAGCAAATACCTTAAAATACTTTTTATTATCACAATATTTAGAGCCAAAAACCTTAGACGAGCCGAAAAAGACAAATACCAAATTTAAAAAATCAATGGACCTTGAGATCGCAAATTTTGATGAGAAATTTGTCCAAATTTTAAGAGCGTTTGATAGGCCGCTTTTAAAAAATGGTGTAGAAATTTCAATTTATGGCGGCATTTTTGAGACGGACTTGCTTGCCCTTGCGATATCAAAGTTAGCAAATGTGAAATTTGAAAAAGAGCAAATTTTGGATGAGCTGCGATCTGAGCAAACGAGCTTTGATAAGGCATTTTGCTATAAATTTAAGCTTACTGGTGATTTGGTATTTTGTAAAGATGATCAAAATTTTGCTTTAAAAGATATAAATTTAGATGATGATTTAACTCCGTTTTTTACACCAAACTCGTCTGATGATCTTTTCATCTCAACAGCTCCTTGGGCAATGGCTCGCCTAAATCATCTAAAAGAGATAAGCCAAAGTGACTTTAGCAAAGAGTGTGAGCGTATAAAAGACAAACTCTCTATATATAAAGAAAAAATGAGGCTTAGCGAGTATGTAAAAGCAGTCCATGAGGAGCTAAAAAGCTCTCTAAAGACGCCATTTTGTAAGGATGTGATTAGACTTGAGATAAGGATAGCTGATCCAAATTTCAAAGAGAGCGAGAGCCTTTTAAATAGCTTTTTTATAGATGATATAAATTTACTCATCAAATTTTATGAGTCAGGCAGGACGCACAAGCTAACGGATCAGTTGTTAGACGAGGGCAGTGAGAATAAATTTGAAAGACTTGATGTAAGAGATGAGCAAAATAAAAGGCTTGTTAGAGATTTTTTTAAAGCAGAGGAGTATCCAAGATCAGCCTTTGCTAGCGACTTTGCTTTAAATTTTTCACAGCAAATTGCCGTTAATAACATCATTAAAAAATTTAAAGAAAAAAGTGGTGGAATTTATAGCGTAAATGGTGCTCCAGACACTGGTAAAACAACGCTTTTAAAAGACGTAATGGCTGAAGTTGTTACACTTAGAGCGATGAAGCTCGCACAAATGAGTAGACATGATATCTTTGCACCAGTTCGAGATAGTAGCGATAAGGTGCTTTATTTCACTCTAAATAAAGAACTTCAGGGCTATGAGATGGTTGTTAGCTCTTGCAATAACGGTGCGGTTGAAATTTTAAGTAAAGAGCTTAGCCAGTTAAAAAGTATTGGTAGTTATGCAGGCGAGATTGATTATTTTAAATTTATAGCTACAAGGCTTCTCTCGGCTGATAAAAAGACAAATTTTGGAGAAAAATCTTTTATCTCAAAACCTGCATGGGGGCTTTTTTGCATACCTCTTGGCTCAAAGCAAAATAAGTCAAATTTTGTTTTTAACGCGATTAATGGCGTAAAGATCGAAAAAACACATAGTCAGTTTGAAGACATTTCAAAAGAATTTAAAGAATTTATAGAACAAGATGGCTTTTTAATGGGGCTTGGCAAATACTTGGCTACCGGCGAAGGAGTTGATGATTACGACGAGGCAAAGGAGAAATTTAATCAAGCCCTACACGAAGTAAATCTACTTTTTAGCGAGATCAGGATCAAAGAAGAGGAGCTAAAAAGTATAAATAGCGAGCTTATAAATATCGATAAAAGACTTGAAAACTATAATTCAGCAAAGCAAATAGAAGAGCTTTTAAAGCCACTAATAGATGAGCTGGATTTGAGCAAAAATGAACTAGAACAAAAGGTGGCTGAAGCTAACGAGCTAACAAAGCTTATTGGCCAAAATGAAATTTTGCAAGAGTATCTGAGTGCGCCTATAAAGCCATCATTTTTTATTTTCCAGCAAATTTTAAAGACGCAAGCTTTTGAAAAATATAACAATGAAGCGCAAAAAGTTAGTGAGATAAATCGCCAAATAGCTGAGCAAAATTTGAAAGCAAGCAAGCAAAATAGTGAAAATAAAGAGAAGAATGAAGCGAAATTAAACGAACTAAAAGCTCAAATAACTCAGCTTGAAGAGAAAATTTTAGAACTTAATACCAAGATAGACCATCTAAACAAGCTTAATGATGACTTTATTAGACGTCAAAAATTAATTGGTAGAAGCGAAGAGCTTGATAGCTTTTTAAATGGTAGTTTTAATCAGAGTAATGAAGAAATACAAAAGAGTATGCCATTTATGATGGAGCGTGATCTTGATGAGAAATTTCATAAGACAAAGCTTTTTAACGCGAGAATCAAGCTTTTTAAAGAAGCGCTTAATCTACATAAAGCCACTATCTTTGCTTGTAAAGAAGCTGTTAGAACAAATTTACGAGCTCTTAGTATTATATTTAATGATGAAAAAATGGCTGAGAAAAACAGACTTGAAGCTAAAGACAGACGTGAAATAATAAAAGGATTATTTTTACTAACGCCAGTTGTTAGTTCTACTTTTGCATCTTTTAATAATACCTTTAAAGAGCTACTAAATGGCGATATAGGTTTGCTCTTAATAGATGAGGCAGGGCAGGCAAATTTAACTAACGCATTAGGTGCACTGCTTCGTTCAAACATGGCTGTTGTAGTTGGTGATCCACTTCAACTTGAGCCCGTTGTAACATTGCCACCAGCTTTAAATAACGCTATTTTACGCTACTGTGATGCAAAGGATGAGTTTAATCTACTAAAATCATCAGTTCAACTTCGAGCCGATAAAGTACAAGATATTGGTACATATATAAAAGGAGAGGGTAAGTCCATTTGGGTTGGTTCGCCACTTATCGTTCATAGAAGGTGTGCCAATCCTATGTTTAAAATTTCAAACGAAACAACATATGATGATATGATGATACTTGGCAGAGATAGTGAAAGTAAACTTAGTGATCCTAATATCAAAACAGAGTGGATTGACGTTAGTAGTGATGAATGGATAGGTAATTATAATAAAGCCGAAGGCATGATCGTTAAAGAGCTTTTAGATGGTAAACTAGCCAAGCTAAAAGATAGTGTTAAAATAATAACACCTTTTAAAGATGTTTGTAAAAATTTAAAAGGGGCTGGTACCATTCACACCATGCAAGGCAAAGAAGCTGATGTTGTTATATTTGTTCTTGGTGGTGCCACAAAAGGCGCTAGAGCATGGGCTGCTAGTACGCCAAATTTACTAAATGTAGCACTAACAAGAGCAAAAGAGGTTGTTTATATAATTGGTAACCGAGAAAATTGGTCTAATTTGCCATATTTTGAGGTAGCGGCTAGAAAAATAGATAAAGGACAGATTTGAATCATTTTGCAAAACGCATAATCCCATGCCTTGATGTAAAAGATGGCAGAGTCGTAAAAGGCGTAAATTTCGTAGGGCTTGTTGATGCTGGAGATCCTGTCGAGATAGCTAAAAGATACAATGACGAGGGCGCTGATGAGCTTTGCTTTTTAGATATCACTGCCTCTCATCTTGGGCGTGATACGATAGTTGATGTCGTAAAAAGGGTTGCAAGTAAGCTCTTTATCCCACTAACAGTTGGCGGAGGCATACGCACGATTGATGATATCTCTCGCCTTTTAAATGCTGGCTGCGATAAAGTAAGCTTAAATTCATCAGCCATACAAGATCCAAATTTGATTGATGAGGCGGCTAAGAAATTTGGCTCGCAATGTGTTGTAGTAGCGATCGATGCCAAGAAGATCGAAAATGGCTATAGTGTTTTTATAAATGGTGGCAGGATCGATACTAAAAAAGACGCCTTTTCTTGGGCGAAAGAGGTCGAGTCGCGTGGAGCAGGTGAGATATTACTAACGTCCATGGATAATGACGGTGTCAAACAAGGCTTTAATCTTGAGCTAACAAAGGTATTTAGCACGCTTTCTATACCAACTATCGCAAGTGGTGGCGCTGGTAAGATGGAGCACTTTAAAGAGGCTTTTGAAGCCGGGGCTGATGCGTGTTTGGCTGCTTCGATATTTCACTTTGGCGAAATCGAGATAAAAAAACTAAAAGAGTATCTCAAGGCAAATGGCGTTGAGGTTAGGCTCTGATGTTAGTTATCTCTGCTGGAAAAAACGAAATTTTTGACTTTGCTTTGCCAATGGGTGTGGGCCTAGTTGATATGGCGATAAATTTGACAAAATTTTTGCAGAAACGAGCATGTATTGGAGCGGATGAAAAGGGTATAAATTTAAAAAATATCGATTCGCAATATCTTGCAAAGATCGAGGCTAAATTTGCAAACTCATCAAATCCAGAGCTAAAAAATATAAGCCAAAATTTGTCAAAAAATCCTGAACGAAATTTATATCAGATGCCAGAAAAAATAGTTTTCGTTGGCTCAGCTGGTCTTTATAAAGATGGTGAAATTTTACAAATTTATGAAAGCTCGGTTGGGGCAAATATTGAAATTTCTAGCGTAGAAAATAGATCTTATTCACCGATTGAGTGTGAAATTTCTTCTATCGTTTCACGTGGAACTATCAAAACAAATTCATCAAATTTCATAACTATAGACAAAAATTTGGCTCATAAGATATTTGAAAAAGGCTATTTTTTAGAAAATATGGAGTTTTTTTCTGTTCTAAGAGTAGCTCAAATTTTTAAAATTCCAGCTTATGGAATTTTTGTAGCGACAAATTTTTGTGATAAAAATGCACATGCTGATTTTATAAAAAATCACGCAGAGGCCAAGAAAATTCTAACAAAATATATAAAGGAAAATATGTGATAAATTTGCTTGATCTTAGTATTGATGAGCTAAAAGAGTTAGTTTCTCCACCATTCAGAGCAATACAAATCTACGAGTGGATATATAAGAAAAATGCAACCGATTTTAGCCAAATGCTAAATTTACCTAAAGATATGCGCCAAGGTCTAGCTGAAAAATTTTATATCGAACCTTTAAAATGTGTAAAATTTGAGCAAAGTAGTGATGGTTCGATCAAGTATCTTTTTGAGCTAAAAGATGGGCTAAAGATAGAGAGTGTCTTGCTCCCGATGAAAGAGGAGATTGGTGATGAGAATGGAAAGGTCAGTCGCCATGCTCGTTATACGGTTTGTGTTAGTTCGCAGGTTGGCTGTAAAATGGGCTGTGCTTTTTGTCTAACAGCAAAGGGTGGGCTTGTTAGAAATTTGACTGCAGGCGAGATTGTGGGACAAATTTTATGGATAAAAAGAGAAAATAAAATACCTTATGAAAGACGTATAAATGTCGTTTATATGGGTATGGGTGAGCCACTTGATAATCTTACTAACGTTAGTAAAGCTATCAAAATTTTAGCTCTTAATGAGGGTCTAGCCATATCACCACGTCGTCAAACCGTTTCAACTAGCGGACTTGGCAGTCAGATAAAAAAGCTTGGTGAGATGGATCTTGGCGTGTTATTGGCCATATCGCTTCATGCTGTTACTAATGAGCTTAGAAGCCGCCTAATGCCGATAAATAAGGCATATAACATCGAGGCTGTTATGGATGCTGTTAGGGGATTTCCTATCGATATGCGAAAGCGTGTAATGTTTGAATACCTTGTTATAAAGGATTTAAACGATAGCGTGAGTGATGCTAAAAAGTTGGTAAAACTACTTCATGGCATAAAAGCAAAGGTAAATCTTATATATTTTAATCCACATGAGGGCAGTGAATTTGGACGACCTGAGCTTACCAGCATGCTAAAATTTCAAGAATATCTAAGAGATCACGGCGTTACTTGCACGATCAGACAGAGCAAAGGACTTGATATAAGTGCAGCTTGTGGACAGTTAAAACAACGCAATGAAAATGCAAAATTTAAAGCTATTGCCAGTGATAAAAATTTAAAAACACAGTCGCTTGAAGATAATAGTAAAGCCAGTGTGAGTTAGAATGAGTGTACTTGATATAGCCGAAATAGTCTTTGTTACTATTGTGGTTTTACTTGGATTAGGGCTTATTTTAAAAGTTTTAAAAGATGAAAAAGATAGGCATAAATTCTAAGCCTTAACATCAAGATAAAGCCTAACTCTTATAAAGAAATAAAATGGAGTGTTAATTGCATAAACTATAAAATTATTATTGTGGTATTTAAAAGCGATAAACTTTGGCAAAACGTAGGTAAAGGTTTATGAGAAATAGAAATTTATTAAAAAAATTAGACTAAAGTTAGCTCTCTTTTGCAAATCTATAAAACTCGTTTTCAGCGTCAAATTTGCTTTTTATCTTGTAAAAAATTTCATCAAATTTAAATGAAATTTCGTCCGAGTGAAGCAAGAGCCTTTTTGCACCAGTTAAATTTATCCGTTCACGCTCACACATTTCTTTATCTAAAATTTTCTCGATCTGTGGACGTGACAAACCATAAAGTGGTTCGCCAAGGATCTTGTGTTTCACATGAAACAAATGTAAGCGAATTTGATGCTGCCTGCCAGTGAGAGGAATAGCCCGAAGTAAAGTTGTATCGATATCGTCAAAATATCTGATCGGCAAAATTTTAGTCACAGCGCTCTTGCCGTTTTTGCAAATTTGCATCCGCATTTTCACATCGTCGTAGTTGTTTGCTAGATCCATTTTGGCATCGATCATAAATTCTCGTTCGATCTTACCTTGTACCATTGCGACGTAGCTTTTAAAAACCTCTCTATTTTCAAAAATTTTCTTTAGTTTAATCGTAGAATTTCTATCTTTGCCCACGACTATCACGCCGCTCGTCTCAAAGTCTAGCCTATGTGCCACGCTCGCATCTCGTCCAAAAAGCGTATAAATTTCATCATTTAGCGAGTACTCACAGTGTCTGCCATTTGGGTGACTCAGCACTCCACTTGGCTTGTCAAATACAGCAAAGCTCTCACACTCAAAGATCGGTTTTAGTCCCTTTGGCTTGGCCTCATAGTCGATCAAAAATACCTCGCCACACAAAATGGCATTTTTCTCACTCACGACACTACCGTCACATATCAGCCTACCTTTATCTATGAAGCGCTGTGCTTCTCTCATGCTAAAGCCAGTTTTCATTAAAATTTCATACGCTTTTTGTTTGTTTGCAGTGGCAATAAATTTATTTACGTAGGGCAAAGGCGATCCTTTTAAAACGAGTGAGCTATATTAAGCACAAATTTATAAGCGTATAACCGACATTTCAGCACGGATTTTATATAATCCAAACTTAAATTTTATAAAATTATACTATGTGATTTTTAGCTTTCAAGGCTAAAATTTATTTTTATGATAAAGAAAACTAATACAAAAAGGTTCAACAATGGTCGAAAGATACTCACGCAAAGAGATGGCTGAAAAGTGGAGTATACAAGCAAAATACGACGCTTGGCTCAAGGTAGAAAAAGCTGCAGTTAAAGCTTGGAATAAGCTTGGCTTCATAAGCGACGGCGACTGCGAGAAAATTTGCAGAAATGCTAAATTTGAAGTGGCTCGCATCGACGAGATAGAAAAGACGACAAAGCACGACGTCATCGCATTTTTAACAAGCGTCAGCGAGAGCCTTGGCGAGGAGAGCAGATTCGTGCACTACGGCATGACCTCAAGCGACTGCATCGACACAGCCGTCGCACTTCAGATGAAAGAGAGTCTAGAGCTCATCATCAGCGACATTGAAGAGTTTATGCAGGCGATCAAAGACAGAGCGAACGAGCACAAGCACACGCTCATGGTTGGCAGAAGCCACGGTATCCACGGCGAGCCGATAACTTTTGGCCTTGTTCTTGCTATCTGGTACGACGAGATTGCAAGGGCGCTAAAGCTCATCAAAGACGCAAAAGATACGATCAGCTACGGTAAACTCTCAGGTGCTATGGGAAATTTAGCCCACGCTCCGATGGAATTTGAAGAGCTAACATGCGAAGAGCTTGGCCTAAAAGCTGCCCCAGCATCTAACCAAGTGATCCAGCGTGACCGCTACGCGCATGTGGTGAGCGCCATCGCAGTTCTAGCCTCTACTTGCGAGAAGATCGCAGTTGCCATTAGGCATTACCAAAGGACCGAGGTTTATGAGGCGGAGGAGTATTTTAGCCCAGGACAAAAGGGCTCAAGCGCGATGCCACACAAGCGCAACCCAGTCCTTAGCGAAAACATCACTGGCCTTTGCAGAGTGCTACGCTCATACGTTACGCCAGCACTTGAAAACGTAGCCCTTTGGCACGAGCGCGACATCAGCCACAGCTCGGTCGAGAGATTTATCCTACCAGATATGTTTATCACGGCTGATTTTATGCTGGTTCGTATCAAAAATTTGATAGCAAATTTAGTCGTATATCCAGAAAATATGATGAAAAATTTAAATTTAACAGGCGGCCTAGTCTTTTCACAGCGCGTGCTTTTACAACTGCCACAGCGTGGAATCTCTAGAGAGGACGCCTACAAGATCGTTCAGCGCAACGCTATGAAGGTCTGGGCAGACTTGCAAGAGGGCAAAAAAGCGATCGATGAGCAAGGTCACAGCCTATTTTTACAAAATTTGCTAAACGATGAAGACCTAACTAAGAGCCTTAGCAAAGATGAGATCAAAGAGTGCTTTGACTACAACTACTACACCAAAAACGTAGATAAAATTTTCGCCAGAGTCTTTGGCAAGTAAATTTAAATGCAAGAAGCAAATTTATGCTTCTTGCTTCAAGACATCGCTTCAAAAATTTTTACAATCATTTTAAAATAAGATCAAATTTTTTAATTTTTTAAAAATACAATATTATTTTTTGAGTCAAATTTTATATCTAAAATCACTTTTTTAACAAAGAGAGTTTTTATCTCCTTTTGGATAAAATCCCAAATTAAAATTTAACATGGAGAGATATTTTTGAAAGTTATAAAACGTAATGGCAGAACCGAAGAGCTTGATATCAGTAAGATCAAAAAATACACAAACGAAGCCGTCCTAGGTCTTAGCAACGTAAGCCTTAGCGAGCTTGAGGTAGATGCGAAAATCCAGTTTAGGGACATGATCACGACTGAGGAAATTCAGCAGACTCTTATAAAAACAGCAGTTGATAAGATCGACATCGACCGCCCAAACTGGACATTTGTCGCTGCGAGGCTATTTTTATACGACCTTTATCACAAAGTATCTGGATTTAACGGCTACAACCACCTAAAAGACTACCTAGTAAAAGGCGAAAAGGTAGGCCGTATCATCCCTGGACTAAAAGAGAAGTACGATCTTGAGGATCTAAACTCTTATATCAAGCCTGAGCGCGATCTTCAGTTTGCATACCTTGGTATCAAAACGCTTTATGACCGCTATCTCATAAAAGACAAAAATGGCATGCCAATCGAGCTACCACAGCATATGTTTATGGCAATTGCTATGTTTCTTGCACAAAACGAGCTAGATAGCCAAGGCTGGGCTAAGAAATTTTACGACCTCATCTCTAAATTTGAAGTGATGCTCGCTACTCCGACGCTCTCAAATGCCCGTACGACGCGTCACCAGCTAAGTAGCTGTTATGTAGGCAGCACACCTGATAATATCGAGGGCATTTTTGATAGCTACAAAGAGATGGCACTACTTTCAAAATTTGGCGGCGGTATTGGCTGGGACTGGAGCAAGGTGCGTGCGATGGGCGGTAGTATAGACGGACACAAAAACGCAGCTGGCGGTATCATTCCATTTTTGAAAGTGACAAATGACATCGCAGTGGCGGTCGATCAGCTAGGTACTAGAAAGGGCGCGATCGCTGTTTATATCGAGCCTTGGCACATGGACGTGAGCGATTTTCTCGATCTTCGTAAAAACTCAGGCGAAGAGAGGCGCCGTGCACATGAGCTTTTCCCTGCACTTTGGATAAACGACCTATTTATGAAGCGTGTCAAAGAAAATGGTCGCTGGAGCCTCTTTGACCCAGCTCAAGTAAGCGACCTTTGCGACCTTTATGGTGAGGAGTTTGAGAAGAGATACTTAGAGTATGAAAACGACGAAAATATCCAGAAAAATACCATCCTTGCAAAAGAGCTTTGGAAGAAAATTTTAACCAGCTATTTTGAAACTGGTATGCCATTTTTATGCTTTAAAGACAATGCCAACAAAACAAATCCAAACGACCACGAGGGCATCATCAGAAGCTCAAATTTATGTACCGAAATTTTCCAAAACACAGCGCCAAACTACTATAAGATCAAGATCACTTATGAAGACGGCGGCGAGGAGCTATTTGACGAAGAAGAAGACATCACGGTCGATAGTGGCATAACTAAAAAAGCCAAAAAGCTAAGCGCGCTTGATAGCCTAAAAGGCAAGCAAATTTTCATCGTAGAAAAAGAGAGCATCGAGGGCAAAACGGCAGTTTGCAACCTTGCAAGTATAAATTTAAGCAAGATAAATAGCAAAGAGGATATTGAGCGTGTCGTGCCGATAGCTATCAGGATGCTTGATAATGTTATAGATCTAAATTTCTATCCGCACAAAAAGGTAAAACACACCAACCTATCATCTCGCTCGATCGGCCTTGGCGTCATGGGTGAGGCGCAAATGCTAGCTGAGAAAAACGTAAAATGGGGTAGCTATGAGCACTTGGCGCTCATTGACAGCATAATGGAAAATATAAGCTTCAACGCGATCTATGCTAGCTCAAATTTAGCCGTAGAAAAGGGCGTCTATCCAAAATTTGAGGGCTCAAAATGGAGCAAAGGCATCATGCCGATAGACACAGCAAACGAGAACGCAAAAGCGCTTTTAAACGTCAAAGGCGGGCTGTTTGATGAAAATGTCTGCGACTGGGATAAGCTAAGAGAGAAGGTCAAGCGCGACGGCATGAGAAACGGCTACCTAATGGCGATCGCTCCAACTAGCTCGATCTCGATCCTTGTTGGTACCACTCAGACCATCGAGCCAGTCTATAAGCGCAAGTGGTTTGAGCACAACCTAAGCGGTATGATCCCAAATGTCGTGCCAAATCTCAGCCCTGATACTTGGCAGTTTTACACACCAGCATACGAGCTTGATCAGAGAATTTTGATAAAAGCAGGCGCGATTCGCCAAAAGTGGATCGACCAAGGCCAAAGTTTAAATATATTTATGAGCCTAGACAAAGCAAGCGGCGGATATCTAAGTGAAATTTACACGCTTGCATGGGAGCTTGGATTAAAATCAACCTACTATCTACGCTCAGAGTCGCCTGACAGCGAAAAACTAAACGACGTAGCTGACCGCTCGATCGAATGTGAGGGATGTCAGTAGTTAAATTTAAGAGAGAAATTTCTCTCTTAAATTTTTAAATTGTCTATTAAATTTATAATTTATAAATTTAAGGAAGTGTCACAAAGCTTAGTTTTATAACCAAGCTCATCTGCTAGCTTGCTTAGCTTCTCGCTCTTTTCTAGTCCTGCTGATATGCAAAACCGCATGCCATTTACATTATGCTCTTTTAGCCTTGTAAATACATTTGCCATAAGTGACTCCGTTGTAATGCCGCTTTCGCCGTAGATCACAAAGGCATTTACGCCCTTTTGCATTTCAGCTGTTAGATTGTTATAAAAGCCTCCTTCATTGTTTGAAACGCTAGTTGTTGCGCTAGCTATCGCGTCAGCAAGAAAGCCACTACTTGGCACCAGCATAATGACTGTGCTATCTGATTTTAAGGCGCACTTCGCAAAGCTTTTCATCATGCCATCTTCGGGTGATTTTACGCCGTTTGATGCTGCACAGCCAGCTAAAAGTAGACCTAGGGCGAGGGTTGTGATTTTTTTTATTTAAACTCCTTTATTGAAAACCGGCTAATATTAATATAAATTAAATAAAGATCTATATGAAAGAAACATTTAAATATACTATTTTAAAAATTAAAACTAAAATAATTATTTAAGTAAAATAATAAAAATTTAGTTTAATATACTTATATAACTTAAATTTATCCTTTAAGAAAACTTTTTAAAATTTTATATTTTTTGATAAATATTATTAAACAAAATAAAATAGTTATCTATTGTTTAAGCTTTCTTGTCCTATACTTTTAAACTTTATATTGAAAAATTTAGAAGAAAGAGCGAGTAATGCGTGAGATTTTGAAGAGAGATGGCACAAGACAAGAATTTGTAGCATATAAGATAGTAGATGCGATAAAAAAGGCATTTGCAAGCGAAAATTTAGCTTATGATGAGAAAGTTTTTACAAATGTTGTCCAAGATATCTTTCAAAAGTCAAGCGCGATAACAGTCGAAGACATCCAAGATGCGATCGAAAAAGAGCTATTTAATAGCGGGTATTTCGACGTTTTAAAAAGCTTTATGCTCTACCGTCATACCCACAAGCTTCAGCGTGAGCAAATTTTAGGCCTAAATGACGATACGACTTACATAAATTCAACTCAAACAATAAATGAGTATATAAATGGCACTGATTGGAGAATTTCTGCAAACTCAAATACAAGCTACTCAAACGCAGGACTCATCAACAACACCGCTGGTAAAGTCATCGCAAACTACTGGCTAGACGCTGTTTATAGCAAAGAAGAGGGACTTGCTCACAGAAATGGTGACTACCACATCCACGACCTTGACTGCCTTACAGGTTATTGTGCTGGCTGGAGCTTGCGAGCTTTGTTAAACGAGGGCTTTAACGGCGTTCGTGGCAGAGTTGAGAGTAAGGCTCCAAAGCACTTTAGAGAGGCGCTTTATCAGATGGCAAATTTCTTAGGAATTTTGCAAAGCGAGTGGGCGGGTGCTCAGGCGTTTTCTAGCTTTGACACTTACCTTGCGCCTTATGTTTTCAAAGACGATCTAAGTGACGCTGAGATCAAAAAGGCGATCACTAGCTTTATTTTTAACTTAAATGTGCCTGCGCGCTGGGGACAAAGTCCATTTACAAACGTAACCATCGACATCACTTGCCCAAGCGACCTAAGAGATCAGATCCCAACGAGCGATGATATACACCTCTTTACAAATGTAAAAGATGAGAAAATTTTGAAAAAAGCAAACGAGCGTGGCAGAAAAAATTTGATCGATATGACCTACAAGGACTTCGAGCCTGAAATGGCACGCATAGATAAGGCATTTTATGAGGTTTTAACAGCTGGCGATAAGTGCTCGCAGCCTTTTACATTTCCGATACCAACGGTAAATATCACAGAGGATTTTGATTGGGATAGCGAAGTAGCGGATGTACTCTTTGAAAATACTGCCAAAATGGGTTCAAGCTACTTTCAAAATTTCATTGGCTCACAATACACTTACGATGAAAATGGCAATAAGATAGAAAACGAAAAAGCTTATAAACCAGGACATGTCCGCTCTATGTGCTGCCGCTTGCAGCTTGATCTAAGAGAGCTTTTAAAACGAGGTGGTGGTCTTTTTGGTAGTGCTGAGATGACAGGCTCGATCGGTGTTGTCACTATAAATTTAGCTCGCCTAGGCTACAACTTCAAAGGTGATAAAGTCGCACTTTATAACAGGCTTAGCTATCTTTTGGAGCTTGCTAAATCGACACTTGAAAAAAAGCGCAAATTTATCCAAGAGATGTATGACAGAGGGCTTTATCCTTATACAGCTAGATATCTAAAGCACTTTAATAACCACTTTAGCACGATTGGTATAAATGGTATGAACGAGCTTCTTAGAAATTTCACAAATGATAAAGAGAATATCTCAACAAAATTTGGACGTGATTTTGCTATTGAGATGGTTGAATTTTTACGCGATAAGATAAGGACATTTCAAGAAGAAACTGGAAATTTATATAACCTTGAGGCGACTCCAGCTGAGGGCACAACATACCGCTTTGCCAAAGAGGATAAAAAGCGCTATCCAGACATCATCCAAGCAGGCGGGGGAGAGAATATTTACTATACAAACTCAACCCAGCTTCCAGCAAATTTTACAGATGATGCTTACGAGGCACTTGATTTGCAAGATGATCTTCAGACTTCATACACTGGTGGTACAGTATTTCACCTTTATATGAAAGAAAGGATCAGCTCACCTAAAGCTTGCAAGGAGCTTGTAAAGAGCATAATCTCAAATTATAAGCTTCCATATATCACTATAACGCCTGTGTTTAGCGTTTGTTCAAAACATGGTTACATTGCTGGAGAGCATGAATTTTGTCCGCTTTGTGATGCAGAATTAATAGAAAAAGAGAAAAACAATTCCAAATAAGGAGAGGAAATGACAGAAAAAGAAATTTTGGAAAAAGTTCAAGACAAACGCACAAAATGCGTAGTCTATACTCGTGTTATGGGTTATCATCGCCCAGTTGAGAGCTTTAACCTTGGTAAAAAAGGCGAGCATAAAGAGCGTATTAAATTTGATGAATACGCAAGTTGCTGCAAAAGATAATCACCGCAGCCAATAAAAACATAAAAACTCAAATAAAAAAGGCACAATCTTCTGTGCCTTTTAAATCTCAAAAGGTCCATAAATTTGCATAAAGTCTTTAGTATAACGCCATTTACTACGCTTGATTATCCAGACAAAGTGGCTGCGGTAGTTTGGTTTGCAGGCTGTAATATGCGATGCATGTATTGTTACAATATAGAAGTTGTAAATTCAAATGGCAATATAGAAATGGATGAGGTTTGTAACTTCTTGGACCGCCGCATAGGCAAGCTAAATGGCATCGTCTTTAGCGGCGGCGAATGCACGGCAAATCCTTTGTTTTTAAAACTTGCAAAAGAGGTTAAGTCAAGAAATTTTTGCCTAAAGGTTGATACAAATGGCTCTCATATTGAGATTTTAAAAGAGGCGATAGGTGAAGGGCTGATTGACTATATCGCACTTGATTTTAAAGCGCCAAAAGAGAAATTTGTTGGTGTAACTGGCTCAAATTTATATGAAAAATTTATTAGCACGCTAAAATATCTGCTTGAGATAAATTTTGATTTTGAAGTAAGAACAACTGTGCATGCAGACTTTCTAAACGAAACAGATATTTCTTTGATGTCTGAAATTCTTTATAACCTTGGATATAGAGGCAATTATTATTTGCAAAAATTCCTTAGCACAGGTGAAAATTTTGGAAATTTAGTTGATGCTAAAAGTAGCTTTGATCCGAAAAAGATTATCTCAAAACTTCCTATTAAACTAAGAAATTTTTAAATTTCTACTCATTATTTTTAACAAAAATTTTTGCTTTGCAAAACTATAATCATTAAAACTAATAAGGAGAAACTATGCAAAATTTTAGCTTTTTAAACCCTACAAAAATAGAATTTGGCAAAGATAAAGAGCAAAATATCGGCAGATATATGAAAGAATTTGGCGTTAAAAAGACGCTTATCATCTATGGTAGCGATAGGATCATAAAAAATGGCCTTTTTGATATCGCAGCAAAGAGCCTAAGTGCAAATGGCATCGAGTTTTGCAAGATAGGTGGCGTGAAATCAAATCCAGTGCTAAGCAAGGTGAACGAGGCTATAAATTTAGCTAAAAAGCAAGGTGTCGATAGCGTGCTAGCCATAGGTGGTGGCTCAGTGCTTGACACGGCAAAGGCTGTGGCCGCTGGAGCTAAATATAATGGCGATGTTTGGGACTTTTTTACAGGCAAAGACCCAAGCGAAGCACTTATGATCTTTGACATCATAACGCTTGCAGCAACTGGCTCAGAGATGAACGGCGGCTCAGTCGTCACAAACGAAGCCACAAAAGAGAAATTTGCCATGCACGGCGCTTGTCTTTACCCAAAAGTTTCAGTGGTAAACCCGCTGCTTCAAGCAAGCGTTAGCAAGGAGTACTTGGTCTATTCAGCCTCAGACATCATCGCTCACAGCATCGAGGGCTATTTTACGGCAAGCATTCAGCCTGAGATCATAAATTTATACATCGAAGCAAACATCAAAACGGTCATGAAAACGACTGAAATTTTACTAAAAGAGCCAGAAAACTATGGCGCTAGATGCGAGTTTGCTTGGGCTGCGACGATGGCGCTAAATGGCTTAACTTACGTTGGCACAGCCGGCTACTCATATCCAAATCACATGATCGAGCACGCCATAGGTGCGGTGGTTGATTGCGCGCATGGGGCTGGGCTAAGTGTCGTTATGCCAGCTTGGATGAAGTGGTATAAGAGTAGAAATTTAAAGGCATTTAAGCGCTTTGGCAAAGAAATTTTTAGCGTGGATGACGCAGACGCAGGCATAGAGAGGCTAAAAGAGTGGTTTAGCAAGATCGGCACGCCAACAAGCCTCATTGAAATCGGCGTTGATGAGACAAATTTAGACGAGATAATGGCTTTAGTTTATGACTATACCAAGGGTAGGGGCTTGGAGCAAATTTATACAAAAGAGGCAATAAGTGAAATTTTTGCCTTAGCGAGATAGAATTTATCTAAATTTTACAAAGGAAAGATATGAAAAAGATCGCCCTTATAGCTGGAGCCAGTGGCGCTTTGGGAAGTGAGATTTTAAAAAATTTATGCCAGAGCGAGCATTACAGTAAGGTTATCGCCCTTGCTAGGCACGAACTAAATTTTACTCATGAAAAGCTTGAAGTAAAGATAGTAAATTTTGATGATTTTAAAGATGAGGTGCCATTTATCGCTGATGATGTATTTTGCGCGCTTGGCACGACGATGAAAGTGGCAAAGCACAAAGAGCAGTTTTACAAAGTCGATGTGACCTATCCGATAAATTTCGCTAAATTTGGCTTAGAGTGCGGCGCAAAACGCTTTGTTTTACTCTCAGCCGCAGGGGCAAACAGAAAGTCAGGCTCGTTTTACCTAAAGGCAAAAGGTCAGGCAGAAGCAAAGATAAAAGAGCTTGGATATAGCTCGTTTCATGTCGTTAGGCTGCCACTTATCGAGGCTGAGAGAAAGGAATTTAGACTTGGCGAGTATCTAGCGATAAAGGCGTTTAAATTTATCCCAAAAGGCTTTTTTGACGAGTATCGTCCGATGAGAGCGTCTGACATCGCTAAGGTGATCGTGCAAGTAGCGCAAGATGACCACAGCGAGGGTGTCAAAATTTATAGCCCGATGGAGTACGCGAAGTGAAAAGATACATCGCCATCACTGGAGCAAGCTCAGGCATAGGAGCGGCCGCGGTAAAGGCATTTGCAAGGCGTGGCGAGCTTTTAGAAGAGCTAAAAAGCGAGATAGCCAAATTTGCAAATGTCGATGTGGTGATAGAGCTTTGCGACCTTTCAAATCAAGAAAATACCCTAGCTCTTTGGCGTAATTTAGAAAAATTTGAGTTAAAAGCGCTTATAAATAACGCTGGCTTTGGCGACTACAACAAGGTCGGCGAGCAAAATTTAGAAAAAATCACGCAGATGATAAATTTAAACATCATCTCGCTTGTCACGCTCTCAACGCTCTTTACTAAAAAATACAAAGACAAAGATACGCAGCTTATAAACATCTCTTCGATAGGTGGCTACAAGATCGTGCCAAATGCCGTCACATACTGCGCTAGCAAATTTTTCGTAAGTGCCTTTAGCGAGGGACTTTACCACGAGCTAGCACAGGACAAGCAGGCAAAAATGCAGGCAAAAGTCCTAGCTCCAGCTGCCACAAAGACAGAATTTGGCATGGTGGCAACTAGCAAAGAGAGCTACGATTACGACAAGGCGTTTAAAAAGTACCACACGAGCGAGCAGATGGCGGAGTTTTTGCTTCGCCTTTATGATAGCCATTACTGCGTTGGCTCGGTCGATAGAGATAGCTTTGAGTTTAGTTTAAGCAAGCCAAAATTTGACTACGCGATCAAATACGAGCCAAAAGATAACTAGGCGCTAAAGCCCTGGTAGCCTACGCCAAGGCTAGTAAAGCAAAAAGTAGGACAAAATAAAAAGGCAGATCATGAAAGGCGTTAGAGTTGCTATTTTAGGGGTTTGTTTAGTAGGCGCTTGCTTTGGTGGCGAGCTTAAATTTAATGAAAAGAAATTTGAGCTAAAAAGCGTACAAGTTGGCGAGAGGACGCTTAAATTTAGAGCTTATGAGGGCATAGTCTATGTATCAAAGCCAGTTAGCGACTATGAGATTTTAAATTTCTACGTGCCAGAGGATAAATTTGGCGACCAAAAGACGGCCATTTTTATGCCAAATGCTATCGGTGGCTACATGAGCGCAATGCCACAAAAGCCAGAAATCCAAAACGAAAAGCCAAATGCCACCCTTGAAGCGCTTCTTAGAGGCTACGTCGTGGCAAGCGTTGGCGCTAGGGGCAGGACGCTAAAAGATGGCGAGAAATTTATCGGCAAAGCCCCAGCTGCGATAGTCGATCTAAAAGCGGCTGTTAGATATCTTAAATTTAACGACAAATTTATGCCAGGCGACGCAAATAAAATAATCTCAAACGGCACGAGCGCAGGCGGCGCGATGTCGGCACTTCTTGGCACAAGCGCAGGGGCAAAAGAGTATGAGCCATATCTTAAAGAGCTAGGCGCTACAAAGGCAGACGATCAAATTTATGCCGCTTCAGCCTACTGCCCTGTGATAAATTTAGAGCATGAGGACGAGGCGTATGAGTGGATGTTTGGGGATTTGGATAAATTTGAAAGGCTTGATCTTTCAAGTCTTAACGCGAACACTTTTAACGACAGGATCAAAAAGCCAAAGACTATCACGGGCGAGCTAAACGCCACACAACAAGAGCTCTCGCGCGAGCTAAAGAGCAAATTCCCAGCCTATCTAAACTCGCTAAATTTAAAAGACGCCAAAGGCCACGCGCTAAGCCTTGATGAAAACGGCGAGGGCAGCTTCAAAGAGTATATAAGCGCCCTCATCTCAAAGGCATTTACCGCTACAAAAAGCAGCGACAAAAACACGCTCACACCTAAATTTATAACTCTTGACACGCAGGGCTGCTCGCTTGGATATACATTTAAGCTAGAAGACTTCATCGCTTCGCTAAAACGCGCTAAAGCGGTGGTTGCCTTTGACGGATTTGGGCTAGAAAATCCTGAAAACGACCTCTTTGGCGATAGCAAAACGCCTGCAAAGCACTTTACTAAATTTGCAAAAGAGCGAAGCGGCGGCGAGATGGCAGACGCTAGCGTCATAAAGATGATGAATGCGATGAACTACGCTAAAAATAATGAAGCGGCGAAATTTTACCGCATAAGACAGGGCACAAACGACACCGACTTAGCCCTTGCCGTACCTGCTATGCTCGCGCTTTCGCTTAAAAATGCTGGCAAAGAGGTTGATTTTGAAGCGGTCTGGGGACAAGGACATGGCGGCGACTACGATTTAGACGAGCTTTTTGCTTGGATTAAAAGAGTGGTTGAGAAATAAATTTAAGGAAATTTGATGATTAAAAAGCTATTTTTATTAGTATTTTCGGCAGCTTTTGCCTTTGGGGCGGAGGCGAAAGTGAGCTTATACGAGCTGCTTTCAACGCCAAATAACAAGAGCTTGCTAAAGCAGCTTGGCAGGGAAAATATCCTTAGCTCAAAGAGTGAGCCAGGCACGCAGGCGATCTTTTTTGCGAGTGCAAAGAGTAAGCCAGAGCTATTTTACGTGCTTGAGTTTTATGAGGATGAGGCGGCTTATAAAAAGCATCTAAGCTCGGCGCATTTTAAGAAATTTGCAAGCGCAAGCGCTGAAATTTTGGCTAGCAAAAAGGCTACAAGCGTGAAAAAGAGGGCTGCGTTTTCTAAAAATTTAACGTCAGAGCGCCTAAAAGATGCCTACTTTCACATCACAAATTTAAGCCTCTTAGCAAAAAGCGATACGAAATTTGAAAAGATCATCAAAAAATATATGCAAAAAAGCGTAGATGACGCTGCATTTGCACAGTTTGCCTTTAGTCAAAAGGACGCGCCAAACAAGTGGGTGCTGGTTGAAATTTACAAAGACGAAGCTAGCTTTGAGAGCTACCGCCACAGCGAAAACTACAAGGCTTACGCCAAAGAGCGAGCGGGGCTAATAGATGAATTTGACGGCTTTGGTCTTAAGAACGAGATCTCATTTAGCAAGGTAAAATTTTAGGAGATGTTATGAAGAAAATTTCACTTTTTTGCGCACTAGCACTTGTTAGTAGCACAGCTTTTGCCCTTGATAGGGCTGGATGTGAGAGTTTAAAAGATGTGAAAATTTTAAACAACGAGATGATAGACGCGGTGTGGAATGAGAGTGGCGAAGTATCAGCCGATAAGATGTCTGCGCTAACTGGTGGCAGTAAAAACACTATCAAAGCAAAGCCTCACTGCGTGGTGCATGGCAAACTATATAAGCGCACCGGCTCAGATGGCAAAGAGTATGCGATAGACTATGAGCTAAGGCTGCCAGAGCAGTGGAATGAGAAATTTTTATTTCAAGGTGGGGGCGGTATGGACGGCTTTGTAGCACCTGCTCTTGGCGCAGTGCCGATACGAACAAGCACAGCCACGCCAGCGCTTCTTAGAGGCTACGCGGTAGTTACAACAAACTCAGGACACCCAGAGCCAACGGCAGAGTTTGGGCTAGATCAGCAAGCAAGGCTAGACTACGCCTATCAGGCGATCGGCAAGGTAACGGACGCATCTAAGCAAATTTTAGCCACCGCATACGCCAAAAAGCCAAAACATAGCTACTTCATGGGCTGCTCAAATGGCGGTAGGGCAGCACTAATCGCAGTCCAGCGCTATCCACTTGAATTTGATGGCGTCATCGCTGCAAACCCTGGCTTTAGGCTATCTCGCGCGGCGATCGCTCAGCAGTGGGACAACCAAGCCCTTATGAAGATAGCTCCGAAAAATGAAAAAGGCGAGAAAATTTTTGCAAATGCCCTAACTAAGGACGACCTTGACAAGCTAAGCCACGCCGTGCTAGAAAAATGTGACGGCTTAGACGGACTAAAAGATGGGATCATCAATGCTTGGGAGGCGTGCAAATTTGATCCAAAAAGTCTAAATTTAGAGAAGCAAAAGATAGAGGCGATAGAGAAAATCTTTAACGGAGCCAAAAACAGCAAGGGCGAGCAAATTTATAGCGGCTGGTTTTACGACTCAGGCGTGAGCGCTGAGGGCTGGAGGCAGTGGAAGCTGGGCGACTCACAAAGCACCAAGCCAAACGCTAGAAATATCACGCTTTCAAGCGGCTCGGTGAATTATTATTTTCTAACGCCAGCACAGCCAAATTTTGACACGATAAATTTTGACTTTGACAAAGACACGCCAAAGACTTTCGAGACCGCAGCGATAAATGACGCCATCTCAACAAGCCTTAGCACATTTAGCGCAAATGGCGGCAAGATAATCATCGTAACTGGCGTTTCAGACCCAGTTTTCTCGGCAAAAGATCAAAGGGATTGGTTTAAAAAGCTAGAGGCTGATAATGAAAATAGCCAAAATTTCGCGGCATTTTTTTGCGCTACCTGGGATGAACCACTGCGGTGGCGGCAACGGCATAGATGACGTCGATCCGCTTGGTGCGCTTGAAGCGTGGCATGAAAAGGGTGAAGCGCCAAAGAGAATGCTAGCAAAAAGTAGGACCTACGCTGGCAAGGAATTTTTAGTATGTGCCTATCCAAAGGTGGCTACATACGTGGGCGGAGATGCTAGCAAGGCAAGTAGCTTTGTTTGTAAGTAAATTTAAGAAAGTAAATTTAAGGGGCAAAAATGAGTGAAATTTTAGTCGTATCAGGTCACACCGACCTTGAAAATTCTTTTGCGAATAAGATCATCTTGGGCGAGCTAAAAAAGCACCTGCCAGAGGCTAAATTTGACATACTAAGCGAGCTTTATAAAAACTATGCTATCGATGTAAAAGCCGAGCAAGAAAAGCTAGTAAAAGCTGATGTAATCGTGCTTGTTTATCCATTTTTCTGGTACGGCGTGCCGTCACTTTTGCAAAAGTGGTTTGAGGATGTGCTAGTTCATGGCTTCTCTCATGGCAGCAAGGGAGATAAGCTACGTGGCAAAAAGCTGGTGCTTTCATTTACTTCTGGCTCGCCTGAGGAGCTTTATAAAAAAGAGGCGCTTCAGCGCTATGAGATAGAGGAATTTTTGCCGTCACTTAAGGCGTTAGCAAATATGTGTGGTATGGAGTTTGCAGGCTATGTTTATAGCGGAGGGTTATCATATCAGAGCAGGCACGATGAGGCAAAGCTTGCTTTGATGAGGCAAAAGGCGCTTGATCATGCAAAGAGGCTAGAGGAGCTGATAGGCAAAATTTCATGATACCAGCAAAATTTTATAAATATGTTTTTGCGTTTATAATGTCAGCATTTATGGCTTTTTTCATGTCATTTGTGCTGACATATCTAAACCTTGGTTTTATTGATGGCTTTGTAAAAATTTGGCTAATTGCTTATGTAAAAGCCTTTATAGTGGCGTATCCTGTGCTTTTGCTAGTCTCTCCATTTGTAACAAAACTCACACAAATTTTGTGTAAAAAATAAAATAATAATATACGTTATCAATAAAAATTATTATTTACTTATTTTAATTATTTGGTTATAATCCACTCAAAATTTATCAAAATAGGAGTCAAAATGAGACAGTACGAAACATACAAATGCGAAAAATGCGGCAACGAGATCGAGGTGCAAAAGGTTGGCGGCGGTACACTAACCTGTTGCGGCGAAGAGATGAAGTGCATCACTGAAAATTTAACAGCGGTAAATTTGATGAAGGCATTTGCTGGCGAATCACAAGCTAGAAACAAGTATGAGCTTTACGGTGATCTAGCCAAAGAAGCAGGCTATCATGCTATTGCTAGGCACTTTTACGAGGCAGCTGAAAATGAGAAATGGCACGCAAGAGCGGAGTTTAAAAAATATCACGAGCTAATGAACGATCCGATCGATAAGATGGATAAAAATTTACTTGATGCAGCAGCTGGCGAAAACTACGAGCATACGACAATGTATCCAGACTTTGCAAAGATCGCAAAAGAAGAAGAGCTAAGAGATGTTGAGAGGCTATTTAACGCGATCGGCAAGGTTGAGGTTGAGCATGAGAGGGAGTATCTAGAGCTTAAAAAGATGCTTGATGAAGAGGGCTTTTTTGAGAGTGATGAAGAAGATATCTGGGTTTGTGAGGTCTGCGGACACGTTCACAGAGGCAAAAAAGCTCCAGGTGCTTGCCCGCTTTGCAAAGCTCCAAAAGAGTATTTTAAGCGCGAATTCCTAGGCTAAAAAGCCAAAATAGCCAAGGCGCTTAGAGCTTTGGCTATGAATTTTTTATTTCAAATTTACTCTCTTATAAGCAAAAAGTACTATAATTATTTTAAATTTTTATAAGGAGAAAGAGATGAAAAAATCACTTTTAGTTTTAGCTACTCTTGGCTTTGCACTAAGCCTAAACGCTGCAGATCTTACAGATACTTGCAAATCATACTTCTCAGACATCGACAAAATGGTCGAAGCTTACAAAAAAGCTGGTCAAGAGCAACAAGTAAAAATTTATGAAGATCAAAAGAAGCAATCAATGGACCAACTTGCTGCACTTCCAAAAGAGCAACAAGACGCTACTTGCAAACAAGCTAAAGAGATGTTTGCTCAAGTAATGGAACAAATGAAAAAACAAGGTCTTTTAAAATAAATTTTATGGCTAGTTTTTCTAGCCATATCCTAATCCTCTTTTTCTAATTCGTTATTTACGCCGATCTCTTTTACTTCTATATCTTTTTGCTCATCTGGGGACAAGCGTTTAAAATTTTCAAGTCTACTAACAAGGCCATCTCTACCACTAAAACTTGATGCAAGGGCGTTAAAATGTTTATTTGCAGTATTTAGTGTATTGCTAAGTCTATTCATATGCTCGGCCACATTGCGGACTTTATCATAAATTTTAATCGCACTCTTTACGATATTTTTGGCCTCTTCATTGCCACGCTCTATTCGCCACAAATTTGCCACTGTGCGAAGAATAGGCATAAGCGTAGTGTGAGATACTAGTATTACACGCTTTTGAAATGCGTAGTCAAAAAGAGAACTATCAAATTTCATAGCCTCGATATATGCTGGCTCAATTGGTATAAACATCAATACGAAATCAGGGCTATCAGGTACGATCTCGCCGTAATTCTTGCTATTTAAGCTATCTATGTGATTTTTCATAGAAGCAATATGCTCTTTCAATGCTAAATTTAGCTCCTCCTCATTGCTGGCCGTGATAGCCTTTTCGTAAGCTATAAGTGAGACTTTAGAATCAACTATTAGGTGTTTGCCATCTGGTATCTTTACTATAAAATCAGGAATAAGACGTTTGCCTTCTTCGTTCTTGAAATTTTGTTGTGTCAGGTAATGCTCATCTTTTACAAGCCCAGAAGCCTCAAATGTGCGTTCAAGCTGTATTTCACCCCAGTTTCCAAGTGTTTTATTGCTACCTTTTAGTGCAGTGGCTAGTGAATTTGCCTCTTTTGACATTGAGATACCAATTTCACTTATTTGCTTAATCTGCGTTCCTAGTGCGCTCATGCCTTTAACTGATGCATCGTGGACTGCATTTACGCGCTCTTGAAAGGTTGAAATTTGCTCCTTTAGTGGCTTTAGTAAAAGATCTAAAGAATTTTGGCTATTTTGTGTAAAATTTGCACTTTTTTCTTCAAATATTTTATTTGCAAGATTAGAAAATTCCAAATTTAACTCATTTTTTACTTTTAATAAATTTGCCTCTTGCTCTTTTAGGCTATTTTCTTTTGCTTCTATTTCATTTCTAAGGACAGCCATATCACGTTTTAATCTATTTTCTCTCTCACTTGCTTCAACTAAAGCATTTTTATTTTGATTTAGTTCGGTTAGTGCCGCATTAAAATTTGTTTCATTGTTTTTAGCTCGTTCATTTGCTGTACCGATACTCTCTTTAAGCTCGTTTATTACACGCTCCATCGCATCTTCAGCTTCGTCTTTTTGTGCTATTTTGGTCTTTAGCGAATCGATCTCACCGATAAGCTCGTATATTCGCTCGTGATTTGACATAAGCCTTGCTTTTTGTTCGCTGATTAGTTGCAAATTTTCACTATTTTGAGATGATAAATTTGCAAAATTTGATGAAATTTCAAAATTTTCTTGCTCTCTTTGTGTCAAATTTCTTTTTAGCTCGAGTTTGTCTCTATTAAATGAGTAGATGACAAATATCGCAATCAAAAATAGTACTCCTAAAAATATGGCGGCATAAAAATATAAATCTTGTTGCATTTAGTATCCTTAAAAAGTGAAGAAAATTTTAATATTTTTATAAAAGCAAAGAGACTACTCCTTGCTTTTATGATAAATTTTTATGCTTCTAGCACCGCTCCGTTGCTTGCGTTTGTGACTAGTTTTTGATACTGTCTTAGCCAGCGAGATGTTAGCGGTTTATCAACTGGCTTAAATTCCGCTCTTCTCTTTTCGATCTCAGCCTCGCTTAGGCGAACATTTATCTCGTATTTATCGACGTCTATATCTATGATATCGCCATCTTGCAGCAAGCCTATCATGCCGCCTTCAGCCGCTTCTGGGCTCACGTGGCCGATACTTAGACCTCTTGTTGCTCCGCTAAAGCGACCATCTGTGATGAGCGCCACGTCCGCGCCAAGTCCTCGCCCCATGATGAGCGAAGTAGGGCTTAGCATCTCTTGCATGCCAGGGCCTCCGCGCGGACCTTCGTAGCGGATGACGACGACGTCGCCTTTATCTACTTTACCGCTTGAGATGCCAGCTATGGCTTCATCTTGCGAGTTAAAGCAGACTGCTTTGCCGCTAAATTTACGCTCACCAACGATGCCAGCTGTCTTGATGACACAGCCTTGCTCGGCTAAATTTCCAAACAAAATGGCAAGTCCACCAACTTGCGAATAGGCGTTTTCTACTTTGTGAATGATGCTTTCATCTTTGATGTCACTTACCTTTACGCGCTCTCCCAGAGTTTCGCCACTAACTGTGAGATTGTCTAAATTTAGCATGCCATTATCTCTGCGTGAAATTTCTTTTATCACTGCATTCATACCACCAGCTCTGCCGATGTCCTCCATGTGTACATTTGGTAAGCTTGGGCTAATCTTAGCGATGTGAGCGATATTTTGGCTGATCTTATTTAGCTCTTTGATGTCTAAATTTACGCCAGCCTCTCTTGAGATAGCTAGCATGTGAAGGACGGTGTTACTACTGCCACCCATCGCCATATCAACGACAAGTGCGTTGCGGATCGCCTTTTCATTTAGTATGTTTCTTATCTGAAATTTCTCATCAAGTGCGATCTCACAGATCCTGCGAGCAGCCTGTCTAATAAGCTCCTCACGCTCTGGGGTTAGCGCTAGGATAGTGCCGTTGCCAGGGAGTGCTATGCCCATCGCTTCACAAAGTGTGTTCATAGAATTTGCCGTAAACATACCGCTACAGCTGCCACCACTTGGACATGCGTTGCACTCGATATCTTTTAGCTCGGCCTCGTCTATCTCTTTGGTCTCAAATTTACCAACCGCCTCAAATGCAGTCGCAAGGTCAATTGGCTTGCCATCTTTTGTGTAGCCTTTTTTCATAGGGCCACCGCTTACAAACACGGTCGGTACATTTACTCTTAAAGCACCCATAACCATGCCAGGGACGATCTTGTCGCAGTTTGGCATACAAACAAGTGCGTCAAGTGCATGAGCGTTCATCACGGTTTCTATCGAGTTTGCGATGATCTCGCGGCTAGGCAAGCTATATAGCATGCCGCCATGCCCCATCGCTATGCCGTCATCCACGCCGATGCAGTTAAACTCAAATGGAATACAGCCATTTTTGCGAATTTCATCTTTTAAAATTTGAGCGTATTTGTTTAAGAAAAAGTGCCCAGGGATGATCTCTATAAAGCTGTTTGCAACGCCGATAAATGGCTTAGCAAAGTCCTCGTCTTTTAGCCCAGTCGCACGTAAAAGTGAGCGGTGTGGGGCTCTTGTGTAGCCTTTTTTGATTATGTCGCTTCTCAAATTTGATCCTTTTTTTAAAATTTGAGAGGATTTTATCACATATAAAGTATCAAAGATTTTAAAAAAATTTTGCAAATTTAAAAATTTTTTTATTACATAAATAACACATTAAATTTTTAAAATTTATCCAAAAAGGATGAGCTAAATAGCTACGAAATTTCGGTAATTTTAATCAAAGCAGTATGCAAAATAATAACGTAAAAATATTATCAATGTGTTATAAATATTGATTTATAGGGCTTTATTGTACCTTGGTACAATTTACAAGATCTATGAAAATTTATACAATGCGATAAAATTTTTTAACAAGGATGAGAAAATGATCGCAAAAACAGAGGGCATAAAAGTGATGCCAATGCAAACTAAAATTTTAAATTCTGGCACAAACTTTTATGAAAATAACTTCACAAATACAACTTTAATTTTTCCTTTTTACGCGAAGAAGTAAAACAACTTCTAATCTCCAAAACAAGAGCGATTAGCTTTTATTTTAAATTTATTTTATAGTTAAGAGAGTTTTATATGCAAAGTGAAAAAACAGAAATTTTACTTGATGAAGTGAATGAAACAATAGATTCTATATTTAGAACCTGTAATAAAAATGGTGGAACAAAGAAAGCTTTGGAAAATAGAAAGCTAAGTAAAGAAATTTTGAAAGATAAATTTGCATCGATCTTTTTAAAATTTGACCAGATAGACGATGATAATTTTAAAAGCATAGTTCTTGCAAGTGATGAGATAAAAGAGCTAAGCGAGATGGTAAAAGCATTTGAAGCGGATAAAGATATAGACTTGCCAGAGCTAGAGCGAGCGATAAATTTTAACCTTACTAGAATCAAAGAAGCAATATATAAATTTCAAAACAACAACTAAAAGCTGGTGCGAGAAAAATCTCACACCAGATACTGCTAATAACTAAATACCTCCGGATCAATAACCATCGCCCTATAAGCGACATCATCTCTTGAAGCAGAGTCCACGTCCATCTCAAATTTGATCTCATTTGTCTTTGGATCGATCTCAACTAAGACCATTTTGATAGTCTTGTCAGGACGGAGTAAATTTACATTTGAGCTTGAGATGAAGTAGGTATTTTTATCCTTTTGCCACTCGACGTTGCTAGTAACTGCACTATAAAAGTCAAAGCCACGCTCCTTACCAAACTGCCAAGTTTGTTCAACCGTGCCCTTTTTCTCATCTATCTTGTACTCAACCGCACGAGAGTATTTATCCTCTTTAAAGGCTGGCTGCTCCATGCCTCTTGCATCGCCATTGTCAAAGACGCTTAGGTGTTTTATGCTGCCTTTGTTGTCGTATCTTGGCGTTAGCCATGCAGTGTGCTGAGTCCATGACCAGTCAAATTCGCCCTCGCATTTTGAGTTTTCGCATTTTATCTTATTGCCTTTGCTATCGACTGGAGTTAGTACTTTGGCTTTAAATTCTTCACTCCAACCCTCAGGCGAAGCTAGTATCCATTTTACTTTTTTATCGCGGCCGATTTTAACGATACCTTGGTGGCGAAGTGAGAGGATAATACTATCGTCGCTCTCATCATATGAGATAGAGTTTACGTGAGCCCAGTTTCTGCCTGTGCCAGTAGAGGTGATGTCACCAAATGGCTGATCGTCGCTTATCTTTATCTCTTTTGCGTTCATATCGATATTTAGGCAAACAGCTCTTGCATCAAGCGCTTTTATGAGATTGCTGCGGTAGACGTTGTTGCCAAAAATTTCATTTAGATCCCACTCTTCGACCACTTTACCAGTGTTATCGACCTCGATGATGTGATCTCTTATAGTGTGAGAAATTTTGCCATCTTTGTGGTGGTAGTTGTATTTGCCAACCCTAAGAAGTGCGTGATCATCCTTTAATGGCATAACTTCATGGCTTAGATCGATGTAGCCTCTTGGAAGCGGGCGGTTATAAATTTCTTTTCCCATAAGGTCATATCTTAGATATCTTTGAGCCATGCCAAAGCTGATATCGCCGTTTTTGAGTTGATGAAAGCCCATCATCATGCCTCCATCCATCACTCTGCGCTCGCTTCGGTCGTAAAATTTCTGATAGTCAAGGTACCATCTAACCTCGCCTTTGGTATCTACGATGTAGTTTTCGGTAAAGTCGTTCCAGCTAGCAGCTCCGCCATTTTTCCAATCAAGCGGTTTATAGACGCTTGTAATTGTATTATTTATGAGATAGAGCCTGTTTTTAAAGGCAGGATCGACCTTTTTGACGCGAGTCTTTTGCATGTGTGAGAACCTAAAATCACGGCTATATGTGACGATAGGTTGGGCGTAAATTTTATATGTTTCTACCTTTTTAGCTCCGTTAAACGTGTAGCTAACGATGACCTCGTTTAGATAGTCAGGGTAAAGTCCCCAAATAGGCACACCATCATGCGTAAGCAGGGCATGCTCTGAGACGTTGTAGTCGATGTCGATACCGCCATCTGGCTTGCCTTTTACTTTGACGTGGATATCTTTGATGTCTTTGCCAGCTCTATCAATGATAGCAGTTAGAGGCGATACGTCGTAAGGGTTTATAAAGACTGATCCAAGCTCGCCTTGAACCTTTACGTGATGAGCCAGGACTCCAGCCTCTAGTGGAGTGATGCCTATACTAAGACCACTAACCAAAACAGCCGCAAGGGCAACAGAACCTAAGAAATTCTTGCTCATTTTCGCTCCTTTAATAAAATTTAATGATATCTTACTACCCAAATTTCACACAAAACTAACGCTTATATGAAAAGTGGCTTAAATAAATTTATAAAAGAGTTGTTTTAAAGGGTGAAAATAAAAAGAAGAATTTAGGAGCAAATGCCCCTAAATTTTAGTTATTTGCGTCAAATTTCTTAAGAGAAAAAAGAACAAATTTATAGCTAGCAAACAATGTCACTGGCCAAAGTATCAAAAAAATTCCTGCTTCTAACATCTTTTATCCTTAGTATGCGTGATGATCGTTTTTGATCTCGTCTTGCGTGATCTTCTTGCTATCTATCGCTCTCCAGACGACGATGATATAAGCAAGCACTACTGGTACTAGCAAGCTAACATATGCCATAACGCCAAGTGTGTAGTGGCTTGAGCTTGCATTTTTGATAGTTAGCGAGCTAGCAAGGTCGCTAAATGACGGATAAAATGCAGTGCCATTTAGGCCTGTTATCAAAAATAGCGCAGTTACAGCTAGCGTAACGCCAACGCCGTAAGCAAAAATTCCACGAATACTTTTTGTAAATACTCCTTGGAAAATTCCAACAAGTACCAAAACAACGCCAACAAGAAGCAATATACCGACGATAGGCATCTCGATCAAATTTATAGCATATTTGTAAGGCATAAGGCTAACTACGCCATTTGCGTCGTATGCAAAGCCATCTTTTGTAAGCACCCAAGCAAGAAAGCCTAAGAAAAATGGCAAGAATAGCACGGTGTTGATAAGTAGCTGTTTTCTAGCGTTTTGTATAAATTCGCCATCAGCGATGTTGTTTATAAGATATAAGCAGCCGCCTACGCGAGATAAGAAAAACATCGCTATACCAAGCAAATACAAGTAAGGATTTGCCAAAGCTTCAAGACCGCGAAAAGGAGTCTTCCAATCGACAAAGTTATGCTCATTTAGCACAAAGTCGCTTCCGCTAAAAAATGTACTAACCGCCATGCCAATAAGGATAACGCCAAGTGAGCCATTTATGAAAAGGAAAATTTCATAAGTTCTAGCGCCTAAGAAGTTATCAGGCTTTTTGCGGTACTCGTAGCTTACAGCTTGGATGATAAAGCAAAATAAAATAGCCAGCCAAACCCAGTAGGCACCACCAAAGCTAGTAGCGTAAAATAGCGGGAACGCCGCAAAGCACGCGCCTCCAAACATAACAAGCGTTGTAAATGTAAGCTCCCATTTTCTACCGATAGAATTTATGAGCATATCTTTTTTAAGCTCATCCTTGCCAAGGCTAAAGATGAGCGACTGGCCGCCCTGAACAAACATCATAAAGACCAAAAGTCCGCCAAGAAGGCTAACTATAAACCACCAATAAATTTGTAAATTTTCTAAACCTAAACTATGCATGGTCGTTAAATCCTATCTTTATTTGCTTAAGCATGATCTTGATCTCGGCTATCAGCAAGACCGTAAATAAAACAGCAAATAATATAAATGAAATTTTGATATTTGAGTCTGCTAAATTCGTAGCTCCAACGCCAACGGTCATGAGATCTTGTATCACCCATGGCTGACGACCGACCTCTGCTACTATCCAGCCAGCTTCAGCTGCGATGTAGCCAAGCGGTATGGTAAAGAGGCAGATCCACAAAAACGCTCTTATGTTTTCAAATTTATATTTTCTTGAAAGATTTAGATAGAGCGTAATAGCAAAAAGAGCTATGAAATAAGTGCCAAGTGCGACCATGATGTGAAAGCTATAAAATGTAAGTGCAACTGGCGGCACAGCGTCTTTTGCGTCCTTAAGATAGCCATATCCTAAGAAATTTAGGTTGCTCTCTAAATTTGAAAGTGAGCTTTTCATCAAGCTCTCGTCATTTGCTTTTTTAGCCTCTTTGTAGTTTTTAAGAGCTTCGATAGCTACTTTGCCCTTTGCCATCTTCTCTTCGACGCTTATTAGATTATGTTCGCTATTGCCATAAAGTAGGTCATTTATACCTGGTGTAAATGAGTCAAGCTCTCTGTTTGCCATGATGCCAAGTGCATAAGGCACCTTTATCTCAAGTAAAAATGGCTCGCTCTCGTCGCCAAGCTTTTTAGCTAGGTTTAAAATACCAGCAGCAACTAGATCAGCATTTTTCTCGCCCTTATAAAGTCCCTCCATGGCTGCTAGCTTCATAGGCTGCTTTTGAGCTACAAAATATGCGCTCTCATCGCCGCTAAGTAGCAAAAATGCCGATGTGATAAGGCCAAATGCGCTAGCAACGACGATACTTTTTTTAGCTAGCAAGATGTGGCGTTTTTTTATCAAAAACCAAGCAGAAATTCCTATCACAAAGATAGCTGAGATGGTGTAGCCGCTAGTTACTGTGTGTAAAAATTTGCTAATACCAAGAGGATTTAGCGCGACTTCAAAGAAATTCTCCATCTCCATTCTGGCGGTATCTGGGTTAAATTTCATGCCTATTGGATACTGCATCCAGCCATTTGCGATCAAGATCCAAAGCGCACTTAAATTTGAACCGATCGCGACAAGCCAAGTTGAAAGTAGGTGAAATTTCTTACTAACCTTTTCCCAGCCAAAAAACATAATGGCAAAAAATGTACTCTCCATAAAAAATGCGAGCAAGCCTTCAATCGCAAGAGGAGCGCCAAATATATCGCCGACAAACCAGCTGTAATTCGCCCAGTTTGTACCAAACTCAAACTCCATGATGATGCCAGTAGCCACACCGATAGCGAAATTTATACCAAAGAGCTTTAGCCAAAATTTCGTTATCTCAAGCCAGACTTTATCGCCAGTTTTGACATATATCGTCTCCATAATGGCGATGATAAAACTTAGCCCCAAAGTAAGTGGGACAAACAAAAAGTGGTAAATGGCAGTCAGCGCAAACTGAGCCCTAGACCAATCAACAAAATCCATCTCAGACATTTTATTCCTTTATTAAATTACGAATTACAAATTCGCTTTTTTCTTCGTCGGTTTGAAATTTGGTATTTAGAGTCTCGTTAAAGATAAAGGCTTTTAAAATTCCAAACATGATGATAAGCTTTATTATTATGAGAAGCCATAATTTTTTGCCTATTTTCATGTTTTTAAAGCCCTCTATATATAAAGAGGCAATGATGTTTAAGTAGTTTTTTATCATAGTTTTTGAAGTCTATAACAAAAAGACTTAAAGAATAATTTTTAAAATTTATACGATTAATGCCTTACTAAATATTTAAGGGGTATAATCCGCAATTAAAAAATAAATAAATTTAAGGAAATTTAATGACAAAAGAGACGAAGTACATTTTTATCACGGGTGGTGTTTTAAGCTCACTTGGAAAAGGCATTGCAGCTGCGTCTATAGCGACTCTTTTAAAAAATTCCGGACTAAAAGTAAGTGTTTTAAAAGCTGACCCATATATCAACGTAGATCCAGGCACTATGAGCCCGTTAGAACACGGCGAAGTCTTTGTCACAGACGATGGTGCAGAGACAGATTTGGATTTGGGGCATTATGAGAGATTTTTAGATGAGAGCCTAAGTCAAGATAATAACTTCACAACGGGTAGAGTTTATAGCTCTGTTATAGAAAAAGAGCGAAGAGGCGATTACCTTGGAAAGACTATACAAGTGATCCCTCACATCGTTGGCGAGATAGTTGATCGCATCAAAAAAGCAGGCGAAGGTAAAGACGTGCTCATAGTTGAGATCGGCGGAACCGTTGGCGACATCGAGGGATTACCATTTTTAGAGGCGATAAGAGCGCTAAGGGTGGAAGTTGGCAAAAAAAGAGCGCTAAATATCCACCTAACGCTTGTGCCATTTATCAAAGTAGCTGGCGAGCTAAAGACAAAGCCAACCCAGCATAGCGTAGGTGAGTTAAGACGTATAGGCATAACACCAGATATCATCATCTGCAGATCTGAAATGCCACTAAACCGCGAGCTAAAAGATAAGATCGCAGCAAGCTGTGGTGTTGAGAAAAATTGTGTCATAGAGAGCTTAGACAGCGCAAGTATCTATCAAATTCCGCTTTCATTTTTAAAGCAAGATATATTAACGCCGATAGCAGAAAATTTAGGCTTTAATGAGCTAAAACCAGACATGGCAAAGTGGGATAGCCTAGTAAAAAGGATAATCGCTCCAACAAATGAAACTACAATAGCATTTGTGGGTAAATATATCGACCTAAAAGAGAGCTACAAGAGCCTAACTGAGGGCATCATTCACGCTGGAGCAAATTTAGACGCTAGGGTAAATTTACGCTGGATAGATAGCGAAAAGATAGAAGAGAACAATGTAAATGAGCTTTTAAAAGACGTTGATGGTATCTTAGTCGCTGGTGGCTTTGGTGAAAGGGGCGTTTTAGGCAAGATGCAAGCTATAAAATTTGCTCGTGAAAATAAGATCCCTTATCTTGGAATTTGCCTTGGCATGCAGCTAGCACTCATTGAGTTTGCAAGGGATGTTTTAGGCTTAGAAGATGCAAATTCTATGGAATTTGACAAAGAGTGTAAAAACCCTATCATCTATCTAATCGATAGCTTTATCGACGCTCATGGCAAAAAACAGATAAGAACGCACACAAGCCCACTTGGCGGCACGATGAGGCTTGGAGCATATAACTGTGAGATAAAACCAAAGACACTTCTAGCTGAAATTTATGGCAATGCAAAGAGTGTAAAAGAGCGTCACCGCCACCGCTACGAGGCAAATCCAAAATATAAAGAAATTTTTGAGAAAAATGGTCTTTTGGTAAGCGGTGAGAGCGATGGACTTATAGAGGCTATCGAGCTAAAAGGCCATCCGTGGTTTGTGGGCGTGCAGTGTCATCCTGAATTTACTAGCCGTCTAACTAAGCCAAATCCTGTGATATTAGGCTTTATAAAGGCAAGTTTAGAAAACGTTAAATCTTAAATTTAGAGCCATCTGGCTCTAAAAATTCTTTTAAAATTTTGCTGTTTTTATTAAATTATTTATCAAATAAATCCCACTACTTGCCATAAATTTTTAAGGACAAAAATGAAAACTCTAATCATCTTAGCACACCCTGATATCCAAAACTCGGTCATAAACAAGCGCCTGCTACAAGAGGCTCTCAAAGAGCCGCAGCGCTTTAGCGTTCATGATTTGACGCAGGTTTACGCGGACGGCAACATAGACACCGCGCGTGAGCAAGAGCTCATCAGAGCCCACGACGCCCTCGTTTTGCAATTTCCGCTTCACAACTTCTCCTGCCCTCCGATTTTAAAATCATGGATCGACGCGGTGATGACGCATGGTTTTGCCTACGGACGCGGCTCGGATGGTATAGCAGGGCGCAAGGTGGCGCTAGCCGTGACCGCAGGCATCAAAAAGAGCGACTACTGCCCGCAAGGACGCTATCATTTTAGCTTGCGCGAGGTTCTTACGCCGTTTGAGCTTGCGTTTAAATACTATTTTCACGCCGATTACCGCGACTTTTTTGCATTTTACGGCGCCGAGGAGACTCCGGGCGTGGACTACGTATCAAGCCAGGACGATTTGGAGCGCGACGCTAGAGAATACGCGGAGTTTTTGAGAAATTTGGAGTAAATTTTTACAAAAATGGTTTAAACTTTATGGTATAAACTATTTAAAAATTTATAAATTTAATTGTATAAATTTTTGCTAATGCTTACTATTTTTGGCGCGTTAAATTTGTAAAGACTATCAATTTAACAAAGCTTTTAAGCTTGCTATGAGCCCTAAAATCTTACTTTCATTTAAAATTATAAGAAATTAAATTTCAAAAAGATATAATCCAAGCATTCAAAATAAAGACGAAAGATTGCGATGAAAAAGAAGTATTTTTATAGCCAAATTTTTGGCAATATGGGTGTAAATTTAAGTGAACAAGTGGCATTAAATAAAGTTGGTAAGTTCTTTAAAAATTCTTGCCAAAACCATGCTAAATAAAGAGGATATAAGGAATTTACTAGCGCATAGATTTTGTAACGACATACATAAAAAAATTAGTGAAATTCCGACACCAAGTGCCTTAAAAGATATCTATAAAGGCGCTAATCGCATAAAAGAAGCGATCGAGAAAAACGAACGCATAGCTATTGTGGGCGATTATGATGTTGATGGTGTTGTTTCAAGCGTTATTTTAGCTGAGTTTTTTGATGATCTTGGCGTGAAAGACTACCTAGTAAAAATTCCAAATAGATTTAAAGACGGATATGGGCTAAATCCTGAGATAATAGACGAACTCTCAGCCGATGTAAGCTTGATTATCACCGTTGATAACGGCATTTCTGCAAACGATGCGGCCATTATCTGTAAAGAAAAAGGCATTGATCTTATCATTACCGATCATCACATGCCTCCAGCTGTTCTCCCAGAAGCTTATGCGATCATCAATCCAAAACAAGAAGACTGCAACTTCCCAAATATTGAAATTTGTGGTGCTGAGGTTGCTTGGTATTTGGTCGGAGCGTTAAAAGATGTTTTTGGGCTAAATTACGATATGAGCAAATTTCTAGAGCTTTTAGCTATCGCGATAATCGCTGATATGATGGAGCTAAGAGATATGAATAGAATGCTTGTTCGCCTTGGCATTTGTAAGCTAAATGCGTCTAAGCGTTCCGCATTTCACGCTATAAAAGAGTTTTATGGTAAGGAAAAATTTGAGTGCGATGATATTAGCTTTCTTATAGCTCCGCTTATAAATTCAGCCGGACGCATGGACGATGCAATGAATTCATTTGACTTTTTACGTGCTAAAAGTATCGAGGAAGCTTACAACTACCTTGATATGATCATTGAATTTAACAACTCCAGAAAAGAGGAGGAGCGCCAACTCTTTGAGTGCTCGCTAAAGGACGTAAAAGAAGACGATGAAGTCATCATCACTTGGGGTGAGCAGTGGCACGAGGGTGTGATAGGCATCGTAGCTAGCCGCCTAGCAAAGCACTTTGCAAAGCCAGCTATCGTCTTTAGTATCGATAAAGGCCGTGCAAAAGGCAGTGCTAGAAGTATTGGTAAGCTTGATATCTTATCTCTTATAGCAAGCCACGAAAATTTACTAACAAGCTACGGCGGTCACAAAGGAGCGGCTGGACTTACGCTTGCGCCTGAAAATTTGGTGAAATTTAAAGAAGCGATAAATAAAAGCTGCTCATGCCTAAATATGCAAGAGTGCAAAAGCTCGGACGAGTTACTTGGTGACATAATGCCAAGCGAGATAGACTTTGAACTGCTTGAAATTTTAGAATTTTATGAGCCATACGGACAGAAAAATCCACGTCCAGTCTTTAAGATAAAAAATGCTCTTGTTAAAAATGAAAGACTTATAGGCAGGGATCAAAACCACTTAAAGCTTATCTTGCAAAAGGATAATAAAACACTTGAGGCTCTATTTTTTAACTTTACAAGACATGCTAGAGTTGGTGAGATGATAGATATTATCTTTTGTATATCAAAAAATTCGTTCCGCGGACTTGTTACCCCGCAGCTGCTCATAAAAGAGATTTTATAAATTTTTATCTCGGTTTTATAATGCTAAAATTTTAATGAAACCGAGATTACTTCGGTTTTAATTCGCCAAAATCGTTTCTTTATATATTTAATGCAGTCCAACTAAAATAATATTATTTGAGCCAAATTTCTGTATTGTAAAATTAATGTTATATAAATATTTATACTTTGTTTAAGTTCATTTTTGCTTTAATTTTAATTTTAATTTTAAATATTAATTTCATAGGACTAAACATGAAAATTTCTTACATTTTAGCATTTGCTTTAGTACCAAATTTAATGCTTGGTGCTGAAGAAACGATAGACCTGGCTCCGGTTACCGTTTCCGCAAAGATACAAAAGTCTGTTCTTGACGAACCGACAAAGGCTCAAATAGCGGGCAAAGGCGCGATACTAGAAAACGGCGACATCGCTAAATCGCTTTTAAATTTGAGCGGCTTTACGATGGAGCGCAAGGGCGGAGGCGGCAGCGAGGTTTATTACCGCTCGCAGACGGCGGCTAGACTGCCGGTGCTAATCGACGGCAGCACGCTAAACGGCGGTTGCGGCATGCGCATGGATACGCCATCACCTACATCTCGGCGCAAAACTACAGCTCGGTTCGCATCGTAAAAGGCCCGCAAGACGTCAGATACGGCGCGCTCATTAGCGGCGGTATATTTTTCGATAGAGAGATAGCAAGGCTATCAAAACCGAGCTTCGGAGGAAACGTAAGCGTGCTGGGCGGTAGTTTTAAGCGGTTTGAAACTGCCGCGGACGTAGCGGCGGGCAACGAGCTAGGCAGCATAGAAATTTCTGGCGGACACTACCAGAGTGGCGATTATAAAAGCGGCGACGGACAGAAAATGCATACGCACTATAAACGCAACAGCGTTTCGCTCGTAGGTACGCTAACGCCCACGGATACTACCGCCTTGCAGCTAAGCGCGGATCTGGGTAATGGAGAAGCGGCGTATGCCGATAGGATGAGAGACGGCGTGCAGTTTGACCGCAAGTCTTTCGGACTAAAATTTGAACAAGACGTCGGCGAGCACAAGATCAGGCTAAGCTCGTACTATCATCAAATCGATCACATAATGGACAACTTCACCATGCGTCCGGTGGTACCGGGTGCGGGACGCGGCAAGGGATACAGCATCAGCCATCCGATACGCGATATGTACGGCTTTAAGCTAGAAGGTGAGCTAAATTTCGATAATCTAACTAGCTTTATCGGCGCGGGATACTCTCAAGATACGTTTAAATGGCGAGGCGCCGGAAATGGAATGAAGGGTGTAACAAAAGCCCAAATGGACGCCGCCCTATCAAAGACGCACGTAAAACAGCGCAAGGTAACGTATAAAACGATATACACTCAAAACGAATACGTCCTTGAAAACGACTATGGGCTTTTTGGCGGACTTAGGCTGGACGCGGGCGAGAGAAAGCAGCTGCTAACGCATAAAAGTAGGAGCGAAAATTTATTCTCCGGCTTTTTTAGATACGAAAAATATCTACAAAATTTAACGCTTTATGCGGGACTAGGTCACGCGCAAAGGTTACCGGATCACTGGGAAACGAATAAAGACGATAATCTTAAGCTAAATAAAGAAAGAAACACTCAACTAGACTTTGGCACCGTGCTAAAAGATAAAAACTACGAGCTAAACGCGAATTTCTTCGTCTCGAAAATGGATGATTACATAATGATAAAATATAGTCCTATGGGTATGTCTTCAAATGTATTTAATACCGATGCTTTACTATACGGCGGCGAGATCGAGGGCGACACGCTACTAGCCGATATATTTAGACTGGGTGCCGGCGTATCCTACGTCTACGGCAAGGTGACTAAAAACGCGGGCGGCCTAAAAGACGGCGACGCACTGCCTAAGGTTTCTCCTCTAACGTTTAAACTAAGCGCCGGCCTAGAAAAGCCAGACTGGTTCGTCAAAGCCGACTTCTATGCTAACGCATCGCAAAACCGCGCGCAAAAAGGCTATGGCGACGTGGGCGGCATGGACCTGGGCAAGAGCGATAGCTTCTGGACGCTAGGACTAAGCGCTGGCTATAAGTATAAAAATTATCAATTCTTGCTAGCGGCGGATAACCTAAACGACGCCAAATACGCCTATCATAACTCAAAAGGCGGCTACGGCGGCGGTATCGCAGGCTACGAAACTATCCCGAACGGCACGAGGCTTTATGAGCCGGGTAGAAGTTTTTGGGCAAAATTTAAGGTACATTTTTAGGGCATAACTTAATAAATTTGGCATGGCTATGGGCTTAGGATTTGCCCTAAAGCTGTGCTAAATTTAAGTATTTCTGCTCTTATCTTTTTAATAATACTCACACTTACTACATTTACTATTAGTAATAAATTGGCACTTGGTATAAAATTTCTTATTAAATTTAAATTTTATATAGATTAAAAGCTTAGATGTAAAATCTCAGAAATTTTTTAAAGGAGAGATATGAAAAATTTACTTGTAAAATCAAGCTTGATTCTAGCTTTGGTAAGCTCAGTTGCACTAGCTCAAGGTGCATTTGTTGGTGGCGAAGGTGATTATTCGTTTAACTCAAAAATCAAAACAAAAAACATAGCAAGTAGTGAGAAAAATAACTTCAAAAAAGGTCACTATGGTCTTGGCTTTTATGGCGGTTATGACTTTGACAGCTATAGAGCTTATGGTGGTTATTATTATGACTTTAAAGCTAGGAAAAATGCTAGTGAATCGGATGCAAAATGGAGTAAGCATAAATTTCTAGGCGGTATTGATTATACGCCAAGCATCACTGAAAATTTTAAAGCCGTTCTTGGTGGATACACAGGTCTTGGCTACTTGAGCGTTAGAGAGAGATTTAATAATGAAACAAGTAAGAAAAATTTCAAAGGCTTGCTAGTTGGTGCAAAAGTGGGCGGTATCTACTCATTTGATGAGCATAACGCGATCGAGTTTGGCTTAAAAGCTGATAAGACTTTTTATAAGAAAAATAGCGGAGCTCAGCTAAGAGATACGACTATAGGAATTTATACAGGCTATACTTATAAATTCTAATATTTAGGCAAGGCTTAGGCTTTGCCTTATTTTAGGTTACTCTCTACCTTCAAGAAGTGGTACAAAAAGGCACTCATCTAAGTACTCTTTTTCTAAATTTCCATCTTTATCTTTTTTAAATTTAGCGATAAATTGCTTGCCATCTTTCTTCATTGGAGCTACTAAAATTCCACCATTTTTAAGCTGCTTAAATAAATTTGGCGAGATCTCATCAGCAGCTGCCGAGAGCAGGATACGATCAAATGGTGCGTAGCTTCGCCAGCCATTGTTGCCGTCATCATACCTTACGTGCACGTTTCTGATCTTTAATACCTCGAAGCGTTTTTTTGCCTCCATGGCTAGTTTTTCTATACGTTCGACGCTAAAAATTCTATGCGCAAGCTTGCTTAAGATCGCTGCTTGATAGCCACTACCGCAGCCTATTTCTAGGATATTGTCCATGTTTTCGCACTCTAGTGCCATCGTCATTTTTGCTACAGTTAGTGGCGAGCTGATCCACTGATTACCCAAGATTGGTTGTGCGTCAAGCTTGTAAGCATGTGCAGGGATAGGTACGAAAATTTCACGCTCGGTTGTTGATATCGCGTCAAACAAAAGCGGACTTAGCGTGATCTCATCGGCTATATCGCTAGCCAAATTTTGGCATTTTATCGCTTCTAGTTGGGTCAAAATTTATATCCTAAATAAAAATTAAATAGTTATTATACGATTTAAAACTTATCTTAAAATTTATAAAATTCCTAAATTTGTTTTGATCTCTTTTATTAAATTTGCATCGAATATCGTCTCTTTAACAAGTGTGCCATTTGGTAAAAATACCCCAGCAACTTCTAATGCAAGAGAGCTTGAGATCATGACATAGCAGTTGTTTGCGATCGCAAGTGCCTTGCAAAGGCTAAGGTAGGCTTCCTCTCTAGCCTTGCCCCACATGGCTGGTACCATGATGATATCACATCCTTTTAGCTTTGCCCAGAGTGTGCTATCGCGTAGTTCAAAACAGATTAGCACGCCAAGCTTTAGCCCTCTAAAATCAAAGGCATTTATCTCGCTCACATCGCCAGCGGCAAAAATTTCATGCTCTAAATTTGGCCTAAAAAGTTCGGCTTTAAATTGTGAATGAAAGACATTATTTGAGTTAAGAAGCAAAAATTCGTTATAAATTTTTGGCTGGTGCGGATTTAGATTTGAAATTTGAGCGAGTCCTGCGCTTTTGTTTAGGCTAGTAAGGTGTGTAAAACCAAGAAATTTATCTGGACTAAGTACCTCTTGCAAGCGTTCAAGCAGCATTGCATCAAAGCTACCTATCATGCCACCAAGTATCGCTTTGTTCGCCCCAGCAAAAAAGCCGTCAAAGTCATAGCCGCTGATGCAAAGCTCGCTTGCAAGAATGAGTGAGTTTTTAGGCGCAGCCTCAACTAAATTTGCAAGCTCCTCTAGGCGATCCGTTGCATTTTTTGCCTTTAAAGTTAGGCTTATTAGGTTTAAATTTTCGCTCATTTATTTTCCAAATACAAATGTCATAGGTTTTTCGTCGTGGCAGTCTTTTGGAATTTTGCAGTTTATATCCGTACCACCGATGTTTGGTGTAGCTTTTAAAATAACGCTTATAGCTGTGATTTTATCATCTCTCTGGGAGAGTGGATCATTAAAAACCCAGACCTCAAAGCCAAGACCTATATCCTCATCATGTGAAACTACTCTTACCTCTTTTAGGTCTTTTGCTTCAAAGCCACACTGTTTGTTTATGCCAAGCATCACGTCATTTCCTAGCACAGATCCTAGCGGTGCGAAACTTGGTGCAATTTCGCCGTTTGGCATCTCTTGATAGATTTCTGCTTGGCTTGTCTCTTTTACCTTGACAAGCTTGTAGGCGTAGAAATTTTCGAGATTATTTTTATTTGCTTGATCAATTATCCTTTGACTACTACTCGCACACCCCACAAAAAGCACGCAGACAAGGGCTAAAATTCCATTTTTAAAAGTCATCAAAGCTGATGCTTCCCTTGCTGTAGTTTGTCACCTTTGCTTCAAAGAAATTTGACTTTTGGTCGTTAAATTTCGCAAAGTCATCGACCCATTTGATTGGGTGAGCGACATTGTATTTGCGTTTTAGGCCGATCGCAACTAGGCGTTGGTCGATGAGATAGTGGATGTACTGCTCGATGATATCATCAGTAAAGCCCATTATTTGGTTCTGAGTGATGTATTTGCCCCATTTGATCTCTAAATTTCCAGCTTTTTCAAACATATCATAAATTTTTGCCTCAGTCTCAGGTGTAAAGAGGTCAGGCCTCTCTTTGCGGACTGAATTTATCATGTTTTGAAATAAAAGTAGGTGTGTGATCTCGTCGCGTTGGATGAAGCGTATCATCTGCGCTGAGCCTAGCATCTTGCCTGCACGAGCTAGAGCGTAGATCGCTGTAAAGCCACTGTAAAAATAGATTCCCTCTAAAATTTGGTTCGCAACCATCGCAAGAAGTAGTTTCTCGTCAGTCACTTCACCCGCAAGCTCTTCATAGACGCTTGAGATGTAGTCGTTTTTCTCGCGTAAGACGTCGTCGTGCTTCTCCATCTCGTAGATGAGGTCGGTGTTGTCACAGATCGCCTCGACCATGACAGCGTAAGACTTGCTGTGGTTTGCCTCTTCGTAGGCTTGGCGGCTTAGCACGGCGTTGATCTCTGGCGCGGTGATGTAAGGGTTGATGTTATCAGCTAGGTTATTTGTCTGAAAGCTATCCATCGAGATGAGCTGGCTCCAGACTAGGTCGTACATGCGCTTTTCAGCCTCTGTGAGGTTGTAGGCGTAGTCGCGCACGTCATCGGTAGTATCGACCTCTTTTGGAAACCAGGTATTTGCCTCCATGAGGTCCCAAAGCTTTAACGCCCACTCGTATTTTGCCTTGGTGAAATTTAAAATGCCGTGTGGGTTGCCGTTAAAGACTCTTCTGTCGGTCAAATTTTCATTTGAACTTGGGTTGTAGATACGTTTTCTATTCATAAATTTCTCTCTTGTTTGTAGTAAAAATTTCTTAAAATCTTACCCAAAGCAAGGTAAAAATTTACTTTTATTTAGAGAGCCTTAGTCCTTTTTATGGTCATCAAAAAGCCAGTTATTATTAGTAAAACTGCGATCACGCATGATACTGCAAATACGATCTGGCCGATCTCGCCAAACATCTCACCGGTGTGCAGACTAAGCACTTTGCGGCCAGCTTTTTTAGCCTCTGGGATGCTTTCAGCCTTGCTAATAAGCTTATTCTCTTTGATCTTACCAGCGCTCGCGTCAAGCTTTAGTTTGCCCACTTGGCTCTCACTTGTTTCGTAGTTTATAGTGTAGTTAGTTTGGTTATTTTCAGGTACGTTTATCGTGAGCGATTTTAGCTCTAGCGTGATGTTATCCTTAAAAATTTGTTCCGCAGTCTCGATCTCTTTAAATTTTTCGTCGCTTATTGGAAGTAAATTTGATTGTGGTAGACTTTTTTTCATTGGAGCTGTTTTTAGATCGAAAAATATACTATTTACGCCGCTTCTGACCCAGCCATAAGACCAGTAAAGTCCAGTTAGTGACATCACCACAAGTAAGATCGCCACGTAGGTGCCAAGGCTGGTGTGAAGGTTGTAGAAGCAGGCGTAGCCCTTTGCTTTTGGCTTGATCTTTAGTGAATTTAAGAAATTTCGCTTGATCGCTGGTGCGTAGAGTATGAGACCACTGATAGCAAGGAGCGCCATGATGATGGAGCTAACCGCGACTATTTGCTTGCCGATGTTGGCCGGGACTTTGCTATCAAGCAGAGCAAGGCCTAAATTTCTATGAAGACTTAAGATAATGATACGAAATTTCTCACCCCAGTCCTCGCTAATAACTTCGCCACTTCTTGGATCTATGAAGAAATTTAATTGCTTTTTATCCTTTGTAATGCTTATACGATAAGCTTCATTTGCTCCACCTATTTGTAAGCTTTCAAGCGTATCAAATTGAATCTCATTTTTTGCTTTAGCTAGGAGTTCATTTAAGCTTAAATTTTCTTTTTCGCTAGGAATTAGATTTATAAAATTTTTATTTATCGCACTTTTGATCTCTTCTCTATAAGACGCAAATGGTGCTGAAAGAGTCATAAATATTAGCGGAATAGCCGCAATTAGTCCGATTATTAGGTGGATGTTGAAGATGATTTTTCCTCGTTTTAAAAACATTTTTTTCCTTTGAATTTTAATAGCGAATATTATTTTATTTTTTGTTAAGAGGAGATAAATTTGGTAAGAAATTTGCTATTTATTTTGAGCGATCGGTAAGAGATACTCAAAGGTTCTGATGACTGCGTTTAGATCCTTTTTATTTAGAGATTTAAATGGTTTTAGCAAGTAGTAAAGTGGTTTAAATTTTATAATTAGCTGTAGTGAGCGCGCGTAAATTTGAGTCCCACCAGCTATCAAATATTCACTAATGACTTCGCTTGCAAACTCGTCTGAAATTTTAAAACGAAATAACTCGTCTATAAAAACAAGCAGATCGCGACACTTTTGAAGCTCTAGGTCATGGCTAAAAAATTTTGACTCAAAGTCTAAAAATTTTATCTCGTCATTTTTTATGGCAATATCCCTAAGAGCTGGGCGTCCGTGCGCAAAATTTAGTGCGTGAAGTCCAGCTAGTGCGCGGGCCGCTTTTAGTAGAATTTCATGTTTAAATTTTTCATCGTTGCTATATTTAAAAAGCTGAGAAATCGGTTCACCGACATCTTCTATCACGAAAAACTCATTACTTTTTAGAATGAGTTTTGGAGCAGGAGCTTTGGCTTCGTTTAAAATTTCAAGTTTTTTTATCTCGTTGGCAAATGATTTATAAGGATTTGGCTTGAAAATTTTAGTTAAAAATCCACCTTCAATGTTTTTTTCAATACGTTTTAACCAAAATTTTTGTCCATCAAATTCAAAGCTAAAGATACGATCATTGCCGTCACTATGACTTTTTAAAATTTCATTGACATATTGTTTTAAATTTTGCATATTTGTAATTTAGCGAAAGAAATCTGAATTTTTACATATATGTAGTATAAATTTTAGTAAAAAATGGTGAAAATATATTAAACAAAAGAAGCAGTAAAGCACTGGTGGAGTTAAGCGGGATCGAACCGCCGACCTCTTGAATGCCATTCAAGCGCTCTCCCAGCTGAGCTATAACCCCAAATAGATTTTGGCATTTTATCTTTTTATGGCTTACAATATTTTGAAATTTGTTTTAGCAAAATAAAATTTTAAGCAATTTTTGGATAATATTGCAAACTTTAACGCGGGAATAGCTCAGGGGTAGAGCACAACCTTGCCAAGGTTGGGGTCGCGAGTTCGAATCTCGTTTCCCGCTCCATTAACTTAGCCCGAGTGGCGGAATGGTAGACGCAAGGGACTTAAAATCCCTCGGTAGTTTTTACCGTACCGGTTCAAGTCCGGTCTCGGGCACCACGATATGGCGACATGGCCAAGTGGTAAGGCATGAGCCTGCAAAGCTTTGATCCCCGGTTCGAATCCGGGTGTCGCCTCCAAACTTCAAAAATAACTACTCAAAGGAATAATAGTGAGAAATTTATTTTTAGCAGCTTGTATAGCATTTTTTGTAACTGGTTGTTCAAATACTTGGCATGGCGTAAAAGAAGATACTCATAATGCCAAAGAATGGACCAAAGAAAAGATAAATGATGGAGCTACATATATTAAAGAAAAAACAGAGTAAATTTTAGAGATTATAGTAAATTTTAAGCAAAGTTGGTTATAATCACAAATCTTTAATTCGGGAGATGGCTGAGCGGTCGAAAGCGGCGGTCTTGAAAACCGTTGAGGTGTGAAAGCCTCCTGGGGTTCGAATCCCTATCTCCCGGCCACCTATCTAATTCCTTGTTTATTTTATAAAGCATTACCTAGATTTATCGTTCATAATGGCTATAAAAAAATTTCTATAAATATTCAGTCCAAAATTTACTAAAACTAAAAATAGTAGTAAATTTCTTATTCAAAGTAAGATATTGTAAGATAAGGAAAAGTTTAAGAGTTTTTATATTTTATTTTTGACTATCTTAAATTCTCAAAATAATATTTGTAGTAGCACATCCAAAATACATAATAGGTAGTAATCCTGTGTATAAATATATGTAAAATTAATAATATTGAATAAAGAATTTAAGACGAATTCAAAATAAGAATTTAAACTAAAGCAATCCATGAAAATAGTTTAAAGTTAAAGTGGCGGCTATGTTTTATGTAGTCTAGGTTCTATTTATATTTAATAGATAAAAGTACAACAGACAAAAAATAAACTACTTGCTAATAAATATTTTTTTGAAATATTATTTTGAGAGAATATCTAGCCACATAAAAGTAGCTAGATAAGGAAAAATTCTAAATTTTTAGATTTTTAAAAGCTCAGCCTCTTTTTCTTTTACAAGAGTATCGATTTTTGCAGTGTAGGTGTCAGTTATCTTTTGAACCTCATCCTGCCCCTTTTTACTCTCGTCTTCAGTTATAGCTTTATCTTTTTCAAGCTTTTTGACTTCATCATTTGCATCTTTTCTTACGTTTCTTATACTGACTTTGGCTTTTTCTCCCATTGATTTTGCATGTTTTGCATTTTCTTGGCGTTGCTCGACGGTCATAGGTGGAAAAAATAGCTTGACACTCTCACCATCACTATTTGGATTGACGCCGATATTTGCTGCTTGGATAGCCGATGATATGGCTTTTATCATACTTTTTTCCCAAGGTGTGATAGCGATAGTTGAAGCATCGCTTGTAAGCACAGTAGCTACTTGGTTGAGCGGAGTTGGCGAGCCGTAATAATCAACCATTACATGATCTACAATATTAATGTTTACCTTGCCCGTTCTAAGCGTTGTAAAGTCGCGTTTTAATGAAGCTATTGCTTTTTCGCAGCCTTCTTTTTGTGTTTCGTAAATTTTATTTAGCATTGATGTCCTTTATTAGAAGTTTTGTACTTCGTTGATGATCTACTTTTAGTGATATTAAAACTTTGCGTTTATCGAGCGGTGGGTTAAATTTACACTCAAAAACACCATTTGTCATAGGTACCTTTTTAAAGCCATTAAAGCCAGTCATAAAGAAACTACCTTCGCTAGCATTTGTATCAGTTTTTATAATAAGTTTGTCTATTGCATTATTTTGCGGATAGCTATCCGGAAATATCCACTGGGCATTTAGAAATTTGCTATTAAACGTTAGTGCTATTTTGGTACCGTTCATTACGGGCGTTCTATAAAGATCGTAAACATCACTCTTGTCTGAAACCGCACCTGAGTTTTGATTTAAAAGTGCTAAAAAACCAAATTCTTTTGCAAGTTTTACGACTCTACTATCGATCTCACCATAAGGTACTGCAAAGAATTTTGGCTTATAGCCCATATGTTTTTCAAAGGTCTCTACACCCTTTTGAAAATCCTCTCTTAATGCCTCATCGCTAAGTTTTGTCATCCTTGGATGAGCGTACGAGTGGTATCCAATCTCACCATAAGCCTCAAGTTCTTTAATCTGATCAAATGTCAGATAATCGCCATATTTTCCAGCAATAGCCTCGACATATATCATTATGGTGAATGGATAGTTATACTCTTTAAATACACTAAGGGCCTTGTCATAGAAACTTTTATAACCATCATCTACAGTGATGACGATCCAGTTATCAGGTATTTTTTCGCCAGCATTTACAGCATCGACTAGCTTTGAGAGTTTAACGACTTCATAGCCATTATTTTTGAAATATTCAAACTGCTCTCTTAAATTTTTAATAGAAATATCAGTGCTTGTATGTCTTGGATCGTCAAAGCGATGATAGACTAAAATATGAGCGTCTGCTAAAGCAAATGTTAGCGCCAAGAATGACGCTAAAAGTGTTTTTATCATTGTTATTTTGCTGGAGTTTGTGGTGCACTAGGAGCTGATGGTACGTCGTTTGACTTTGGTATGACTAGAGATTTACTATCGACGCTATCAACGATAGAGCGTTTTAGATCTTTGTTGTAAAAATATCCAAGTGCAAGTGTGTTTAGGATAAACAAAACGCCTACCACAAAGGTAAATTTAGCTAAAAATCCAGCTGGTCCTTTTGCTCCAAAAAGACTCTCGTTACTTCCGCTATATGCCCCAAGTCCGATAGATGAGCTTTTTTGAAGTAAAACAGCGATAGTTATGATGACAGCTAGAGCAAACTGTAAGATCAAAAATATTAAACTCACGAAATTTCCTTTAAATTTTTAAAAATAATTGGTTGCGATTATACAAGAAAAGATTTAAATTTTTAGTTAAAGTTCTTTTTCAAGCTCATAAAGCTCGTATCTTATGCCTTTAAAAAGCTCGGCTTGTTCTAAATTTACGAGCTTAAAGCACTCTTCAAGCACGCGAGCACTCTCCTGAGCACGCTTGAAATTTGCAGTGATTATCTCGTCTAAATTTTCTCTAGCTTGCTCGCTTTTTGTGCTAGTTTTTAAGACATCATTTTGAGAATTTCTAAATTTTAAAAATTCTTTTTGTGGGATCTTTGCTTTGTGGCGGAGGGATTTTATTTTGTAGGCGAGCTTAGCGTCATCAAAGACGTATCTTTTTATATCTTCAACAACGCGAAGCCCTTCTTTTAGCCTATTTAGATTCGCATCTATTACTCGGTAGATGCGCTCATCTTTAGTCGTTTCTATTAAAAATTCCTAAAATTTGTAGTAATGATGTAAATAGATTTACAAAATCAAGATACAAAGCAACTGCGCCTTCAACTGGTGTTTCATAGTTTCCACGGATAATATTTTGCGTATCAAAAAGTATATATGCGCTAAATAAGATCGATGAAATACTTGCGATTACAAGTTGAAACATTGTACTTTTAACAAAGATATTGATAATAGCTGCTGCAATGATAACAATTAAGGTTATGAATAACATTTTACCCATTGTTGTAAAGTCACGTTTTGTATTCATCGCAAAGACGCTTAACGCACCAAAAGCAACTGTTGTTAGTCCAAATGCTTGAGCTACGATACCAGCTCCACTTGGCATGGTAAGGATTGCTGAAAGTAGCGGAGTTAGCGTAAGGCCACTTATAAAAGTAAATGCAAATAGAAGTATTAAATTTAATCCCTCTTTACGTTTAGCTGCCATTAAGCCAAAAAGTAGTGCAAATTCGACTATAACAAGCCCCCAAAACAAAAATCTATTTGCCGCAAAAACGCCAGCGATGCTAATACCTACATAAGCGCCAGCTGTTGCTGAAAGTAGTGATGCTGCAAAAAGTTGATAAGTTTGTTTTATAAAAGTGCTTAGTGAGCTTTGAGAGTACGCAAGTTCTTCTTGATTTTGTTTTGCGTAGTTCCTATCATACAGACTCATTTTATCTCCTTATGAATTTTTGAATGAGTTTAGCCTAAAATAATTAAACAATGAATAAAAAGAATTTTAACAAATTATATTAGTTAAAAATTTATATATTAAAGTATTTTTTAGATTAAATAAAAGTTGCTATAATCGCGTAAAAATATAAAAAATGGAGATAAATTTCTATGGATGACTCGCTACTTGAAGGTGCGGTAAAATTTATGGAAGATGGCTTTTTAGAGCATGAAGAGCTTTTTAAAAGTCTACAAAATAGACAAGACCCACATACCCTTTTTATATCCTGTGTTGATTCAAGAGTAGTACCGAATTTGATAACAAACTGCCTCCCAGGCGAGCTTTTTATGGTGCGAAATATCGCAAACATCGTGCCACCTTATAGAGTGAGCGAGGAATTTTTGGCAACGACTTCTGCTATCGAATATGCATTAGAGCTTTTAAATATCAAAAATATTATTATTTGCGGGCACTCTGACTGTGGTGGATGTGCAGCGCTTTATATGGATGAAAAAAAGCTCAAAACTACACCAAATGTTAGAAATTGGATAAAGCTAATAGAACCAATTAAGAGAGAAGTGCTTAAATTTACAAGCGACGATCCAGCAAAGATGGCGTGGCTAACTGAGAGATTAAATGTGATAAATTCGATCGAAAATATAATGACTTATCCAAATGTAAAAGAGGAGTATGAAAGAGGAAATCTTCAAATTTATGGCTGGCACTACATTATAGAAACCGGTGAAATTTTTAGCTACGATTTAAAAGAGGGCACATTCAAACTTTTAGCAGATAAAAGGGGTGAAAATGCGTAAAATTTTAACTGTCATTTTGCTCTCATTTATAATGCTTTTTGGTGCTGAAAATAATAAAACTCAAGAAGAAAATATACTAAGCCTAACAAATCAAATTTTGACTTTAAACAATCAAATCCAAATCATAAAAGCACAGCAAAAAGATACGAACTCAACAAAAGCTGATAATTCAAATTTGGCTGGACTTCAAAAGAAAAAAAATGACCTTTTGGAAAAAATTCCACTATATGTTATGCAGATTGAAGTAACTCAAAACGATATTGATAAATTTATTTTGCAAAAAAATAATTTAGAAAAAAAAGTAGCTAGATTAGAGAAGCAATCAAACAAAGATGCTTACGTTCAAAGTGCTATTGAGCTTGAGAAAATGAAGATAGATTATGCTTATTTATCGGCTTTAATTAATCTTGAAGAGATATTTAAAAAAGGTGCTAAAGCAAACTCTATAAAAGAGGTTATAGATAACGGACTTTTAAATTTACAAACAAATTCTTACGTCAGCATAAAAGAGCTAAAAGATTCGCTAAATGAGACTTCAAGCTCTTACGATAACGCATTTGCCGAGCTTGATCTAAAAAAAGAAACTGATGAGGAAATCTTAATCTATCTTAAAAACAATGCCGATCTTCTAAGCTCAAGCATGATCTTATCAGAGTTAAATTTAGTCGATACGGTCGAATATATAAATAAGCTAACTTCTATAAATTCGGCAAAATTTAACGTTGGCAAGATCGTAGTTATAATCGTAGTATTTTTATTTTTTGTCTCACTTACAAGAATTCTCGCCAAGCTTACATATTGGCTTATGTCACTCATTGCATCGGGCGAAGGTGTAAAGGAGGCAAAGGATCAGATAGTAGATATCGTTAAAAAGCCTATCTCTGCGCTTCTTATCATTTATGCACTAAATATTTGTATCGGTGTTGCCTTTTATCCAGTACCAGTGCCACTAACTCTAGCAAATATCTTCTCGATCGTCTATATAGTTGCATTTTCATGGCTTGTTTTAACTATCCTAAATGGTTATGGCATAGTAATAATCGATAAAATTGCTCAAAAGAGCAGACGAAAAGAGGTTGTAAATTTAGTTTTAAAAGTAGTCTACGTAATTGTATTAATAATCGCACTTTTACTAATTCTTCAAAAGCTTGGCTTTGATATATCAGCGCTCATAGCTTCACTTGGTATCGGTGGTCTTGCTGTTGCATTTGCTGCAAAGGACATTATCGCAAACTTCTTTGCTTCTGTCATGATGCTCTTTGATAACTCATTTTCGCAAGGAGACTGGATAGTTTGTGGCGATATAGAGGGTACTGTCGTTGAGGTTGGCTTTAGAAAGACGACTATCAGAAGTTTTGATAATGCTTTAATCTTTGTGCCAAACTCAAAACTAGCAAGTGATCCTGTTAGAAACTGGAGTAGAAGAAAAGTCGGTAGACGTATCAGAATGCTAATAGGCATTGAATATGGAGCAACAACTGACGAGATTAAAAAATGTGTAGATGACATAAAAACTATGTTGATAAATCATCCAGATATTGCCAAAAGTGAGGATATAACAGCAAAGAAAAAGGGGCTAAAATATAGACAAAGTATAGTTTCGGTTGATGATTATGCTGGGTATAAATCAAATTTATTTGTCGTGGTTGATGATTTTGCAGATAGCTCGATAAATATCTTAGTTTATTGTTTTGCAAAGACTATCGTTTGGGGAGAATTTTTAGATGTCAAACAAGATGTAATGCTAAAGATTATGGATATTTTAAAGCAAAATGGTCTAAATTTCGCATTCCCAAGCCAAAGCTTGTATATTGAAAGTGTCAAAGATAAAATTTAAGGAGAAAACAATGAGTGATGAATTTGATTATGAAGAAGTAGAAGAAGACTACTCTGAATTTAATGACGATGAGGACGATAGTAGCGATAGTTACGACTATAATTACGATGAAAATGACTACAACTACGAAGATAGTGACGAGGACGAGGATAGTTACGACTCTTATTAGAAATACTTAATGAAATTTAATGGAATAAATTTATAGGGAGTTTTGTTTGACACACGATTTTGTAGATCAAAGTAGTTATAAAGCGATCGATGATATCTATAAAACGATATTAGATGTTATGATGGTTGCAAATGCACTATCTTTGTTGCTTTTTATGATCATAGCTACACCACTACTTTTTATGTGCTTATTATTTATAGCAGCTGGGATATTGCTTAGAATAAAATTTGACATAAAATATAGAGTATTAATATCTCTTGCATTTCACCTAAATATCATATTACTTGTTACTATTATTGTTACTACTATGGGTTGGAATACTGGAATTTGGATAATACTTGTTGGTGTAATTTTTATAAACTACTTCCTAGCGTTTGATTCAAAGAGTCTTACTTATATAATGGCATTTTTAGAATTAATCTTGCTTATACTTCTTTATTTTATTCATAAAGATGAGGCGCCGCTGATCCCATCAGCTATACGAGGGGCGATAGTCGTGTGCAGTATTGTTTTTGCTTTTTTTATTGTTTTAAGACTTTCAATGTTTGCAGATATTATCACTTCTAGTGGATATCAGCAAATAAGAAAAGAGACGGAAGAGCTTGAAAAGGACTCAAAACATGATTTTTTAACTGGTCTTTTAAATAGAAGAACAATAGAAAAAACTTTAAGATTTGAACTAATTGCCAACAAGGAAAGAAGTGGTAACACAAATTTAGTCATAATGTTAGGCGATATTGATAATTTTAAAAAAATAAACGATACATACGGGCATGACTGCGGTGATGAGGTCTTAAAAGATGTAGCCAGTGCTTTAAAGAAATCATTTAGAGGCAAAGACTATGTTTGCCGCTGGGGCGGAGAAGAATTTTTGATAATCTTGCCCGATACAAAGATAGAATTTATCCACGAAGTAAGCAAAAGGCTTAAAAAACAGATAAACAATGCAAAACTTCCAGATAAAACTCCAGTTACTATGACCTTTGGCATGCTAATATGTGCAAATGGTATTGAGGTGGATTTTGAGCAAGCCATAACTTTAGTAGATAAGCTGCTTTACGAAGGCAAGCAAAATGGCAAAGACCGCATCGAATTAGAAATTTTAAAAAAGGGCTCGGATGCGTAGAATTTCACTCTATACGGCTCAAAAAATTATCATATTTTCAATATTATTAACTCACGTCTGTTATTTTTTTATTTTTTTATTTATGAAAGAAGAAATTCTAGCAGTTATGAATGTATTTTCGGTGGCAACCTATCTTTTCCTTTTAAGGCTTATTTACGATAGCCCTGAAAATAACAAGATAACAATGGTAATAGTCCAGCTTGAAATTTTATTTCATGCATTAGTTTGTATGCTAACACTTGGATGGGGATATGGATTTGGGTTGTTGTTTTTAGCATCGTCGCTAATACTATTTTTTACTTCATTTACCTATAAATTTTTTAACTACATAATAGTTGCGGTGCAAATAATTTTATCCATAGCCTGCTATGTATATTTAGATGGCCAGCTTGTAAAAGATTTTGATGGCTTTAAAGATCTACTTTTTGTTTTTAACTTAAGTATGGTTTGCGTATTTTCGGTTGTTGTTTCGTATCTTTTGGAGAGCTCAAATTTATTTATATTTTTAAGCATCTTAGAGGAAAAAGAGATGGCTGAAAATATCTTAAATCACGATCCATTAACAGGACTTTTAAATCGTACTTCAATGCAGAAAATTTTAAGTCAAAACGATCTTTATAAAAATAGGGACTTTGCTATCGTTATGTGTGATATCGATAACTTTAAAAAGATAAATGATACCTATGGACACGGCGCAGGAGATGCTGTTTTAAGAAGCTTATCAGGCATATTTAAAAATACATTTAGAGATAAAGATAGAGTAGCTAGGTTTGGCGGAGAAGAATTTTTAGCAGTTGTCTTGGGCGTAAAAAAAGATGCAGCTGTAAGTATCGTAGAGCGTGTGAGAGAGACTTTGAGTAAAAATATAGTTGAGTTTGAAAACATAAAGATCAACGCAACAATGACTTTTGGAGTAGTTGCTCATGATGGTACGGGAGAATTTAGCTTAGAAAAGATGATAAAACAAGCTGATAATCTACTTTATGCTGGTAAGCGAAATGGTAAAAATATCGTTATGAGCGCGGATTACGACCCAAAAGTATAAATTTAGAGGCAAGAGCCTCTAAATTTTAATGTCCATACATTATGTTTGGCAACCAAAGAGAAATTTGTGGTATATAAGTAACCAAGATAAGGCCAAAGAATAAAGTAAGTGTCCACGGCAAGCATGCCATGATGACCTCTTTTAAGTTCATATTTGTAAGACCGCTTGCGACAAATAAATTTAGTCCAACAGGCGGAGTCACCATACCTATCTCCATATTTACAACTAAGATAATGCCAAAATGTATCGGATCTATGCCAAGTTGCGTTGAAATCGGAAGCAATAGTGGCACCATGATCATGATGACGCTTGAAGGCTCCATGAACTGACCCATGATAAAGAGCAGGATATTTACAAATATCAAAAATCCTATCATACCAATATTTGCGTCAAGTATCATCGAAGCGATAGCTTGAGGGATCTGCTCGCTAGTTAGCAAATATGCAAAAACAACGGCATTTGCGATGATGAAAAATATCATAGCTGTTGTAAGAGCTGAGTCTAGGCAGATATCCCAAAGATCTTTTATCTTTATATCTCTGTAGATAAAAAGTGAGATAAAGAGTGCATAGACCGCACTTGCCGCAGCAGCTTCAGTTGGAGTAAAAATTCCTCCATAAATTCCGCCGATGACCACGACAACGATTAAAAGCGCCCAAAATGCTTTGGCAAATTTCTGTACTCTTACTTTAAATGGCTCAGCCTTGGTCGCTTTAAATCCAAGTTTTTTTGCGCCAACATAGGTTTGAACGAGCATAAAAGCTCCAAGCATAAGACCAGGCACAACGCCTGCCATAAAAAGCTTACCAATACTTACCTCAGCAGTTACTCCATAAACTATCATGACAACTGAAGGTGGGATCAAAATTCCAAGTGAGCCAGCCGTTGTTATGCCGCCCACTGCGTACTCTTTTGGATAGCCAGCCTCTTTTATCGCTGCAAACATAATCGAGCCAATAGCTACAACCGTCGCAGGTGAGCTTCCAGATACTGCTGCAAAGATGATGCAGGCAAATATCGCACTCATAGGCAAGCCACCTGGCAAGTGTCCGACCATAGACTTTGCAAAGTCGATGATACGTCTTGCTGAGCCGCCTTTACTTAGTAAATTTCCAGCCAAGATAAACATCGGTATCGCCATTAGCGAAAATTTATTGATACCATCAAATATAAGCTGTGGGATCGTAGCGATGTCTATATCTGTAAAAAATATCATTGTTAAAACGGTGCTAGTTCCCAGTGAAACCGCAACTGGCACACCTATTAGCATTAGCGCAAAAAGTAGGATAAATAAAAATGCTATTGTCATCTTTTTTCTCCTTAATCTTTGACTACGCTACCATGAGCTAGCTCATGTGCCTCGTTACTCACAACGTTTTCAGCAGGCGTTAGAGCTACTTTTATGGCTTTTTCAGTCGAGCGGTAACTAGCTGTGACAAAGGCTATAGGAAGCACTAGCATAGGTACCCATTGTGGTATGCCAAGGTCTATTATCATCTGCTCGATCTCGTGAAGAATTTGTAGATAATCAATCGAATAAACAGCGATAAATAACAAAAACACAGTAGTTAGTACATGAGAGAAGATTAAACACGCTTTTGCAAGGGCTGGTGGAAATTTTTCCACCAAAATAGTTACACTGACGTGAATGCCCTTATTAAAGCCGTATGCCGCGGCAAAAAACGCCGACCAGATAAAAAGATAGTTTGATAGCTCGCTCGCCCAAGACCAGCTTTTATCGAAAAAATATCTAGCCATAACATTTGCAAAGGCTAGCAATGTTCCACTTGCGAGCCCAACTACTGCGATAGTTTTATTTAGTGAGGCTATCGCTATATCAAGGACATTAAAAAAGCTCTTCATTATTTTGTTCCAAGAGTCTTTTCTATGAGGTCTTTACCGATAACATCATAAAATTTAGGATAGATTGATTGCATAACCTTTTGCCACTCAGCCTTTTGTGCATCATCGATCTTGAAAATTTCTAGCTTTTTGGTGTCTGCTATATATTTTTCAAGCTCAGCTATGACGTGAGCGTCCTCTTTTGCTGTCTCTTCTCTCTCAAAAGCTGTTGCTTCGCTTAGAGCTTGTTTTACATTTGCTTTTAGATCATCTGGTAGCTTGCTCCAAAATTTATCGCTCATAACGACTAAATAGCCCAAATATCCGTGACTTGAAAGTGTGAGCGAGCTTTGAACTTCGTGAAATTTTGAGTTATAGAAATTTGAAAGTGGGTTTTCTGTCGCATCAACTACGCCTTGTTGAAGTGCAGAGTAAACTTCTGAAAATGGAAGTACTTGCGGGTTGCCACCAACTACTTTAATTTGTTCTTCAAGTACCTTTGAGCTTTGGATTCTAAATTTTTGTCCTTTTGCATCTTCTGGCACAAGAACTGGCTTTTTGCTTGAGCTAAAATGCTTAAATCCAGCATCCCAATAATCAAGCGCCACAAAGCCCTTTTTTGTAACAAGGGCTTTTAGCTCCTCGCCGACCTCGCCGTCTTGGACCTTATGAAGGTGCTCTGCATCTTTAAAGATGAAAGGCAGGTCAAATAGCTGAAACTGCGGCACAATAGGCGTAAATTTTGAAAAACTTGGAGCTGCCATTTGAACATTGCCAAGCTTTAACGCACCAAAAACTCTATCATCATCAAGTAGCTGAGCTGATGGGAAGACTTGAACTTTTAGTTTACCGCCACTTAGCTCCTCAGCACGTTTAGCAAAAAAGTCAGCCGCTTTGCCTTTTGGTGTAGAAGCTGCGACAACGTGAGCAAATTTGATCGTATAGACCTTGTCTGCACCAAATGCTAAGCCACTGATGGCACAAGTGAAAAGTAAAGCTTGTAAGAATTTCATCTTTTATCCTTTGTAATGGTTTTGTTAAACGCATTATAAATTTCAAAAAAATAAAAAAATTTAGAAATTTTTGTTTCGTAAATTCACAGCTATTTATTTTTTTATATGTGTATTTTTAGTAACAAATGTGCTTTTTAAAAAGCTAATTTATATTTTTCAAAAAAAATTTTTTTATAATTTTTTTCAATAACTAAACTTTTAAATTATATTTGTTACTTTTTACACATAAAATTTATTTTTATTTTTTTACATTTAATAAATTTTTTTGAATCCATTTAACCAAATGTATGGGATATTTTTGCTCCAAATTTTTTTCTTTTCTATAAGTTTAAAAAGCCCGCCAAAAAAAATGTAAGTTTAGGTTTGCTTAAATTTAGCCTATATTTTGCGGCTAAATTTAAAAGATTTTTATTTATTAATTTTTTATGGCTATAATACAAAACAACAAATTTTATTATTAAGGAATTATTATGTTTGAACTTAGAAAACTTCCATTTGATGCAAATAGCAATGCAGTAGTTAGCGCAAAAACCTGTGAATACCACTACGGCAAGCATCATGCAACTTACGTAGCAAATTTAAACAATCTTATAAAAGATACAAAATTTGCTAACGCATCTTTTTATGAAATTCTAACAAATAGCGAAGGTGGGCTTTATAACAACGTTGCTCAAGTTTACAACCACGACTTTTACTGGGACTGCATCGCTAAAAAAAGCGAGATGCCAAGCGAGCTAAAAGCTGCGATCGAAGCAAATTTCGCGAACTTCAAAGAGGAGTTTTTAAAGGCAGCTACAACGCTTTTTGGCTCAGGCTGGGCATGGCTTGTCTTTGACCCAAGCAGCAAAAAGCTAGAGATCGTGCAAACTAGCAACGCAAAAACTCCAGTAAGCGATGGCAAAGTGCCACTTCTAGTAGTTGATGTGTGGGAGCACGCTTACTACATCGACAACTTCAACGCTCGTCCAAAATACCTAGAGACATTTTATGAGAACATAAACTGGGAATTTGTGAGCAAAGCTTATGAGTGGGCGCTAAAAGAGGGCCTTGGCTCAGTTGAGTTTTACACAAAAGAACTACATAAATAGTATCTGGCGGGGCTTTCCCGCCTTTAAATTTCTACTTTTATCTAAATTTTTAAAATCATCAAATTTATCAGCAAAAACTATCTTGTTTTAAAAGAAAGTGCAACTTCAAAAATAGCTCAAAATTTTATTTTAGCAAACAATTTTTCTTAAATTTAAAAACAATACGAGATAGCTCATCTTTAAAATTTTGGTTTTAAACATACTGCTAAATTTACAAGCTATGGGCATAGAATTTACCACTTCAAAAAGGCATAAAATGTTTGCTTTATCAATCTACTATATCGTAATTGAGAGCGGTCATATACTTAAATTTAAAGCAACCAAATAAAAACTAGTGTAGGCCATCTTATCTTTAAATTTATTAGCAAAACTTGATTTGATGTTAAAAAATGGTGGTGGGGGGGCAATGTTCACTGCTTCAAAAGTGCCCCGAGCTGTATCAATATTAGGCAGGAGTAGCTTAAAATTCAAAAGCCACTCAGCCAAATTTACTCAATTTATCTTTTTGAAGTGTATAAATTTATACCATTTTGTAAGCGTTTTAGCCCCTCAAGCACTCTGGCTCTTTGGGTTGCGATATTCATACGGAGGAAAAATCTATCTCCCCTGTAAGCATTGCCGTCATTTAGCCAAAGTCCAGCTTTGTCACGCAAGAAATTCATAAAGTCGCTCGAATCCTCGCAAAACGCGCTGCAATCAAGCCATAAAAGATAAGTCGCATTTGAAGGCAGAAGCTTTACTGGCAAATTTTGCTCTTTTATGAAATTTATAACGACCTTTTTGTTTTCAAAAAGATACTCCCTAAGCTCATCAAGCCATGTTTGACTATCGTTAAATGCCGCTATTGTCGCAGTTATCGCAAATGCGTTTGCTTCACCTATCTCATCATAATTTACAGCCGCATTTATTCTGGCGCGTATCTGCTCATTAGGTGTGATGATAGCTGAGCTTTGAAGTCCTGCTATATTAAAGGCTTTTGTTGGTGAGATGCATGTGATTGAGTTATTTTTACACTCTTTGCTAACGCTAATAAATGGCACGTAACTTAGACCAGGATCTGTTATGTCGCAGTGGATCTCATCGCTGATAACCAAAACATCATGCTTATAGCAAAGCTCACCTATTTTTTTAAGCGTCTCTTTGTCCCAAATTTTTCCTATTGGATTGTGAGGATTACAAAGAAGCATCATAGTTGTTAGTGGTTGAGCTAGCTTTGCTTCAAGGTCTTCAAAATCGATCTCATAAGAGCCATCTTTATAGACAAGGTCGTTTGATAAAATTTCACGGCCGTTGTTTTTTATGCAGTTAAAAAATACATGATAGACGGGAGCTTGAACTAAAATTTGATCTCCTGGATTGCTAAATCTTCTAATCGCAGTAGAAATCGCTGGTATAACACCAGTGCAAAAGCACATCCAATCGTTTTCAAAGCTAACATTATGACGCCTCTTCCACCAGCCTTTAATCGCTTCGTTCCACTCTTTTGGGATAAATGAGTAGCCAAAGACGCCATTATCAAGACGCTTTTGTAGGGCATTTAAAATTTCAGGTGCAGCCTTAAAATCCATATCAGCAACCCACATTGGCAAAACATCATTTTTCATTCGCCATTTTGATGAGTTAGTGCCATCTCTGCTAATAAGCGTATCAAAATCGTACTTCATAGCTTTTCCTTAAAATAAAATTTTAAATCAATTATAACCCAAAAGATACTAATATAATTTGAAATTTTCTCTCAATTTATATTTCAAAAGGAAAAAATGATGAAATTAGCTCAGGCTCTCATTTTAAGAGCCGATACACAAAAACGTTTAGAGCAGCTAAAAGGTAGGTTACTCGATAATGCAAAAATGCAAGAAAATGAAAGACCTAGTGAAGATCCAAAACTTCTTTTAAAAGAGCTTGATAGGCTAAGCGATGAGCTATTTAGACTGATCTTGACTATAAATTTAACAAACTCAAGTGCAAAATTTGAAGGCGCGAGTCTAACTGAAATGATCGCTAAAAAAGATACGCTAAGCCAAAAAGCAAGCGTGCTTAGGGATTTTGCCAAAAGCGCAAGCCAAAAGGTCGATCTTTACTCAAATAGCGAGATAAAAATTTTAAGTAGTGTTGATGTGGCCACGCTCCAAAAGCAAATAGACGAGCTATCCAAAGAGATCAGAGAGCTAGATATGAAGCTACAAGAGGCAAACTGGCAAGTTGATCTTGTAGAGTAAAATTTATGGTGAAAATGTAGCTAAAGGCGAGTAAAAAAGAAAAATTTATTAGGCTTGCGGGGAGAGAGCAAAAGCTTAAATTTATCCCAGCAATTTAAAAAATGCATTCTTAAAAATAAATGTTACTACCACTTACTGATTTAGCTACGTTTTGGGTGGGTTTGGGGAAGATTAATCTTTATTATGTAAGATTTCACAAATTTTTAAAAGGAAATTTATGAAACTTGACACATTGATCGTAAAAGGCATTGAAGCTAAAAATAACCCAAATAAAGCTGTTATTCCGCCTGTTTTTTTAGCAAGTACATTTGTGCAAGATGATCTTGAAAATTTTCAAGAATTTGCATATTCGCGTGGTAGTAACCCAACCAAAAAAGCATTTGATGAAATTTTTGCAAAGGTTGAAGGCAGCAAATATGCATTTAGCTTTGGTTCAGGCATGGCAGCAACAGCGGCGGCACTTAGCCTTATAAAAACTGGGCAAAAAGTCCTACTAAATAGTAACGTCTATGGCGGCACTTATAGATATGTTACAACCGTTTTTGAAAGCCACGGCATAAAGAGCGAATTTATAGATGATCTAAATTTTTTAAGCGAAGATGATATAAGTGACGATGTAGCAGCGATATTTATCGAAACTCCGTCAAATCCTCTCTTAAGAGTGATAGACATCGCTAGAATTTCAAAGATCGCTCACAAAAAAGGTGCTCTAGTCATCGTGGATAACACATTTTTAACGCCTTATTATCAAAGAGTGCTTGATCATGGAGCTGATATCGTGGTTTATAGCGCTACAAAGTATATCGGTGGACACGCTGATGTGATCGCTGGTATCGTCACGCTAAACGATGATGCTTTGGCCGAAAAGATAAAATTTGCTAAAAACACACTTGGTGGCATCATAAGCCCGATGGACGCATACTACCTAATACGTGGGCTTAAAACGCTTAGCGTTAGGTTTGATAGACAAACACAAAATACACATAAAATAATCAAATTTTTGCAGAATAATGACGCAGTTAGCGTGGTGCATTTTGCCGGCTCATATAGCGAGCAAGAGGCTAAGATGCAAGCGGCTCAAGCAAGCGACATTGGTGCACTTATCTCATTTGAGTTAGATGAAAAATATGATGTAAATAAATTTGTAAAATCACTAGAAATTTTTGATCTAGCGGTAAGCCTTGGCGGCGTAGAAAGCCTCATTTGCAGGCCTGCGACGATGACACATGAGGCATATCCAAAAGAGGTGCTAGATAAGATCGGCATAAAGCAAAACTTGCTTCGCTTAGCAATTGGTATCGAAAACGCTGATGATCTAATAGCAGATCTTGATCAAGCATTTAAAAAAGCAAAAAAATAATAAAGGAGATAGATATGGCAACTACAAAATTTAAAGGTAGTGAGGTAAATTTAAGTGGAAATGAGGTCTTCGTAGGCTCTTATGCTCCTGAAGCAAAAGTCGTAGCGCAAGATCTTAGCGAGTTTAGCGTAGGCGGAAATAATGGCGTAGAAGTACTTGTTTGCTTGCCATCACTTGATACTGGCGTTTGCGCAGCAGAGGCTCGTAAATTTAACGAAAAAGTAGCTGGCAAACATGGTGTAAAACTTAGCATCATCTCAAATGATTTGCCATTTGCGATGGGGAGATTTTGCACGACTGAAGGCATAGAAAATTTACGTGTAGGAAGTGACTTTAGATACGGAGAATTTGCTAAAAACTATGGTATTTTAATGAGCGATGGCCCACTAAAAGGACTACTCGCAAGAGCTGTATTTGTCATCAATGATGGCGTAATCATTCACAAACAAATCGTCCCTGAAGTGACAGAAGAGCCAAACTACGATGCTGTATTTGATGCTATTAAAAGTAGCGGTAGTTGCGGTTGTGGCTGCCATTAAAAAAGGCATTATCTAAGCATCTATTTGATGCTTAGATGATTAATCTTAGTCAAATAGAGATTTTTCAAAAGACTTTACTACAAAACTTTTTCTATGAAGGCTTGAATAGCCAAACTTAGCAATGGCTTCTAGATGCGCCTTTGTGCCATATCCTTTGTGCCTAGAAAAGCCATATTTTGAGTAAATTTTATCCCAGCCTTTCATCAAACTATCACGACTAACCTTTGCTAATATGCTAGCAGCGCTTACCCCAGAGACTTTGCTATCAGCTTTTATCATTGTTGTGATACCAACGCCATAGTCTAAATTTCCATCGTAAATGATCTCAAAATCCTTAAAATGCGCCTTAAAAATTTTGAGTGCTCGTCTTAAGCACTCACTTAGTCCAAGTTCGTCTATCTGGACGTTTGAGAAGTAAATGATGAGAAAATTTGAGCTTTTTATAATCTCTTTAAAAAGCTCCTCGCGCTTTTTTGCGGTTAGTTTTTTGGAGTCGTTTAAGCCTGAAATTTCTTTATTTAGCACGCAGGCCGCTACGTTTAAAGGCCCAGCTAAAGCCCCACGTCCAGCCTCATCTATGCCACAAATTTTTGCCATTAAAGTCCGATTTCATCGCTAAAGTAAGGTCTTAGCTCATCAAGCGGCACGCTAATTTGCTCCTCGTTTAAAAAGGTAAGCCCAAGTGGCGAAAGTACAAAATTCTCGCTAACTCCTGCTGTTGCGAGGATTGCTTTTAGATGAGGGTCGTTCATATCTTTAAAAATCTGCTTTAACTTTAGCTTTTTGTTGGTTTTAAGTAAGACAACATCGCAGCTAGTTTTGTTATTTTTATAGGTACAGATGCTTTTTATTTTGTCATTTATATAGTAGATGTTATCTAGGCTTTCAAATTGGTTATTTGGCCATTTTTTACGCTCGCTTTTTAGGTCATAAAGTGTCGAGAGCAATTTATTTTTATTTTTTTTAGCCGATTCTTTGGCAAATATATCGTTAATTATAGCTTCGTATCTTGTGCCATTTGCTTCGGTCATTTGAATGCCAATATTTAGCATTTCATACTCTTTTTCTTTTTTGATAGTTGCATTATAGGCTTTATTTTTAACGATTATTTTGCCCTTTAGCTCGCCATTTTCATTTTTAACGTCTAAATTTATCTTATCAGATACAGCATTTAGCGACGAAATTTCACTGCTATTTTGCTCAAGATTACCTTTTTCGTAGTCGTATTTTGTACCATCAAAAAAGATATGTCCGCTTATCTTGGCCGGCACTTTAAAGCTCTTACTTTGCTTAAAATTTTCAAATTCATCTTTAAAATAGTTCATATAAACTTCAAATTTTATACCATTTGCCTCACCAATAAATTTATAAAATTTTGCCCAGTTTTCGTGATTTATCTCATAGCCAAATAGACCTACTATAAGTATAAAAATCCCAATAAATGCTCTCATGTCCGTCCTTTATAGTTTTTTTGATTATAGCTTCTTTACTTTAAGCTTTTAAAACAATAATCAAATAAAGGTTTAAATTTATAAACCTAGACTCCACCTAGAAAAGGGCAAAATTTCGCATTTTATGCCCTCAAAGCTAAGCTCGGCTTGGTTTGCGACGCTGATTATCTGAAGCTTACTTACACCCAGCTCTTTTAAGCTTGCGTGGAGTTTTTTAAATTTTAAAAAGATGATCTCTGGTGCAGAAAACGGTACACAGATGATCGCGATCTTCCTTTTATTAAGGAAGAAATCAATCTCTTTTGTGTAGTAAATTTCATCTTTAAATTTAAGCAATTCGCAAAAAACGACATTTGCAAAGACAGCTAAAAAATCCTTTTTTAGGTATAAAGCGTTGCGAAGTGCAAAATTTGTAAAGTAGAGCTTTTTACTCGTGCTGCTCTCATCTAAATTTGGTACTAATTCTATAAAGCCATTTTCATTAAGGCTGGCTACTGTGTTATAGACACTATCTTTTGAGATTTTCATCTGCTCTTTTAGGTTTTTGTAGATACCAAAAGTACTAAGCATATCGTGGCATTTTGGAGCACATTCTTTTAAAATCGCAATACTTTGCTCGCTTAAATTTGCTCTTAAGAGCTGTTGTAAGTGAGCTGTGACCTCGCTGGAGTCCAAAAAAGCACTTGCTATCTCGTTGCCGTGAGCCAAAAAGTAGCTAAAAAGCAGATCTTGATCCAAATTTTTCTTAAAAAATAGTATAAATTCCTCGTAATCGAGATAGTTTAAATTTATGCGAGCAAAGCCGTCAATCGTGAGTGAAAATTCCTTGCTTGTAAGGATAATATTTTCAAGTGTTGCGCCCTTTAAAAAGTCTAAATTTGCAAGGTCAGTAGCTTGTAAATTTTCAACTGCGAGCACCTTTATCTGGGTATTTTTTTCTAAAAATTCTTTTAAATTTGCTAAAAGTAAGGTTCTGTCTATCCTTAGATCGTCTAAATTTACATAAAGTCTCTCTTCGCTTTTATAATGGCTCAAAAACTCATAAACAAGGGCTGTTTTGCCACTTGAAATGGCGCCAACGATAAGCGTTTTTGGCGAGATGATTTCGTATTTCCTGGGGATAAATTTACTTGATTTAAGCGGCTGATTGTAATAAAGCTCTAATTGGTTCATTTTCTCCCCTTTGTAAGATGTATATGTAAATTTTTGTTATACCGTCAATTCCCCCCCCCCCCCGCTATAAGCGCGAGCTCATCGCTTGTTAGTTCATAAAGCTCAAAAACAAGTTTGTCTATTTTTTCGTCGCTTGCCTTGATTTTGTCGTTTAGCGCGTCGATATTTTCTTTGGCTTCTAGCTTTTCATCAAGATTTAAAGCAGACATGTGCTTCTCGTAAAGCTTGTTTTTTCCATTGGCCTTTAAAATTTCATCGACCAAATTTATTATCTCGTTTGCTAAATTTTCATTTTGTGGCGTGATTTGTGGGATAGGCAAAATTTCTAAGCGATTTGTTGTTATTTCGCCTTCAAGTCCGCCTCCAGCATAGAAAAAGTTGAAAATTTTATAAACAGCTGTTGAATTTAAAAAAGCTAATAAAAATTTTAAATTTTCGCCAGTTATGCAATATGCAGTATTGTTTGGAATATTATTATTTGTATCGTAAGCAAATTTTGGACTTTGCACAATTTTTGCACATAAAATTTTCTCTTTTTCGAATTCCTCATAATAAGCGATATTGTCTTGCGTCTCAAACCACTTATTTGATGTTTTTTTGCGACATTTTTTACCATTTATGGTTTCGCCACTTTGTGCTATATAAGGCAAGAAATTTTGTAAATATCCCTTAAGACTTGGAAAATTTTCAATATCTATCTTTAATGCCGGAAAAGTGCAAATGAGCCACAGCCCAGCCCACTCATAGTCATAACGCTTTATATCTTGACCCCTTAAGATCGGCCTAATGAGCTTTTGTGTCCGCTCTCTTTCTTCTCCAGTGCAGTTATTTAAAATTTTATCACGGGTGTCACTATCAATAATAAATACTTCATTTAGTCCTGTTTTGATACCAGAATGAATTTTTATGCCCCAATTTTTTAATGGCTCTGCAACTTTTTCGATCTTGCTTTTTAGCTCAAATTTGCTCTTATCTAAAAAAGTAAAATTTGTTTCGTTTAGCGTGGATTGTGGTATTTGGATAAATTTTTGCGTTTTTAAATTTATGGTACTTGAAGCTAGGAAATCAAATTTTGAATTTTCACCGGCTCTTATTTTTCTAAAAATAGTAATTGCACTATCTACGCTCGCGTCTTCAAAAACTTTAACCCCAGTAAAATCAATAATGTGTGTTATTTGCGTATTTTCTAATATAAATTTACGTAAATTTTCACCATAGCTGGCACGGAAAAATTTGTTTGAACATATAAAACCTAAAAACCCATTTTCTTTTAGATGTGTAATGCCAAGCTCATAAAAATAGACAAACAAATCAGCCGTGCCACTATAAACTTTATATTCTTGTAAGGCAGGCTTTTGCTCTTTTATCGCCTCTTGTCTGACATAGGGAGGATTGCCGATAACGACATCAAATTTAAAGTCAAAAGGAAATTCTAAAAGCGAGTTTGCTGCTACTAAATTTTTACTAAGATCTGTCAAAACTCGTCCCTTTACAGCTGTGCGGAGCCAAAGAGATAGCCTAGCGATCTCGACCGCATCGGCATTTATATCTACGCCGTAAAGGTTGTTTTCTAAAATGGTGCTTTCTATATCGTAAAGTCCCAAGCCCTCGCCCTCATATACTTTGCGGTAAGTGTCTAATGCGCCATGCTCGGCAATTAGAAATTCTAAAGCTTGGTTTAAAAATGCACCAGAGCCGCAAGCTGGATCAAGTATCTTAAGGGATAAGAGCCACTCGCGGTAAGCATAAATTTTGTCTTTGATCTCACTTTCTGCTTTGGTTAATTTTTTTGGGTTTTTTGGTGCTAATAGCTCATTTAGATCAAGCCCTAGCTCATCTTTTTTAGCTTTACAAAGCATGCCAAGTGAATTTTCAACTATAAATTCTGTTATAAACTCTGGTGTATAAAATATGCCATCTTTTTTACGTTTGCTCTGTTTGGCATCAAATTCATTACCATTTATTTGCGCATTTAGCTCTTCAAGGTCGTTTAGTGAGCTTTCAAAGATATGTCCTAGGATATTTACACCGATGTCGCTTAAAAAGTCATAGTCGCTTAAAAACTGTGCTTCAAGTACGCTATCGTCTATCTTTAGCGCATCAAGCTCAGTGTCTGCGGCAAAAAGACCGCCATTATAGCGTTTGATATCAAGACGTTCACTGCCTTCATCAATGGCTTTAAAGTAAATTTTGTAAAAGTCATAAAAACTAAGCTCAGTAACTTGGTTTTGAAATTTATCTTTTATCTCAGCTATCGTGCGAAGTCTTAGTAGCCCGCGGTCTTCAGCAAATAGTATAAAGACAAACCTATCACATAGTTTTTGAGTTAGGCTTAAAAGCCTATTTTTATCAACGCTAGTATTGTTTTTGCAAATATTTTTAAAAAGAGTGAGCCTAAATGCGCTAAAGTCTTTATAAAATTTGTTTGAAATTTCACGCTCGTGAGTGGCAAATTTCTCTTTTAGCTTTAGCGGCAGATCCGTGCTAATGCTCTCAAAGCTAAGCAGTAAATGAAGTCTTTTAAACTCGTCAAAGTTTGCTGTAAAAAGGTCAAATTTTTCAAATGTTGTTTTATTGCCGATGTAAAAACGCAGTTCATTAAAATTTGAAACAACGACATATTTGGCATTTTCATGCGAGATAAGATAGCGAAAAGCTTGATCCACTGGGCTAAGCTCGCGGCTGGACGGAGTTTTATCAAGATGCTGTGTGGTCTGATCTTTTAGCTCGATCACGCATCTAACTTCGCCATTTATAAGTATCGCCCCATCTGCCTTTTTGCCGTCAGTTTCGTTCTTTTTCTCACGCTCAAGATTGAAATTTGTAGGATTAGTAGTGTCCAAAGTGTAGCCAAGGCAGTCTTCAAAGATATCTTTTAGAAACTGAGTTTGAAATTTCTCTTCTTTGAAGCTCTTAATGTCGCTAGCTTTTGCCTGATACATTTGCAAATTTATATAACGCTTTTTAAGCTTCTCCTCGTCTTGATCTTGGGTTAGTAAGAATTTTGTATTAAAGATCGGCATCTTTTCTCTTTAAAATTTTAATTTCTTGGAATCTTATCTTTTTAAATTTTATATCTTCCTTATTAAAAGGAAATAATTAATCAAAATTCATCAAAAAATAACGTTTTTCTTGACAACTATAATAGCTTTTTTGTAAAATCGCGTTCTCTTTACGAAAAGACAAGCGTCTTTGCTCGTACGATCGCTTGATCCTATGCGAGTTATTTTGATGTAAAGAGGTCGCGAGTTTGCGACAAGTTCTTTTTAAAGGAAAACACATGGAAAGAATCAGGTTAAAGCTAAAAGCTTACGACCATAGAGTTCTAGACCGCACTGTTGCAGCAATCGTAGAAGCTGTCAAACGAACAGGTGCCGACGTTCGTGGCCCGGTACCAATGCCTACAAAGATCAAACGCTATACAGTCTTAAAATCTCCACACATCAACAAAGACTCACGTGAGCAGTTTGAGATGAGAATACACGCTCGTATGCTTGACATCGTAGCTGCTACTCCAGAAACTGTAGATAGCCTAACAAAACTCGACCTGGCTCCAGAAGTTAATGTCGAAGTTCGTGCGATGAAATAAGCGGACAAAAGGATAAGAGTATGGAATATATTGTAGAAAAAATAGGCATGAGTAGAACGATTGCCACGAAGAGTACGCCAGTTACACTACTTAAGCTAGTTGAGGCTAAAGTATGTGAGATCGACGAAAACAAACGTGCTATCGTAGCGTATGCCCACACTAAAGCAAACAACAAAGCTATCGCTGGTCAGCAAAAGAAATACAATCTGACTGCAGAATTTAACAAATTTGCTACGCTTGAAGTAGCTAATAGCGAAGTTGGAAACCTAGACTTTACACCATTAAATGAGGCTAAAATTTTAAAAGTTAGCTTTAACTCAAAAGGTAGAGGCTACCAAGGCGTGGTAAAAAGACATGGTTTTGGTGGTGGTCCAAAAAGCCACGGCTCACGTTTCCACAGACGCCACGGTTCAATTGGTAACTGCGAATGGCCAGGTCGTGTTCAACCAGGTATGAAAATGGCAGGACACATGGGTAATGAGAAAGTTACTGTTAAAAACGAGCTAATAAGCTTTGACGCTCAAAATGGCATCGTAGTTGTAAAAGGTTGCGTTCCTGGTCACAATGGTGCAATGGGTAAAATAAGGATTGTAAAATGAGTAAAATTCACGTATTAAACGATAAATTTGAAAATTCAGGCGAGCTAGAGCTTCCTGCAAGCTACGCTGAAGTAAATCCGCACAACCTATATCTTTATGTAAAATCTTACCTTGCTGGTATAAGAGCAAATACGGCTCATACTAAAAGTCGTGCTTTTGTAAGCGGTGGTGGTAAAAAACCATGGAGACAAAAAGGACGTGGTGGTGCAAGAGCGGGTTCAACTAGAACTAACGTTTGGGTAGGCGGTGCAGTTGCATTTGGTCCAACAAACGAGAAAAACTATTTTCAAAAAGTCAATAAAAAACAAAAAAGACTAGCTCTTGAGTACGCTTTGGCAGTAAAAGCACAAGATGGTAAAATTTTCGCAGTAGATAGCATCTCAATCGAGTCTGGAAAGACAAAAGATGCAGCTAATATCATCAAAAATTTAAAAGTAAAAGACGCGCTTATCGTTAAAGATTTACTAGACGATAAAACACTACTTGCTTTTAGAAATTTAGCAAACTGCTATGTAGTAGATGCAAATGAGGTAAATGCTTATCTTGTCTCTACATTTAGTTCGGTTATTATTGAAAAAGCTGCACTAAAAACTATAACAAAAGAGGGCTAAAATGGCGGATATAACTGATATCAAAACAATTATTTATACAGAAAAAACTCTAGGCCTTCAAGAACAAGGCGTTGTTGTTATCCAAACTTCACCAAGAGTTACAAAAAACAGCTTAAAAGCGGTTTTACAAGAGTATTTTGGAGTAACGCCTGTTCGCGTAAATTCACTTAGAATTAGCGGCAAGGTTAAGCGTTTTAGAGGAAGAGCAGGCCAACGTGACGAGATAAAGAAATTCTACGTTAAGTTACCTGAAGGCGTAAGCCTAGAAAATACGGAGGCGTAAGATGGCTATAAAATCATATAAACCATATACACCTAGTCGCAGATATATCACTGGACTAAGCTCTGAAGATATAACAGCTAAACCAAGCGTTAGAAGCTTGCTTGTTAAACTACCTGCATCTGGCGGTAGAAATAACAATGGTCGTATAACTTCAAGACATAAAGAGGCAGGTGCAAAAAAACTTTATCGTATCATCGACTTTAAACGTCGCAAATTTGGTATAGAAGGTAAAGTTGAAGCAATCGAATACGATCCAAACAGAAACTGCCGTATCGCTCTTATAGCTTACAAAGATGGTGAAAAGCGCTATATTATTAGACCAAATGGCCTAAATGTTGGCGACGTTATCGCATCTATCGATGAGGGCTCACTAGATATTAAACCAGGCAACGCTATGAAATTAAGATTTATCCCAGTTGGTACTATCGTTCATAACGTGGAGCTAAAACCTGGCAAAGGCGCTCAGATAGCTCGTTCAGCTGGTGGTTATGCTCAGCTAATGGGTAAAGAAGAGAAGTACGTTATCTTAAGAATGCCAAGTGGCGAGATGAGACAAGTACTAGCTGAGTGTATGGCAAGTATTGGTGTAGTTGGCAACGAAGATTGGGCTAACATCACTATCGGTAAAGCTGGACGTAATCGCTACCGCGGTATCCGCCCACAAACACGTGGTTCTGCTATGAACCCAGTTGATCACCCACACGGCGGTGGTGAAGGTAAGAAAAATTCAGGCCGTCACCCAGTTACTCCATGGGGTAAACCAACTAAAGGTGCTAAGACTCGCCGTAAAAAAGCTAGTGATAAGCTTATAATTTCAAGAAGGAAAGGAAAATAGAGATGGCAAGATCACTCAAAAAAGGTCCTTTCGTAGATGATCATGTAATGAAAAAAGTTATTGCCGCAAAAAATGCAAACGATAACAAACCAATCAAGACTTGGTCAAGACGTAGCACGATTGTACCTGAAATGATTGGACTAACATTTAACGTTCATAATGGCAAGAGCTTTATTCCTGTATATGTTACAGAAAATCATATAGGCTATAAACTTGGCGAATTTGCTCCAACGCGCACATTTAAGGGTCACAAAGGCTCAGTGCAAAAGAAAATCGGCAAGTAAGGGGAGATAATATGAGTAAAGCAATTATAAAATTCGTAAGACTTTCTCCTACAAAAGCAAGACTTATAGCAAGAGAAGTTCAAGGCATGAATGCCGAGCTAGCACTTGCAAGCTTGCAATTTATGCCAAATCGTGGTGCTAAATTTATAGCAAACGCTATTAGCTCAGCAGTAGCAAATGGCGGATTTGAGCCAGAAGAGGTTGTAGTAACTAGTTGCCGCGTTGACGCTGGTCCTGTATTAAAGAGATTTAGACCAAGAGCAAGAGGAACAGCGAGCAAAATTCGCAAACCTACTTCTCATGTAATGGTAGAAGTATCTAAACCTGAAAAGAAGGAAGCATAATATGGGACAAAAAGTAAATCCAATAGGTCTTAGACTAGGAATTAACCGCAACTGGGAATCTAGATGGTTTCCAACCAAACAAAGTCTTCCTGAAAATATCGGTGAAGATTACAAAATTCGTGCATTTTTAAAGAAAAAACTTTACTATGCAGGAATCAGCCAAATTCTAATCGAAAGAACGGCTAAAAAACTTCGTGTAACCGTAGTTGCAGCTCGTCCTGGTATCATCATCGGCAAAAAAGGTCAAGATGTTGAAAACCTAAAGAACGAAGTTAGCAAACTTATCGGTAAAGAAGTAAATGTAAATATCAAAGAAGAAAGAAAAGCTCAAGCTTCAGCTCAACTTGCTGCTGAAAACGTAGCTATGCAACTTGAAAAGCGTGTCGCATTTAGACGTGCTATGAAAAAAGTTATCCAAGGTGCTCAAAAATCAGGCGCTAAAGGTATCAAAATTTCAGTTGCTGGTCGTTTAGGTGGTGCTGAGATGGCAAGAACCGAGTGGTATCTAGAAGGTCGCGTTCCGCTTCATACTCTTAGAGCAAAGATAGATTATGGTGTAGCTGAGGCTCATACGACTTATGGAAACATAGGTATTAAAGTATGGATTTTTAAAGGTGAAGTTCTTCAAAAAGGTGTTCAACCTGAGAAAACTGAAGAAGAAGCACCTAAGAAAACACGTAGAGCAAGAAGAGGTAAATAATTATGTTGATGCCTAAAAGAACGAAATTTCGTAAGCAAATGAAAGGTCGCAACCGTGGTTATGCGACTCGTGGAGCATCTTTAGCAACTGGCGAATTTGCACTTAAAGCTGTTGAAGCTGGCAGAATAAATTCTCGCCAAATAGAAGCTGCTCGTCAAGCTCTAACTCGTCACGTAAAAAGACAGGCTAAAATTTGGATTAGGGTTTTCCCTGATAAGCCACTTACTAAAAAACCTCTACAAACTCGTATGGGTAAAGGTAAGGCTGGAGTTGAAGAGTGGGTTATGAATATCAAACCTGGTCGTATAATATTTGAAATGGCTGGTGTTAGCGAAGAGTTAGCTCGTGAAGCTCTAACTTTGGCTTTACACAAACTTCCTTTCAAATCAAAATTTGTAACGCGAGAGAGTGAAAATGAAATATACTGAGTTAAAAGATAAGAGCGTTGCAGAATTAAACGCGTTGCTAAAAGAGAAAAAGGTGCTTTTATTTACTTTAAGACAAAAGCTAAAAACTATGCAGTTAAGCAACCCTAATGAGATTAGTGCTGTTCGCAAAGAGATAGCTCAGATCAACACTGCAATTAGTGCAACAAGACAAGGGGCGTAAAATGGCATTAAAAAGAGAAATTCAAGGTGTTGTTTTACAAAAAGCTGGAGATAAAACAGCTACTATTTTGGTAGAAAGACGCGTTATGCACCCAAGATACCATAAATTTGTAAAACGCTTTAAAAAATATTTAGTTCATGATGAGAAAAATGAGACAAGAGCAGGCGATACAGTTGTTGCGATCGAGTGCAGACCACTTTCAGCTCGCAAGAATTTTCGCTTAAAAGCTGTATTGGCAAAGGGAGTTGAGTAATGATTCAAAGTTTTACAAGACTTGCAGTTGCTGATAATAGTGGTGCAAAAGAGTTAATGTGTATAAAAGTTCTTGGCGGCAGCAAAAGAAGATACGCTACACTTGGCGATATCATAGTTTGCTCTGTTAAAAAAGCTCTTCCAAATGGTAAGATCAAAAAAGGACAGGTTGTAAAAGCTGTTGTCGTAAGAACTAAAAAAGAGGTTCAAAGAGATAATGGTTCGCTAATCCGCTTTGACGAGAACGCAGCTGTTATACTTGATAGCAAAAAAGAGCCAGTCGGCACTCGTATTTTTGGACCAGTTGGACGTGAGGTTAGATATGCTAACTTTATGAAGATTGTTTCGCTAGCTCCGGAGGTTTTATAATGGCTAATGTAAAATTTAAAGTCAAAAAAGGCGATACCGTTAAGATCATCGCTGGTGACGATAAAGGCAAAACTGGTAAAATTTTAGCAGTTCTTGCAAAAAAAGGTCAGGTTATAGTTGAGGGATGCAAAATAGCTAAAAAAGCTATCAAACCAAGCGAAAAAACTCCAAATGGTGGTCACGTAAATAAAGAGATGCCAATTGACATATCAAACGTCGCGAAAGTTGAAGGATAAGAGATATGAGTAGATTAAAAGATAAATTTAACGAAACTATCAAGCCAGCTCTCGTAAAAGAATTTGACATCAAAAATCCAATGCTTATCCCTGCGCTTGAGAAAATTGTGATCAGTGTAGGTGCTGGAGACTCTGCGAAAGATCAGAAAGTGCTTCAAAATATGGCTGATACCATTTCACTTATCGCTGGACAAAAAGCAGTTATCACTGATGCTAAAAAATCAGTTGCTGGCTTTAAAGTTCGCGAAGGTTTCCCTGTTGGTATCAAAGTAACTTTGAGAAAAGAGCAAATGTATGCTTTCTTAGATAAGCTAATTAGCGTTGCTCTTCCAAGGGTTAAAGACTTCCGTGGTCTTCCAAAAAATGGCTTTGATGGACGTGGAAACTATAACTTTGGTCTTAGCGAGCAGCTAATGTTTCCAGAGGTTGAGTATGATAAAATTTTACGAACTCATGGTATGAATATTACGATTGCTACTACGGCTAAAAATGATAAAGAGGCATTCAAATTGCTAGAGCTATTTGGCGTGCCGTTTGCAAAAGGAAAGTAAAATGGCAAAGAAATCAATGATAGCAAAAGCTGCACGCAAGCCAAAATTTGCGGTTCGCGGCTACACTAGATGCCAAATTTGCGGTCGTCCGCACTCTGTTTATAAAGATTTTGGAATTTGCCGTGTTTGCCTAAGAAAAATGGCTAACGAAGGCCTAATACCTGGTCTTAAAAAAGCAAGTTGGTAAGGAAGAGAAATGTTAAACGATTTAATATCAGATGGATTAACACGCATTAGAAATGCAAGTATGAGAAAGCTTGAAACTGCGAAATTGCTTCATTCTAAGGTTGTTGAGGCTACTCTTTCTATCCTTGCAGCAAAAGGCTATGTAGAGAGCTACAACGTTATCGAAGAAGGTAACAAGAAATTTATAAATGTAGTTTTAAAGTATGATGAGTACGGCAGAAGTGTTATAAACGAGCTTAAAAGGGTTTCAAAACCTGGTCGCCGTGTTTATCAAGGCAAAGACGACATTAAGCGTTTTAAAAATGGTTACGGAACAGTTATCGTTAGCACAAGCAAAGGCGTTATGAGCGGTATTGAGGCAAGTAAAGTCGGCGTTGGTGGCGAGGTTCTTTGCACGGTTTGGTAATAAACTGCATTAAAAACGCTATTTTAACCTTATGAAGGTAAGGTTAAATTTTTAGCTTGGTAAAATTTTAGATTTTGCCAAAGCTAAATTTAGAAATTCAAATGAAGGTTTCGTCAAATTTGACGATAAAATTTACGGCATTGTGGTGTTTATTCGCAAATGTAGGAACACCCTAGACAAGTAAAGGAAAAAAATGTCACGTATTGGAAAACAGCCTATCGCTATCCCAAGTGGTGTAGACGTTAGCGTTGAAAATAATGTCCTAAAATTTAAAAAGGGCAATCATATAAAAGAGCTTGACACAAAAGGTCATGTTGATGTCAAGGTAGAAAATGGTCATATAGTTTTTGCTCCAAAAGGCGAAGATCGCCAAAGTAGAGCTTACTGGGGAACATATAGAGCACTTGCTAATAACATCGTAACTGGTATCACTGCGGGATTTACTCGCCAGCTTGAGATCAACGGCGTTGGTTATAAAGCAGCTGCAAAAGGTAAAATTTTAGAGCTTTCTCTTGGTTTTTCACACCTTATCAACTATGAGCTACCAGCAGGCGTTGAAGCTAGTGTTGAGAAAAACGTTATTACTATCAAAGGCGATGACAAACAAGTAGTAGGTCAAGTGGCTGCTCAAGTTAGAGGATTTAGACCACCTGAGCCATATAAAGGCAAAGGCGTTAAATATCTAGAAGAACGCATCATCCGCAAAGCGGGCAAGACATCTAAGAAGTAAGGAGCGGTAAATGACAGCAAAAGTACTAAAAAGAAAAATCGCTCTTAGAATTAAGAGAAAAAGAAGAATCAGAGGTAAAATTTCTGGTGTTGCAACTTGCCCAAGAGTTTCTATTTTCAAATCAAACAGAACTCTTTATGTTCAAGCGATTGACGACGTTACAGCTACTACACTAGCTGCGGTTGATGGCAGAAAGATAGGCATAAAAGCAAATAAAGAAGGTGCGGTCACTTTAGCTAAAGAATTTGCTAAGGCTTTAAAAGCTAAGAAGATAGATGTTGCAGTTTTTGATAGAAATGGTTATTTATACCATGGCGTTATCGCAGCATTTGCTGAAGCTTTAAGAGAAAATGGCATCAAGCTATAACCCAAAGGAAAATCGATGGAAAAATATAATAGAGAAGAATTTGAAGAAGTAATCGTCGATATCGGTCGGGTTACAAAGGTTGTTAAAGGTGGTCGTAGATTTAGATTTACAGCTTTAGTTGTTGTTGGTAATAGAAATGGTCTAGTTGGCTTTGGTTATGGTAAAGCTAAAGAGGTACCAGATGCGATGAGAAAAGCGATTGACGACGCATTTAAAAATATTATCCACGTTAAGATCAAAGGCACAACTATCCCTCACGATGTAGAGGTAAAATACAACGCAAGTAGAATGCTACTTCGCCCAGCTAGCGAGGGTACTGGTGTTATCGCTGGTGGTAGTGCACGTCCTATTATCGAGCTTGCAGGTATTAAGGATATCCTTACTAAATCACTTGGCTCAAACAACTCAGCAAACGTCGTTCGTGCTACTATAAAAGCACTTAGTTTGCTAAAAAGCTAAGAGAAAGGAGTTAAGATGGCATTAGAAAAATTAACACCTGCTGCAGGTTCAACTCATGCAACCAAAAGAATAGGTCGTGGCCAAGGCAGTGGCAATGGCAAAACTGCTGGCAAAGGTAATAAAGGTCAAAGAGCAAGAAAAGGCTACAATGAGAAAAGAGGTTTTGAGGGCGGACAGCAACCACTTCAAAGACGTCTTCCAAAAGTAGGTTTTACTTCTAAATTTGAAAAACCTTATGTTATTAATGTCGAGAAAATTGCAGCTATAAAAGAGCTTGCTGAAATTTCAATAGCAACAATAGCTAGCGTTCATAAAATTTCAAAGAGCGTTACTAAGATAAAACTAATCGGTGCAAGTGCAAAAGCTCTTGCTTCAAAGATTAAAGACGAGAACGTTAGCGTTAGCGGAACAAAATAATGGATAAAACACTGACCAACAAGATTTTAATCACGTTGGCATTTTTGTTCGCATACAGGATACTGGCTTATGTGCCAGTTCCTGGTGTTAATGTCGACGTAATTAAAGAATTTTTCAATTCAAACAATAGCAATGCCTTGGGTCTATTTAATATGTTTAGTGGTAAAGCCGCCGAGCGTTTAAGTATCATATCTCTAGGTATCATGCCTTACATCACAGCTTCGATTATTATGGAACTTCTAGCAGCGACATTTCCAAAGTTAGGTCAGATGAAAAAAGAGCGCGACGGTATGCAAAAATATATGCAAATTATACGCTATGCAACCATCGTCATCACTCTTGTGCAATCAATCGGTGTTTCTATCGGACTTCAAAGCTTAAGCGGACGCGGTGGCGAACAAGCTATCATGATAGATATAAATTTATTTATCGCGATATCTGCTGTATCTATGCTAACTGGAACTATGCTGCTTATGTGGATAGGTGAGCAAATAACGCAACGTGGTATAGGCAACGGTATAAGTCTTATCATCTTTGCTGGTATCGTCTCTGGTATACCTAGTGCGATCGGTGGAACTGTAAATTTAGTAAATACTTCTGAGATGAATTTCCTAACAGTTATCGCTATTTTGGTGATTATCTTAGCTACTATTGGTGCTATTATATTTGTCGAGATGGGCGAAAGGCGTATCCCTATTTCTTACTCAAGAAAAGTGATAATGGAAAATCAAAACAAACGTATAATGAACTATATACCGATCAAAGTAAATTTAAGTGGCGTTATTCCACCGATATTTGCTAGTGCGATTTTGATGTTTCCTAGTACTATTTTACAGGCTAGTACAAATCCGATCATCCAAGCTATCAACGACTTTTTAAGTCCAAATGGCTATATGTTTAACTTTTTAACATTTTTATTTATCATCTTCTTTGCGTTTTTCTACGCATCAATCGTGTTTAACACAAAAGATATAAGTGAAAATTTAAAGAAACAAGGCGGATTTATCCCAGGCGTTAGACCAGGTGAGAGTACAGCTAGCTATCTAAATGAAGTAGCTGGAAGGCTAACTTTAGGTGGTGCTTTATACTTGGGTATCATTTCAACACTGCCTTGGGTACTTGTAAAGACTATGGGTGTTCCATTTTATTTTGGTGGCACGTCAGTACTTATTGTGGTTTCAGTAGCACTTGATACGATGAGGCGTATAGAAGCCCAGTCTTATACAAACAAATACCAAACTCTAAGTGCAGTAGGTCTATAAAATGGCTATCACGCTTAAAAGACCAGCTGAGATAGAGAAAATGAGAGCGGCGAACAAGATCGTCGCTCGAACTCTTGATCACATTTCTACGATTATAAAGCCTGGAATTTCCCTTCTTGAGATAGATAAAATTTGTGAAGATATGATAAGGGCTGCTGGGGCAAAACCTGCTTTTAAAGGTCTTTATGGCTTTCCAAATGCAGCTTGCATAAGCGTCAATGAAGTAGTGATCCACGGAATCCCAAATGAGTATAAGCTAAAAGAGGGTGATATCGTTAGCGTTGATATCGGCTCAAATTTAGATGGTTATTTTGGTGATTCGGCTAGGACATTTGGAGTTGGTAAAATTTCAAAAGAAGACGAGGCTTTGATCGCTTGCTCAAAAGATGCACTATATTTTGCGATTGACTATATAAGAGCTGGTATGCATTTTAAAGAAATTTGCTATGAGCTTGAGAAATTTATTCTTGGTAGAGGTTATGTGCCTTTACGTGGATATTGCGGTCACGGTATAGGAAAAAGGCCACACGAAGAGCCAGAAATTCCAAACTATCTTGAGGGGCATAACCCAAAAGCTGGACCAAAGATAAAAGAGGGAATGGTATTTTGTATAGAGCCAATGATCTGCCAAAAAGACGGCACGCCAGTTTTGGGAAGTGATAACTGGAAAGTAACTTCAAAAGATGGTTTGAGAACTAGCCATTATGAGCATTGCATGGCGATAGTTAATGGCAAAGCCGAAATTTTAAGCCAAGCATAAAATTTATAGTAAAAATTTAAAGAAAGGAGAATTTGTGGCAAAAGACGATGTCATTGAGATTGATGGAAACGTTGTTGAGGCACTACCAAATGCAACTTTTAAAGTTGAGCTTGACAACAAACATATAATTTTATGTCATATCGCCGGAAAAATGAGAATGCATTATATAAAGATAATGCCTGGCGACCGCGTAAAAGTAGAACTTACGCCATATAGCCTAGACAAGGGCAGGATCACTTATAGATATAAGTAAATTTGATTTTGTGGCAAATATGCTAAGTAAATTTAAAGCTGGTTTTGGATAAAATCCAAGCTTTGCGAAAAGCTGTATGAAGAATTATTTTCAAAGTTCCCCACTTATTTTGAAAATAGTTGGTTTAAATTCTTTCTTTAGACCTGATGCAGCCCCTAAAAAAGTGGAATAAATTTTTAGGAGACTAAAATGAAAGTTCGTCCTTCTGTAAAGAAGATGTGTGACAAATGTAAAATTGTCAAACGTAGTGGCATAATTCGTGTTATCTGCGAAAATCCAAAACATAAACAAAGACAAGGATAAGGCATGGCACGTATTGCAGGTGTAGATTTACCAAACAAAAAGAGAATAGAGTATGGTTTGACTTATATCTATGGTATAGGTCTTTACAAATCTCGTCAAATTCTTGACGCAGCTGGAATTTCTTATGACAAGAGAGTTTATGAGCTTAGTGAAGATGAAGCGGCAGCTATCCGTAAAGAAATTCAAGAGCATCATATCGTTGAGGGTGATTTGAGAAAACAAGTTGCTATGGATATCAAAGCTCTTATGGATCTTGGAAGTTATAGAGGTCTTCGCCACAGAAAAGGTCTTCCTGTTCGTGGTCAAAAGACTAAAACTAATGCTAGAACCAGAAAAGGCAGACGTAAAACTGTCGGTGCAGCTACTAAGTAAGGCAAGGGTTAAAGGATAATAAATGGCGAAAAGAAAAATTGTTAAGAAAAAAGTAGTTAGAAAAAGCATAGCCAAAGGTATCGTTTATATCAGTGCAACATTTAACAACACTATGGTAACTGTAACTGATGAAATGGGAAATGCTATTGCATGGAGTAGTGCAGGTGGCTTAGGCTTTAAAGGTAGCAAAAAATCAACTCCTTATGCAGCTCAACAGGCAGTTGAAGACGCTCTAAATAAAGCAAAAGAGCATGGTATAAAAGAAGTTGGTATTAAGGTTCAAGGTCCAGGTAGCGGACGTGAAACGGCTGTTAAAAGTGTAGGAACTGTTGAAGGAATTAAAGTATCTTTCTTTAAAGACATTACACCTTTACCACACAATGGTTGTAGACCGCCAAAACGCCGCCGCGTATAATTAGAGAAAAATAGGAGAAATTATTATGGCTAGATATACAGGACCTGTTGAAAAATTAGAAAGACGTCTTGGTGTGTCTCTTGCGTTAAAAGGCGAAAGAAGACTTGCTGGTAAAAGTGCTTTTGAAAAAAGACCTTATGCGCCAGGACAACATGGACAAAGAAGAGCAAAAATAAGCGAATATGGCTTACAACTTCGCGAGAAGCAAAAAGCTAAATTTATGTATGGTGTTTCTGAGAAACAATTTAGAAGATTATTTCAAGAAGCAGCACGCCGCGAAGGTAATACCGGTGCTCTTTTGGTTCAACTATTAGAGCAAAGATTAGATAATGTTGTTTATAGAATGGGCTTTGCAACAACTCGTCGTTTTGCTCGTCAGCTAGTAACTCATGGACATATTTTAGTAAATGGTAAAAGAGTAGATATACCATCTTACAGAGTTGAACCTGGTGCAAAAGTAGAGATTGTTGAAAAATCTAAAAACAATCCACAAATTATTCGTGCAATAGATCTTACAGCACAAACTGGTATTGTTGCTTGGGTAGATGTTGAAAAAGAGAAAAAATTTGGAATTTTCACTAGAAATCCAGAAAGAGAAGAGGTTATCATTCCTGTTGAGGAAAGATTTATAGTAGAGCTTTATTCAAAATAATAGAGGGTATAAAGATGAGAAAGATTACTACATCAGCTTATATGCCAACTGAAATTGAAGTTAAAAGTATTAGCGAAAATGTTGCTAATATTACAGCATATCCTTTTGAGGCGGGTTATGCTGTTACTTTGGCTCACCCATTGCGTCGTCTTCTTTACACAAGTACGGTAGGTTTTGCTCCTATTGGTGTAAAGATAAAAGGCGTTAGCCATGAATTTGATAGTATGCGTGGTATGCTAGAAGACGTAGCATTTTTTATTATAAATTTGAAAAAAATCAGATTTAAATTAAAAAGCACCAGTGAGCGCGAAGTTATAGAATATAGCTTTAAAGGACCAAAAGAGATAACTGGGGCTGATCTAAATAATGATCTAGTTGAGATCGTTAACCCAGACGCATACCTTGCTACAATAAACGAAGATGCTGAGTTAAATTTTTCAGTTATCATTCAAAAAGGTATCGGATATGTTCCTAGTGAAGAGATCAGAGAAGAGATTGAAGACGACTATATCGCACTTGATGCTTTCTTTACACCTGTTAAAAAAGCAGTTTATGATATACAAAATGTCTTGGTTGAGGATGATCCAGACTATGAAAAGATCGTATTTACTATAACAACTGATGGTCAAGTTAGTCCGATAGAGGCTTTTAAAAATTGTTTAGAAGCTATGTATCAACAAATGTCAGTATTTAAAGGAATTTTAGATATTGATGTTAGTACTCCAGTTGCTAGTTCAAGTGCAGGTGGCGAGTTTTCAAAGTTACTTTCTAGTGTAGAAGATCTAAATTTAAGCGCTAGAAGTTTTAACTGCCTTGACAAAGCTGATATTAGATTTATTGGCGAGCTTGCATTAATGGACGAAAATGAGCTTAAAGAGCTTAAAAATTTAGGTAAAAAATCTCTTGAAGAGATTAAAGCGGTTATGGAAGAGATAGGCTATCCAGTTGGTGCCGATGTGTTAAAAGATGGCAAAGAGCAACTAAGAAAGAAAATAACCGAGCTTAAAGCACAAATGAGTGTAAAAGAATAAAAGGACAATAGATGAGACATAAACACGGATATCGCAAACTTGGTAGAACGTCATCTCATAGATCTGCATTGCTTAAAAATTTGGCGATAGCTATCATCAAAAGCGAAAAGATAGAGACGACTTTACCAAAAGCAAAAGAGCTTAGAAGCTATGTTGAGAAGCTAATTACAAGAGCCAGAAAAGGTGACTCTAACGCTCACAGAGCAGTATTTGCTTCTTTACAAGATAAAGAAACAACAAATAAATTAGTTACTGAAGTAGCTCCAAAATTTAAAGAGCGCAATGGCGGCTATACAAGAATCATCAAGACTCGTGTTCGCAGAGGCGACGCAGCAGAGATGGCTTATATAGAGCTAGTAGCTGAATAATTATTAGAGAGCTTCGGCTCTCTTTTTTTAATTTCTTGAATATAAAATTCTCTTACCTTTAAAATAAAATCCTTCTTTCAAAAGCTTTCTAAAGTATAAATTTCTTTAATTATTTATCAAATTTTATTAACCAAAAAATCATAAATTTAATAGTTAAAAGTTGTAAATCCTTTAATCTAAAATCATATATTTTAAATTTTTACCTTTGAACTCTATGCTAAAATTTTATTTTATTAAGACGATATTTGTTTCAGGCATCTAATAAATTTCAAAGGGTTTGAGATGATAGGTAGTGTAAATGGTGTTGGGACAAATTTTTATATTGGCTCGCAAAGTAGTAGAGCACAAGAACTTGATACTAATAATACTAAATCCAATATAGACAAAAATTCTTTAAATAATTTATCTAGCGGTTTGGTTGACGAGCAAAAAAGTCATACCGATACTAGAGGTGAGCCAATAAATTTAAATGAAACAAATACGATAAAATTTCAAAAAAATAGCGAAAATCTAACATTTGTTAGCAATTTCTCACTCTCAGGCATGGCTGCTAATGGCAAGATAAGCATCTGGGGTAAGCTCATGGGTTACGACAAACAAGTCAGCCAAGATGAGATAAATGATCTCAAAAATTTTATCAACCAGACCAAAGCACTTGGTTTTGGCAGAGCTCACGAAGAGATCATAGGATATTATCCAACAGATGTTGATCTCTTTGCAAAAGAATACACATCAAAACTTGATGGCAACACACTTCTTGGGCTTGGTCACAAGAGCCATGTGGAAGGGTTTGAGATACTTGATAAGGACCTAAGCATAGATGAGTTTAAAGATAAGTGGATTGATTATGCGCTTAGGCAGTATCTTGGAGAAAGAGTCGGTGTGGAGAGCATTACGATAGGCAAAAAGGCTATCTCCATGCTAACGAGCACTAATAAGCCACCAATTGAGTACCAGACGCTACAAAATATAAATTTCACTGACGAAGAGAGCAGACAGAGATTTCTTACGCTTATGAAAGCTGGCATGAAGAGCGGGGCGGATTTTAAAGAGGTGGTAGAGGGCGTACTCTCGCTTTATAATGTGCAAAATACGGACAAACTTGATGGCAACAAAGTCTATGCTTCAGTGATCGGACGAAGCGAGAAACTGGCTACTTACGATATCAACAAAGATGAGAAATTTGCCTATCTTAAGGAGCTAATGCAGCTTGAGAAAAACGGAGTTGATATACTAAAACTAATGGAAAAAGTGGAGCAAAAACAGAAATTAGATATAAAAGTATAGGTTAAGTTTAGTTTTTTGTACGACCCTTCTTTTGTGATTTTAGTCATAAGAGGCTCTTTTTACTTGGTTTAAATTTTTAAATGATAGAATCTTGATTTCTATTATTAAAATTACGGAGAACTCGTGAGAAAGCTACTTTGGCTAAATCCCGTTGTAAAAAATATGTATGACCTCTCTGCGTTAAAAGAGCTCTTGCAAAATAAGGGCTTTAACATAGTAGAGTGCGAAAAAGATCATGTTAGCGATATCAAAAATTCATATAAAAATTTATGCTCTAAGGGCATGGTTTTAGACAGTCGCTGTCCGAGAGCTGTAAATTTTATAAGATCAAATTTTAAAGAATTTTCAAACAATATTTCAAACTTAAATCCCATTTTAATAGAAAGCGCCATTGAACTTAGCTCGAAGCTAAAAGAAGATGAGTGGCTTTATATAACAACGCCTTGTGATGACTTGGCTGAGCTTGGAAATTCTTTAAAATTAGAGCGAACTACATTTTTAACATGGAAAAAATTTAAAGAGCTAAACGATATAAATTTACAAACAAGCAAAATAGAATCAAGCCCGATTCCTCCTGGTTTTTTTGAAAATTTAGGCATAAAAACACTAAGCTTATGCAGCAAAGAAAAGATACAAAACGCATTTTCATATAAATTTAGCGAGCTTAAAAACTATCAGATCATTGAGCTTTTATACTGCGAAAACGGCTGTCACAATGGAGATGGGCTATGATAGAAATTTTTAAAAAGAGCGTTTTGATCCTAGTGATCTTTGTCCTCTGGCAGGTCGTTTGTGAGCTAGAAATTTTCACGCCCTATATCTTGCCAAGTCCTATTACGACACTTAAAACGATGTTTGACATGAGCTTAAGTGGCGAGTTAATAACGCATGTGATGATTAGCTTTAAGCGTATATTTGTTGGCTATATTTTGGCTTTTGTTTTGGCATTTGCTTTTGGCGGAGTGGCAGCGCTATTTCCAAAAGCTAGTATTTATTACGAGTGGATACTAGAGTTTTTTAGAAATGTTCCACCACTTAGCCTTATTGCTATTTTGGTGCTTTGGTTTGGTATAAACGAAACTCCAAAAATTATTATTATCATCTTAGCATCGTTTTTTCCAATGTTTTTAAGTATTTCAAAAGGGCTAACTAGCTGCGATGTGAAGCTTATTGAGGTTGGTAAAATTTTTTGTTTTAGTAAATTTGAAATTTTTTACAAAATCATCCTAAAAAATGCCATAAAAGATATTTTTGTAGGTATGCGCATAGGTTTTGGCTACGCTATGCGAGCGATTGTGGGAGCGGAGATGATCGCAGCTTCTAGCGGGCTAGGCTATCTCATACTAGATGCGGAGGAGCTTTCGCGCGCAGATAGGATATTTGTTGGCATTTTTACGATAGGAATTTGTGGCGTACTCATAGATAGGATATTTTTATTTTTGATATCTAAATTTAGCCTTTTACGAAGTGAAAAATGATAGAAATTTTAAATTTATCCAAGCATTTTTTTATTAATGACAAGCGTATCGACGTTTTAAAAGAGCTAAATTTAACTATAAAAAAAGATAAGATCACTGTAATACTTGGCAGAAGTGGTTGCGGTAAAACTACGCTTTTAAGGCTTATTGCTGGACTTGAGGGTCTAAGCCTTGGCGAGATAAAATTTAAAGAGCAAGCAAAGATCGGCTTTGTCTTTCAAGAGCCTAGGCTCATGCCTTTTTTAAATGTCTATGAAAATATCGTATTTGCGCTTAAAAAGCATGAGATAGACGAGGCAAAGATAGATAGGCTCATATCAATGATAGGGCTTAGCGACTTTAAATTTGCCGCTGTTTCGCAGCTATCTGGCGGTATGAGCTCGCGTGTTTCGCTTGCAAGAGTGCTTGCGTACGAGGCAAATTTGATCCTTATGGATGAGCCATTTGCAGCACTTGATGCTTTTACGAGAGCCAGCATGCAGGCTGAAATTTTAAAGCTTCAAGCCAGCAAAACCATCATTTTTGTCACTCATAATGTCGATGAAGCCCTATTTTTAGCAGATGAGATCATTTTGCTTGAAAAAGGCGGGATGAAATCAAGCTATGACCTGTCAAATCTAGCTAAGCCAAGAGATTTGCTTTGCGATGAACTAATAAATTTAAAGCGTAAAATTTTGAGCGAAATTTAGCATTTTATAAAATGATAATTAAAACCAAAACGAAGCAAAAAGTTATATAATTTGGAAAATTTTTAAAGGAGCAAATATGAGAAAGTTTTTTAAGATTTTGTGTGCAGCCTCTTTGCTTTGTCTAGTAGCAAACGCAAGTGAGCTAGATAAGATCGGCATGACCTACGTCAAATCGCCGCTAAATGTCCCCTCAATCGTCGATAAATTTAAAGGCTTTTATGCTAAATCTTTTGGCATGCCAGTCGAGTACTCCGAGATCACCTCAGGTGCAAAGCAGACTCAAGCTCTAGCTTCAAATTCGCTCCAGTTTCTAAACTGCGTGGGCGGAACTTCAGTCATACTTGCAGCAGCAAATAAAGCTGACATAAAGATCATAAGTGCATATTCAAGAGCACCTGAAGCTTTTGCGATATTTGTTAAAGATAAAGGCATAAAAACCGCTAAAGACTTAAAAGGTAAAAAAATAGCAGGGCCAAAAGGCACGATATTAAATGAGCTTTTGGTTAGGTATCTTGCTCTTGGCGGTCTAGGTATAAATGACGTAGAGTTCGTTTCTATGGGCATCCCAGCTGCACAAGCTGCACTTGAAAATGGTAGTGTCGATGCAGCACTTCTTGCTGGACCAGCTGCTTATAATGCTAAAAAATCAGGACTTAGTGTCGTAACAACAGGCAAGGGCGTCATCACTCCAGTTATCGTCACTGCCACAAGCGGAGAATTTTACAAAAAGCATAAAGATCTAGTTGAAAAATTTAAAAAGGCTCAAGATGAAATTTTGGCTTTTATGAAAGCAAATGAGGAAGAGGCATTAAAATTTACGGCTGAAGAGACTGGGCTTAGCATAGAGGCGGTAAAGAGTATGTATCCGCAGTATGACTTTAGTCCAAAGATCACGCCTGAAGATATAAAAGCACTTGAAGCTACGCAAGAATTTATGCTTGAGAGCAAGATGATCGAGCAAAAAGTAGATATAAAATCGCTTCTAATAGATTAAACAAAAAGGGCGAAATTTGCCCTTTTATCCTAAAACTAATAATCAAAAATTTACTAAATTTTAGCTCAAATATTTAATAATCAAAACTGACTAGGTGTGTCAAAAAGGTTTACATTACAAAGCAAAATTAGCGCTAAGCAAAAATATAGCCATTATTTTTTGCATTTTTATTTTGCTATAATAGCCCAAAAATTTAATAGGAAAAAGATATGATCCCATTTAGCGATGAAGAACTTTTAAAACCAGTCAGTGCGAGTTTGCAAAAGGTATTACCGATGCTTGAAAATGATGGCGGTGGCATGGAGCTACTTGGCATAAAAAACGGCAAAATTTACGTAAGACTTACAGGGCATTGTCATGGATGTGCAGCTAGCACAACTACACTAAAATATGGACTCGAAAGACAACTTCGTATGGATATTCACCCAGAGCTTGAGGTCGTAAATATCCCGATTGGCGAGGAATTTGACATTGATAGATTATAAAAAAATAGGCATTAAACACTTCAAGCGCTCTAAATTTAAAGACGCGATCTTTTACTTCTCTCTAGCTTACGAAAAGACACAGGATAAAAATTTACTATTTTTGATACAAATTTGCTCCCTTGGCGAGAAAAATGCAGAGGAAGCAAAGCTTTTATTTGACTATTTTATGGATAAACTAAGAGCTGGCGAAGATGATGAAGGAATGGATGAAATTTTAAAAATTTTAGAATCAAGATTGGCTAGCGATGAGTATTTTGAAGAGCAAGACGCGATCAGCTACGAGGACTTTAAAAAGGCTGTTTATAAGGACGGGAGCTTCAAAAAGGTCTTTGAAAATATCATGTTCTCAACCAAGGTTATGATCTCAAACAAAGATGATTTTTTAGAATTTTTGGGAAATTTGATAAAAAATGACTTCATCGAAATGAGTATAAACTATCTTGAGAGTGCGGCGGTGATGTTTGGTGGCGATGAGCGCATAGATCAGCTTTTTAAAGAGATACAAAAAAGACAAAACGATGAAAATATCAGTAGAAAATAGCTTCATAACAGATGACTCAAACGAGTGCGAGCAGGGTGCATACTTTGTGCAAACTACTGCAAATGCAAAATTTGCAGAGGCAGCGGTAAAAAATGGCGCTAAAATAATCAGCCTTGAAGAATGCAAAAAGCTCTTAAATATCGATAAAAATTTAAAGATAGTTGGCATCACAGGTACAAATGGCAAGACCACAACGGCTGCTGCTATCTATGAGACTTTACGAAATTTAGGCAAAAAATGCGGGCTAAGTGGCACAAGAGGGGCATTTATAGAGGGCAAGCAGATAGATGACAAGGCGCTTACGACAAGTGCTATTTTAAGGACGCTTTCATACCTCAAAGCAGCTAGCGAGCAGGGCTGCGAGTACTTTGTGATGGAAGTTAGCTCGCACGCGATCGCTCAAAAACGCATAGAGAGCTTAAATTTTGCCCTTAAAATTTTTACAAACCTAACCCAAGATCACCTAGACTACCACAAGAGCATGGAGGAGTACGCTAGAGTAAAGTCAAGTTTTTTTGACGATGAGAGCGTAAAACTCATAAATATTGACGATGGTGGTGTTAAATTTAACCCAAAAAATGCCTATACATATTCGCTCAAAAAGCCAGCTAGCTTTGCGCCGGTGGTTTATGGGCTAAAAGACGGTATAGATGCGGTTATCAAGACGCCAAATGGCGATGTGGAGATAGACTCAAGTCTGCAAGGTGAGTTTAATCTTTACAACCTAATCGCAGCCCTTGGCGCAGTTTGCCTGCTAGAGCGCCCAGATGCAGCCGCACTTTCAAATGCGATAAGCAAATTTAAAGGTGTTAGTGGCAGGATGGAAGTGGTTAGCACTGATCCTCTAGTCATTGTAGACTTTGCTCATACTCCAGATGGCATAGAAAAGGTGCTAAACTCGCTTAGACATCTAAATTTGATCGCAGTCTTTGGTGCAGGCGGCGACAGAGATAGGACAAAGCGCCCTAAAATGGGAGCAATAGCCCAAAAATACGCAAGAATTTGCATAGTCACTAGTGACAATCCAAGAAGCGAAGAGCCAGAGAGCATAATCGATGAAATTTGCGCTGGCATGAGCCAAAATGAAAATTTGATACGAAACGCCAACCGCAAAGAGGCGATCGCGCTAGCCATTAGCAAGCTTGAGCCCGGCTGGGCGCTTGTCATACTTGGCAAAGGCGACGAGCCATATCAAGAGATAAAGGGTGTCAAGCACCCATTTAGCGATAAAGAAGTAGTAAAAGAGCTTTTAAAGAGGTAAAAATGAATATAGAAATTTTAGCTAGTAAGATCCACAGAGCCGTCGTAACAGACGCAAATTTAAACTATGTTGGCTCGATCAGCATCGGCGAGGAGCTTATAAAAGCTGCAAATTTGATAGAAAATCAAAAGGTTGAAATTTTAGACGTAAATAATGGCGAGAGATTTGCCACCTACGTGATAAAGGGCAAAAAAGGCGAAATTTGCCTAAATGGCGCAGCTGCGAGAAAGGTCTGCGTAGGAGACGTGGTCATCATCGTGGCTTACGCTAGCATGAAATTTAAAAAGGCTAAGAAATTTAAGCCAACCATCGTGCACGTAAATAACAAAAACGAGATCATAAAGGAGTAGGCGATGTTTGAGGGATTTGACTTTTCAAAGATGGGGCAGATGCTTGAGGATGTGCAAAAGCAGGCAAAGCAGATGGAAGAAGAGAGTAAAAATAAAGAATTTGGTGCAAAAAGCGGCGGCGGACTAGTGAGCGTTAGAGCAAACGGCAGCGGCGAGATACTTGATATCAGCATAGATGATAGCTTGCTTGAAGATAAAGAGAGTATGCAAATTTTGCTAATAAGCGCCGTGAATGACGTACTAAAGTCAGTTGAGGCTGATAAGAAAAACACCGCTTCAAGGATGCTTGGCGGCCTTGCTTCGATGGGGATAAAATGAGATTAAAATATAAATTTACTCTTGCATTTTTGCTATCAGCGCTTTGCCTAAACGCCGATCCTAGGCCTACGCAAGAGGACTTTAATGCCTGCTTTGAAAAGAACAAAAACTCAATCGTCTCGGTAAATAAACACTTTGGCGTGGCTATCACTAAAAATTTGATCGCAGTGCCAAAAAGTGACGGAGCCCCGCTTGGAGAATATGTCAAATTTGACCCATATTTGCAGCTTTTCTTAGTGCGCTCTAGCAAGGAGCTAAGCCCTGTCGTGATGGCTGATGAGACCAACGAGGAGCGCATAAAAAAGAGCACTTGGGTTGGCATCTTAAACGACTCTAATAACACCGTCATGGGTCACATCAAGTCTTTAGGGCAAAATTTAGGCGATTTTGACACGTTAAGCTTCGAGTATAACGCGACTGGCGAGATAAACACACCTTGCTGCAAGATGATAGGCATAGCTGTTGGAACTGATAAATTTATACCAAATCGCTACCTAAAGCACTTTGTATCTTACGATGATGTATATTACGGCGATATAGGTGTGAAATTTTTACAAAAAGAGGATAAATTTTTTGTAGGTCTTGTTGATCCTTTGGGCCGTGGCAAGATGATGATGGTTGATGACGAGTTAGTTAGTGTAAATGGCATCAAGCCAAAGAGCCTAAGAGAGCTAAATGAGATGGTGCTTTTTGCTCCAAAGGGCGCAAAGCTTGACATCATCGTGAAGCGCGATAAGCAAGAAATGCTCTTTCAAGTGCCAGTAAGTGGGGATGTGAAATTTAACCAAAGCCTCGATGTAGACGCCCCTTCAAGCCTTGATATACCAAATTTCAACATCATGCCAAAAGAAGCACAAACAATGCTTGATGATAAGATTTTGGTGGATTATGGTATCACAGTGGATAAAAATTTAGTCGTTACAAAGGTCGAGCCAAAGTCAAATGCAGAAATTTTTGGCATCAAGACCGGCGATAAAATTTTGGGTTTTGATAAACAAAGCGTGAGTAGTCGTGAAGAGCTTTTAGAGAAGCTTGGTGAATTAAAAAATTTTACGCTTCTATTTACCAGAAATGACTTTCAGTTTTTTGCAAGAGTGCCAAAATGAGCCTACTGGAGGACTTTGTAAAATTTTTAAACGAAAATTTGCCAAAGGTGCCTAGCTTTCACCCTTATTATGAGGAGGCGCTTGGCGTTATGCTAAAGGCTGGAGGGAAACACTTTAGGGCGCTTTTGCTTCTTGGTGTGGTGGAAAATGTGGATAAAAGACTCACGCAAAAGGCGATGAGAGTGGCTTTGGGGCTTGAGATGATGCATACATACTCGCTTATCCACGATGATCTGCCGTCTATGGATAACGCAAGCCTTAGACGCGGCACACCAACACTTCACGTCACATACGACGAGACTACTGCGATACTTGCAGGAGATGCACTAAATACGCATGCTTTTTATGAAATTTCACATGCCGATTTACCAGCCGACACGCGTATAAAATGCGTGGAAATTTTAAGCGAGAATGCTGGCGTTAGCGGCATGGTGCTGGGTCAGGCGCTGGATTGTTTTTTTGAAAATACGAACAAAGAGGACATCAAAAGAGCAAAGGCTAAATTTGGCCTCTCTGGCAAGATGCTAAGCCTTGATGAGCTAGTCTTTTTACACATCCACAAGACCGCAAAGCTGATCGCTGCTAGCCTAAAAATGGGTGCCATGATAGTAAATTTAGACGAAATAGAGTGCGAGAAAATTTATGATATCGGCCTAAAGCTAGGCCTTGCTTTTCAGATACAAGACGACATCATCGATCTTACAAGCGACGAGGCGGCCGCTGGAAAGCCTGTGCATAACGACCTAGCTAAAAATTCATTTACAAATTTACTTGGCCTTGAGGGCGCAAAAAAGAAAAAAGATGAGCTAATTTGCGAGATAGAAGAGACACTAAAACAGATAGATGCAAACATCGCAAAGATGATCTTAGAGCTTACGGATAAACACCTTAGATAAAAGCTAGAAATTTCTAGCTTTTTACTACTAAAAATTTAAAAAATTTATATCACTATTTAGACATTTTGGACAAAAATGCAAGGCAAGTTTTAATCACTTTTTTGTATAATCTGGCGCAATAAAAGGAGATCATATGCTAAAAAAACAAGCCGATACTATAAGATTTTTGTGCGCTGACATGGTGCAAAACGCTAACAGCGGACACCCAGGTGCGCCTATGGGTCTAGCTGATATTATGGTGGTTTTAAGCAACTTTTTAAAACACAATCCAAAAAATCCAAAATGGCTAAATAGAGATAGGCTCGTTTTTAGCGGTGGTCACGCTTCAAGTTTGGTTTACAGCTTCTTGCACCTAAGCGGCTACGATCTAAGCCTTGATGAGCTTAAAAATTTTCGTCAACTTGGCTCAAATACTCCAGGTCACCCAGAAATTCACACTCCAGGCGTTGAGGTTGCTACTGGCCCGCTTGGTCAAGGCGTAGCAAATGCAGTTGGCCTAGCCATGGCAGAAAAATACGCTGCAAACGTTCTAAATGAACCAGACAATAAAATAATCGATCATAAAATTTACTGCCTTTGCGGCGACGGCGACCTAGAAGAGGGTATAAGCTACGAGGCATGTTCGGTAGCTGGAAATTTAAGACTAGATAACCTTGTGCTCATATACGACTCAAATAACATCACGATCGAGGGCGACACAGCGATAGCTTTTAGTGAGGATGTAAAAGCGAGGTTTGAGGCGCAGGGCTGGGAGGTCGCACGTATCGATGGACACGATTATTACCAGATCGAATTTGCACTAGAGCAGGCAAACGAGAAAGAGTCACCATATCTCATCATTGCAAACACACGCATAGCGCGTGGTGCAATGGAGCTTGAGGGCTCACACCACAGCCACGGCGCCCCACTTGGCGAAGAGATCATCAAAAAGGCAAAGGCTGCAGCTGGTTTTGATCCTGAGAAGAAATTTGCCATTGACGAGGATGTGCTTTTAAGGTTTAGAGGCGCAGTTGAAAAGGGCGATCTTGAAGAAGCGATGTGGAACAAAAAGGTTGAGGCACTAAGCATTGAAGGCAAAAATTTATTAAACTCGCTTCTTAATCCAGACTTTAGCAAGCTCGAATTTTCAGACTTTAGCGACAAAAAGCTAGCCACAAGAGATACAAACCACGTCATTTTAAATGAGATAGCAAAAAAACTTCCTGGCTTTATCGGTGGCAGCGCAGATCTTGCTCCATCAAATAAGACTGAGCTAAAGGGTATGGGCGACTTTCCAAATGGCAAAAATATCCACTACGGCATCAGAGAGCACGCTATGGCGGCCATCAACAACGGTATCGCTAGATACGGCCTTTTCTTGCCATTTTCAGCGACATTTTTCATCTTTAGCGACTATCTAAAGCCAAGTGCGAGGATAGCAGCACTCATGGGCATCAAGCACTTTTTTGTCTTCACACACGACAGCATCGGCGTTGGCGAAGATGGTCCTACACATCAGCCGATCGAGCAGCTTAGCACATTTAGGGCTATGCCAAATTTCTACACTTTCCGCCCAGCTGATGGCAACGAAAACGCAGCTAGCTGGCATGCGGCGCTAAATTTAAACGCTCCAAGTGCTTTTGTGCTTAGCCGCCAAGGCCTTGAGCCACTTGCAAAAGGCGAATTTGGTGAGGTTAGTAACGGCGCATATTTGCTAAGCTCGGCAAAAGATGCGAAGATTACATTTATAGCAAGCGGCAGCGAGGTTTCACTCTGCGTAAAAGCAGCTGAAATTCTTGGCGAACAAGGCATTGGCGCAAACATCGTGTCAGCGCCTTGTTTTGACCTGCTTTGCGAGCAGCCAGATGAATACGTGGCTAAAATTTTAGATAAAAACACGACTATCATCGCAGTTGAAGCTGCAACTGGCTTTGAGTGGTATAAATTTGCCGATGCAGTTTATGGCATGAATAGCTTTGGCGCTAGCGGAAAGGCTAACGAGCTATTTGATCACTTTGGATTTACTCCGCAAAAACTTGCAAATTTTGCTAGCGAACTTATATAAATTTAATCTTGGGGAGTAAAATCCCCAACTGCAATCTAAAATCAAAAAAGGCATTTTATGGAAATTTCTCACGTTATTGTTTTGGCCTTGGTGCAAGGTATAAGCGAATTTTTACCCATTTCAAGCTCGGCTCATCTTATCTTGGTGCCAAAGCTACTTGGCTGGCCAGATCAAGGTCTTGCTTTTGACGTGGCAGTGCACGTTGGTACGCTAAGTGCGATACTTTTTTATTTTAAAGATACGATTTTTAAGCTACTTCGTGACTTTTTTGCCTCGATCGTACAACGAAAGATGGTAGGCGATAGCTTGCTTGTCTGGTGCGTGGGATTTGCTACCATTCCAGTTGGGATTTTTGGACTTTTGTTTAACAATATTATCGAAGAGTACGCAAGAAGTGGCATTGTGATCGCTATTACTACGATCGTCTTTGGCATAGCACTTTACTTTGCAGATCTTCGCTCGACAAATAAAAGCGAATATGAAATGACCATAAAATTTGCGCTTATTATCGGCCTTGCTCAAGCTGTGGCGCTCATCCCTGGCGTCTCAAGATCAGGCATAACGATGACAGCAGCCTTATTTTTAGGCTTTAGCCACAAGGGAAGTGCGAATTTCTCATTTTTGATGTCGATCCCAGTCATCATCCTGGCGGGTGGACTTGAGAGCATAAAGCTCATAAAAGATCCAAATGCGCTTCCTTGGAGTGACATCGCCCTTGGCGTCATCATAAGTGCTGTTAGTGCCTACGTGTGCGTGAAGTTATTTATGGGTATCATCTCAAGGATTAGAATGTTGCCTTTTGTCATCTACCGCTTGATTTTAGGAGTATTTTTACTTTATCTATTTTTATGATTTTAAAGCTTTAAAAAGTAAAGGCCAAGTGTGGAAAAATTTTCACACTTGGCAAGAATATGTAGTGCGAGTATCTTTCAGGAAAAATTTCAAGATAAGCTTGATAATTTAATCCTCTTTTTTATCTTTTTTAATAACATTTAACAGATCTTTTGCAGCTTGGTAAGCCCTATCTCCAAATTTCTTGGCTTCTGATTTGATGTCAATTTGTTTGATGTCTTCAAATTTTTCATTAGCTTTTTTCTCAAGATTAGTGATCTCTTGTTTGATCTCTTCAATTTTGTCGTTTGTATCAAAATTTAGTTTTAGCTTTTTACTCTTGTCATTTAGCTCTTGCTTTAAGGCTTCAAATTTATTATTTGCCTCGCTCATAAGCTTTGCCATGCTGTTTGACTTTAGCTCTTCTATCCTTGAAATGATCTGCTCTCTTGCTTGATCGCTAATACGTTTAAATTTTGCTAGATTTGTATCTAGCTCGCTATTTATCACATTTTCGATCTCGTTTCTTGCTACACCTTCAAATTCCTTTTCAAGTTCCCTAAGCAAGGCTATAAATTCTTCATCAATATTTTTTAAATTTAGTAGTTGCGAGTTTAGCCTGAGCTCATCTGGAGCAAATTTCGCCTCATCTTTAAGCTTTTCTATGGCTCTTAAAATGCCATCTCTTGTGCCACTTATAGCTCCACTTATCAACTCTTTTGCAAAGATATGACCCTCGTCTGCTAAATTTGCCGCTGCTATGATGATGTTTTTTGAAATTTCAAGTATCCGCTCTTTGCTAAACTCTCCTCCAATTATCGCAACATAGGTCATATTTTTAGCTATCGCACCAGCTGTTTCTTCGACATCTTTTGCGCCTTCAAGAGTTGTCAAAAATGCGATTTGAGCACTTTCTTTTAAGATACCAAGAAGCCTTGTTTCTCTAATGATCGCATTATTTAAAAGCTCTAAAATTTCCTCTTTTTCACTAAAATTTCTATCTTTTACGACCTCTTCAGCTGCTTCAAATGAAATTTTGAGCCTATTTTTTATCTCTTCACGTTTTGCTTCTATTGCACGATTTAGCTCATCTTTTTTATCAAGTAGCTCGTAAAGTGCCTTTTCTTCAGCACCGACAATGGCTTGATTTATTCCCTCCATGGCACTTTTTAGATTTTTTGCATTTATGAGATCTTCTTTATTCATTTTGTCATAAAGCTCATTCATTTTAGCCTTTAAAATTTCTGGCAAAGCATTTATATCTTTGTTTGCAGCATCTTGAAAGAAGTTATTGCAAAGAGCTTTTATGCTTATTAATAAGCCATCGCTGCTTTTATAATCATGTAAATTTTGTTCTAAACTGTTCATATCTTTTACCTTATAAAACGTATTTTGCTTCGTGTTTTAGTGCTGAAAATATCTCTAGCCTCTCTTCTTCGCTCAAAACTAGTACGGCTAAGTCATAGCTTGCATACTTTTTATCTTTGCTAAATTTTGAAAAGACTAGCTTAAATTCTCTATCTTTTACTATCTCTTTTACCTTTTCTTCTACATTGACATCTGCATCAAATATTATTTTGTATTCCCAATGCGTTGGGTAATCAATTTTTGCTTTTTTGTTATTTAGATCGCATATACTCGCCACTTTTTCCTCCTGTTTTACTCTCTAACACGATATTACTTATTTCCATGCTTTTATCTATAGCTTTTACCATATCATAAATGGTCAAAAGCCCCACGCTAACGCCAGTTAATGCTTCCATCTCAACGCCTGTTTTGCCCTCTATTTTTACACTCACATAAAGCTTAAAAGCACAAATTTCAGATAGCTCTTCGATATCACAATCCACACCTAAAATAGCTAGTGGATGGCACATCGGGATTAGTTCACTTGTCTTTTTTGCACCCATTATCGCAGCAACGACAGCCGTTTGAATGACTGGACCTTTTTTGCCAGTATTTTCTTTTATCGCTTTAAAGGCCTCTTTGCTCATTTTGATGATCCCGCTAGCAGTTGCCACTCTTTTTGTAGGATCTTTTGGGCTCACATCGACCATTTTTGGACGATCTTTCTCATCTAAATGCGTTAGCATTATCTCTCCTTTTTTTGGCGGATTATAGCCTATTTAAACAAATTTAAATTACCAATGGATTTAAGCTAAAAATATATCAAATGTATAAAATTTAGCTTTTTACTTAAATACTAAAGATTTCTCATTACTTAATATAATTATCTAATTTAAATAATTTTCTTAAGAAATAATTCAAATTTAAATTTTTGTTCAAATTAGCACTAAAAATAAGTGATTTAATAGATGATAAATTTTATTAAAGCCATATTAGTATTGATTAAATCATAATGTCTATATAATGTAAATAATAAAATTTAAAAAAATTTATTGATATTTTTCTTTAAAAGCTTAAAAAAATAAATTAATCGCTAATTTGCTTTTAAGAGTTAAGTATGTATAGTTTTTTTGCTTATTAAATTTATGATGAAAGTGTCTTGGATTATGAGATTTCTGCTTTGTATAAGTTTGTTTTTGATAACAGCTTTTGCCCAGCAATTAGGCTGCTTTATTAATGAAAGCAACCAAAGCATCGTCTTTATAAAAGATGGACAGATTAAAAATTTGGATCTAAAAGATACGATTTATAAAAATCAAGAGTGCGGAAATGATGGAGAATTCTTTTATATCGCAAATTTAAACAATGAGATTATCGAGGTGGCAAATGAGAGAAATTTCTTATTTGCCATGCCAAATGTTGGCTGTAAAATTTCACAAATTGTGGCAATTAAAAATAAAATTTACGTAGCTTGCGATATGGCAAATGAAGTCAGCATAGGCGTTTTTGATAAAAATCTAAATAAACTTTTAACTAAAAATTATAAAGATGTTTATAAAATTTCAAGCCTTTTGCCAATTGATGATGAACTATTTTTTACGAGCTTTAATGGCAAAGCATTTTTGCTTGATAAAGAGCTTAATTTAAAAGAGAAAAAGCGTGTTGGCTTTGCTCCGCTTAGTGCCTGTAAATTTAAAGGGAATGATATTTTGCTTGGCTTTAGAGATGGAGAAATTTTAGATTTTAAAAGTGGAATCAAAAAGCAAGTTTTAAAATCTAAAATTTCAGCTCTTGCGTGCATAGAGGATGAAATTTTTATAGGTGATGGGGATGGGGTAGTCTATAAATTTGACAAAGATCTTAAGCTAAAAGGGCAAAAGGCTCTTTTTGGCAATGAGATAAAAAGAATTTTTATAGATAAAGGCGTCTTAAATGGCGTAAATTTAGACAATGAGATAAAGAGTTTAGAGATAAATTCATTTTAAAAAGGAGAGTAAATGCAAAAGTTATTTTGTGTCGCAAGTGCTGCGTTGCTTGGGCTATCTTTAACGACTGCTTGTGCTGCTAGTAGTGACCTTGAAAAAGTCATGAAAGAGCGTGGGCTAAGCGAAAAAGATGTTCTTGCCGCTGCTAAAACTTATCAGCCTAGCGGTAAAAAAGATGATTTCATCGTCTTTTCATCTGGCGGGCAAAGCGGTCAAGTGCTAGTTTATGGCGTTCCGTCGATGAGAATTTATAAATACATCGGCGTTTTCACACCAGAGCCTTGGCAAGGATATGGCTATGACGATGAGTCAAAAGCTGTTTTAAAACAAGGCAACATCAGAGGCAAAGAGATAACATGGGGCGATACACACCACCCAAATTTCAGTGAGAAAAATGGTGAGTATGTTGGTGATTATCTATTTATCAACGATAAGGCTAACCCAAGAATCGCAGTTATAAATTTGCATGACTTTGAGACAACTCAAATCGTTGTAAACCCTATCATGAAGAGTGAGCACGGCGGTAGCTTCATCACTCCAAATAGCGAGTATGTTATCGAAGCTAGCCAATATGCAGCTCCACTTGATAATAACTACCACTCAATAGATGACTATGAAGCAGTTTATAGAGGCGCTGTAACATTTTGGAAATTTGACTATCCAAAAGGCAAGATCGACGAGAAAGAGTCATTTTCTCTTGAGCTTCCTCCATACTGGCAAGATCTAAGTGATGCTGGTAAGGGCGAGAGCTACGGCTGGGGCTTTACAAACTCAATAAATACTGAGATGTATACTGGCGGTATCGAAAAAGGTCTCCCTCCATTTGAAGCAGGTGCAAGTAGAAATGACACTGACTTCTTACACGTTTATAACTGGAAAATTTTAGAAAAACTTGTTCAAGACAAGAAAAACTATAAAGTTATAAATGGTCACAAGGTAGTTACAATAGACGCTGCTGTAAAAGCAGGTGCGCTATTTTTGATCCCAGAATCAAAGAGCCCACACGGTTGTGACGTAAGCCCAGATGGTAGATACATCATTATTGGCGGAAAGCTTGATACTCACACATCAGTTTATGACTTTAGAAAGATCAAAGAGCTAATCGATAAAAAAGAGTATGCTGGCACTGACCCATACGGAATTCCTATATTAGATAGAGAAAAGTCAATGCACGGACAAGTCGAACTTGGCCTTGGACCACTGCATACATCATTTGACTCACAAGATGGCGTACTTTATACATCACTTTACGTTGATAGTCAAATCGTAAAATGGGACTATAAAAATTTAAAAGTGCTTGATAAGATAAATGTTCACTACAATATCGGCCATCTTGATACAATGGAAGGCAAATCAGCAAAACCAGTTGGTAAATATGCAATCGCTCTTGATAAACTTTCAATCGATCGCTTTAGCCCAGTTGGCCCACTTCATCCACAAAATCACCAGCTAATAGACATCACTGGTGCAAAAATGGATCTAATCTATGATATGCCAATCCCACTTGGCGAGCCACACGATGTTGTTTCAATAGCTGCTAGCAAACTAAGCCCAGCGCTTACTTACAATATGGGTACAAACTCGAGAACAGGCGAGGCTAGCCCATATGCAACTCTAGCTGGTCAAGAAAGAGTTGAGAGAAATGGCAAGAATGTAACTGTCTATGCGACAATGATCAGAAGCCACATCAACCCAGAGCACATCGAAGTAAATAAAGGCGATAATGTAACAATTCACCTAACAAACCTAGAGCGCGCTCAAGATGAGACTCATGGCTTTGGCATCGACCTTTACAATATTCACGCTTCACTTGAACCTGGCAAAACTGCTTCAGTAAATTTCGTAGCTGATATGGAAGGTGTCTTCCCATACTACTGCACCGAGTTTTGCTCAGCACTTCACCTAGAGATGATGGGTTATTTACTTGTTAAAGATCCAAGTAAAAAATATGAATCTGCAAAAAATAACAAGCTAAAAACTCTAAGTCCAGAGGCTTTAAAAGCTGAATACGACAAAGTAATCGCAACTAATAAGGCAACTGATGATGTTATCCAAGAGGTCGTTAAATACCTAAAAGAGAAACATTATGAGAAATATCCAAAAGTAAAAGCTTTGGTTGATGACGCACTTGATCAATATGGCCACATTAAAGAGGTAAAAGCTAAAGCTGACGAAGCTTACAAAAAAGGCGATGTAAACGGCGCTATCCTTTGGGAGTACCAAGTATGGCAATACATGGTTAAAACAGCTGATGTTGGCTTAAGAGCTAAAAATAACCTAGCTAAAGAGATCGCAACTCCGATGAGTCCAGCTGCTGCAAAAGGTGAAGAGGCTTATCTAAAAGGCGGTTGTAATGGTTGCCACGTTATCGGTCAAGTAAGCTCAGGTCCAGACCTAACTGGTGTTTTACTAAGACATGAAAATGGCGAAAAATGGGTAGCAGAATTTATCAAAGATCCTGCTAAGTTCTATAATGATGACTACATTAAATCAATGATTGATTACTTTAACCTTAGAATGCCAAATCAGCATATGAGTGATGAAGAGATCAAAAATATCATCGAATACCTAAAATGGGTAGATGAAAACGCTGGTATGTAGTTTTTAAAGGGGCATTTTGCCCCTTTTTTAAATTTTAAAATTTTATTTTTAGCAGATGAAATTTTAAAATCTAAAGGAGAGATCATGAGTAAATATAAAATTTATACCATTGTTGCACTTGTCTTAATGACTGTTTGTTTTACTTTGCCTGTTCTTGGTTGGCACGGAGCAAAAGAGCGTATAGCTGATGGTGATGAACTACCATCTTATACTTACGGTATCTATAATCTTTATAGCTCATTTCAGTATAAAAATCACCTTTTATCAAAAGATGTAGCAAGCGATCTTCATAAGATGATCGAACAAAAAGCAGAGATAGGTACACCATCTTTTCCTATCTGGTACGTTTCTCTTGAAGCTCCAAATTATCCAAAATCAGCCTTTCCTGATGGAATTCCTGTATATTTTCACGTAGATGGATATAGTGGCGACGTGCATGAGATGAATACGATAAATCACTACATCGGTATGTATCCTATGGAGCATGGCGGAAATTTAGAGCGAGCGATAGCACCTTACTATTTGCTTATTTCAACGCTTTGTATGCTTGCATTTTTGTATTACAACGGTAAATTTAACTCACTTCTTATGGTTCCAACCATTATCGCGCCTGTGCTATTTATGAGTGCATTTGCAGGATGGCTTTACTGGTATGGACACAATATGCAAGAGTGGGGTGCATTTAAGATTAAACCATTTATGCCAACAGTTCTAGGCGATGGTAGCGTCGCGCAATTTACAACGCACTCTTATCCAAGTATTGGATTTTGGGTTATGATCGCTATGAGCGTATTTTGCATACTTGCAGTATTTTCAAAGAAAAAAGAGCTAAATGCGTAAAATTTTCAATTTTGCCCTTGCTTTCTTGCCTATTTTTAGCTTTGCAAATATACTTCAAGATGTAATAAATAACGCTAGCCCTGGCGATGTTATAAAGCTAGGAGACGGCATCTATGAAGGAAGTATAACTATAAATAAGCCGCTTAGTATCGTTGGCGAGGGCAAAAATGCTCACATAAAAGGAAATGGTAAAGGTACAGTTGTAAAGATTATTGCCTCAAATGTTACGCTTAGAAATTTAAAGATAAGCGGTAGCGGAAATGACCTTGGTGAGCTAGATGCTGGCATTGGCTGTGATAAAGCAAATAATGTCTTGATTACGCAAAATGACTTGAGTGATGTGCTTTTTGGGGTTGATTTTAAAGAGTGCAGCAGCTCAAAGATCACTGAAAATAACATCACTTCTAAAAAAGGGGCCAGTCTTGGCTTTAGAGGTGATGCGGTTAGACTCTGGTATAGCCATGAAAATTTAATCGAGAGCAATTATATTTATGATAGCCGCGATATGGTTGCATGGTATGCGAGCCACAATAAATTTTTAAAAAATAAAGCGATCCGCGGTAGATACTCGCTTCACTTTATGTATGCAAATCAAAATTTAGTCGAAAACAATGATTTTATCGGCAATGCAGTCGGTATGTTTTTTATGTATTCGGCTGGCTCAAATATAAAAAATAATCTTGTTATGGATAGTGATGGCGCTTTTGGTATCGGCATTGGTCTAAAAGATGTTTCAAATTTTACTATCGAAAATAACACACTTATCTATAATGCAAGAGGAATCTTGCTTGATAACTCGCCGTTTCAGCCAGGCTCAACGATAAATTTCTTAGGCAATAAAATTTTACACAACGTAGTTGGCGTATATTTTCACGCTACTCAGGGGACAAGCATATTTGAAAATAATGATTTTATAGGCAATATGGATATCGTTGCGAACGACACTCCAGGCGATAAAATGGCATTAAATCGGTGGAGTAAAAATTATTATGATGAGTATGAGAGCTTTGATAGAAATAAAGATGGCTATGGCGATACGCCGTTCATGCATCTATCGTATGCCGATCAGCTTTGGCAGTACTATCCAAATTTGCAGTTTTTCTATGGATCAAGTGTCTTTAGTATCTTAAATTTTTTAGCCAAACTCGCGCCATTTTCTGAGCCAGTAAAGCTACTTGAAGATAGCACGCCAAGGATAAAACCACTTGATGCTTCAAATTTTAACGCGTTAAAGGCAAAACGTGGATAGAAGAAAATTTATAATCTTAGGCTCAGTCGCAGCTGCCGCAGGATATGGCATAGGTAAAATTTTGCCAAAAAGTAGTGGCGATAAACTCTATCTTAGACCACCAGGCGCGGTTGATGACTTTGATGATCTTTGTGTTAAATGCGGTCAGTGTGTGCAGGTATGCCCTTATCACAGTATAAGTTTGCTTGATATAAAAGATGGATATTCAAATGGTACAGCATACATCGATCCTAAAAAGAGAGGTTGCTATTTATGTGATCTTTTCCCATGTGTGCTCGCCTGTCCAAGTGGTGCGTTAGATCATGCTACAAAAGTTGTTGATGATGTGAAAATGGGCGTTGCTGTCTTGAGTAATGCAAATGCCTGTATGTGCCTAAAAAGAGAAAAACTAAGCGAAGATAGCGTTGAAGATTTGCTTGTCCGCAAAGTTTATAACGATAGAGAAGAGGCAGAAAAAGATAAGATAAAAGGCAAAATCGGTCAAATTTGTGACCTTTGCGTCAGCATTTGCCCAGTTGGCGATAGTGCAATAGTAATGAGTGAAGCAAATTTGCCACTCATAAAGCATGGCTGCGTTGGGTGTGGGGTGTGTGCTGAGGTTTGCCCTGTAAAAATTATAAACATTGCCCCAAAAATGAGTTATGATGAAATTTATAAGGAGAAAGAATGAGATTAATAATGTCCTTAGTGGCTGCTGCTTTGCTATTTGTCGGCTGTGAAAAGAGTGACGACAAAGCGCAAAAAGCAGCTAACGAGCAACCAATAAATGTAGCCACGAGTGCTAGTATAAAGGTTGAAAAAAAAGAAAATAACCAAAGCACAAATAAACAAAATGACTTCATAAAATACGATATGCACGGCGAAAAGAGCGTAAAATTTGGACTTGAAGATAATAACGTAAGCCGTCAAATCGGTGCTTTAGCAATGGTAAGAACCCCTCTTCAAACTATAAATTTAAGACTTATAAAGGGCAGGCTTAGTAAAAATTTCATTACAAAATGCTCAGCTTGTCACGATGATTACGCAAATGGCATCATCGGGCCATCACTTTTAACAAAAAGTGAAAATGAAATTTATACAATGATAAATGCTTATAAAAATAAAGAAAAAGTCAATGTCTTGATGCGAGATCTTGTTAAAAAAATGGATGATAGTGAAATCAGAAATTTAGCTAAAGAAATCAGTGATTTTAATATACAATTTAGGAGCAAATAATGAAAGTAGGAAAGATTATAACCATTATTTTAGCGGTAGCGATTTGCGGTATCATGGTGTTTATGTTAAGCCAGACTCCGCCTAAAAAGGAAAAAGTAGCAACTAATGCTCAGCCAAAAGTAGAGCAAAATTTTACAAAAGAGCAGCCAAAGTCTAGTGAAGAATTTGCTAGTGAAGATGAGCTAAAAAAGGTAAAAGAGCTAAGTCTAAGTGTGGCTAAAGTGCACAATGAAGGCGTTAGCAAGCAATATCTAACAACTTGTGCTCCGTGTCATGGCGCAAATGCAAAAGGTGTCGTAGCTCCTGATATAACACACCTAAGCAAGGATGAATTACTTAAAAAGCTGGCTGATTATAAAGCTGGCAAGGTGCAAAACTCACTTATGAAGGGGCTACTCACAAATGTTAGTGATAGCGAGCTTGAAAGCCTTGCAGATGAAATTTCTAAATTTAAAAAGTAAAAATGGACAAATATAACACTCGTGCGACGATTAGAAATGTAAGCTTTCTAAGCACGTTAATCACAACTACAAAAGATGGTAAAAAGCGTCCTAGCATACGATTTTGGCGCATTTTTACCATCGTTTTAGTTCATCTTTTATTTGTGCTTTCATATAGAGTCGATATACAAATTTTAGAAGGCGACATCAGTGCGTCAAGGATATTTGGTTTTCACTTGGCAGATGCTTTTATGAGCCTGCAAGTTTTTCTGGCGACGCATGAAATCCATGTAAATTTAATAATTGGCTCACTTAGTATCTTGGCATTTTATATCATTTTTGGCGGTAGAGGCTTTTGTTCTTGGATCTGTCCTTATTCATTAATAAGCGAAATAGCTGAGAAGATCCATGAAAATTTACGCGCTAAAAAGATAGTAAAACCACGAGTTTTTGACACAAAGTGGCGATATGTTTTCACCATTTTATTTTTAACCCTTAGCTTTGCTAGTGCAAGCCTTACATTTGAAATTTTTAATGTTGTTGGGATTTTTTCAAGATTTATTATCTATGGCTATTTTCATGCTATTTGGTTCGTTGTGGCTATGCTTATGGTTGAAATTTTCTTCTCACGTAGAGCTTGGTGCAGGTATGTCTGTCCTATTGGAGCTACTTACTCAGTGCTAGCTAAACCAAATGCCATAAAAGTTAGCTGGGATAAAGAAAAATGCGATCACTGCTTAGTTTGCACTGATGTTTGTCTAGTGCCTCACGTACTTTTTATGACAAAAAAAGGGGCAAAGCTTGACGAGAGCAAAAATATCTTTAGGATAGCTGGTGCAGATTGCACGCTTTGTGGCAGGTGTATTGATGTGTGTCATCAAGACGCACTAAAATTTGACAATGGCTTTAAGAAACTCATATAAGGAAAATTTTTGATAGATATAAAAGAAGTAACTAAAATTTTTGGCTCGCAAAGGATACTTGATAATGTTAGCCTAAATGTAAAATCTGGTGAAAAAATAGCAATACTTGGACAAAATGGAGCTGGCAAAAGCTCGCTCATGCGTATCATTTTAGGCGAGTTTATCCCAAATAGCGGAAACATCGCAATAAATGGCGTAAATACCCTAAAAGATAGAAAAGGGGCTTTGAAATTTATCTCATTTGTGCCACAAACTCCACCACCGCTTAAATTTAACCTGCGTGAGCTTTGTGAGTTTGTTTGCAAAAGCTCAAATGTAAAATTTGAAGAGATTGAGAAATTTAGCAAGCTTTTAGAGCTTGATCTGCATGCAAATTTAAATAAGCCATTTTATAAGCTCTCTGGCGGCATGAAACAAAAGATGCTAATAGCCATTGCATTTGCTAAGGATAGTGAAATTTTGATGTTTGATGAGCCAACGGCAAATCTTGATGTAAAAGCAAGGCTTTCTTTTAAAAATTTGCTTGATAACTTCACGCAAAACAAAACACTTGTTTTTATTTCACACCGTATCGATGAGATAGCAAATTTATTAGATAGATGCGTCTATATGGATCTTGGCAAGATCATCAAAGAAGAAAATTTAAGGAGCAAGAGTGAATAATCTTTTTTTAATAGCAAAGCTTGATGTAAAAGAGTCTTTTCGCTCAAGATGGTTTGTGATATATGCTGCGCTTTTTTCTGCTTTGATGATAGGATTTTTATTTAGTGGCGTAACTGACTCACGTGTGCTCGGCTTTTCTGGGCTTACTAGAGCACTGCTTTTGTTTATTCAAATTTGTGTCATCATTGTGCCTATTTTTATTCTCATCTCAACCGTAAGAAGTATAAATCAAGATAGAGATACAAATTTGCTTGAATACATCCTTAGTTTCCCGCTAAGTCTTAGAGAGTATTACTTTGGTAAGGCGCTGGGTCGTACATTTGTTGTTTTTGTTCCACTTTTGTTTGCTCTTTTGCTTTGTGTTATTGTTGGTTTTATAAAAGGTGTTGCGATACCTTGGGGTGTATTAACACTTTATTTTGGACTACTTTTTAGCTTAAGTATCATTTTTTTATCGCTTGGATTTTTTATCTCAAGCGTGATTAAAAATCAAGAGACAGGTCAGGGCGTAGCGTTTTTACTTTGGCTTATAATGCTAGCATTTATCGACCTAGCATTAATTGGACTTCTTATGCGAAGCTCGGTTGATGAGTATGTCATTTACGCTATTGCTATACTAAATCCGATAGAGCTTTTCAGGATAGCAGCACTTAGTCTTTTTGATCCAAATTTAGCAGTTATCGGTACTGCATCTTATTTTATTTTAAGCACCTTTCCAAAAGCGACATTTGTAGCTTACGCGATTATTTATCCGCTCTTACTAGGCATTATTTTGCTAGTTTGTGGCTATTTTGCCTTTAGTAAAAAAGATTTAGTTTGAGATTGTTTTTTGTTAAAGAAAAGTTGGTTTTAAATTTAGACGAAACTTGTATTATTCCACTTGTCCAACAAGAAACCTCCTTTTTGTAATAGCTCCCTTTCCCCCAAAGGGAGCTAACTTCTTCCAAGGAAATTTATGAAAAAATCTATTTTATTTTTAGCATTTGCTCTTATGTTTTTGAATGCAAACTGGGATATAAATATGCAAGAGTGTATTAATAAAAGTAACGCTAAAGCTTGCGAGAATTTTGTTAAAAAGCTTTCAAGTGAGTGTGAGAATAAAGATAAAATTTCTTGCTTTATCTATGCAGATATGCTAGGACGCGGTCTTGGTATAGAAAAAGACACGCAAAAATCTTTTGAGATATTTAGATCGCTTTGTGATAATGGTAGTAGTGAGGCTTGCTATGAGCTAGCGACAAAGTATCTTCAAGGAAATGGTACTGAGCAAAGCTTTGATCTTTCTGCAAAGGCTCTTGATAAGGCTTGCAAGATGGGCAGCAAACGAGCTTGCAACATATTAGAGCTTGTGCCTAAAAATTAGCTATTTTAATTTTGTACTTGCACTAATTAAAAGAAATTTATTAAATGCAGCTTCTTTAAAGTTAGATTTACTTTAGTATTACTTGGAATTTCTTTTTTATTAACTAAAAATTTTATTAAAATTTATGCTTAAATAATACTATTTCATCGTCCTAAATGGACCCTCCTTTTTGTAACTGATAAGTCTTTGCTTCCCCCTTTTCTGGCTTTTCGTATACACAAAGAGGAGTTGCTTATTCTTTTAAAAATCAAATCTATTTATTTTTTTCAATTTACATTCTATAAAAATTTTTCTTTTCTGGAATCATAATTGATAATAGTTTTAAATATTATCAAAGTAAATTTTGTGTAAGATTGCGAGCCATTATCAAAACCTACCATCAAAAGGCTTTAAAACAAAGTGAAATTTCTAAATCAAAAATTTTTTTATAAAGTACACACTTATTTATCTCTTTTATTTTTCATTCCACTTGCAGTAGTTTGTTTTAGCGGTGCGATCCTTGTTTATAAAGATGAGCTAAACAGCCTTCTTGCCCCAAATGTCGTAAATGTAAATTTAAACAAAGAAAATTTAAGCAAAAGGATCAGCTTTGATGAGCAAAGAGAGATCATCGCAAGCGAGCTTGACGGCTACGAGATGGTCGGCATAAATATCGATGCAAATCCTAAAAAACGTGACAAAATTTGGTTAATTGAGCACAATGACAGCCAAAAAGAGTGGAAATTTATCTATTTTGACGCTTTTAGCGGTAAGATAAAGAGCGAGCCACTTGCACATGATGAGGGATTTTTTGGAGTTTTAACCGAGCTTCATGAGTCGCTATTTCTAGAAAAGAGCGGTCACATTATCCTTACTCTAACCGCTATTTTTACGTTTTTTATCTGCATAAGTGGTTTCGTGATTTATAGAAAATTTTGGCTGACACTACTTAGGCTTCGTGTAAATAGGCTAAATATTTTTATGAGCGACATTCATAAAATGATAGGAATTTTTTCTACGCCTATTTTACTGCTCATTTGCATAAGTGGTGTTTGGTGGGAATTTCAAATGGCACGCATGCCAGAGTTTAAAAATGACTTCGTTATAGATGCAAAAATTTACAACAAAAGCCTATCTCTTGACGAGCTGGTAGCCCGCTCAAAAAATGATCTTGCTGGCTTTGAGCCACACTTCATCTCACTGCCCTTTATGCAAGGAGCAAACATACGCCTTTTTGGCTATGTAAAAGATCAAAATTTCTTGCATAACGAATATTCAAGCATATTAACTTACGATAAAAATAGCGGCGAATTAGTAAGTATTTTGGACATAAAAAATACAAATCTAAGCGAAGAAATTCTCTCAGCATTTAGAAAATCGCACTTTGGTAACTACAACCAAATCACAAAATTTATCTGGTTTCTAGTTGGTATTTCACCGCTTATTTTGAGCATTTCAGGGCTTTATTTGTGGATTAAAAGAAATTTTAAAAGGAGAAAAAATGAAAAAATTTTTAATTAGTTTGGTTGCATTAAATTTGATGCAACCTCAAATTTTTGCTAGCCAAAGCGATAAAATTTTAGAAGCAGTCGATGTCGTAGAAAGCGAGCGAAGAGACGACGCAAACTACTTTGCAAAAGAGCTTGTAAAGAGCACAACTAGGCTAAATTTAACCTCTCGTCAAACGCCCCAGTCGCTAACTGTGCTAACAGAAGCTAGGCTAAAAGATCAAGGCATCAAGGACTATCAAGTGCTTCTTAGAAATGTCCCAGGCGTTACGCTAAACAAATGGGACGAGCGCGTATATCCGACGGCTCGTGGCTTTGCGATAGATTATTACTTGCTTGATTCGATGCCTAGCTTTGGCGGCTTTAGCCTTGGCGCAAATGATATGAGCTTGCTACCTTATGAAAGAGTTGAGGTGGTAAAAGGGGCGAATGGCCTACTTGCAGGCGCTGGCAACCCAGCTGCTAGCTTAAATTTCATAAGAAAAAGAGCAGATGCAAAGGAACTTAAAGGAAATTTTGGCGTAAGCGCTGGCTCATACGATAGATACGGTGTAAATGGCGATGTACAAACGCCTGTAAATTAGAGTGGAAGCGTCAGAGCAAGGCTTTCATTTACGCATGAGAAGTCGCACTCTTATATGGATTATTATAACCGCAAAAATAGCGCGATTTATGGCGTAGTCGATAGCGACATAGGTGATAACTCATGGCTTAGTCTTGGTGCATTTTATCAAGAGCTAAGACGCCACGGGGTTAGGTGGGGTGGTATGCCAGCATTTTACACAGATGGCTCTAGGACAAATTTTAGTAAAAATAAAATTTTCTCTCAGCCTTGGACTAGGTGGGACATAAAGACGCTTGATTTTTATGCTGATTTTAAGCACTACTTTGAAAATGAAGCGAGCTTAAATTTAAGCTACTCATTCAGACGGGCAAACACTGACTCAAATCTACTCTACTACGGCGGAGCGGTAAATTTAGACGGTACTGGCAATATGAATGATCTTAGCGTTTATGCAAACAAAAGAGAGGAGAATATCCACAACGTCGATGCATACGCAAATATCCCTTATGAGATAGCAAATTTATCTCATGAGTTTGTCTTTGGCGCGATGTATAACAACTATAAAAAAAGTAGCGATAAGGTAAGTAGCTACTGGCTACAAAAGACCACGCCAGCTGGGCTTGCTTATACGGCTAGAAGCAGGATAGACTTTAAAAATTTACACCTTGATGATCCAAAGCTCCCTTACGAAGATCAAAACAACAAAGACAAAACGATACAAAAGGCATTTTACGCGGCAAATAAACTATCAATCACCGATGAGCTTAAATTTTTGCTAGGCGCTAGAGTGAGCTACTACAAATACGAGATCGAGGGTGGCAAAGACAATAGAAATTTCACAAATGAGATCACGCCATATCTTGGCATCACCTATGACATCGGAGCAAACCACACTCTATATGCTAGCTACACGAGCATATTTAAACCTCAAAACGTAAAGGGCGCAAATGACAAGTATCTTGATCCGATCCAAGGCAAGGACTATGAAGTGGGCATTAAAGGCGAGTATTTTGACGGGGCACTTCAAGCAAGTCTTGGCATCTTTAAGATCGTGCAAGATAAGCTTGGCATAAAGACTGGCAGGAAAAATCCAGCGACAAATGCCGATATATATGAAGCTGGCAAGGGTGTGACAAGCAAGGGTGTCGAGCTAGATCTAAACGGCGAGATCACTAAAAACTTAAGCCTAAGCTTTGGTGCAACGCACTTTAACGCAAAAGATGCTAATGGCGAGAAATACGCCACCGACTCATCAAGAAGCACGGCAAATTTATTTGCAAAGTATGAGATCAGAGACTTTAGAGTAGGGGCTGGAGCTATGTATAAGAGCAAAATTTATACTGGCAAAGGCGCAGATGAAATCACACAAAAAGGCTACACTTTAGCTAATTTAATGCTTGGTTATAAATTTGCTAAAAACTTTGATGTACAGCTAAATATCGATAATCTCTTTAACAAAAAATACTACGAGGGTATCGGCAAAAATATGATGGTTTATGGCGATCCACGCACATTTAATCTAAGCTTTAACTACAATTTTTAATCTAATTAAATCACCAGCCAAATAAGCTGGTGATAAATTTCAACTCCTAAAGTGTATAATTAGAAAAATATATTTTAGGATGAGTGTCATGTTTAAAGTAGAGGTTATTTATAAATTCTGTCTTGTTTTAGTTCTTATTTTGGGGCTTTGTATGCTCGCATTCTCTGGTGTAAATTTTGCGCTTGGCGAATATAATGAGTACTTACTAAATGCCCATAAAATCGCAGGTTTTTTAATATTGCTTGCTGCAACACTTCACGTTATAAATCGTAGAAAGAAGCTAGTAAAACTAATAAATGAAACAATGGATGTGCTAACACGCAGTAAAAATCCAAGCATTTGCAACATGGACCGCATCATCGCCTCACTCGAGCCATACAGCATAACTGAAATTTCACAAATGTTGGGCTTTGACGAGGCTATTTTTTGCGAAACTTTACATAAAAATGGAGTTAAATTTAATGACGCTAGCCAAACTCTACGCCAGATAGCACGAATGAATGATGAAAAGATATTTTTCGTGCTAGTTCTCATCATCGAGGCGAAATTTGGCAAGAGATTTTGCGGCGAACTAAAGTACAAACGTGGCGGAAAACTTAAAGATAAAAAAATGGTTGCGTAGGGCTAGCTCAGTCTTTGCTAGCTTGTGCCATGCAGATGAAGCTATCTTTACTCCAGCGCCTAAATGCGCAGTCATAGCAGCTCCTCTCACCTCCACAAGCCATCTCCTCCTCATCGTTATCTAGCTTAAATTTATCGCAGTTTTGGGCTATTTCTAGCGCTTTTTCGTAGTTAAATTTGCCGTATTTAAACTCATTTTTCTCATTGAAATTTTGCATCATCAAAATTCCCGAAGCTCTTTTATGTTTGAATTTCTAAACTTGCCATTTTTGTCTTTTCGCACAAGTAAAGTTGCCTTGTGATCCCAAAATATAGGCTTTAAAGTGCCATCTAAATTTATCATCTCATCTTTTGCTAGCTCTTTAAAATTCTCATCCAAAACCGCTTCGATAAAAGGAAGCTCTGTAAGCTTAGCAACGCTTAGCTTTGGCTCATTTAGATTAAATTTGCCCCTTATCTTGCCATCATCGCTGCTAAGCCTAAGCCCTATGCCCGCGAGCGCGCAGGAGCTCATACAAAAGACGCGCTGAGGGCTTGGCGGCAAGCTAAGCGAAACGGAGGAGGCACGGCTAGCGGAGTATTTTAACAGCGGCAGATATAAACCGAAGCAAGAATTTATGCACTGGGCGTTTGTAACTGTTGATAAGACAAATAGAATCTAAATCTAAGAATATAGTTAAAATTTCTCCTAGAATGGAGCAAAATTTAATGCTAGTTATATGCCTAAGTATGACGAAGTAAAAGATAATTGGGCAAGATTTTAATAAGTTTTAAAAAGTGATCTTTTGCTTAGTGCTAATGTTTTGAGTAATAAAATAAAGGTCAAGAGGTTTAAGTTGTAGATAGTTTTATGGCGGGCAGAGAGAGATTCGAACTCTCGGTGAGTTGCCCCACACACGCGTTCCAGGCGTGCTCCTTAAACCGCTCGGACATCTACCCATGAAGAAGTGGAATTATATCTTGATTTGCTTAATGCTTGGCTTTTAAAGTTTAGCCCCAAGATAATAACATCCTTCACTTTAGCTAGGCAGTTCGCTATATTATCAAAGCCAAATTTTTTAAAATATCCTAGGACTTGCTTTATTCTCAATAAATATTAAAGTGATGATATTCTTTAAATTTAGCTCTCTAGCTTCATTTAGGCTGTGGGCTAAAAGTTGCTTGCGATATCCTTTTTAAGAGCCTTTTTTGGCTACATAGATGCTTATTTCTACACTTATTTTGTAAGCTATTTTAGGATTAAAATCACTAATCAAACACCAGCCTAAAATTTCACAATTTTCTTTATAGACAAAGATTGAGCAAAAGTTGTTATGAGTTTTAAACCAAGGCTCTCGCTCTTTCGTGCTAGCTGGCTGAATATCAGCAGTTGTAGTTTTTTAAAATGTACTAGTTATAAATTTGAGCAACCATTTCAAAATCGCTCAAATTTTTTTGAAGCCTAGCTTCTTTTGGCAGCTTGGTAGACTGGCTCAAGCTTTGCTGCGATCTCTTTTAGGTCTTTTATCCTGCTCTCGTTTGATGGGTGAGTGCTTAAAATTTCAGGCACCTTTCCGCCACTCATCTTGCTCATTTTTACCCAGACTTCGACCGCTTCTTTTGGATCGTATCCAGCTCTTGCCATTAGCTCAGTACCGATGTGATCAGCCTCGGTCTCATGCGAGCGAGAAAACGGCAGAGATATGGTGTATTCGCTAGCTAAATTTAGAGCATTAGCTCCAAGATCGCCAAGGCCAGTAGCTGTAGCTATTGCAAAGATGCCTATGCTTTTCATCTGATCAGTACTTGCTTGCTCCCTGCTGTGCTCCCTAAGAGCGTGTGCGATCTCGTGTCCCATGACTGCAGCTAGCTGTGCATCTGTTAAATTTAGCCTTTTTATGATGCCGCTATAAACGACTATCCTGCCCCCTGGCATGCACCAAGCATTTAGCGTATCTTCATTAATGACATTCACTTGCCACTTCCATTTTAGAGCGTCATCTCTAAAAACACCAGTTTGGGCGATTAGCCTTTTAGCGATATCTTGAACTCTTTTTGTAAGGATCGGATCAACATTTAGCTCGCCTTTACTCCTAGCAGCTGTTAGCGTCTTGACGTAGGCTTGGGCTGAGCTTTGCTCCATAGCTTCTGATGAGACTAGCATAAACTGCTTACGATCAGCACCAACAACGCCTGCTTTTGTAACGCTTGAGCAGCCAGTGAAGAGCAAACTAGTTGCTAACAATGTAAGTAGAAATTTTTTCATTTTTATCCTTTTTGGACTAAAATTTTGCGTATTATAGCCTGAGTTGGATATGCATTGTTAAATGAGGGGGAAATTTAATTTTTGGAGCTGAAACGGCTTACAAATTTTAAAATTTGTCAGAAATTTTCTAAAATAAAACGCATGCAGTGCGCCAGCACGATTGCATGCCACTCCTAACGTGCGAGGGGTTTAGGGGATTCAAAAAGGGGGATAAGGGGACGGCTTCGTAATTCAAGTCCCCTTGTCTCCCTTTTAAATAAAAAGAAATTTACGAATTTAATAAAGCTATTTTACAAATTTTAAAATTCCATTCACTCGCAAGAATTGACTACTAAAATTTGGCTTCGCTTATAGCTTAGCTCAAATTTTAGAGCCGAAATTACTCGCTCATGAAATTTTAAAATTTACTAGAGTTTATTTGGTATGTAAATTTACGCTTATGCCTTATAGTTTATATTTCTCTCAAATTCTCTCAAACGTTTATTTACAGATCTTAGCTCTGTTATCGTCGTCCAGTTGTCGATAAAGACGCTAAAACTCTCTCTAACTTGAGAAAAAGCATTGCTAGCTTGTATAAGCACACCAAGCGTTATAACGCCGCTAAATAGGCCATTTCCCATGATGACATAAGGTACGATTACAAGAATTTGTGAAAAAGAGATGAGCCAAAGGTTAAAGTAGCCATAGTGCAAAAATAGTTTGTAATAATTTAACTTTACGCCCGTAAAAAGCTCTAGCATGATGTTTGGCTGACAAAATTTAGACTTATCATCTTCGCCGTAAACCAGCTCTTTTCTAAATGCCGCTTCTGCTTTTTGGTTGTTATACTCGATATGTGGGAGTTTAATGCCCACAAACCACGAAATAATTAAGCCACCAATGCTAATTATTAAAGCGATATAAACAAGCGAGCCCTCGATATCTTTGATATAAGGCAAACTTACGCTCTTACTTAGCTCCCAAAGCACTGGTATAAAGGCAATTAGCGTCATGATCGCCCTTAAAACCTGCACACCAAGGCTTTCCATTATTTTGGCAAAGCGGTAGACGTCTTCTTGGATACGCTGCGAACTGCCTTCGATGTCACTTTCGCAGTTTTGCCAAAATTTTAGATATCTAAACGTCATCGCCTCTCTCCAGCGAAAGACCCAGTGGCTAGCAAAAAACGAGATCACAGTGTAAGTCACGACATAAGGCATAGCGATTTTTATAAAGTTAAAAATTTCTCGCCAAAACTCACTTACATCATGATCTTTTGAGTTTTGCACGATGTCGTAGAAATTTTTATACCACTCGTTTATACGGACATTTAGGTGCGTTTGATAGACAAGAAGCAAGATGATAAATATCGCTCCGCCATAAGCCCAGAGTGCCCATTTTTTATCTTTAAAAAATGATGAAAACATAAAGTGCCTTTTATAAATTTTGGCGAATTATAGCAAGCAATATTAAGCATTTATATAAAATTTAAATGTGAGCTATATCATTTTGCAAATTTTACGTAAAGGAAAATGATGAAGAAATTAGCATTTTTGGCTCTTGGCTTTTTTGCAACACTTGTGTTCGCGGCTGATATGAAGGTCTATAAAAGCCCAACTTGTGGATGTTGTACTAGCTGGGGTGAGGCGATGCAGAAGGCTGGATTTAGCGAAGAGGTCATAAAAGTAGATGATATAGCTAAAGTTAAGAAAGAATTTAACGTGCCGCTAGAGCTTTCAAGCTGCCATACAGCAATTATCGATGGATATATCATAGAAGGTCATGTTCCAGCCGATGAGGTAAAGCGCCTACTAGAGCTTAAGCCAAAAGATGTAGTTGGTATCGCAGTACCTGGTATGCCGATGGAGAGTCAAGGTATGGAGCAAGGCAGTAAAGCCGAGCAATACGATGTTATTTTATTTAAAAAAGATGGCTCACAAGAAATTTTTGCCACTTACATCGGCACAAAAAAACTAAGATAACTTCAAAAATTTTTAAATTTAGCTCATTTTTTGACGAGCTAAATTTAAAAAGAAATTCCCTTGCTTACAGCAATAATACAAAGTAAAAATGTTAGCGGGACGTAGATAAATTTGCCTACAAAATACCAGAAATTACCATAAGATTTATTTGCTCCAGAATTTATCTCGTCTAAAATTTCTTCTTTTTTAATAATCCAAAACCAAGAAATAGCACCGATTACCGCGCCAATTGGGATGATATAGATCGACACAAAGTCCATCCAAGGCCCCCAACTGCTAATAGGCTCCATAAATGCTCCTATGCCAAAGCAAACTGCACAAAGTAGCGTGAGTGTCCAAAATCTACTAAGAAACGGAAATTTATGCATTAGTGACTCGGCGACTACTTCAAACATATTTTGAAGCGAGGTGATACCGCCAAAGATAACAGCTGTAAATAAAATAATGGCAAAAATTTGTCCACCGATCATATTTTGTAAAATTTTTGGAAGCGTTACAAAAAGTAGCTTTGGACCTTCGGCTGGATCCATAGCATAGGCGAAGACCGCTGGGATCATAACAAGAGCCGCCACAAGAGCTGCGATAGTATCAAAAAAGGCCGTTGTTTTAGCACTTTCAACGATATCTTCATCTTTTGAAAGGTACGCTCCATAAACTATCATGCCAGATCCTGTGATAGAGAGTGAGAAAAAGGCTTGACCCATCGCAGAAACCCATACCATCGGGTCCGCAAGCTTACTAAAGTCAGGAATAAAAAGGAATTTATACCCATCAAATGCATTTGGTAGCATCGCGACATTTATAGCCAAAATGCTAAATAATACAAAAAACAGTGGCATCATTATTTGATTTGTTTTTTCGATACTTTTTGCCCCAAAAAATAGTGTAAGAAGCGTGCCAACAACGATAATAAAATGATAAGGCAAGACTGAGTAATCTTGAAGTGCAAATGAGTTAAACCAAACGTTCGTATCAACGCTCATAAATGAGCCAGTAAGCGCCTGAGTAAGGGCTTTTAGCACGTAAGCGATGATGACTGCGTAGCCAATAGCTATGCAAAGTGAGCCAGCAAGCGGAAGCCAGCCAATAATACTGCCAAATACGCCTAAATTTCTACTTTGCCAAGCATATTTATATGATCCAAGCGTACCAGTTTTTGCACGTCTACCGATCGCATACTCCGCACTTAGGCCAACATATGAAAAAAGAGCTATGAAAAAAACATAGATGAGCAAAAACGCCGCACCGCCATTTGTGCCAAGTTTATAAGGAAAGCCCCAGACATTTGCCATGCCAACTGCTGATCCAACACAGGCCAATATAAATGCCCAACGCGATGAAAAATTCTTTTTGCTCATTGTAAAATCCATAAATTTAGTGATGAAAATAATGTTATCAAAATATGATTTAAGAACTTTTTATAAATCTTAAATTTAAGAAATGTTGTTACTTTTGAGCGCGATTAATTTGACCGCTAAATATAAATTCGCTATAATCAGGCAAAAATTTTTAACTCTTAAGGATCATAATTGAACCCCAGTAGCGATAATTCGCTTTTAATGGTAATACTTGCCATTGTATTCATTTTACTAAATGCCTTTTTTGTTTTATCAGAATTTTCTCTTGTTAAAGTTCGTAAGTCTAGACTTGAAGAGCTTATCAAAGAAAAAAAACCAAACGCTCAGCTTGCCTTTGAGATGTCAAACAAGCTTGATACTTATCTTAGTGCTACTCAGCTTGGTATCACACTAAGCTCACTTGCTCTTGGTTGGATCGGTGAGCCAGCAGTTGCAAGACTTATAGAAGCACCGCTTAAAAATTTCTTCAACTTTAGTGATATCTTAGTTCATACGGTTGGTTTTGCGATCGCATTTACGCTTATTACGCTACTTCACGTTGTAATGGGCGAGCTTGTGCCAAAGTCAGTTGCTATCGCAAAGGCTGAGACTTCAGTGTTAAAAATCGCTCGTCCTCTTCACTTTTTCTGGGTGCTATTTTCCCCTGTAATTAAGCTTTTTGATATTTTAGCGACCATTGGACTTAAAATTTTAGGCATCCAGCCAGCTAAAGAAAATGAGCTAGCCCACTCTGAAGAAGAGATAAAAATCATCGTTGGTGAGAGCTTAAAGGGCGGCGTGCTTGATAGTTTTGAGACTGAGATCATTAAAAATGCAGTTGATTTTAGTGACACAGTCGCAAAAGAGATCATGACGCCAAGACGCGATATGATCTGCATAAATAAACAAAAGAGCTTTGAAGAGAATTTGCAAGTTGTATTTGAATCAAAATATACTCGCTTTCCTTATATAGACGGCTCAAAAGATATTATTTTGGGCATGATACATATTAGAGATATTTTGCAGCTCCACTTTAGCAAAGATAAAGAGAAGAGTTTTGACTCAATTGTTCGTAAATTTGTCATCGTGCCTGAGAGCCTTTCTATTTCAAAAGTGCTTGTAATGATGAATAAAGAGCAAATTTCAGCAGCACTCGTAGTCGATGAGTATGGCGGCACAGCCGGACTTCTTACGATGGAAGATATAATGGAAGAGGTGCTTGGTGATTTTAATGACGAGCACGATGAAGTCGATCAACACTATAAAAAGATAAATGACAATATTTATGAATTTCAAGGCAGATATGATCTAGAGAGCGTTGAAGAGGTTCTTGGTATAAGCTTTGACGAAGAGACAGATCAAGTTACAATCGGTGGATATGTCTTCAACCTAATCGGTCGTTTGCCAGTAGTTGGGGATAAGATCGAGGATGAAAACTGCTACTACGAAGTAAGAAAGATGGATGGAGCCAGCATATCACGAGTCAAAGTTAGAAAAAAGATAAAAAATGATGAGGAGAGCATTCAATCTTAAATTTATGTATTTATGGCTTAAATAAGCCATGCTATGTAAATTTCTATCAATATTGTGATGCTCTAGACTCAATTTTGTCACCACTTATTTCATTAAATTTGTTTTAGACAAGTATTCTAGTTGTAGTCAAGTAAATAAACTCATATAAATTTTTTTCGAGTAGATATCCAGCAGGAAAATTTAATCTTAAATTTTAATATAGTTAATATAATTAAAAATTGTTTTTTACGAGGAGTAAAGATGAAAATAATAAATGTAAAAGATATAAGAGAAGTCGTTGCTAAGCTTTGCAAACAGGCCTGTTATGTTGTGACGCCAGATTTAAAGGCTGCTTTTACAAAGGCTCAAAGTAGCGAAAGCTCGTCACTAGGCAAAGACATTTTGGGCAAAATTTTACAAAATGCTAAGCTTGCGGAAGAGGGCGTTGCACCTATCTGCCAAGACACCGGTATGACGGTTGTTTTTGTGCAGATCGGCCAAGATGTGCATATTGAGGGTGGATATATTGAAGATGCGATAAATGAGGGTATTGCGGAAGGCTACACTGAAGGCTATCTAAGAAAGTCAGTCGTTGCTGAACCACTTTTTGAAAGAAAAAATACCACAAACAACACTCCAGCTGTCATTCACACTAGGATCGTGCCAGGAGATAAGCTAAAGATAAAAGTAGCTCCAAAAGGTTTTGGTAGTGAGAATAAATCAGTTTTAAAAATGCTTGTACCAGCTGATGGTATAGAGGGTGTAAAAAAAGTCTTTTTAGAGGCTGTAAAATACGCTGGACCAAATGCCTGTCCTCCACTAACAATAGGCGTTGGCATAGGCGGTACGATGGATAAGGCAGCACTTTTGGCAAAAGAAGCGGCAGTTCGTTCAGTCGATAGTAAAAATTCTGATCCAAGATATGCCAAATTAGAAGATGAGCTACTAGAGCTTGCTTGCAAAACTGGTGTTGGTCCTCAAGGACTTGGTGGTGACACCACTGCTGTTAAAGTAAATGTCGAGTGGTATCCAACCCACATAGCAGGTCTTCCTGTTGCTATAAACATCAACTGCCACGCTGCACGCCACGCAGATGCCGAGCTTTAAGGAGAAAAAATGTCAGAAGTAAAAAGAATAACAGCACCATTTGATAAAGAGGTGGCAAAAAGCCTAAAAGCAGGCGACAACGTCCTAATATCAGGCACTATCATAGCAGCTCGTGACGCTGCACATAAGGCACTTACTGAAACATTGGCACGCGGCGAAAAACTACCAGTTGAGCTAAAGGGTGAGACTATCTACTACGTCGGACCAACTCCAGCCAAGCCAAATCAAGCTATCGGTGCAGCAGGCCCAACAACAAGCGGCAGAATGGATAAATACACCCCAACTATGATAAATGAAGTTGGTATAAATGGTATGATCGGTAAAGGCTACAGGAGTGACGCAGTAGTCGAGGCTATGAAAAAATCATGCTGTGTTTATATGGTTGCTATCGGTGGCATCGGAGCGCTCATTAGCCAAAGTATCAAAAAATATGAAGCGCTGGCTTATCCAGAACTAGGACCAGAGGCAGTTGCTAGGCTTACAGTTGAGGATTTCCCAGCAATAGTTGCCATTGACTGCGAAGGTAATAACTTCTATGAAGTCGGTCAAGCACCTTACAAAAAGATATAAATTTATCCCGCTAGCAAGCTAGCTAGCGGACTTTAGTAATATCCAAGACACATCGTTTCAGTTAATTTTATGCGTTTTTCAAATGGAGCAGGTGAGAAAAATTTGCATTTTTCAATATAAATTCTATAAGAATAGCTAAGATTAAAATCATCATAAAATTTCTTCAAGTCTATAAATTTGATACCGCAAATCTCATAAAATTTAAAGAGCTCGTATATCTTAGAGCCATTTTTTGCTACAAGATGAGATGGAGCAAGCGAAGTAAAAGAGCAAAATACGCCTGTTGGAATAAGGCCATTTAAAGGTGTGCAGGTTTTTATAATGTTTTGAAATTTGACTGGAATGCTATTTTTTCTAAGAAAAACTATTCTTGAGTTTTCAAATTTAGCACTTATGACATTTTTCCAAAAAAGATAAGCATTTGATGAGATGCCGGCATTTTTAGCTAACTCAGCACCGAGTACATAATCATCTAAAAACTCATTTGGTGCGAGTATATTTTGCATCTTCATCCTTTTGAAATTTTGTCCATTATAGCTTTTGGAGACTAAAAATTTAGAAAATTTATAGTAGGATTTTAAAAAATTTCAAAAGGAGAAAATATGAAAAAACAAATCTCAACAAAAAAAGCTCCACAAGCGATTGGGCCATATTCTCAAGCTATTAGCGCAAATGGATTTTTATTTATCTCAGGTCAGCTTGGTGTCACACCAGCGGGTGAGTTTGCAGGTAGTAGTGTAGAGGCCCAAGCTGAGCAATCACTTGAAAATTTAAAAAATATCTTGGCTGAAGCAGGACTTACTTTTGATAATGCTGTAAAGACTACAATATTTCTAGCAGATATGGCAGATTTTGTTAAAGTAAATAATGTGTATGCTAAATTTTTTAAAGAGCCTTATCCTGCTAGAAGTACAGTAGCTGTTAAGACCTTGCCAAAAGACGCACTTGTGGAAATAGAGCTTATTGTAGCTTATTAATAACATTATATAAAAGTTATACACATATTTTAATATTTAATATAATGGAGAGCAAAACTCTCCAAAATTATACTTCAAAAACTAAACCCTATAAACCCACTAATAAAAATACACAATTTAAATTTTTAAAACATCCAACAATTTTTTCTCAAATTCCCTAATTATTTCAACTATCTTTAAGTATTACTCGTATATAATTCCAGCTCACGAAACGAGAAACCACCTTTAACTTCATTGGTTAATAAAGCCTTTTCTTTTTATCGTTGTTCTTTTAATTTACAATTGTTAAACTATTAGTCAATCTTTGAAATCTAAACAAGTGATCGATTGAGCCAGTCTATTATTTTATAATTATAATAGATTAGACAAACTAATAAATAAAACTAAAAGTTTTTTTGATTAAAAACTTCATAATAAAATCCTATCAAATAAATTTTGCTAGGTAATTAATATGGAGAGTTTGATCCTGGCTCAGAGTGAACGCTGGCGGCGTGCCTAATACATGCAAGTCGAACGGACAAGTAAGAGCTTGCTCTTATGAGTTAGTGGCGCACGGGTGAGTAATGTATAGCTAATCTGCCCTACACTAGAGGACAACAGTTGGAAACGGCTGCTAATACTCTATACTCCTGTCTTACATAAGTTAGATAGGGAAAGTTTTTCGGTGTAGGATGAGGCTATATTGTATCAGCTAGTTGGTGAGGTAATGGCTCACCAAGGCTATGACGCATAACTGGTCTGAGAGGATGATCAGTCACACTGGAACTGAGACACGGTCCAGACTCCTACGGGAGGCAGCAGTAGGGAATATTGCTCAATGGGGGAAACCCTGAAGCAGCAACGCCGCGTGGAGGATGACACTTTTCGGAGCGTAAACTCCTTTTGTTAGGGAAGAACAATGACGGTACCTAACGAATAAGCACCGGCTAACTCCGTGCCAGCAGCCGCGGTAATACGGAGGGTGCAAGCGTTACTCGGAATCACTGGGCGTAAAGGACGCGTAGGCGGATTATCAAGTCTCTTGTGAAATCCTATGGCTTAACCATAGAACTGCTTGGGAAACTGGTAATCTAGAGTGAGGGAGAGGCAGATGGAATTGGTGGTGTAGGGGTAAAATCCGTAGAGATCACCAGGAATACCCATTGCGAAGGCGATCTGCTGGAACTCAACTGACGCTAATGCGTGAAAGCGTGGGGAGCAAACAGGATTAGATACCCTGGTAGTCCACGCCCTAAACGATGTATACTAGTTGTTGCTAAGCTAGTCTTGGCAGTAATGCACCTAACGGATTAAGTATACCGCCTGGGGAGTACGGTCGCAAGATTAAAACTCAAAGGAATAGACGGGGACCCGCACAAGCGGTGGAGCATGTGGTTTAATTCGAAGATACGCGAAGAACCTTACCCGGACTTGATATCTAACAAATCATCTAGAGATAGAAGAGTGTCTGCTTGCAGAAATGTTAAGACAGGTGCTGCACGGCTGTCGTCAGCTCGTGTCGTGAGATGTTGGGTTAAGTCCCGCAACGAGCGCAACCCACGTCATTAGTTGCTAACAGTTCGGCTGAGCACTCTAATGAGACTGCCTTCGTAAGGAGGAGGAAGGTGTGGACGACGTCAAGTCATCATGGCCCTTATGTCCGGGGCGACACACGTGCTACAATGGCATATACAATGAGAAGCAATATCGCGAGATGGAGCAAATCTATAAAATATGTCCCAGTTCGGATTGGAGTCTGCAACTCGACTCCATGAAGCCGGAATCGCTAGTAATCGTAGATCAGCCATGCTACGGTGAATACGTTCCCGGGTCTTGTACTCACCGCCCGTCACACCATGGGAGTTGATTTCACTCGAAGCCGGAATACTAAATTAGTTACCGTCCACAGTGGAATCAGCGACTGGGGTGAAGTCGTAACAAGGTAACCGTAGGAGAACCTGCGGTTGGATCACCTCCTTTCTAGAGTACATATAGATATTCTCTCACAAGATATCTATAAGAAAGATATTCTCAATCATCCTTGTTTAGTTTTGAAAGATTGATAGACCTATAGGGGCCTATAGCTCAGCTGGTTAGAGTGCACCCCTGATAAGGGTGAGGTCACAAGTTCAAGTCTTGTTAGGCCCACCAGAGAATTTAATTGGGGAATTAGCTCAGCTGGGAGAGCGCCTGCTTTGCACGCAGGAGGTCAGCGGTTCGATCCCGCTATTCTCCACCATAAAATAGTTTAACTATATTAAGTCTAATTAGAGAGCTTAAAAATTAAACTTTCTAATTAGACTTTTGTCTAAATGTTCTTTTAATTAATATTGTTAATAGTCACAAGCAAGTTTTAAAAACAATTTTACAGGACTTGTTAAAGATTTAAATTTCTATTCTCTTTGCATTTAATGCAAAAGTTTGACATCACAATCTATTTAGGATTTAAAACTTATCTAAATAGTAGTCAATGCTTTCCGTCTTGAGAGCTGGGATTTAAATTTAGTAACATAAAGTTATCTTTAACAAGGAAGTGATGCGAATTAGAATAATCTAATATAGAAAAGGTAAGCTACAAAGAGCAAGTGGTGGATGCCTTGGCTAGTAGAGGCGATGAAAGACGTGCCAGGCTGCGATAAGTCTCGGGGAGCCGTCAAGGGGCTTTGATCCGGGAATTTCTGAATGGGGCAACCCAGTTAAGCGCGAGCTTAACTACCTAATATGGAGCGAACGAGGGGAATTGAAACATCTTAGTACCCTCAGGAAAAGAAATCAAAAGAGATTACGCTAGTAGCGGCGAGCGAACGCGTAAGAGGGCAAACCGTTAGTTTACTAACGGGGTTGTAGGACTGCAATATAGACTAAACTTAGCTAATAGAATAATTTGGAAAGATTAAGCATAGAGGGTGATACTCCCGTATATGAAAGCTTTGTTTTACTTAGCAGTATCCTGAGTAGGGCGGAACACGTGATATTCTGTCTGAAGCTGGGTAGACCACTATCCAACCCTAAATACTACTACTAGACCGATAGTGCACAAGTACCGTGAGGGAAAGGTGAAAAGAACTGAGGTGATCAGAGTGAAATAGAACCTGAAACCATTTGCTTACAATCATTCAGAGCCCTATGATTTATCAGGGTGATGGACTGCCTTTTGCATAATGAGCCTGCGAGTTGTGATGTCTGGCAAGGTTAAGGAAACCCGGAGCCGTAGCGAAAGCGAGTCTTAATAGGGCGTTTAGTCAGACGTTGCAGACCCGAAACGATGTGATCTATCCATGAGCAGGTTGAAACCGGTGTAAGAGCCGGTGGAGGACCGAACCCGCTAGCGTTGAAAAGCTATGGGATGACTTGTGGATAGGGGTGAAAGGCCAATCAAACATCGTGATAGCTGGTTCTCTCCGAAATATATTTAGGTATAGCGTCATGTAGTAACACTAGGGGGTAGAGCACTGAATGGGCTAGGGCATACACCAATGTACCAAACCCTATCAAACTCCGAATACCTAGTGTGTAATCATGGCAGTCAGGCGGCGAGTGATAAAATCCGTCGTCGAGAGGGGAACAACCCAGACTAACAGCTAAGGTCCCTAAATCTCATTTAAGTGGAAAACGATGTGGAGTTACTTAAACAACCAGGAGGTTGGCTTAGAAGCAGCCATCCTTTAAAGAAAGCGTAATAGCTCACTGGTCTAGTGATTCTGCGCGGAAAATATAACGGGGCTAAAATGAGTACCGAAGCTTTAGACTTAGTTTTACTAAGTGGTAGGAGAGCGTTGTATTTGCGTTGAAGGTATACCGGTAAGGAGTGCTGGAGCGAATACAAGTGAGCATGCAGGCATGAGTAGCGATAATTGGGGTGAGAATCCCCAACGCCGTAAACCCAAGGTTTCCTACGCGATGCTCGTCATCGTAGGGTTAGCCGGGTCCTAAGCAAAGTCCGAAAGGGGTATGCGATGGAAAATTGGTTAATATTCCAATGCCAACTATAATGTGCGATGGAAGGACGCTTAGAGTTAAGCAAGCTAGCGGATGGTAGTGCTAGTCGAAAGGTGTAGGTTAAGATTCAGGCAAATCCGGATCTTTTTAAGCCGAGACCCCACAGGCGTTTGAAGTTCTTCGGAATGGATAGCGAATTGCCGATACTGTCGAGCCAAGAAAAGTTTCTAAGTTTAGTTATAGTTGCCCGTACCGTAAACCGACACAGGTGGGTGGGATGAGTATTCTAAGGCGCGTGGAAGAACTCTCTTCAAGGAACTCTGCAAAATAGCACCGTATCTTCGGTATAAGGTGTGCCTAACTTTGTTAAGGATTTACTCCGTAAGCATTGAAGGTTACAACAAAGAGTCCCTCCCGACTGTTTACCAAAAACACAGCACTCTGCTAACTCGTAAGAGGATGTATAGGGTGTGACGCCTGCCCGGTGCTCGAAGGTTAATTGATGACGTTAGCTCTGCGAAGCGTTTGATCGAAGCCCGAGTAAACGGCGGCCGTAACTATAACGGTCCTAAGGTAGCGAAATTCCTTGTCGATTAAATATCGACCTGCATGAATGGCGTAACGAGATGGGAGCTGTCTCGAAGAGGGATCCAGTGAAATTGTAGTGGAGGTGAAAATTCCTCCTACCCGCGGCAAGACGGAAAGACCCCGTGGACCTTTACTACAGCTTGACACTGCTATTGGGATAAAAATGTGCAGGATAGGTGGGAGGCTTTGATCCATAGACGCCAGTTTATGGTGAGCCATTGTTGAGATACCACTCTTTTTTATTCTGATAGCTAACTAGCTTGAGTTATCCTCAAGTAGGACAATGTCTGGTGGGTAGTTTGACTGGGGCGGTCGCCTCCCAAAATGTAACGGAGGCTTACAAAGGTTGGCTCAGAACGGTTGGAAATCGTTCGTAGAGTATAAAGGCATAAGCCAGCTTAACTGCGAGACATACACGTCAAGCAGAGACGAAAGTCGGTCTTAGTGATCCGGTGGTTCTGTGTGGAAGGGCCATCGCTCAAAGGATAAAAGGTACCCCGGGGATAACAGGCTGATCTCCCCCAAGAGCTCACATCGACGGGGAGGTTTGGCACCTCGATGTCGGCTCATCGCATCCTGGGGCTGGAGCAGGTCCCAAGGGTATGGCTGTTCGCCATTTAAAGCGGTACGCGAGCTGGGTTCAGAACGTCGTGAGACAGTTCGGTCCCTATCTGCCGTGGGCGTAAGAAGATTGAGGAGAGTTGACCCTAGTACGAGAGGACCGGGTCGAACCAACCACTGGTGTACGAGTTGTTCTGCCAAGAGCACCGCTCGGTAGCTATGTTGGGATGTGATAACTGCTGAAAGCATCTAAGCAGGAAGCCAACTCCAAGATGAATCTTCTTTTAAGAGCTCATATAGACTATGTGTTTGATAGGCTGGGTGTGTAATGGATGAAAGTCCTTTAGCTGACCAGTACTAATAGCTCGTCTGCTTATCTTTTTATAAGCATCACTTCCTTGTTAAGGATAAAAACTTAATAAGATATGTTTTTGCAAAACTTTGTTTATGACTTTTAACTTTATCAAGTAGTGTTAAATAAGAGATTTATCTAATATATCTTTTATTTAACACTGCCCGTGACTATACAGACGAGGAAACGCCTTGCTCCATCTCGAACCAAGAAGCTAAGCTCGTCCTGGCTGATGATACTCTCCCTTACTGGGATGTTGGAAAAGTAGGTCGTTGCGGGCTTTGTTAATTTTTAATCTTCTTTGTCTAAACAATTATCTTTTAAAATATTATTTCTTAATTTATAACAAAATATCAAATCTTATATTTATTTATTTTTTAAATAATCAGACTTTTTATCTCTATGTTTATAAATATCTTTTAGCTTATGCTCTTTTATGCGAGTATTGACTAAAAACACCAAATATGATAGACTCCAAACCCAAATTTACCCAAAAAGGACAAAAATGAAAAAGATTATATTCTCACTATTAGCAGCAGCTTCTACATTACTAGCAGCCATAAATTTAAACACCGCCACAAAAGAAGAGTTAATGAGTTTAGATGGTATAGGATCTTCAAAGGCAGATGCAATAATAGAGTATAGAAAAGCGAATAAATTTAACTCAATAGAAGACATAAAAAATGTAAATGGTATAGGCGACAAGACATTTGAAAATTTAAAATCAGATATATCAGTATCAGGCACTACAAAGATAGATGACACAAAATCAAAAATAAAATCTAAAAAAGATGAGATAAAAGAAAAAGCAAGTAAAAAGAGTGATGAAGTAAAAGAGAAAAAAGATAGTGTTAAAGACGATAGTATAAAAGAGATAAAAGATAAGAAAGAAAAGCTAAAAGATAAAGCACAAAAGAGTAAAGCTAAAAAAGAGAAAAGCAAAGAGTAATAAAATCTAGAAATTTATAAAAATTCCTACATAAAGATACATAAAAATAGTTAGGAGCGCATAGCGTTCCTAATAAATAAAATAGATTGATTTTTTATATATCAGCCTACTTTTTAAATCTTATAACTTAATCTGCTTACTTTTTAAGTTTACAAATTAATAAGTTCATCTAATAGATCTTGTAAAGTAATGCTTCTTAAACTATCCTCTAAAGCTTCTTGTGCTTTTAGGAGGGGGGTGGTTAAGAGACCTTCGATCTTGCTACCAAGCGGGCAGGCTTTAGGTGAGTCAGAGTGGATCTTGAAAAGTTTTTCTTTATTATTTACTGCGTTAAAAATTTGAAGGAGGGTTAGATGTTGGGGAGTATCACTGACTTGAGACGTGGTGTTTGTGGAGCTGGGGTGTTTAGGCATCAAATAGTTATGTCAAGCGTATGATGTTCGCTAGGCACTATTTCCTCATTATCTGCTATATCGTCCAAATTTTTTTCGTCACTATCTCTTGAATTTTGTTTTTCGCTCTCAAACCCACTTGTTTCTTCTTCGCTTTTTTGGCGTTCGTGCTCCTTTTCAGGGTCTATTTTATAAGACTCTTCCATCGGACGCACCTCTTTGATCTCTTCACTTTGTTGTGTAGCAAGCTCAGCTGCCATCAAAGATTGCATATCAAATCTGGCTTGTTGATTTGCATGCACTTGCGATACTACTGGGGCATTTTGATTTATAAAGTTACTATTTCCTAAAGGTGTTACAGCCATTTTTTAGCCTTTATTTATGATGATAGTTTTATAGTTCGTATAAGTGACATTTGCGCCGTTTTCACGCTTTAAATTTTCACGCTTAGTATAGTCTACCTCGTACCTGCCAGCTCCCTTTACACTAAATTCCACGCAGAATTTAGCTGCCATTTCTAGCACATCTTCTGGCACTTTGCTCTTGTTTGTCTTGATGATGACGTGAGCGCTTGGGACGTCTTTTAGATGAAGCCAGATGTCGTCTTTTTTGGCTAGATCAAGTAAATTTATATTGCCTTTTTCGTTTCTGCCAACTAAGATTTTAAACTCTCTGACATAGAAAATTTCAGCATTTTCGCTCACATCTTTTATCTGGCGCTCTCTTTGTTTTGCCTTGTTTTTTGGGCTTAAAATTTCAAGCTCATAAAGACTGCTCGCTTCTTTTAAGAGAGACTTTAATCCTTCAAAAAACTCTATTTTTTCTTTCAAATTTCTCTTTTCTATATCTACACCAATGGCTTTTGCACGAAATTTTTTTGATCTTGTGTAAAACTCATTTGCACTATTTTTTGGTGTGTCGCCAAGAGTTAGTTTTATATCGTTGCCATCAAAATCTTTCAGACAAATTTCCCTCTCATAGCCCTTAAAATTTCCCAAATTTGCAAGCAAAAGCGATCCTAAATTCGAAGCTTCCTCGCTTTTTTTCATTAGTTCATCTTTGTCTTCAAGTGAGTTTAAAATTTCGCTCATGCTATCTATCTTTTTTTGCACGCTTGCAAGCTTCGCCTCTTTTAAGCTAGCTATCCTGGACTCATTTACTCTAGCTGCTTCGCTTTTAAAAAACGCTTCAAAGTCAGTTATGGGTTCGCACGGTTTTTCTTTGATGGTGATAGCTGGAAGCTCTCTTAAAACTTCGCCAGTTTCTATCTTTCGGTAGCTATTATCGATATGTCTTAACGCCTCGATTATTACGTTATTTTCATCAGTTATTACAGCATTTGTAAAACGCCCAGTAAATTCAAGATAGAGGATAAAATTTTCACTTTTATATGAGCCACTTTGCGTACAAATAAATTTTAAAATTCTATTATCTTTTAAGCATTCAACGCTTTTTATATGCGAGGCGTTAAAGCGCTTTTTTAGCACATTATCAAAAGGCGCTTGATAAATTTTTGCCTCTTTTTGCTCATCGTCTTTATAAATTGCAGAGTTTGATTTATTTAGGTCAAAAATGATCTTTTCGCCATTAAATTCGATTAAAATGGTCATATCATTAATGCGTTTTGCTTGGTTTATCTTTGTAAAATTTGATAAATAACTTGCTATTTGAACTAAATGTGCGTACTTCATGCTAAAGATTATATCAGAAATGTTGCAAAAATGTTTTAACAAAAGCTTCATCGCTCTTTGTGACAGAATAGTAAAAATCTGTTTTTATGGTCTTGTTTTTAATTTTAAAAATGCTTCATTTGTAATGTTATTGAAATATAAATTTTTCGTAAATTTTTTCATAAAAATTTAAATTTTGTTTATATATAATGATAACCGTTTTTATAATATTAAAATTTTAAGGAATAATAGATGAATAAATTTCGCATTAGTGCGGTACTTTGTTTTGCTATTTCTGCTTTAAATGCTGCTGATGTAAGCTTAGATGGCATCAGCATTGAAGATAGCGCAGACGATGGCTACAGAGCCACAACGAGTGAGGTGGGTAAGACAAATACGCCTATTTTGGAGATCCCGCAGACGGTAAACGTCGTGACGCAACAACAGCTAAAGGATAAAAAACCCGAGACTCTAGCCGAAAGCCTTCAAAACGTGAGCGGCATTAGCTACGGCAACACCACGGGCGGTATCTTTGACTCGATCATAAAAAGGGGATTTGGCGGCGGACGCGACGGCTCGATCATGCGAAACGGCGTACCGGCTAGCGTCATGCATAGCTTTAATAAAACCGTAGAAAGTGTCGAGGTGCTAAAAGGCCCGGCTAGCTTGCTCTACGGCGCGCAAGAACCTGGCGGCATCATAAATATGGTTACCAAAAAGCCAAAATACGACTTCTCAAACGAAATTTGGGCGGGCATCGGCAACCGCAACTACTGGAATACAGGCTTTGATACCACAGGGCCTATTGCGGAGAGTGGATTTGCGTATAGATTTATATTTGATACGATGCAAAAGGACTACTGGAGAGAGTTTGGCGAATATAAAAACGTTCTCTTTGCACCATCACTTTCGTATAAAGGTGACGACTACCGCATAAATTTGGCCTATGCGCGCACACACTCGACCGATCCGATCGACCGCGGTATGTATCTCATTCCAAGCACTGGAAAACTACTACCCATAGATAAAAAAAGACGCCTTGACGAGCCATTTAATAAGCTAAAAACAAAGCTTGACACGCTAGATGTAAATTTCGAGAAAAATCTCGGTGAAAACTGGCTACTAAAGGGCGCTTACGCGTTTTCTCGCTCAAAGCACGAATACGGTCATATCAGGCTAATGAACGTAAATTTAAATACGGGCGTTGCGGCTAGACGAAACGAGGCGTATGACGGATTTATCCACCGCACGCATGCTGGATCACTAAATTTAAACGGCTATGTTAAAACAGGTGAGATAGAACACAACTTGCTCTTTGGCATCGACGCAAAGGAGTACTACCGCTATAGACCAGGCGGCCTAAAAGATACGGGTAACCACTTAAGCATAAACATATATCATCCTATCTATGGAAGAGTAGGACTACCAACTGCCAGGGAGTCAAGCATCCAGTATCAAAAGCTAAAAACTATCGGATTTTACGCACAAGATAGCATAAATTTAACTGAAAACTTAATCTACTCTTTAGGAACTAGGTATGAATACTACGACCAAGTAGCTCGCGGCACAACTAGTGGACCAAATAGCACAGATCAGCAAGATGGTAAATTTACGTGGCAAACTGGACTTTTATATCTACTAACGCCTCAGTGGTCTGTTTATACCAACTACGCGCAAAGCTTTAGCCCGCAAATGGCGATCAGCGGCGACGACATCGGCGACATAAAGCCCGAAGAAGGCAAAAGCATAGAGCTGGGAACTAAATTTCAAAACGATAGCATAACGGCTAGCGCGGCGGTTTTTAATATCAATAAGAAAAACATCATGCGCACCGTAAATAGCGTGAGTACGCCAGTGGGCGAGGCGCGCTCTAGAGGATTTGAGTTTGACTTTAACGGCCGCGTGACACAAGGGCTAAGCGTGGGCGCTAGCTACGCGTACACTAAAACCGAGGTGCGCAAGGATAGCGGAGCGTTTGCCGTGCTAGTGGGCAAACCGCTAGAAGCTACGCCAAAGCACCAAGCCAGCCTCTTTGCCAACTACGACTTTAGCCACCTAGGCGTAAAAGGTCTAAGGATCGGCGGTGGAGCTAGATATTTTGGCTCGTGGTATACATACTATATGAGGACAAATTTATCTGCCGTACCAGCAGGAACGGCATTTAAGATGGATAGTGCAGTTGTTTATGATGCTTTCATCAGCTACGATACCAAGATCGCGGGCTACGAGACAAATTTCTCGTTTAACGTCAAAAACTTGACCGACAAGCTTTATTATACGTCCTCATCGACCGGCACGCAGGCTAATATCATACCGATACAACCGGGCTATGCTCGCCAGTTTATGCTAACAGCTAGCGTTAAATTCTAAATTTACTAGGCCTTTTGGCTTAGTAAATTTTCTTTAAATTTAGCAATTTTCGTTAAAATCGCCTCAAAAATTTAAAGGAAATTTATGAAACAAACTATTACCGAGAAAATATTTTCAGATCACGTTGGCAAAGAGGTAAGCGCAGGAGAGATCATCGAAAGTAAGATCGATATGATCATAGGCAACGACATCACGACGCCTATTTCGATCAAGCAGTTTGAGCGAAGCGGTGCTAAAAAGCTAGCCAACTCAGACGGCTTTGCCATCGTTATGGATCACTACATCCCGACAAAGGACATCCTAAGCGCAAATCAAGCTAAAATTTCACGCGAATTTGCCTACAAACACGACCTTAAAAACTATTTTGATGAAAAAGATATGGGCATCGAGCACGCGCTTTTGCCTGAAAAAGGGCTAGTCATCCCAGGCGACGTCATCATCGGCGCAGACAGCCACACCTGTACGCACGGCGCTCTTGGAGCGTTTAGTACTGGCATGGGCAGCACCGACCTAGCTTATGCGATGATCACTGGCAAAAACTGGTTTAAAGTGCCTGAGAGTATCAAAGTCGTCTTTAGAGGCAAACTTGATAGGCACGTTTATGGCAAGGATCTTATCCTTGAGATCATCCGCCAAATAGGCGTTGATGGCGCACTTTACAAGGCGCTTGAGTTTAGTGGCGAGGTGATAGACGCTCTTAGCATGGATGATAGATTTTCAATGTGTAACATGGCGATCGAAGCTGGCGCAAAGAGCGGTATCATCGCGGTTGATGAGATCACAAAAGAGTTTTTAAAAGATAAAAATTTACGCGATAAACCAAAATTTTTCTACTCAGACGAGGGCGCAAAATATGACAAAATTTTAGAGATAGATGTCACAAACCTCGATCCAGTCATCGCATATCCATTTTTGCCAAGCAACGGCAAGAGCGTAAGACAGGCGGTTAGTGACGATCTAGCTATCGATCAGGCATTTATCGGCTCATGTACAAATGGCCGTCTAAGCGACCTTCGCATCGCAGCGCAGATCCTAAAAGGCAAAAAAGTAGCTCGCAAGACAAGGCTCATCATCACTCCAGCGACACAAAAGATCGCAAGAGCTGCCGAGAAAGAGGGCTTAATCGACATTTTCATCGAAGCAGGAGCAGTTGTGAGTAACCCAACATGTGGAGCTTGTCTTGGCGGATATATGGGAATTTTAGGTGCAAATGAGCGCTGTATCTCGACGACAAATAGAAATTTTGTCGGACGTATGGGCGATAGAACGAGTGAAATTTATCTAGCCAACTCAGCAGTTGTAGCGGCTTCAGCCATAGCAGGTAAAATCGCCGATCCAAGGGACTTATAGGCGTTAGCTTTTAAGTATCTTTGAATGAGTTAGAAATTTTCACACTTCGATAAACTAGATGTTTTATCCTGTGTGAAAAGTTTCGTCACAACATCCAAATCTATCTTGGAATCTTGCCACCCGATTTGTTTATATAATTAAATAAATTTTGAAAGCGCCTCGTATCGCGAGTGTTTTTAACGGAGCTAATAAAAATTTAGCTCAATAGACTAAATTGTCTTATCTTTGCTAAATTTTTATGTCGCTTCTGCTTGTAGTTGCGACCGCAAGGGGCACAAAGTCCTTAACCCATCTCACGATACTTTGCCTTACGTTTTTGACAAGATTTGACAAATTTTTATGAAATTTTTATTTCAATATCTAGTTTTATTTGTGAAATATTAAAGAAATTTGAAAGTATTTGTATGGATTAATTTAACCGGTAAATCCCGCTATTTTTTGCAAATTTACCGGCTTTATTAGCGTATTAAAACGCTGTTATAGTTGCCAAAAGACCAAAGATTATACCTGGGAAGTTTGCAGCAGAAAGTGGATAGTCTTTTTTAGCTTTTAATAGTCCGTAACTTGTCCAGATTGTGCAGTTTAGTGCAGCCGCTAGTGGCTGTATAAAAGGCGTCTTGTTGCCGTCAAGATTACCCATTATTTGTGGGATGTATGAAAAGTACATAACAACTGATAGGCATGTGCCGATCCAGCCTAAAATTTGTAGATTTTTTTCGCTCATTGCTTCTCCTTAAATAAAAGCGCCATTATATCTTTTTTTAATCATAGCAAGCAAATGGATAAAATGGCCATGATTTTTACTGCGATTAAGATGGTTTTAGTAAAATTGAGCATTTTAAAAGGATAAAAATGCCAGATATAGTATATGACAAAGCAAAATGGCACTGGGGTGCGAAAGATGCGCCGACTGATATACCGCATGAAAACGGTGCGACACACATTGCTTTTTTCTTTCGCTGGTGCATGGAACACAAATTTTATTCAAAGGAATTTGCGGCAGATTTTGCGGACGATATAGCACAGATGGACGAAAATTTTAACTATCGTCAGTATCTTTTTGACGCTATGGACGGCGTACTTGGAAGTGCGGAGCTAAATACTGCTGGTAAAGTCTTTGCAAAAGCTTACTATACGACTGATCGGACAAAATTTGCCAAAATGTATGGTTGGTATTTGCAGGATTATACGGATTTTGTTTCGAAAAAATTTGGTGAAAAATACTTTGATAACGCCTATTTTTATATAGAAAATTCACAAGAAAATTATGCCTTGATCAAAGCTATCATTGATCGTCGCTACGAGGAATTTTTAACAATGAAAAGGGTAAAGCAGGCTTAAAATTTCACAAGTAGCATAAACAAAAATAAGTTTTTATCACATATTTTTGGTAGATCAAAGCCGCTTTTAGCTAAATTTAGCCTCATAACTCTCTTAAGGGAAAAGATGCAAACTTGCGTGATTTTAGCAGGTGGTAAAAGCTCGCGTATGGGGCAAGATAAGACACTTTTGCCATTTGGTGGTTTTAAGACGCTTACTCATTATGAGGTTGCGAAATTTAGCAAAGTTTTTGAAGAGGTTTATGTAAGCTCAAAATTTGAGAAATTTAGCCCACCACTAAAGCTTATAAAAGATGAAAATAGCGATAACTATTCGCCAATGCTCGCACTTTACTCCATTCTTAAAAATTTTGATCATAGTGTTTTTGTGATACCAGCTGATATGCCATTTTTTGATCTTAAAAGCTTAGAGGAGCTTGTTAAATTTAAAGATAAATTTGACATAGTTGTGGCCAGTGATAATGAGCACATTCACTCGCTTTGTGGTTTTTTTAGCCCAGGGCTTGCCACTTTGGCTCATGAGTTTTATTTAAAAAATGAGCATAAAATCGGACTTTTGAGAAAAAGCTGTAAATGCAAAGTCGTAAATTTTAAAGATAGTGGGCAATTTTTTAACGTAAATTTCCCTGACGAATACGAAATGGCAAAGAAAATCCAAGAAAAGAAGATAGATGATGAGTAAAATTTTATTGTTTTTAAGCCTTGCCCTTAGTTTTTTGATAGCAAGTGGGTTAGATGATTTTAAAAGGGCACAAGAGCTGGAGCAAAGTGGCGACATAAAGGCTGCGATGCAAATTTATAAAGAGTTAGCTAAAAGCTCTTTAAACGAGCAAAACGTGGTACAAAATGTGCAAGCAAGCGAGCCAGTGCCAAGAGAGGCAAAGCTAAAGCAAGCCAATCTTTTAAGAGAAGATAAAAGTGGTAAAAATTTACAAAATACACTTGGTATCGAGCTTTATAAATTTAACTACCTTTTGCCAGTAACTTATGCTAAAAATGTGCCAAACGATGAGCGAAAAAGCGTTGAAACTAAGTTTCAAATAAGCCTTGCAAAGCCGTTGTTTTATGACCTGTTTGGACTTAGAGAGAGCCTTGTGGCAGCCTACACGCAGACATCTTGGTGGCAGATAACAAGAACTTCAGCGCCGTTTCGTGAGACGAACTATCAGCCAGAAATTTTTCTAAATTTTGCTTCTCCAAAATATTTGAATCAAATAGGTGTAAAAAACCTAAAATTTGGACTTTTGCATGAGTCAAACGGACGAGATGGTAGCAATTCAAGAAGCTGGAATAGAGCTTATGTGCAAAGTGATTTTGTTTTTGGCAAGCTTAGCATTTCGCCAAGAGCTTGGATGGTAGTGGGCAATAAGGGCGATAATAAAGATATATTAAAATACATAGGACACGGCGATGTAAGGCTTAGCTACAACCTTAATGATCACATTTTTAGCCTAATGCTAAGAAATAACTTACATTTTGATAAAACAAATAAAGGTGCTGCTGAAATTTCATATATGTTTCCTATCTTTTCAACTGGAGTTTATGGCTATTTGCAGTATTTTACTGGATATGGCGAGAGTTTGATTGATTATAATAGGCATACTGATAAATTTGGTCTTGGTTTTGTTGTTTTAAAATAAGCTAAAAATTTTGAACTTATAAAATGGCTAAATTTAGGCAAATAATTATAAATTTACTCAAATATGTCAAAAAAATTTAATTAATCAAAAAACTTAAAAATATTAGAAAAAATACAAGCAAATTTTGCTAAAATCTTAAGCAAAATCTCAGAGCAAAGGAGTTTTTATGAGCGGAATCTCACTAATTGTCTGTTTTGTTGTAGCCATCATACTTATGATAGTTATGATCTCTAAGCTAAAAGTGCATCCATTCTTGGCACTTATGAGCATTTCTTTGGTTCTTGCGATCGTCGCAGGCATCGATCTGTCCAAGATCCCAGCGATGATAGGTGTCGGCTTTAGTGGCACATTTAAGAGTATCGGTATCGTTATTATCTTTGGAACGATCATCGGTACCGTGCTTGAAAAAACGGGAGCTGCACTAAAGCTAGCTGATATGGTCGTAAAGCTAGTCGGACAAAAGCGTCCAGAGCTTGCTATGCTCATCATGGGCTGGGTTGTTGGCATTCCGGTATTTTGTGATAGCGGATTTGTCGTTTTAAACTCTATTCGCGAGGCACTTTATAAGAAAATTTCAGCAAGCCCAGTCGCGATGTCAGTCGCACTTAGTGGCGGCCTATACGCATCTCACGTCTTCATCCCGCCAACTCCTGGCCCAATAGCAGCCGCAGGAACACTTGGTCTTGGCGGAAATTTGCTCCTTGTCATCATCATGGGAACAGTCGTTTCAGTGCCTGTTTTGATAGCTGTTTATTTCTTTTCAAAGAGTGTTGGCAAAAGCGTGACTATCAGCGACAAAGATGCTGATGCTACTATCACAGCTAGTTACGAAGAGCTTTTAAAGAAATTTGGCACGCTACCTAGTGGATTTTTGAGCCTTGCTCCTATCATCATGCCTATCATTTTTATGGCGATTGGTTCTATTGTCGATGTTTTAGCAAAACAAGGCATGTTTGATAAAACGGCTCTCTTGCCAAAGATACTTTTATTTTTAGGAAATCCTATCATTGCTCTTGCAATCGGCGTGGTCTTTTGCGTGTTTTTATTAGTAGAAGCCAGAAAGATAAGAGAATTTGACCACATAACGAACGAGTCTTTAAAGATCGCTGGACCGATACTCTTTATCACTGCAGCTGGCGGTGTTTTGGGCAATGTCATCACTGAGGCCGGCTTTGTAAATTTTATAAAAGAAAATGCCTCTACTATAAAAGCGATAGGAATTTTCTTCCCATTCATCATCTCAGCTGTGCTAAAAACCGCTCAAGGAAGCTCAACTGTGGCAATCATCACGACAGCTTCTATCATGGGTGCATTTAGCGCCGACAACTCACTCATGCAAACACTTGGCTTTACTAGTGAAATTTCAGCTGCTCTTTGTGTCATGGCGATAGCCTCTGGTGCAATGTGTGTATCTCACGCAAATGACAGCTATTTCTGGGTTGTGACAAACTTTAGCAAGATGACCGCCGATCAAGGCTACCGCACACAAACGGCTATGACGTTTATAATGGGTATCGTTGGTATGATTAGCGTTTATATATTATCTTTGGTGCTTTTATGAGAATTTTAGTTGCGATTGATTCGTTAAAAGGCTCGCTTAGCTCACTTGAAGCGGGCCTTGCTATAAAAGAAGGACTAGAAGAGATCGACTGCGAGGTCGTCGTCAAACCTATCGCTGATGGCGGTGAAGGTAGTGTAGAGGCGATGGCTGATGCACTTGGCGCGAAATTTATAGATACGATAGTTAAAAATCCACTTGGAATTGAAATTTTAGCTAGATATGCACTAAAAGATGACCTTGCCATACTTGAGATGTCAAGCGCTTCTGGCCTTACACTCATAAACCCAGATGAGAGAAATCCACTAAAGACTAGCACATTTGGTTTTGGTCAGATGATAAAAGATGCCATTGCTAAAGGTGCCAGAAAATTTATCATTGGCATCGGTGGAAGTGCGACAAATGACGCTGGCACAGGTATGCTAAGTGCACTTGGCTTTAAATTTTATGATAAAGATGGTGCTTTACTTGAAGGAAAAGGCGAGAATTTAGCCAAAATTTATGAGTTTACAGATGAAGATGCTTTAAAAGAGCTAAAGGATTGCGAGTTTTTAATCGCCTGCGATGTAGATAATCCGCTTTATGGCATGAATGGAGCAGCCCATGTTTATGCCCCTCAAAAGGGTGCAAATGGCCGTATGGTAAAAGAGCTTGATAATGGGCTAAAACACTTTGCAACTCTTGTAAAGGAAAAGACTAATAGCAAATTTCACACACAAAAAGGTGCTGGCGCAGCTGGTGGACTTGGCTTTGCATTCGTGGCATTTTTAGGAGCGAAACTTCGCCCAGGCATTGAGATCATTACGCAGACTATTGCACTTGAAGATGAGATCAAAAAGGCTGATCTAGTCATCACTGGTGAAGGCCGTATGGATTTTCAAAGCTCAATGGGCAAGACACCAACTGGGGTTGCAAAACTAGCCAAAAAGTATCATAAGCCAGTGATCGCATTTGCTGGAAGCGTGCAAAAATGCGCCAAAGATTGCCACAAAAATGGGATTGATGCCTATTTTTGTATATTAAATGAGCCAGTAAGTCTTGAAGAAGCGATGAGAAAAGATGTCGCGATTAGAAATTTAAAGATGACAGCAGAGCAAGTCATTCGCCTTTATATGCTAAACTACAAAGCATAAATTTAAGAAGATAGAAGTTTATTTTCTATCTTTTTCCCACTTCTTTCTAAATTTTACTATCCAAGTTCTATCTTTTAAGTGCTACAAAAATTCTCAAAATTTAATACATTTTGCAAAAATATAAAATAAACTTTAGAAAAAATATTTACTATGCTAAAATAAGAAAAAATTCTAAAAAGAAAGGAGAATTTTATGCAACAGACCTTAAATTCTCGTCGCAGCTTCATTGCAGCTGCAGGATTATTTTTTGCTACGACCGCACTAAAGGCTGCGCCAAAGGATTTTAGCGGTAGTAATGTTCGCTATGGCATGGCGATAGATCTAACAAGATGCGTTGGATGTCAGTCATGTACTATGAGCTGTATGTTAGAAAACGACGTTCAGCCAGGCGCTTTTAGAACCATTGTTTCCGAGTACGAGGCAAAGGATAAAAGCGGTAAAATGGCGGTCATTGCGTCACTTCCAAGACTTTGCAACCACTGCAACAAGCCAGCCTGTATCGACGTTTGTCCAACAGGAGCAAGCTATCAAAGAAGCAACGGCATCGTAAAGATCGACACAAAAGAGTGCATAGGCTGTGCGCTTTGCGTGGAGGCCTGTCCATATCACGCAAGATATCTTAGCTTACATACCTACAAGGCCGATAAATGCACCTTCTGCGACCACAGACTAAGAGCGGGACTTCAGCCAGCATGTGTAGAGAGCTGTGTGGGCGGTAGCCGTATAATAGGCGATCTTAACGATCCTAACTCAAATATCAGAAAGTTTCTAGCCACACACGAGACTATGGTTATAGATAGCCCTAAAAATACAAATCCACAGGTGTTCTACCACGGCGTTAGCGAAATTTTGGCTAAAAACGATAAGAAACTCGAGCTTGATAATGGATACAAAAAGGTTATCAGCTGGAGCGAAGAGATAGCACAGTAAAAGGAGATAAGCAATGCAAAGAAGAGAATTTTTAAAAAGATCAGCTGTACTCTCAACACTAACCGCAAGCGCTGTGCTAGCAGATGGCGAAAAAGACGACTACAAACCGCAGTCAAACTCGCTAGAGCCTGAATTTAGCGTAAAAGATGGCAAAATTTCACTCAACGACGGACATAGCGTTGTCTTTTCTATGTGCCACGGCTGTACAACGAAGTGTGGCATAAGACTTCACGTAGATGACAAAAACGACCGAGTTTTAAGATGTAGCGGCAACCCATACCACCCACTCTCAAATGTACACTGGGCAAATTTTGACACATCGATAAATGACGCACTCCTTGCTACAACACTAAGCGGCGAAGATGAGAAGCGAGCCACAGTTTGCGCTAGAGGAGCGATATTGCCTGAGATGATAGACTCACCTGCAAGGATACTAACGCCACTAAAGAGAGTTGGTAAAAGGGGTGAGGGAAAGTGGAAGAGCATAAGCTTTGAGCAGCTAGTAGAAGAGGTAGTGGAGGGCGGAGATCTCTTTGGCGAGGGGCACGTGGACGGGCTAAGAGCAATATATAGCGACGAGCTAATCGATAGTGAAAATCCAGAGTACGGTACCAAACGCAATCAATTTTTAAGTTTTTATCTATATGACGGGCGCTCTGACATCGTTGATCGCTTTGTCAAAAAGTCATTTGGCACTATAAATCACTACTCTCACGGCGGAATTTGCGGTGGTGGCTTTAGGGTCGGTGGCAAGATTGCGCACAACGCAAAGGGCTTTGCACATACAAAACCAGACTATGAAAACTCTAAATTTGTCATCTACTGGGGCACTTCGCCGTCAAATGGTGGCAACCCTTTCCAAAAACAGGCAAAAATGCTCTCTTACGCAAGAGGCACTAGAGATGACTTTAGCTACGCAGTGGTCGATCCAAGCGTTACAAATGCTGTAAAATACGCCTCTTCAGACAAAGGCCGCTGGATAGCGATAAAGCCAGGCACCGACTCAGCTCTAGCTATGGCGATGATACGCTGGATCATAGAAAATGAAAAATACGCTACAAACTACCTTATCCAGCCAAATTTAGACCAGGCAAAGCTAGCAGGCGAGATACACTGGTGTAATGCCACGCATCTAGTCATCACCGAAAAAGACCACAAAGACTATGGTAAATTTGCACTTATCAACAATGAATGGCAGGTTTGCTCACAAGATGGCAAGATACAAAGCTACAAGGTAAATGAACCAGCCAAGCTCTACTACAAAGGTAAAATTTTAATAGACGGCAAAAAGGTCGAGGTAAAAAGCTCAATGCAGCTTTTAAAAGAATCAGCTTATAAACATAGCTTAGAGGAGTACTCAAAAATTTGTGGCGTGAGCATTGAAGATATCATCTGGCTTTGCGAAAATTTCACCAAAAACGGCAGACAGGTGAGCACAAACGTGCATGGTGGTATGATGCATACGCAAGCTGGTATGACTACCTACGCGATACTTTGTCTAAACACACTAATGGGCACTTACGGCTACAAAGGCGGCAACGTCAATGCAAGTGCCGGCACACACGAGTTTTTAAAGGGCAGATATGACCTTGAGAGTTTTGAAGGCGCTTATAAGCCAAATGGTCTAAATTTATCAAGATCAGGCAAATACTACGAAACAAGCTCTGAGTATAAGCGCAAAGTGGCAGCTGGCGGCAGCGGCTATCCATCAACTCAGCCATGGTATCCTATCTCAATGCCACTTGTAAACGAAACACTTACGAGTCACAAGGCCGGCTATCCATACAAAGTAAAAGTTTTCATAAACTACATGACAAACGTACTTTACGGCCAAGCAGGACTTGAAAGAGCGGTTTTAGACGTACTAAAAGATAGTAAAAATTTACCACTTTTTGTGGGCATCGATGCTTTTATGAACGAGACAAACGCCTATGCTGACTACATCGTACCAGACGGAGTAAATTTAGAAAACTGGGCACTTCCAAACTCTCTTTGGGGAACGATCGCTAAAACTTCAGTCGTGCGCTATCCAGCTGTTAGCTCAAAGCAGGCAAAGGATAAAAACGGCGGCGCGATCGACGTTGAGGCATTTTATATAGCCGTGGCAAAGAGGCTTGGACTAAAAGGCTTTGGCAAAAATGCCTTCAAAGACAAAGACGGAAATTTCATGGACCTTGACGTAAAAGAGCAGTATTACGCGGCTGCACTAGCAAATTTAGCCTTTGATGGCGAGGGTGTGAAAGATATAAGCGACGAGGACAAAAAGCTTAGTAAGATATCAAGAGTGATGACAAAACTCGATCCTTATCTAAAAGACGAAGAGAAGCCAAAAGTGGCGCACATACTAGCAAAAGGTGGCAGATACGATAGCTACGAGAGCGCATATAAAGGTGATAAAGCAACCGTAAAAGTGCCAGCGCCTACGCCAGCTTCTATCTACTATGAGCCACTTGGTGGGCATAGACACTCAATAACAGGCGAATATATGCCAGGAGTGCCAAGTCTGATGCTACCAGTAGCAAGTGACGGCACGCCGCTTGAGAAATTTTTCCCACGCTCTGAGTGGAAATACACAGTAAGCTCAAGAAAGTCAAATATCCAACACTTCTACACCTTTGTTAGCCCAAGGCTAAGAGCTGTTCATCCTAGCAACTTCATAAGGATAGCACCAGATATCGCAAGTGAGCAGGGCATTCGCTCAGGCGATAAGGTCAAAGTGACTACTCCTTATGGAGCACAAGTTGGCGAGGCGTTTGTGACGGATGGCGTTGCTAGCGGAGTTATTAGTATCGAGCATGGATTTGGTCATGATGAGTTTGGTATAAGAACGCACATCGTCGATGGAAAGCCAGCTTTTGGGATCGCAAATTTAGAAAAAGGGGTCAATCATAATAAGCTTGGACTTCTTGATCCAAAAAGAAATGGCGAATTTAGTTTAAATGACTGGTTGGTTGGTACTTGCGCTAGACAAGCACTTCCTGCAAATATAAGAAAGATCGGCTAGTTTGATATAAATTTGGCGAGTAGAGTAAAATTTGCTTGCCAAATTTCACTTTTTGTAAGAGTTTTTGCCTTGCGGATTGTAAATTTAGATACAGAGCAAACTTTTGGGCTGCTTGCAAGCCAAAATTTCCTCATATATTTATAGGGTTTCATAGTTAAATAATGTTTTAAATTTTGTATGGGTTAAATTTAGTATTGCTAGTTTGCTTTGGCTTTAAGCGCTCTAGTTTGCTAGATCCTCAGCTACTTTTGCAGCGAGTTTTAGCTTGTCACTATCAAAGTGTGTGTAAATTCGCGAGGTATTTAAGCTTGCATGACCTAGAGCTTCTTGCACCAAAACAAGGTCCTTTTGCTTTTTGTAAAGCATCGTTGCAAAGGTGTGGCGCAGCATGTGAGCACCATTTTTCTCTTTTCTAATACCAGCCTTAAAAAGGATCTGCTCCACTATGCGACTTACATAGGCTTGCGTCAGTCTGGTACCTTTTTTATTGATGAAAAGATAGCCCTCTTTGTTGATGTAGTTTATTGCAATCGCATTTAGATGAGCTTCTATTAGGTGGCGTTTTATCATAACGATGCGGTATTTGTTACCTTTGCCCCGGATCCTAATGATAAAAAGATCGCCATCTTCAGTGATATCCTTTCGCTTTAAATTTAGAGCCTCGCTCACACGAATGCCAGTAAAAATTATCGTTTTTATTATGAGCTTATTGCGATTTGAGTTTTGCTTAAAGTCACTTTCTTCGATCACATCTAGAAATTTTTTGACCTCATCTTCGCCCATAAACTCAGGCAACTTTTGCCCTTTGTTGCCACTAACTCCGCCCCAGTTTTTTAAATTTATATCAAAAACATGGGCCTTGCCGTCCTCTTCGTTTTGTTTGTCTAAAAATGCAAAGAAATTTATCACTGAGATGCGGTAATTTTTCTTACTAGCGTCGCTTAGTCCGCCAGTCGTGCTAGCTAGTATTTCGCTTAACAGCTCTTCATCGATCTGTTTTAGGCTGCTAAGCTCGTAAAATTTCATCGTTTCATATATTTTTTTAAGCGGATTAAAGTAGGTATTTATACCAGTAAGCCCCGCATTTCTCGCGCTTTTTACCAAGCCATCAAGCTGGTCAATGTTCTTTACCTCACGGCTTAGAGCGTAATTCACACTTGCAAGCGCCTTTGGATCTCTAAGCTCTTTATTCGAAAGTGAGCTAAGTTTAAATTTGACGTAGCGGGTGAGCCAAAAAATAAATGAGTTTTCAAAATTATCTTTACAATCAAGTGGATATTTCAAACCAATAGCCTTAAAATTTTATTTTGAAAAGTATTATATTTGAAATTTTATAAAATCTACTCTTTTTAAAATTCAACTATAAAAGCTTAAGCAAATATCCATTTTCAACGGCTTCAAGCTTATATTTATGCATCTTATCAAGCTCTAAAACCACTCTGAAATATCTATCATGCCAACCTATGATCACATTTTTAAAATGTTCATTTTCAAGTTTTAAGCTCTTGGTTTTAAAGCTTCTTGGCGGCCTTGCAAAGTCAAGAACGATCTTATTTTTCTCATAAGCAAAATGCTTTAAATTTTTAGCTTTTGTAGCGATTTTTAGCTCTTTGTCGTTGGCTAGAAAGCTTATAAAACCTAGAAATTTAACATCTTTTCCATTTTTGACACTATCAACTGGCTTTGCACTAGGCTCGATCTTTATCTCGACCACCTTTTGTTCAGGCTTTATGGTAGTTTCTTTTGTTTTGTCTGTGCTAAGATCGATTACTACAACATTTGGAGTTGGCATATCTGAAGTTTTGTTTCTATCTTTATTTGAAATTTTAGTTTCGTTTTTTTCTATTATCACAGGAGTGCTTACTTTTTGACTAGGCATATTTGCCATTGTGACTGAAACATCTAGCTTTTTTGCCACGACTGGTTCTGGATTTTTTACCTTATTTAAAGCAAATTCATCGCTGTAATCGATAGTTTTATTTATATCAGCTAGTCTTTTTTCCTTTATGGTGCCGTCATTTGCTCTATATCTTATGGTGACATCTAGTAAAAGTGCCGCATCGCTTGGAAATTTAAACGAAAGAGAATCAAATCTGTCAAATTTTTCTATGATATTTGTTGTCATAACGCTTGTATTTAGCTCGCTAATAGGCATAAATGGGTTCTCTCTAGCAAAGACGCTTGCTGCAAATATAGATAAAACTAACCAAAATTTTTTCATCATTCCTACTTTTTATTAAAGTCTGGCTCAAGGCCTTGTAATTCAAAATAATCTTTTTGCAGACGCGCGTTCATTTTTTTTAAAATTTCCACGTCTTCGCTAAGCCTCTCTTTTTTACTTTGAAGGCTTAGCATAACATCAAGTGAGCGTTTGCCAAACATCATATTGCCTACATAAAAAGCAAACATAGCCACGCAAATGGTGGCTATGACGTAGCGTAATGTCGGTCTAATGTATTTTAAAATTTTATGAAATATGCCATCGGTGTTGCCATATTCGTCTAAAATTTCGCTCAAATATTATCCCCCAAAAACTCTCCAGCCTCAAGCTCGATCTCGAGCAAGCGGTTATATTTCGCGTTGCGCTCGCTTCTTGAAGTGGCACCTGTCTTTATCTCGCCAGTATTTAGTGCGACTGCAAAGTCAGCGATGAATGCATCTTCGCTCTCACCGCTTCTGTGGCTCATTATGCAGCGATATCCGTTTCTTTGAGCAAGGCGGACAGTTTGCATGGTTTGTGTGACTGAGCCTATTTGATTTGGCTTAATTAATATTGCATTTGCGATCTTTTTCTCGATACCTTCGCGTAAAATTTTCTCATTTGTGACAAAAAGATCGTCGCCTACTAGCTGCACTTTGCTGCCAAGCCTTTTTGTAAGCTCAGCCCAACCACTCCAGTCATCCTCGCTAAGGCCATCTTCGATAGAAAATATCGGATATTTTTCACAAAGTTTTTCGTAGTAGCTAATGAGCTCGTCGCTGCTAAATTTCTTGCCTTCAAGCTCGTATTTGCCGTCTTTATAAAGCTCACTTGAAGCGACGTCAAGGGCTAGCTTTATCTGGCTACCTAGCTCATATCCAGCCTCTTTTACAGCTTGTGAGATCAGTTTTAGTGGCTCTTCATTGTCTTTTAAATTTGGAGCAAAACCGCCCTCGTCGCCGACAGCCGTGCTGTGTCCGACTGCGTTTAGGATAGATTTTAGCTTGTGATAAATTTCAGTTGCAGCTCTTAGTGCCTCGCTAAATGTGCTAAAGCCAAATGGCATGATCATAAATTCTTGAAAATCAACGCTGTTATTTGCGTGTGCGCCGCCATTTATGATGTTAAACATCGGTACTGGCAAGATGCTAGCGTTTGCACCGCCAAGGTAGTGATAAAGCGGGATATTTAGGCTCTTTGCAGCTGCGCGAGCTACTGCCATAGATACGCCTAGAACTGCGTTTGCGCCTAAATTTGAGTAGTTGTGCGTGCCATCAAGCTCAAGCATCTCAGCATCGACTGCTTTTTGGTTGTAAGCATCAAGTCCTATCACCGCTTCTGCGATCTTTTCATTTACGTTTGAAACAGCCTTTAAAACGCCTTTGCCAGCATATCTCTCGTCTTTGTCGCGAAGCTCGAGCGCCTCACGCTTGCCAGTGCTTGCGCCGCTTGGTACGATCGCGCTTGCCTCGGTTCCGTCGCTTAGTCTAACTGTAGCACGAACTGTTGGGTTGCCTCTGCTGTCTAAAACCTCGTGAGCTTCTACATCTTCAATAAATACCATTATTCATCTCCTGCTTCGTTTGTGTCGTCGTCTTCGTCTTTTGCGCCGCTGCTTATTAGGTGATCGATCCCCATTGAGCCTTTGATCGCCGCTACTATCTCATCAGAAATTTCTGGGTGCTCTTTTAGATAGGCTTTGGCGTTTTCTCTACCTTGACCTAGTTTTTCGGCCTTGTAGCTAAACCACGCGCCTGATTTGTCGATAATGTCGAGCTTTACGCCATAGTCGATGATCTCGCCCTCTTTGCTCACACCCTCGCCAAACATGATGTCAAATTCAGCCACTTTAAATGGAGGCGCGACCTTGTTTTTAACGACTTTTGCTTTTGTGCGGTTGCCGATAGGCTCGTCGTTTTGTTTAAGTGTGGCTATCTTTCTAACGTCTATTCTTACAGATGAGTAAAATTTAAGCGCGTTACCGCCAGTCGTGGTCTCTGGCGTGCCATATCCCATCATACCGATCTTCATACGAATTTGGTTGATGAAGATAACAGTTGTCTTCATCTTACTTAAAATTCCAGTTAGCTTTCTAAGTGCCTGACTCATTAGTCTTGCTTGCAGGCCAACGTGCTGATCGCCCATATCGCCGTCTATCTCGCTCTTTGGAGTAAGAGCTGCGACGCTATCAACTACGATAAGATCGATCGCACCGCTTCTTGCAAGTGTCTCAACGATCTCAAGTGCCTGCTCGCCAAAGTCAGGCTGAGAGACGTAGAGGTTGTCGGTATTTACACCTAAATTTGAAGCGTATTTTACGTCTAGTGCGTGCTCTGCATCGACAAATGCACAAATTCCGCCAGCTTTTTGCGCTTCAGCGATGATGTGAAGTGTGAGCGTGGTCTTACCAGAGCTTTCTGGTCCATAGATCTCAACGATCCTGCCTTTTGGAACGCCGCCTATGCCAAGAGCCAGGTCAAGTCCTAGCGAGCCAGTCGGTATCGACTCGATCGCCTCAACCTCTTTATCGCCAAGCCTTAAAAGCGTGCCTTTACCAAAAGCTTTATCGATCTGCTTTAGCGCAAGCTCGAGCGCCTTTTTCTTGTCCGCTTCGCTCTCTGGGATAGCTATCTTTTTGTCACTATCTTTTTCTTTTGCCATTTTTTACCTTATAGTTGAAATTTGGCTTGATTTTATCTAAAAAGAGATGAATTTTACTTGATTTACTTGCAAATTATAATATTTTCGCCAAGCAGTGCAGCGCTATCAATAAGAGCAAAAAGATGCTCTTTTTCAAACAAAAATCCATAAATTTGATCTTCGTTTTTTAGTATCGCAAAATTTAGCGGCTCTACAAGCGAGCTAGCACAAAGTGTAAGAAAGGCTTCATCGATATTATTTTGTGAAATTTGGGGTTTGGTTTTGAAATTCTCATCTTTTATAAAAGAGATAAATTCCTCTTGCGAGGTAGATTTATTAAATTTAAAAATTAGTTTTTCTTTTAAGGCTTCAGCCAAAATTTCATCAAATTTAACTAGATCGATGTGATTTTGAACACCTAAAATTTTGGCAAAATTTAGCAAGTTTTTATCATAACTAGCCACATTTTTCTCATGCTCGCTTTGCGCCTTTTTAGCCCTATAAATGGCGTAAAACCCAATAGCTATAAATAAAAATGAAAGGGTAAAAACTTCGCTCAAAAACTCACTCATCATCATCCTTATAAAATGCAAACTTCAGTCTTAAGCTCTACGCCAAATTTCTCTAAAACTCTAGCTCTAGCCAAATTTATAAGGTTAGTGGCGTCCTCAAAGCTTGCGTGGTTAAAATTTATCAAAAAATTCGCGTGCTCTTCGCTAAATTTCGCTCCGCCGATAGCGTATCCTTTTAGCCCGACCGCCTCAAGCAAAGCCCCTGCAAAGTGCCCCTCTGGATTTACAAAGCAGCTACCAAAGCTAGCTCCTTTTGGTTGATTTGCCCTTTTTGCGCTTATAGCTTCAGATATGCTTGCGTCAAAGCCGCTATGAAGATCAAATTTAGCCCCCAAAATGGCCTCATCTATGCCACTGTGGCGGTAGCTAAAACTTATCTCATCTTTGCTCACCCAGCCACGAGCCAGACGCACATGTGTGAGGTTGTCGCTTATGCTAAATTTAAGCAGTCCAGCGTTCATTTTTATAAGTCCGCCAAGTGTGCCTGGGATATTTTTTAAAAACTCAAGGTGAGCGATGTTATTTTGTTTGCAGAAGTTATAAATTTTGGCTGATTTTGTCGCAGCACCTATCTCAAGGTAAATTTTTTCATCACAAATTTCTAAATTTATATAGTCAAAACTTTTGCCGAGCATCGCCATTTTTGGGGGATTTGGCGAGATAAGAAGGTTATTGCCTCCGCCTATCATCACAGCGCCTAAAAAGTAAGGTGAGCTTAGATCTTCAAGGCTAGTTACCTCAAAAACTTCATGCACGCCGCCTATCCTAACCGAGGTAAATTTAGAAAAATCAACAAGCCTCGTCACTGGATAAATTCCGGTATAAACTCAAACATGCGAGTGGTAAATTCAACCATCATCGAGATCATCCAAGGCATCAAAAATATGATAACAACGACGACTAGCAAAATTTTTGGCACAAAGCTTAGCGTGGTTTCGTTTATCTGTGTGGTCGCTTGAAAAATGGAGATGATAAGACCTGCGATTAGGCCGCTTAGCAGCATCGGAAGGCTGATGTAAAGGGCGATCTTAAAGGTTTCAACTCCAAGCGAGACAAGCGTACTTTGCATCAACTAAACCTTGCTTCGTTGTATTCAGTTGGGATTAGGTAGTCGTTTACGTCGATTGGCTTTTCAAAAAAGCCTTTGTCATAGCCTATTTGATAGAGCTTATTTAGCGCTTTTAGCTGCGTTTCGTTCATGCTTATTGACTCGTCGTTTGCGTATAAATTTAGATACGTTTTAAGTTCCTCTTTGCCAACTCTAATAAGATTTCGCTCCATTAGCATGTGAGATAAAAATGGCTTGTGCGAAGTGGCGATCCTGACAGCTTCGCTGAGCACTCTCTCGCACTCGATAGCATCGGTTATGGGCAGGCTTCGTCTAAGCGCCATACCACCAAGTGGAAGTGGTAAATTTTCGCCGTTTAGCTCGCTCCAGATATCCCAAATTTCACGCTCTACGCAGAGCTGGTCTGAGAAATTTAAGATACTTTCATGTATTAGCACGCCAGCATCGACCTCGCCACTAAGCACAGCATTTTCGATCTCAAGAAAATTTTTATAAACGATCCTTGCCTCTGGGTAGGCTATGCGAAAGAGCAGGGCATTTGTCGTGTTTTTGCCAGAGAGTGCGACCTTAAAATTTCGCTTTAGCTGCTTACCTTTTAGCTTGATAAGCTTTGGGCCATATCCATTGCCAAAGCTCACCGCACAGCGTAAAAGCGCATACTCGTCGCAAATTTTTGGATAGAGTGCAAAGCTGATCGCTGTGGCTTCATAAGTGCCTTTTAGCGCCTCTTCGTTTAGCGTTTCTATATCAAGCGCCTTTGATGTAAAGGCTAAATTTTTACTGCTAACCCAGCCAAATTTGACCGCAGCATACATGAAAATATCGTCAGCATCCGGCGAGTGAGCGACATTTATATTCTTGAAATTTTGCAAAGACGATCCTTTTTTTGATTATGCCATTTTAATGAAATTTATTTAAAATAAAGTTTTAAGGGCGGTTTTTAAACGATTTTACCAGCTTTGCCTCTTTGAAATTTAGCACGTATTTCACGTCTATGGCGCCTTTAGCCTCTTTTCTTCGAGCGAAGATTGTCGAGTAAAACGGATGCTTAAGTTCAAGCATCTTAAGCAGTTTTTGATCGCTGTCTTCTTTTTTTATATTTTCAACGATTATTGTCGTTAAAAATTTGCCCTCAAACTCGTAAAATGGCCACACTATTGCGCCAGCATCGCTTGTTTTAAAGTCATTTATTTTAGATTTTTTAGGGATATTTAGCATCGAGATGATCTTTTTGTGAGGAATTTCTGCGTTTTGCACAGAGATCACCTTTACAAGCAGGTCTTTTTTGACGCCAAGTCCATTTTTGCTAAAACGATAAACTCCGTCTTCAAAGATGCCAACCTTTTCAAAGGCGTTAGCGTAGTTTGCGGCGGTGCAAACGGTTAGAAAAAGCGCTAGAAACGTTAAAATTTTTATAAATTTCATCTTTTCTCTTAAAATTTCACTCTCTTTAGCCTATCTGAGGCAAAATTTTTCCTACCAAATTTTGCCTCATCTTTGCCGTTTAGCTCGACTAGATCACCAGTAAAGCCACAAATGTCATTTTTAACAAGATAACTTCCCACGCCATAAGTATCAACTGGCGTGTTATAAGCTTCAAATTCTTTTATAATCTTAGGACTAAAGCCTGAGCTAACGACGATTTTAACGTATTTAAAGCCAGCTTTATCAAGCGTCTCTCTTAGAGCAAATATAAGCTCCTTGCAAACGCCATGTGGGTCAAACCCGCTAGTATCCTTATCATCAAAATATTTATCAATCAAATTTTTACTAGTATCGACTCTAACCGCGCCAAGCCTCTCTTTTAATGCGTTTGCAGCCTTTAATGCATCTGTGATCACGTCGTTATTATAGTCCACTAAGGCCGTGATCTTCTCATTTTCGAAGGTCTTAGCATAAATTTCCGAGGCTTTTACTATATCTCCACCGCACATTTGAATAAGCGCATGAGGCATGGTGCCACCACCTTTTAGCCCAGTAAGTTCGCCCTGAGCATCTGTGGCGACCTTTTTGATGCCGCCTACAAATGATGCATAGCCGTCGCCTGGTTGCGTGCAGATGTCATCTTGCCTATCCGCCATGCTAAAAACGTCTTTGCCGTTTGCCGCTCTTATCACATCTCTTGAATTTGTCGCCACGCAGCTTCTTCTAGTAAGCGTCGCATCGATCACATTTTCTAAAAAGCCAAAATTTTCATACTTGCCACTTATCTTTAAAACTGGCTCGTTTGCATTTATGATATCGCCATCATTAAGTGCGTAAATTTCAAGCTCACTTGGATTTTTGGCAAATTTATTGATGACGGCTAAAACCTCGTCAATGCCGCAAAGCACGATATCATCGCGCCTTTGGAAAAACTGCATCGTCACGTGCTGATCAGGCAGGTTTTGCTTAATTATCTCATTTACTTTTAGAAAATATTTCGCAGTAAAGTAGCCCTCGCCGATCCTTGGATCTAACTTAAAAGTATTGTCTGTTAGCCTATCTATCTTGCCTTGCATCTTTAGCTCAAGTTCGTTCATATCTGTCCTTTTTTATCGTGATTATAGCATTTTGGTAGAAAAGTGAAAATTATAAAAATATATTTTAAGAATGTATAAGAGTATATTTTATAAAATCTTGAAATTTTACTTTTAAAGGAAAAATATGAAAAAGTTTTTACTTCTAATGGCCGCAATTTTTGCATTTGGCAATGAAAATTTGCTAGTAAGTGCGGGTGGCGGATATAAAAAGATAGTTGAAGCAGTCGCGCAAAATCTCAAAAAAGATGGCGTAAATATCGACACCTCTTTTGCAAACATCACAGCTATCATGGCTCAGGCAAAAGAGGGCAAAACTGACGTGATCGTGGGCGATGAAGACTTTTTGAAAAAGTCTGATCTAAAGATCGCTGAATACGTAAATTTAGGCTCAGGTGCCTTGGTGCTGGCTACTAAAAAAGGTGTAAAAATAGAAAAAGTTGAAGAGCTAAAAGCGCTTTCTAAGATCGCTATACCAGATGCTGTAAAGACAGTTTATGGTAAAAGAGCGAATGAATTTATGCAAAAAGCAAATTTAAGTGGCGAGCTAAAGGATAAAATTTTAGCAGTTGCTGGTGTGCCACAAGTCGTTACTTATATATTAAACGGCGAAGTTGATACTGGATTCATCAACCAAACTGAACTAAATGCACACAAAGATGAATTTGGTAGTTTTGTCTTGATAGACAAATCGCTTTACGCTCCAGCAAACATTGTAGCTGCGAAGCTTGAAGGATGCGATAAAAAGGCTGATTGTGAGAAATTTATAAATGAGCTAAAAAGCGAGAGATCAAAAGAAATTTACACTAAATTTGGCATAAGATAAGGCTAAGCTTGCAAGAGCTCTCTTGGCTATTTGATCCTCTGGTTTTAAGCATAAAGGTCGTTTTATGCCAAGGGGCTTTGCTTATTATTTTTGGGCTGGCTTTGGCTTATTATTTAGCTTTTAGTAAGGCTAAATTTAGAGCTATTTTAGAGATGATCGTAACTTTTCCTCTCATCTTTCCACCCATTGCGACTGGATTTTTACTACTTTATCTGCTTGGCAAAAATGGCATCGTCGGCAAGGCTTTAAATTTAGAAATTATTTTTAGTTTTAAGGCTCTTGTTTTAGCTGCTTTTATAGCTTCGTTGCCACTATTTGTAAAGCCTGTCGCTTCTGCTCTTGGCTCACTTCCAAAAAGCCTAAGTGAAGCAGCATATAGCCTTGGAAAAGATAAATTTCAAACAGCTATTTTTGTGCTCTTCCCATGTGTTGCAAAAAGCGTAGCAGCGGCTTTTATCTTAGCGATCTCGCGTGGGCTTGGCGAGGTTGGCATAACACTTATACTTGGTGGAAATATAATAGGAAAGACCGACACTATCTCTCTTGCCATTTATAATGCCGTATACGATGGCAAAAGCGATGAAGCACTAGTTTTAAGCCTTGTTTTGGTTGTATTAAGCTTTATTTTGTTTGGGATTATAAATTTGCTTGATAAAAGTAAAATTTAAAGTGAATGGCGAGAGGATGAGAGAATCGAACTCCCCACCAGACGGTCAACCGCCCAGTCATCGGGTTTGAAGCCCGTGAGCATCACCAGATTACTTTATCCTCCGTGTGCGTTATTTTAGCAGATTTAGATAAATTTTAGCCCATTTTCTATAAACTTTTTGAAATTACAAAAGGATTTCTGATTTTAAAATTTAGCGTTTTTGCATTTTTGGCTCTATTTTTTTGCTCTTGCTCTTCAGTACTAACCCCAGCAACTGCGCCGCTAAATGTATATGATGCATACTCTATTTCACGTGATAAACGTGGTATTTACTCGATCACAAGAGATAAATTTATACAAAGCAAATTGCAAAGCAAAATTTTGTTTTCAAAAGGACTTAGCAATATCGATATCGAGATAGAGGTTTTTTACGGAGATGCTTATCTGATCGGACTTGTTGATAGTAAAGAGCTTGAAGATAAGCTAGTAGAACTAGCCAAAAGTACAGATGGTGTGCGAAAAATTTATACCTATCTTCGTACCAAGAAGCCAGAATATCCATGCGATAGTCTAAAAATTCTTGCAAACTTAAAGCAAAATCTTTTTAAAGATAGTATAGTTGAGGGCACAAATATACGTGTTAGCATCGTTGGCTGTGATGTTGTATTTAGTGGCGTAGTTGATAGCATTGAGCAAGAAAAACATGCTATTTGGTACGCTAAACACATTGACGGCGTGGCCGATGTCTACTCATTCATCAAAGTCATCAAATAAATTTAGCTTAAATATCGCGCTTTTTTACAAAGCTTGCAATGAGGCTTGGTAAGATGATTAGTGCGCCAAGAAGCATAAATACCATAACAAGATCGGTTAGTAAGCCAAAATATATGGTCGGGATAAAGTTACTGGTTATCATCACACTAAAACCAAGAAAAATAGTGAATGATGTGTAATACATCGCATATCCGATGCTTGCGTGTGCGACTTTAATGCTCTCAAAAACACTTTTTGTAAGCATTTCTTCTTTAAAGCGGTGGATATAGTGAATGATATCATCAACACCGATACCAATGCTAATGGCTGTGATCGTGATACTCATCACATCAAGCGGAATACCAAAAAATCCCATCACGCCAAAGAGCGTGCAAAGCGGGATTAAATTTGAAACTATCGCAATGGTTGCTAGCTTTATGCTTCTAAAAATAAAGCAAAATATGACAAAAAGTATAGCGACAGTTAGTCCAAAAGTATCAACTTGTGAGCTAAGTAAATTTTGAAGCATATTATTATAAAGCACCATCATGCCGGCCACTTCTATGCTTACATTGTCATTTTTAGTAAGCTGTGCTAGCCCTTCTCTAAGCTCTTTTAGAAATAAATTTCGTCTAAGCTCGGAGTCGCTATCGACGATCCTTATACTAAATCTAAGCTCATCATCTTCAACGCTTACATAAGGACTTAATAAGATATTTTTATAATTTTGTGGTAATTTCTCATACATCGCAGCTAATAAAAAATCATCACTCGCACCGTTATTTAGCTCTTTTATGGCTTTTATAAGGGTTGCTAGCGAGCTTACATGTCCGACAAATTTTTGCTCTTTTAAATAGTCGTGAATCTTCTCAGCAACCCTTGTGTGATAGCTATTAAACCAGTATTTTGCATCCTTAGCGTTGCTTTCAAACTCATTTTCAAACTCATCTTGCTCGGCATTTTTTTCTTGTTTTTGCTCTTTAAATTTCACTATCACATCAACTGGTATCGTGCCGCCAAGCTTGGTATCAATGACTTGCATTCCTTGGCGAATTTCTGTGCTTTCTTTAAAGTAGCTAATGAAGCTATTTTCAACCTTTATCTTGCTGATACCATAAACACCAAAGCAGACAACTAGAGCGCAAACTACGTAAATAATCTTTCTTGAGTTTAGAGCCAAATTCGCGCAGTATTTTGTAAATTTAAAGCTATTTTCAAAGGTTCTAATGGGAGCTAATTTATTTAAATTTACATTTATCGCACCAAATAGCAAAAATGCAAGCACAAGTGAAACGCTAATGCCAGCACTCATCATAATGCCAAGCATGATAACTGGCTTTATATCGGCACTCATTAGTGAGCTAAAGCCAATGACTGTCGTAAATATCGCCCAAAAAGATGGAGAAAATTTGTCACGAAGTGTCAGATAGATGAGCTGATTTTGGCTGTATTTTGGATGTCTTGCGTAAAATTCTCTGTAGCTAACGACTAGGTGGATGACTGTTGAGATGGTGATGATGAGCTGAAGTGCGATGTAGTTTGAGCTAATGACCGTCACTTCCCAGCCAAACATACCAAAAATCCCAGTCGTAAAAATGGCACTTACCGCGCAGATAAACATCGGCAAGACGATCCATCTAACCTGCCTGAAAAATAGCCACAAACTAAAGCTAAGAAGAGCAAGTACGCTTAAGCCATAGACTAAAAGATCGCTCTTTATAAAGCCTATCATATCATCAGCGATCATATTTGCACCGCCTAAGAATAGCTCGTCATTTGCGTTAAATTTAGCTATGGTTGCTTTTATGGCCTCAAGGTTTTTGTGATCGCTCTTTCTAAGCTCATCTCGGTAGGCTTTAAACTCATAGGCAAGAGCCTCTAGCTTAAGTCGCTCAGCTTGTGTGATAGTGCCGTTTGACTCTTTTTGGCTAAGTAAATTTCTCTCATTTACAAGCTCATTAAATTTCTCATCTTGTTTTAAATTTAGAGCAATCGCTGTTGTTTTTAGATCTTTGCTTATCAAATTTCCGCTGTAAATCGGACTTTTGGCAAACTCAAACTTTGCTTTTGAGATATTTATATCTTTATCACTTAGCGTTGGAGTGTGATCTAAGATGCCAGTAATCCCGCCTTTTACACTATTTAAAAGCGGAATATTTATTATAGAGATGACGCTATTTACCATATCGTTTTTAGCTAGTTCATCGCCTAAATTTTTGATAAGTTCTAAATTTTTAGATGAAAAAAGATCATCTTTTGGAGTAAAAGCGACCACTAAAAATCCGGGTGAGTCGTAGCGTTTGGCTATCTCTCTATAAGCTTTTAAGTCAGGATCATGCTCAAGCAGTAGCGTTTCAGCTGATGCATCGACGCTAAGCTTGGTGCTAAGATAGCCAAAAACTACGCTTAAAGCTAAAATCAGAGCAATAATAAGCTTGTTTTTAGCAATGATAAATTTAAAAATTTGTCGCATTAAGGGTTAGTTTTATTTTGATCAGGCAAAACAGCTTCGTTTAGCTTTTGTAAAAGAGTATTAAAATCAGCGTTATTTAGCACATCACCAAACTGACTTCTGTATGTTTGAATGATGCTTACACCAACGATATCAAGATCGTAAATGAGCCAACCACGCTCTTTAGCGTCATAAAATTTATAGACAAATTCGTAGCTCTTGCCATCATTTATAAGCTCAGATGTGAGCCAGTACCTATTTTTTTGTGGTTCACTCTCGCCAGTTATATGTATCTCTTGATCTTTGTACCCTAAAAGTTTATCTATGTATGAGCTTTTTAGTTTTTGCTCAAATGCTGCGTCAAACTTAACCTGCTCATCGCTATTTAAGCTGTTGTAACGTTTACCAAGGCTTATCTTTGCCATTTGCTTATAGTCAAAAAATGGATCAAGAAGAGCAAAAATTTCTTTTGTTTTTGCATTATTGTCTAAATTTGTATCTTTTAAAATTTCAATAACCTTTGTTGTTTTCATCTCTACTTCAGGCTTGATCTGCTCTTTTGAAATAGCAAAAAGGCTAGTTGTAAAAAGTAAAATCATAGTTAGAATTTTTAAAATTTTCATATTTACTCCTTGATAAGCTTGTCGCGTCTTTGCTCGTAAGCATCGCGTAAAAATGGATAAAGATCAATAGCATCTTTTCTTAGTTTTTCATAAGCAGTTGGATCTTGTGAAAAGCTATTAAACGCTCTATATGACTTGATGCCAGTGGATAAAAGTATAGGATCAACGTAGCTAATAGGATCAGCAAAATAATCTCCAACCATGCCACCAGTATCTCTTAAATTTGATGGTCCAATAAGTGGCCAGACTATATGAAAACCGCTGCCAAGTCCCCAATATCCAAGCGTTTGTCCAAAATCTTCATCGTGAGCTTTGAGATTGTAGTATTTTGCTCCGTCTGTTAGTCCGCCAAAACCTATTATCGTATTTGCTAAAAATCTCAATGTCTCTTCGCCAGCATTTTGGAATTTAAACTGAAGTAAGTTATTTACAAAGCGAACTGGGAAAAGCAGATTATCAAAGAAATTTGAAACCATTGTTCTAGCTGTTTTTGGCACAACATAGGCATAGCCTTTTGCCACCGGAGTTAGCATATTTACATAGATAAAGTCATTTGCATGTGTCATCATTCTATTGTAGCCACTAAGCGGGTCAAAAACATCTTTTCTTGCTTCAAATTCAACATCAAATTCATCGCTTTCACTATTCGTATTTATATCCGTATTAGCACAGGCTAAAAGCAAACTAAAAAAGATAGAAAGCAAAAATTTCATACTAAGCCTTATTTTTATTTGTAAAATGTAGCTCGATTTTATCTTTTAAAAACTTTACAAGAAATTAAGAGAAATTTATAAATTGGCTTAAATCTTTAAGCTTAAGGATTAATATAATTAGATATACTTCACAAATTATTCTCTAATATAGTAAAGGTAAAAATTTTGAAAGCAGATATAAATTTAGAACTATTTTTAGGCGAAGATACACAGGTTTTAGCTAAACATATTACATTATTAAAGGCCATAAAAGAGACAAAAAGTATCACAAAAGCAGCAGAATTGGTTGGTATATCATACAAAAATGCTTGGGACTGCCTTGATACGATAAATAACAAAAGTAGTAAGCCCCTTATCATTAGGGCTGATGGAAATAAGAAAAATAGTGGCTCCGAGCTAAGCGAGTATGCCAATAAACTGATAAAAATTTATGATGCTATTCTTGAGACTCAAAAGGATTTTTTGCAAAAAATTTGTCAAAAAGTAGATTTTGAGGATGTAGACATTATAAATCTTCAAAGAATGAATATGAACTTAAGTGCTAGAAATCAGCTCTCATGTGAGATTATTAGCATAAACCGCGGTGCGGTAAATTCTCAAATAGTCGCAAAACTAAGTAATGGCTGCACGCTTGAGTCAAACATCACGGTTGAAAGTGAGAAAAATTTAGGCCTAAAAGTTGGGCAAAAAGTTATTTATATTTTTAAAGCTCCAGCTGTTATTTTGGCTAGGGATCTAGATATAAAAATAAGCACAAAAAATCAATTAAAAGGCGAGGTGATCGAAGCAAAGATAGGTGCTGTAAACGCTGAAATTACTTTAAAACTAAGCGATGAGCAGACTTTAACTGCTATCATCACAAAAGATAGTGCGATGGATATGCAAATAGGTGTTGGCGATACACTTTTAGCAATAGTAAAATCATCACAAATCATTATAGGAGTTTAAATGAAAAAAGTTTTTAAATTTTTATGTGTGGCGGCTTTGCTTGTCATAAACGCATTTGGCGCTGAAGTAAATGTATATGCTGCAGCAAACACAACATACGCATTTCCAGAGCTTATAAAAGAGTTTAATAAGCTTCATCCAGATGCCAAAATCAACCTAACTCTTGGTGCAAGTGGTGGCCTTGTTACACAGATACAAAACTCGGCTCCAGCAGATATATTCATGGCTGCTGATATGGGCTTTGCGCAAAAAGCTTATGACACAGGTTTTGCAAGCACCGAACCAAAAGTTTATGCACAAGGCGCTGTTGCTATTTTTTCTATTAGAAATGTTGATTTCAAAAAAGGTATTGAGGTTGTTCGTGGCCTAAAAGCGATCTCTATCGCAAATCCACAAACTGCACCATACGGCAAAGCTAGTATAGAGGCTCTTAAAAACGCAAAACTTTATGACGAAGTAGAAAAAAATATCGTCTATGCTCAAAAAATTTCTGAAACTCTATCTCAAGCATTAAGTGCTTCTGATGTAGGTTTTATCGCTGCTAGCGCACTTTTTGATGAGAAAATGTCAAAATACAAAGAGGGCGTTAATTACATCTTTGTTCCACAAGAGCTATACACTCCGATCGATCAAGGCATAGTTCTTCTAAAACATGCTGAAAAAAATGATGATGCAAAAGCATTTTATGAGTTTATCTTAGGTGATAAATCAAGAGAAATTTTCAAGAAATTTGGTTATAACGTTCCAGCTAAATGATAAGAGCAAAGATCGTTGGGATTTTAACTAAAGATGACGTTAGCTTATTTGAGCTAAAGGGTCTAAATTTAGAGGCAAATTTATTTATGCTAGTTTTGAATGAGGCTAGCAAATTCGCCTTAGATGATGAGATTGACTTAGGTTTTAAAAGCTCCGATGTTATCTTGTCAAAAGACAAACTAAGTAATAGCTCGCTTGAAAACGAGCTAAAATGCGTGATTGAAGCTATAAATTTTGGTGAAATTTTAAGTGTTGTTAGCTTAAAGTGTGGCGAAATTTACTTTGAAGCTATTATCTCAAATCACGCATTAAAAACTATGAACATAGGTGAAAACGATGAAGTCTTTGCCTATATAAAATCTACAAGCATTCACATAAGTACTCAAAAATGATAGAAATTTCTTGTAAAAAAGAGCTAAATGGCGGTGGCAGAAAATTTTTACTTGAGGCAGACCTTAGCTTTGAAAATGGCGATTTTGTTGCACTTTATGGAGCAAGCGGTGGCGGAAAGACTACTATTTTACGCTTGATCGCTGGCTTTGAAGCACCACAAAGTGGCTTTATAAAGGTTGGAGATAAAATTTTCTTTGATGAAAAGACAAATTTGGCTCCACAAAAGCGAAATATTGGCTTTTTATTTCAAGACTATGCACTTTTTGAAAATATGAATGTCTTTAAAAATTTACTCTTTGCAAAAAATGATCTAGCTCTAGCGAACAAGCTTCTTGATATTTGCGGCCTAACAAGTCTAAAAAATGCAAAAATTAGCACTCTTTCTGGCGGTCAAAAGCAACGCGTTGCTTTGGCTCGTGCGGTTATGAGAAAGCCTGAAATTTTACTACTTGATGAGCCGTTAAGTGCGCTTGATAATGCTATGCGTGAGAAACTTCAAGACTATTTACTAGCACTTCATGATGAGTTTAAGATGAGCATTATTTTAGTAAGCCATGATATCGCTGAAATTTATAAGCTTTGCAATAAAGTCTTTGTCCTTGAAAACGGCAAAATTTCAAGATCAGGTAGCGCAAGTGAGATATTTTTAAAGAGTGCAGGATCGCAGAAATTTGCCTTTAACGCTAAAATTTTAGAGATAAAAAAACGTGATGCTATTTACGTGGCAAATGTATTAATAAACCGTCAAATTTGTGAAGTGGTGCTAAGTAGCAGCGAAGCAATGAATCTAAAAGTAGGCGATATGGTAGTAGTTAGCACAAAAGCATTTAGCGTAAATTTGGAAAAAGCATGATAGACGAGTTAAAAAGTATCGATTACGAGCCGTTTTGGCTCTCGTTAAAACTATCTTTTATAACTACTTTTATCTTGTTCTTTGCCTGCATTGCACTTGCTTATTTTATGTCGCAGAAAAAATTTTTTGGCAAGTCGTTTTTAGAGTCGGTAATCTCACTGCCCTTGGTCTTGCCACCAAGTGTTCTTGGCTTTTATCTACTCATTTTTCTTTCGCCTTATTCGGCCTTTGGTAAATTTATTGAAGAAATTTTTGGAGTTAGGCTTGTTTTTAACTTCACAGGCCTTGTTGTGGCAAGTTGTATCTATTCATTGCCATTTATGTTTGGGCCGATTTATGCTGGGCTAAATAGCCTAAAAAAGAGCCTTTTTGAAGCGAGCTATAGTCTTGGTAAAAATAAACTCACGACTATTTTTAGGGTGATTTTGCCAAGTATCAGATCAAATTTATTAACAGCCACTGTCGTTAGTTTTGCTCACACTATGGGTGAGTTTGGTGTTGTTTTAATGATAGGCGGTAGCGTAGCTGGAGAGAGCAAGGTTGCGAGCATTGCGATATTTGAAGCGGTTGAAATGCTTGATTACACCAAGGCTCATATCTATGCACTTTTGATGCTAATAATTAGCTTTTTTGTTCTTTTCGTAGTTTATCTTTTAAATTCTAAAAAAGCTTAAGACAAAGCTTATAAAGATATAATAGTAAAAAATTTTAAAGGATGAAGTATGATAAAAGTGCCTACAAGTATATATTTAAATACCTTAGACGGTAAGGAATTTGATTTTTCCGCCTTTGCAAGAACGCATGACTGCGTTATTTTTATCTACCCAAAGATAGGCGAGGACTTTAGTCTTTTAAGTGAGCAACTACAAAATACACCTGGTATGAAGGGCTGCACCAAACAAGCGATAAACTACAAGAAATTTTTAAAAGATTTTAACGATCTTGGTTTCATGGTAGTGGCCATTAGCTCACAAGATATCGCAGCTCAAAAGAAATTTCAAGAAGAGACTTCAACTGGTGTTATGTTTCTAAACGATAGTGAGTTTATGCTTGAGAGGGCGCTTGAGCTTCCAGTTTTTTCTGCATCAAATGGACATAAATTTTACTTTAGGCAAACACTTATCATTAAAGATGGCAAGATAAGGCGCGCATATATAGTGGATGATCCTGAGAATGATGCTAAAAATATGCTAGAAAAAATCAAAGAAAAAGACTACTAGGAGCTAAAATGAGCCAAAATAGCAAAATCGAAAAGTCTTATGACGAGCTAACTTATAAATCAATAGCTTTTGCCCAGTCATCGCCATATAGGCTTGAAGCTTGTGCGACACTTCTTGGCATAACTCCACCGCCATGTGAAAATGCAAGAGTTTTAGAGATAGGATGTAGCTTTGGCGGAAATTTGATCCCATTTGCAGTAAATAACAAAAACGCAAAAGTAGTTGGCATAGACCTCAGTGGAGAGCAGATAAGGCGTGGACAAGAGATCGTTAAAGAGATGGGGCTTACAAATTTAGAGCTTATACATGGCGATATTTGCGAATTTAACAGTGATGAAAAATTTGACTATATCATTGCTCATGGCGTTTTTAGCTGGGTACCTGACTTTGTAAAAGAAGCTATATTAAAAGTTGTAAGAGAGAATTTAAGCACGAACGGCGTGGCATTTATCTCTTATAATGTTTATCCTGGCTGGAAAGTAAAAGATATCGTAAGAGATATAATGCTACTTGCCGCAAAGGATAAAGAGAGCATGCAAGAGAGGTTAAAAGCAGCCAAAGAAGCACTTTTAGTCTATAAAGAATATTTACTAACAAGAGATGAAGAAATTTATGAAGGGAAGATACCTCTTAAGATGCTTCTTTTTGTAACAGAACATGTGCTCTCAAAAGATGACTTTTACATAGCTCATGAGTTTTTAGAATACACAAATGATCCATTTTATTTTAAAGATTTTAATGCCAAGCTTGCCAAAAATGAGCTTACTTATCTTTGTGAATATACGCTTGATGATATTTTTACCCCAGATGTTGGCACAGCCGTAGTAGATGAATACAAAAATAACAAGTTTAAGGACAGAATCGATCTAGAGCAATTCATGGATATGATTAGCAACAAAGTATTTAGACAAAGCCTAATAGTCCATAGTAAAACTTATGAGAGCATAGCCAATAAACAAATAGGCCCAAGCGATATCAATAAAATTCACGTTGTGGCAGATTTTATAAAGAAAGATAACCAGTGGCAAGATAGTTATGGCGCTATGCCACAAGATATATCATGGCTTTGCGAGGTCTTTTATAAGATGTATCCAGCCAGCATAAACCTTTCTCAGATTTTAGAAATTTTGCCAGAAGATAAGCTCATGGTTTATAGCGCCTTTGTAAGAATTTTAACAAACTCGTCTGATGCAATGATTTTAAAAGATGAGCAAAAAAATATCGAGTATAGGCCTGGACATTCAAGGCTAAGTCAAAATTTAATAAATTATGTAAGATATTTTTTAAATCATAAAAATAATGCCGATGTTGTTTTTGCTAATAAATTTAGTATCTCAAGAAAGCTTAACAATATCGATTATTACATACTTTTGTTACTTGATGGTAAAAATAGCTTAGAAGATGTCGCAGCAAAAACCTTAAAATTTATCAAAGAGAACAATGAAGATGTATTTGATATAAATGGCAAAGTGCTTAAAAAAGATAAAGTCGCAGCAAATATAATGAGCTACGTGCTAGGCACAGCAAAAATAGCTAGTCTGCTTTATCTACTAGAAGAAATTTAAAGTTTAAATTTTACTTTGTTTATATAGTTGTGTGATTTTATCTTTTAGATTTAGTGTGTTTTTTGAGAGAGCTATGAAAAATGGACTTTTTAAATCAGCAAGCTCGTAGCTCATCTCTTTGCTACTATTAGCGTCAAATACTTTTCCGCCACAAAAATTTACGAGCGCATCTCCTGCAGCATTGTCCCAAAGATAGCTTGGAGCAAATCTCAGATAAACTCCACCAAATTCGACTAAACGGCAAAATTTTATGGCTGAGCCGATGTACCTTTGCTCAAAATTTAAGCTCTGTCCTATAAATTCTATCTCTTTGGCATCGCCTCTTCTACTTGAAAAGATTAGATTGTCTAAATTTTTATCTTTTTTGTTTAGATCAACTCTCTTTATGATTTCATCATTGTTATCTAAAATTTCTTTAAAAGCACCATTTTCATCGGCGTAAAAAAGCTCTTTGCTAACCGGGATAAATATCACGCCAAGCACCGGTCTAGCTTTTTTTATAAGTGCTATACAAACGCAAAATTCACCGTTTCTAGCTAGAAATTCTTTCGTGCCATCAAGTGGATCTACGAGCCAAAACTCATCTTTGTCGCTTTCTTGTAAGATACTCTCTTCAGAGCAAATTTTTATCCCACTTTTGCTTAGAATTTTTATTATCGCTTCATTTGCAGCTAGATCGGCGCTAGTTAGTGGCGAGCTGTCATCTTTTAGGCAGACTTTAAGAGCCGTATTATTAGCGGAGTAAAATTTCATTATTTGCGCTCCAGCATTAATGGTTGCTTTTTTAGCTAAATTTAAAAGCTCGCTCATTTTGGTGTTCTGTTTGTCTCTCCGACGTAGAGCTGTCTTGGGCGGACGATCTTTATCGTATCTTGCTCTTTTAGCTCGATCCACTGGCTGATCCAGCCTGGAGTCCTGCCGATGACAAAGATGACGGCAAACATATTATTTGGTATGCCAAGCGCTTTTAGGATGAGTCCTGAGTGAAAATCAACATTTGGATATAAATTTCTGCTCACAAAATAATCATCATTTAGCGCGATATCCTCGATGCGGTTGGCGATCTTGATGAGCTCTGAGTTTATACCGATCTCATCCATCAGCTGATCCCTCATCTTTTTAAGTACCTTTGCGCGTGGGTCAAAGTTTTTATAGACCCTGTGGCCAAAGCCCATTAGTCTAAATGGATCGTTCTTATCCTTTGCTCTAGCGATGTATCTATCGACATTTGCGACCGAGCCAATCTCTTCAAGCTGGCGGATGACACCCTCGTTTGCACCGCCATGAGCCCAGCCCCAAAGCGCGCCGATGCCCGCACTTATACATGCGTATGGGTGAGCGTGCGTTGAGCCAACGGTTCTAACAGTAGTCGTTGAAGCATTTTGCTCGTGATCTGCGTGCAGCATAAAGACCGTATCAAGTGCCTTGATCTCGATAGGCTTAAGATCGACATGCTCGTATGGATAGCCTCTCATCATGTAGAGGAAATTTTCAGTAAAGCCACGATCTAAATTTGGATATATGATAGGAAGCCCGCGTGAGTAGCGGTAACTAAAGGCTGCGATCGTTGGAATTTTAGCGATTATACGCATAGCCATCTCGTGATACTCTTCAGGTTTATCCATATTTAGGTGATCTGAGTAAAACGCACTTAGGGCTGAGACCGCTGCTTGTAAGATCGCCATAGGGTGCGCTTTGTCTGGGAATGCGTCAAATAGCTTCATCATACCTTCATGTATAAAGCTTCTTTTTTTAAGCTCGGTTTTAAAATTTATATACTGATCATTTGTTGGAAGCTCTTTGTTTAAGAGTAAATATGCCACGTCTAAAAATGTCTTATTTTCAGCCAAATACGCGATATCGTAACCTCTATACATTAGCTCGCCTTTTAAGCCGTCTATATAAGTTATCGCTGAGCGACACATCGCAGTTGAAGTATAGCCTCTATCAAAAGTAAACATTCCAGTATCACTAAAAAATGTCGAGATGTCTATCACATCAGGTCCCATAGTGCCTTTTAGTATAGGAAACTCGTAACTCTTGCCGGTCCTGTTATCAGTTAGCGTAGCTGTATTTGATGACATTTTTACTCCTTACTTCTTGATTGCATTAGAAATTTTATAATTATTGTCCCTATTATAGCTTGAGCTAGGCTTGCTAGGATAAAAGATGAGTAAGAATAGTCACTTATCTCACCTGATCTGTGTGCGATAGTAGCAACTGCTACTAGAAGCGTTAGTGGCATGGATTGTGAGAGGGAAAACAAAAATATCCCCTTAAATCCTAATTTTCCTACAAATAACACACTTGAAAAAAGCCTTGTGGCAAGCATCGCACAAAATATAAAAATAGCATCTTTTATCACTTCATTTGAGCTTAGGCTTGAGAGTTTAAAGGTTGAGCCTATGTGTATAAAAAATATCGGTACCAAAAAACCAAATCCAAAGCTTGAAAGCTTGTGTGGTAAGTCTTTTTTATGATCAAAAAATGTCGTTATAAACATACCTGCGATAAACGCGCCAAAGGCAACTTCTAAATTCAAATAAAGCATAAGTGCAATCATCGAAAAAAATACAGCAATGCTTAGCCTAATATCTTTTTCATCCTTGTCGTAGTGTGGCATAAGGATCACTTTAAGCCCCGGGTACCACCAAAAAAGCACATCTAAAATTTTAAAGCTAAGCACGCTGATAGCTAAAAATAAGATCAAATAGCCAATCGTTAGCCATAAATTTATACTAGCTCCAAACTGCAAATAGGCAGCTATAAATGTCAAAAGCGTAATGCTTATAAGCTCACCAATAGTTGCAATAAGCATGCTTAAATTTAGCCATTTCACGTCTCTGCCATACTCTTTAAATAGCGTAAATATCATACCAACGGCCATTATCGGGATAATGATAATATAAAGCAAACTAAGATCAAAACTAAACGTAAGTGCAGTTGCTAGCGAGTAAATGAGCGCAAGATAGATAAGCCCCAGACGTAAAATTTTACGGTCAATGTTTATAAGCATTCTAAGATCGATCTCCATGCCGGCTAGAAACATCAAAAAGAAAAAGCCAACTTCGCTAATTAGCTTAAACATCTCATTCTCGCCGACAAGCCCGATGTAGCTAGCCAGTGCTCCAAGTATTATCTCAGCAGGAGCGACAGGAATGCGTAAAATTTTAGAAATATAAGGCGAAGCAAAGACGATAAATGCCAAAACGACAAGAATACTAAGCTCGCTAGCTTGATGTAATTGCAAAAAGATCCTTAAATTAAAAATGTTTGATTGTATAAAAAGCTTTGTTATTTTTTGATTAAGCTAAGCGATTTTTGGGCAAAATGGCGACAAATTTTTAAAAATTTGGAGTGTAAATTTATGCGTAAATTTCTATTTTTTGCCTTGATGCTTTTTGGAATTTTTAGCTTTGCAGACGAGCTAAGTTTAGTTCAAAGTTTTAAATTTGATGGAAGCGTTTTTTATAAGAAAAATACAGCCAAAGATGAGAGCTTTTACTTTTTAAAAAATGAAAATTTTGATGAACATTTTGTAGGCTTTAGAGTGAAATTTGACAAAAACATAAAAAGTGAAAGTATGCTTGCTGAGCTAAAAAAGAATATAAAAGAGGCTAAAGAAGTGCTTTATTGCGAAGAGAATGATCAAATTTTAGCTCTCATAAAAGATGAAACTAGCAGTAAAAATATAGAAATAATCCACTTTTTACTTAAAAATGATGGAGTCTTAATACTTTCATATGAGAGAATTTATGATCCAAAAACTCTAGTAGATGGGCTTAAGCCTGTACTTTTAAGTGAAGCTAGAAATTTTATGCTTCAGATGCCAAAGGTAGAAGCTAGGTAGAAAGGTGGATGTGGCGATGTTTTGCACTGCATGCGGTTTTGTCAAATTTCATCAAATTTTACTAGCCAATTCTTGTGAGTGAATGAAATTTAAAATTTGCACATAGATTGATGAAGTTTACTTAAATGGGGACAAAGTGGCTTGAATTTTGCTTCGCAAGCTCGCAACTGCATGGCAGACACGAAGTCGCCCACTTATTCCCTTTTATATCCCCAATCCCTTAATACGCTCAAAGTGCACGCAATAGTGCTGGCGCACTGAATGCGGTTAAAACTCTATCAAATTTTAAAATTTTATAAGCAAGTAATTTCGGCTCTAGCGACAAGCTTTGTAAGACCCAAAATCAGTAGTCAATTCTTGCGAGTGAATGGAATTTTAAAATTTATAAATTAAGGTTTTTAGAAATTTAAAGTTTTGTTTCTTTGTTAAGGGGGAAGAGGCTTGAATTACGAAGTCGCTCCCTTCCCCCTTAACGATCCCCTAACCCCGACAACGTTAGAGGTGACATGCTCCAGTGCTAACGCACTGCATGCGATTTGTTATCAGATAAATTTGAGTAAATTAAAGCGAGCATATCGCGGCTCTAAATTTAGTGGCGAGTGAGTGAAGCTTTAAAATTTAAAAATGGTATAGATAAAGTTATTTTGTTGCGTACCTTAAAAACCTCACAAATTTTTACCAAGCAAAATGCCAAGATAGCTTGCAAGTAGGCAAAAGACAAGGTTTAAAAAGATATTTAAAAAGCCTTTTACCAGCTCGCCTTCTATTAAAAATTTCACACTATCAAGGCTAAAGCTTGAAAATGTTGTAAATCCGCCAAGTATGCCAACGACCAAAAATACTCTCGCGCTTTGGCTTAAATTTAGACAAAACAAAACGCCGATAATGAAGCTACCAAGCGTATTTACGCCAAGCGTGGCTAGCGGAAAGTGACTAAATTTTAGGAGCTCACCGGCTAAAAACCTGCATCCAGCTCCGATAAAGCCTCCAAGTCCTGCGAAAAGTAAATTTACAAGCATCAATGGCAGATACTAGCGAAGCTAAAACCACGCTTTGTAAGCTCCTCGATATCCTTGCTAGCTTTCTCGCCTTTTGCGGTGAGATAGTCGCCAATGACGATTGCATCGGCGCCATTTTCAAAGATCTCGTATTGTCTATCGCCTAAAATTTTCTCCCTACCGCCAGCTATCATGACTCTAGTTTCTGGTAGAGCGCTTTTGGTGTCACGTACGATCTTTAGGGCTTCATCCGCACTAAGAGGAGGCAGATCAAGAGTTAGAGCTTCGTTTTTGATGAAAAAATTTATCGGTGATGAAAATGGCTCAAGCTCTTTTAAACTAGCTCTAAAGCTCACTCTGTCAGCCTCACTCTCGCCAACACCGTAAATGCCACCAGTGCAAAGCATAAGACCTGCTCTTTTTGCATCTAAATTTGTCTGATATCTCTCGTCCCAAGTGTGAGTTTTACAAATTTTTGGGAAAAATTCTCGGCTTGTTTCAAGGTTGTGGTTGTAGCTAAAAACGCCAGCCTTTTTAAGCTCGCTAAGCTGCTCGTAAGTCGCCATGCCGTTACATGCGATGAGCATCAAATTTGGCACTTCTTTGCTCACGGCTCTTGCTAAAGATGCGATATAGTCGGTCTTTTTGTCATTTAGTCTAGCACCACTTGTGACTAAACAAAATCCAAGAGCATGGTTTTTATAAGCCATTTTGGCTTCGTCCACCACCTGTTGCACGCTTTTTTCTTTAAATTTTGAGATATCGGCACCAGCTTTGGCGCTTTGCGTGCAGTAAGCGCAGTCCTCGGCGCAGTTTCCTTGAGTGACTGAGCATATCGCACAGAGCATAATTGTTTTCATTTTTCATCCTTTTTTGGGGCGTATTATAGCTTTGATAGGTTTAAAATTTAAGTAGGGTGATTTATGAATTTGCAAAAATAGTTTGATGAAATGTATAAATTTATTTTTATACAAGGGGGGGGGCAAGGGGGCTTGAGTTACGGTTTGTTTGTAGCTGTGAGCTAACGAAGCAAAGCCGTCCCCTTATCCCCCTTTAAATCATCTAAGCCCTTCGCACGTTAGAAGTGCATGTGATATCACTTTGCGTCGAATGCGTTCGTATATCTGGTAAGCATCAGATAAATTTTAAAATTTCAAGAACGAGTAATTTCGGCTCTAAAATTTGAGTTAAGCTATAAGCGAATCCAAATTTTAGCAGTCAATTCTTGCGAGTGAAATTTTAAAATTTGCTCCAAGATATAAATTTATTAAAAACTATGCGAAAAGCTTAAATCTTATGACATTACTTTCTCTTATAAATTTCCGCTCATTCTTTTAAAAGATCTATTTTTAAATTTGGCAAAGCGCTAAGCTCACCAAAAAAAGTGCGTACTGCGATGTGAAGCTACCATCTGACTAAGTGTAGTTGATGACAAGGTTTTTGCCCTTTATACTAGCCAAGCTTAGCGGTGGTATCAGGCATTTAAAGCCCAAATTTATAAAAGCTAAATTTAGGCTCAAGGACTCAAATTTGGCTAGAATTTTTTAGTTTTCAGAAATAAGCGTCTTTTTCTTACATTTTGTGCACTCTATAAATGTACCTTTTTTAAGCTCTTTTTTGATCATATCGCCGCCACATTCGTCGCATTTTTGCTCAACTGGCTCGTAGTTTGAGACGAAGTCGCATTTTGGATAGTTGGCACATCCATAAAATTTACCGCGCCTACTAAATCTCTCGACGATCTCGCCGCCACATTTTGGACATGGCACGTCAAGCTTTTTAAGCTCGCGTTTTGGCTTGGTTGCCCCAGTAGTGCCTGTCTCTGCGCTCTTTTCATTATCTTTTGTGACATTTCTTGAGTATTTGCATTTTGGGAAATTTGAGCAAGCAATAAATTCGCCGTATCTACCTTTTCTAAGCAAGAGCTCGCTTCCGCAATCTGGGCACTTCTCGCCGATTGGAGTAGCTGTTTTTAGACTTTTTATGCCAGTCTTGCCAGCACTAATTTTTTCCATAAATGGATAGTAAAAGTCACTTAGCACCTTTTGCCAGTCAGCCTTATCAAGTGCGATCTCATCGAGCTTCTCTTCAAGATGTGAGGTAAATTCACTATCGACGATGTTGCTAAAGTGCTCCTCTAAAACACCTATCATGCTAAATGCGATCTCGTTTGGTATGAGCTGCTTTTTCTCAATCCTGACGTAGTCTCTTGATGTTAGCAGTGAGATAGTTGGCGCATATGTACTTGGGCGACCGATACCAAGACTTTCAAGCTTTTTAACAAGACCAGCTTCAGAGTAGCGAGAAGGCGGCTCGGTGAAGTTTTGCGTGCTTTTTATGCTTTGCAAGCTCATCTCGTCGCCTTTTTTTAAATTTGGCAAAATTTTATCTTTATCAAGCTCGCCATAAACCTTATAAAATCCGTCAAATAGCACCCTCCTGCCGCTTATCTTAAACTCACCTTTTTCGCTTGCGACGTAGACATTTTGCGTTTGGCTGACACATGCGCTCATTTGACATGCTAAAAATCTATTGTAGATGAGCGTGTAAAGTTTTAGCGCATCTTTTTCTAAAAATTTAGCAGCGATTTGTGGCGTAAAGCTTAAATTTGTAGGACGTATCGCTTCGTGAGCCTCCTGTGCGGCCTTTGAGCTTGTTATGTAGCTTATTGCCTTAGCTGGCAGGTACTCTTTGCCGTAGTTTTGGAGGATATGCTCTCTAGCGGCTGCGACGGCCTCTTTGGCTAAATTTAAACTGTCCGTTCTCATGTAAGTGATCGCACCCATGAAGCCCTCATGAGTTTGGACACCTTCATAGAGGCTTTGAGCGATCATCATTGTCTTTTTAGGGCTAAAGCCAAGACGGTTACTCGCACTTTGCTGAAGGGTGGAGGTCATAAATGGTGGGTTTGGCTGGATCTTTCTGTCTTTGCTCTCGATCTCACGGACGCTAAATTTCTCATTTTGTAAATTTTCGATTATGTATTTTGCGCGGTCTGGATTTTGGATAGTTAGCTTTTCGATCTTTTGGTTTTCAAATTTAACCAGCTCGGCGTCTAGGTCTTTTTTGAAAAATGTATCAATCGTGTAGTATTCAACTGGCTTAAATGCCTGTATCTCACGCTCGCGGTCGACTATTATCTTTAGGGCCGCACTTTGCACACGTCCAGCGCTTAAGCCTTTTTGTATCTTTAAATTTAAAAGCGGGCTTAGCTTGTAGCCCACGATGCGGTCTAGCAAGCGCCTTGTTTGCTGGGCATTTACGCTATTCATATCGACACGTCTTGGGCTTTTTAGAGCATTTTGTATGGCACTTTTAGTGATCTCGTGAAAGACGATGCGAGGCAGGCTGGTTGGCTCTTTGCCGATAGCGTTTGCGATGTGAAATGCGATCGCCTCACCCTCTCTATCCTCATCGGTCGCGAGGTAAATTTCATCAGCGCCCTTGGCGAGTTCTTTTATCTCTTTTACGATGGCGGAGTGATCACTGCTGACGCGGTACTCTGGGGTAAATTTATCATCTTCTATCTTGATGCCAAAGCTAGTTTTTGGTAAGTCTCTGATGTGACCTTTTGAGGCGATGACGTTGTAGTTTTTGTCTAGGAAATTTTTTATAGTCTTCGCTTTTGCAGGCGACTCTACGATGATTAAGCTTTTCATTATATATAGCCTTTAATTTTTTTGGCGTAATTGTAGCAAAAATAATTTTTAAAGTATCAAGGCATAAAAAATCAAGCCCAGGGTCTATCTTTTAAAAATTTTTCATTCATACCTATAAAGTTTTTAAAAAATTTCACGATATAGTTTTTGTGCGACATGAAGTCGTAACTAAAAAAATTAAAAGGATTTACAATGAGTTTTCGTATTAACACAAACGTAAACGCACTTAACACACACGCTAACGCAGTTAGCAACAACACTGACCTATCTAAGTCACTTAACAAACTTAGCTCAGGTCTTAGGATTCAAACAGCTGCAGACGATGCTTCAGGTCTATCTATCGCAGATAGCTTAAGAAGTCAAGCTTCAGCTTTAGGTCAAGCTATTGCAAACGGTAATGATGCTATTGGTATCATTCAAGTTGCCGATAAAGCTATGGACGAGCAGCTAAAAATTCTTGATACTATCAAGACAAAAGCTACTCAATCAGCTCAAGACGGCCAAACAACTCAATCACGCCAAGCATTGCAAGCTGATATCGTTCGTCTAATGGAAGAGCTTGACAATATCGGTAACACTACTTCATTTAACGGTCAGCAACTGCTAAACGGAACATTCTCTAATAAAGAATTCCAAATAGGTGCTTACTCAAACCAAACTGTTAAAGCAAGTATTGGTGCGACCACATCTGATAAGATCGGTCTTACACGTTTTGAGAGTTCAAGACTACTTACAGCTATGGGTGTAGTAAATCTTAAATTCTTAAACGTTGATGGTGTAAATGATGTTGGCGTTACAGCTGCTACTATCTCAACAGGTATAGGTAAAGGACTTGGTGCTCTAGCTGAGAATATCAATAAAGTTGCTGATAGAACTGGTGTTAGAGCTACAGCTGATGTTACTTGGAAAGCTAGTGCTGCTATTGTCGGTGGCTTAATTCAGTCTTTAACAATCAATGGCGTTAAAATTGGCGACTTGGAAGTTAAAGCAAATGATGCAAACGGTGCGCTTGTAAATGCTATCAACTCTGTAAAAGATCAAACCGGCGTTGAAGCTTCTGTTGATGCTGAAACAGGTAAAATGGTCCTAACAAGCCGCGATGGCCGTGCTATCGTAGCAAGTGGTAAAGATATCTCAAAAGGTCTTGGTGGCAAAGGTAATGCTGGTAAGGGTACATCTTTAACCGGTTTCGTAGGTAGACTAAACCTAGTTCGCCTTGATGGTAGAGATATTAAGTTAAATGCTGGTGGCGTTGCTAAACTATCATTAGCATTCTCTGCTAATGGTGGTGCTCAACAATCAGTATCACTAAGAGACATAAGAGGTCAAATAGATAAAAACCTAGCAACTGCTATGGGCTTCCAAAGAATGAGTGGAGCTTTATCAGTAGCTCAATCTGCTGGTGTTATGACACTTCGTGGTGCGATGGCTGTTATGAGTATTGCTGAGTCTGCTCAAAAAACACTTGATCAAGTTCGTTCAGACCTTGGTTCAGTTCAAAACCAACTTCAAGCTACAGTTAATAACATAACTGTAACTCAAGTTAACGTAAAATCAGCAGAGTCTCAAATCAGAGACGTTGATTTTGCTAGTGAGTCTGCTAACTTCTCAAAACATAACATCCTAGCTCAATCAGGTGCTTATGCTATGAGTCAAGCAAACAGCGTACAACAAAACGTAATGAAGCTTCTACAATAGTTTCATTAAGGTTTTAGATAGAGGCTTTGTCGCAGTAACAAAGCCTTAAGAGTGTTAATGCTTTTACAATACGCAAACCCACGCCCCAAAGTCTAACTTTGGGGCTTTATCTACTAAAAATAAATAGTAATGTATCTATTTTATCTTTGCTCTAGTGGTTTATAATGGGTTGTGTTATAAATTTATAATCGTGACAGAGGCTTACTAAAACTAGTAAGCCAAATAAAAAGACTGTAAGTAAAATAATTCTACTTACAAATTAGCTTATATACTCAGTATAAAATTTTCTTTCGCTTTTCCTATCTCGTTTTTAGTTATTAGTTTTCTCTTTTTTAGCTCAGTAACAAGTGCTTTTGAAGCTTTTTTAGTAACTTCAATGTCGGCATTTAGTCCGCCAGCTGCGGAGAACATCCAGTACTTGTGCATATTTACCCACATAAGAAGCTTGTTGGTTTTTTGGATGGTTGTGTCACTTGGTGCTACAGAAATTTTTGCAAGCTCAAGTTCTTGATAGTAGACTGAAATTTGCAATATATTATCTACATATTTTTGATAATTACGTTTTGCGATTACATCTTTTAGTTTATCTATCTTTTTTGTTATTTTAAGAAGCTCATCAAAGTGCTTTTTTTCTATTTTATTTTCTTTATTGAGCTCAAGCAATTTATCTATACTAGGCACTACTTCTAAAAAGACTTTTTCTATTTGTTGTTTGACTTCACTTTGAGCTTTTATTTTTGCAAGTATGACTTTATAAGCTTTTAAAAGGTTTTTATTTACCGTCGTTTCACTGTCTTTTTTGATATTAGGCAGTTTTTTAATCTCTTTGCCTTTGCAAAGCTCATGCATTACTTCTAAAAATGGCCTTTCTATAGTGCCTTCTATTCTAGCACCACCTTCGGTACAGTTATATGATTTTATATTATCTAAGCTTGATTGGGCGATGTCATTTTCAAACTGGTTTTTAAATAGGGTCCAAACATACGTTGTTTTAACCTCTCCCTCTCCGCCATAAGCTTTAACAAATATATTTTCATCCGCTTGCGCAAAAGCATGACCTTTCGCATGGCTCGCCCCATCTTTACCAAATGCTAGATCCTGTCCTATGAAAACGATATTTTTATGTCCTAAGACATAGGCTAGCTGGTAGGCCATGTTTGCACAACTATGTCCTACGCCTAAATATCCATATCTTTTTAGACCAAACATATACTCCTCTTGTTGAGGTCTCATAGTTAGTACTAGTTTTCTTGGCAAGATATTTTTAATAGTTTGCTTGTGTGTAACTGAGGCAACAACAAAGTGTATATTGTCATCAATATTTGGATGTTTTTTTTCAAAAAAACTAGAAGTTGGTTCTATTCTTTCAATCGACATTACATAATCAGGCTTGATATCATGCCTTGCAAGGATTGGATAAGAGGCATCAACGCTTATAATGCTAACATATGGAGCAAATTTTTTAAGCGTATTAAGCTGTTTATCTAGGCTTGGACCAGTTGATACAATTATAGCTGTATCCATAAGACCATATCTTTTTTTAACAAGACTTGTGTAGCAATAATTGCTAATCATGGGCACTAAATTTTCACAATTTTGTCTTGTGCCTAATAAAAGATCGTCTATGCTATTGCCGTGAGCAACTACTATTTGAGAAAATGCTCTTGTAATCTCTTTATTTATTCTTATGTAGTCCTCTTCAAATTGATCATAAAAAGGCATATGAATCATAAGATTATCATAGGTTTTTGCATATGAGTTTAGTTTTGCTTCTGTAACCAGATAATAAAAATGTGTATAGGTTGCAAATTTTGAATAAAAAAGTATTATCTGCCCACTTTCTAGTTCGCTTGATAGATCAATAACATTTAAAACAAGATATATGATCTCGATCTCTGGCTCTATGACCACGATTTTTTGGTGTGTTTCATTTTTTGCTAGTGCTTTATAGAGTACGCCATTGCCTAGTCCATAAAAAAATAGTATCGGATAACGTTTATAGTCACTTTCTATATCTTCAAGTAGCTTTAAAATGTCTGCTCCAGGATTTTCATAGATATATTTAAAAGTATGCTTGTTTATTAAATTTATATCAATTGGGTCTTTCCCTATAAAAATTTCATAGTCTTCATTACCAGCAATAGACCAAAGCCTTGCTGCTAGAATTTCATCTTGTTGAAATAGTGCTTGAAGATTTTTTTGAAAGATAGGATTTTGGATATTTGATACATTATCTTTAGATGGTTTTGCCTTTTTATTGGATGCCTTATCGTTTTTGTTATTCATATCAAATCCTCCTTTGTTAATCTCTCGCTAAATTTTATATCTCTTTTTGCTTTTTTACCGATCAGCTCTTTTAAAAATTTAGGGTGCAGGCCGTACCCTGGACGCACGCTCCTTATATTTTGCTCACTAAAAATTTCACCCTTTTTTATATCTGCGCTTGCATAAAGTGAGCGTGAAAATCTCCTATTTAAAACCGCTTTTTCATCTAGTTCGTAGTTTACCACACCCAAAAGCTCCTCGGCCTCTCTAACGCATTTTGTCATAAGAGCAAATTCGCTCTCATCAAGACTAAATGCGCTATCAACGCTTTTTACGCTTTTATCAAGTATAAAATGCTTTTCAATTATCCTAGCACCCAGGCTAACCGCAACAACTGGGGCTGTCACGCCTAATGTGTGATCTGAAAAGCCGACCTCAACGCTAAATTTCTTTCTCATATCAGCTATAGTTTGCAAATTCATGCTATTTAGCGGCGCTGGGTAACTTGAAGTGCATTTTAAAAGAGCGATGTCACTATTGCCTGCATTTTTACAAATTTGCACCACATCTCTTATCTCTTCTTCATAGGCTATGCCAGTTGAGATGATAATGGGCTTGCCTTTTTTAGCTATAAACTCTACAAAATCATAGTCCGTTACCTCAAAACTTGCGATCTTGTAAGCTGGCGGGTTAAACTGCTCTAAGAAGTTGGCGTCGTCCTTGTAAAATGGGCTTGAAAAGCAGATAAGCCCTTCTTCTTCTGCTACTTTAAAAAGCTCAGCGTGCCACTCTTTTGGCGTTAGCGCCTCTTGATAAAGCTCGTATAAATTTCTCCCATCCCAAAGTCCGCCCTTAATGACAAAGTCGTCCAGGTGTGAATTTAGAGTCAAACTATCAGGTGTATATGTCTGAAGCTTTATCGCGTCAGCTCCAGCGCGCTTGGCTGCCTTTATCGTATCTACCGCCGTTTTTAGGCTGCCGCTATGATTAGCAGAGAGCTCTGCTATTATAAAGACCTTTTTGTCTGTATCAAAATTTCCTATTTTCATCCGTTAGTCCGTTTTATTTTTAAGCTCAAGATAGCTAAACTCACCATCTTTTGCATAGATCTTAAAGCCAAAATTTTTATAAAGCGCGAGCGCTTTTTCGTTACTATTATAAGCTTTTGCCTTTAGCGAGCCAACCTTTAATGTAAAAAAAGCGTAGTCTTTTATGAGATCAAGCAACTTTTTGCCCACTCCTTTTAGCTCCGGGTTTTTATAAACGCCAAATTCGCAGCTTTCTTTCGTTATATCAACGAAGCTCACCACTCCGATAAATTCACCCTCATCTTTTACTAAAAAATAGATCTTATCTTGAATGCTCTTTAATCTCTCTAAAAAGGCAAAATGCTCCTCTTTGCCAACGCTTTTATTTTTCATAAATTTAGCTATCCGCTCGTCGTTTCGCCACTTTAAGACCATCAGCTTTTGCTCGCCACTAAGTGAGGTAAAATTTATAAGCTCAAACAAATTTCATCTCCCCAGTAAGCCTCATACCCATTTTCTTTGAGCCAAGCAAATATCTCTTTTTGATTATCCGCTACACAAATGGCTTTAAATTTAGCTCCCAAAACGTAAGCCTCATTTACAAGCGAGCTTGCTGTTATGATGAGCATTTTGGCTTCATTCATCAGCCTTGCTACGCTTTTACTATCTACAAAAAGGCTAAAATTTTCATTTTTACTAGATATCTCTTTTAGTGCGCTTAAGTTTTTATTTCCGCTAGTTGTTATGACGGCTGTTTTTAGCCCTTTTAAGAGCAGTTTTTCTGAAATTTTAGCACTTAGCCCTGAGATATCAGTGCCTCCAAGAATGATAGCGTAGTCGTAAATTTTCTCCCTTTTTACCTGCGCTTCTTCATAAAACTCATCTCTAACTAGCAAAAACTCACTCCCGCAAAATACCTCACAGCTTTTTTCTACTAGCCCCTCATATCTTGCCTTTTGCGCATATAAATTTACGTTTAAAATGTAGTCTGAGCAATGTTTTTCATAAGTGTCGTCAAATGATAAAATTTTAACGTCGGTTTTTTCTTTTATAGCTCTTTCGTCTTCAAAGCTAAAGCCGTAGTGGTCGATGATAAGAAGCTCAAATTTATTATCTTTTATAAGTTCGCAAAGTTCATCTATCTCGCTGCTTGTTAGAGTAAATTTAGGGTAGTTTATCTCATCAAAAATATCACCATCTAGTCTTAGTGAAGCAAATGAGATGTCGCTAGATTTTTTAGCAAGCAAAAGGTCTCGCCTGATGTGCCCATGCCCTATCTTGCTGCTACTATCAGCGCGCACGAGCGTTTTTAGCAGGGGGAGTCCTTTAAATTCTTTCAATCAGATCTTTCCGTTATTTATCAAATAAAGCTTTTTAGCAAACTCAAAATCTTCTATCGTATCGATGTCACAGACTAAATTTCTTGGTAGTAAATATGCCTTTGAGTGTGGTGCAAACAAGGCACTACACTCCAGCCAAGCCTCTTTTTTGCCAAAATAAAATGCCCCAGCGTCATGAAACGCAGGCTCAAGATCTTGTGAGCGCGTCTTTTCAAACTGCGGATAAAACATGCTAACTCTAGCGTTTTCGTCAAGTTTTATCGCCCTTTGTATAGGAAAATCAAACGCAGTTGCTGAAAATAAAAATTTACACTCCTGCTTTTTAAACTCGTCTGCGGCTTCTTTTAAAATTTCAGCCGTTATAAGCGGTGCTGTGGCATAAAGGCAGCAGACGTCACTAAAGCTAGAATTTGTGCGCCTTATCGCGTCTTTTATCACGTCAGTGCTCGTCGCGTAGTCATCGCTTAAGCTCGCCTCCCTAAAAAATGGCACACTAGCTCCAAATTCTCTAGCCACATTTGCGATCATTTCGTCATCGGTGCTTACTATTACTTCGCTAAAAACTTTAGAATTTAGCGCAGCCTCGATGCTATATGCGATTAAAGGCTTGCCTAAAAAGTCTTTGATATTTTTGCCAGGTATCCTCTTGCTACCGCCTCTTGCTGGTATGATGCAGATCATTTTTGCTCACTAAAGCTTTTTAGCACGTCAAAAAGCGTACTTGCGACAAATTTAGCATCATCCACGCTCATGCCGTGATGGCAAGGGATGCTAAGCTCAGCGCTATAAAATTTCTCCGCATTTGGTAGTGAAATTTCGCCAAGGAGCGCTTTATAAAAGCTAAATTTATATGTTGGCTTGTAGTGCACCTGCACACCAACGCCCTTTTGCAAAAGCTCTTCAAAAATTTGCTCTTTTTTATCCCAAAATTTCTCATCCAAAAGCACTGGATATAGGTGCCTTGAGCTAGTTGTATTTGCTGGAATCTTTGTAGTTTTAAGATACTCGCACCCGCTAAATTTCTCATCATAAAATTTAGCTATCTCATTTCTTTTGGCGATAAAGTCGTCCAGTCTTTTTAGCTGGCTAAGCCCCAAAGCGCAGGCCACGTCTGTGATCCTGTAGTTGTATCCAAGCAAGCTCATGTCGCTATCCCAAAGCTTTGTTTTGGTGATGCCGTGGCTTCTATATAGCCTTGCTAGCCTTGCGAGCTCATCGTCGTTTGTAGCAAGCGCGCCGCCCTCAAGCGTGGTGATAGGCTTTACTGGATGAAAGCTAAATATGCTAATATCAGCCTTAACGCCCACTTTTACGCCTTTTTGCACGCTACCAAGGGCATGAGAGGCGTCATCTATCACTTTTATGCCGTGTTTTTTGGCTAAATTTATGATCTTATCTAGCTCCACAGGGTTGCCACCGTAATCAACCGCAGTTATCGCCTTTGTCTTTGGAGTGATTAGAGCTGGAATTTTCTCTTCATCGATGTTGCCATTTGCTTTTACGTCGCAAAATTTGACCTGCGCTCCTGCCATCAAAGCTGCATTTGCAGTGGCTGCAAAGGTGATGGGCGTCGTGATCACTTCATCGCCAGCCTTTACACCAAGGCTAAGATAGGCTACGTGAAGGGCCGAAGTGGCTGAGTTCATAGCGATCACGTGCTTTACGCCAACATACTTTGCCAGCTCCTCTTCAAATTTACTGACCTTTTGACCACCTGTTAAGATGTCGTCTCTTAGTGCATCTGCTACTACCTTGATATCTTCTTCTGTGATCTGCTGACGGCTGTAAGGGATCATTTAGCATCTCCTATCATCTCAAGAAGGCCTGCTCTATCGAGCCAAATTTTATTTGTATTTGAGCTATATTCAAAGTCCTCGCTCACTGGTTTGCCCTTTTGATGAAGAGCATTTGTCGAGAAGTCTTGCGCTGTTAAAAACTGGATAGACGGACTAATAACGTAGTAATCATCAAATTCGTATGTAAGATGCGCGTCGTCTCTTGAGATCATCATCTCATGCATCTTTTCGCCTGGGCGAATGCCTATGATCTTGACGCCAAGCTCTGGTGCAAGGGCTTTTGCAAGATCGACCATCGTCATAGATGGGATCTTTGGTATGAAAATTTCGCCGCCTTTCATCCTCTCAAAGTTTTTAAGGACGAAATTTACACCTTGTTCAAGCGTGATCCAAAACCTGGTCATCTTCTCATGCGTGATAGGAAGTTCTTTTTCACCTTGTGCGATCAGTTTTTTAAAGAGCGGCACGACTGATCCACGAGAGCCAACGACATTTCCATATCTTACGACGCTAAATCTTGTCTTTTTATCCCCAACAATATTATTTGCAGCAACAAAGAGCTTATCGCTTGCTAGCTTTGTGGCTCCATACAAATTTACAGGATTGCAAGCTTTATCGGTTGAGAGAGCGATCACCTTGCTAACGCCACACTCCAAAGAGGCGTCTATGACGTTTTGAGCGCCGTCAATGTTTGTTTTGATGCACTCCATTGGGTTGTATTCTGCGATTGGCACGTGTTTCATCGCAGCTGCGTGGATGACGTAGTCTACGCCGTTCATCGCAGTTCTCAAGCGCTTATAGTCCCTCACGTCGCCGATAAAAAAACGCATGGCCTTGTCTTTAAAGACCTGGGCCATTTCGTATTGCTTTAGCTCATCGCGTGAGTAGATAACTAGCCTTTTTGGCTTGTATTTTTTTAACAAAATTTCGGTGTACTTTTTACCAAAACTTCCTGTTCCGCCGGTGATTAGTATTGATTTATCATTAAACATTATTGCGCCCTTTACTAACTATTTTTGGGGTATAAATAGCTAAATCTAAATTGTATTTTATAAAAATTTAAGCAAAAGCTATGCCAAAATTTTAAAATTTATTAAAACTTTTTTATCTTTCTAGATTCTATTTCGTCAAATTTTAATTAATGTTTAGAGGAAATCATAAAAGTAGTGTTTAAAATTTAGCCTTTGCAAGGTCGCAAAGGCTAAAAATTATTTCAAAATTCTTGGCAGTGTGATGCCTTCTTGAGCTTGATATTTACCATTTTTGTCAGCATAGGTTACCTCGCAAGGCTCGTCACCCTCGATAAATAGCACCTGTGCGATGCCTTCGTTCGCATAAATTTTTGCAGGAAGTGGAGTCGTGTTTGAAATTTCTATCGTGATATGCCCCTTAAATCCTGGCTCAAAAGGCGTGACGTTTACGATGATGCCGCACCTTGCGTAGGTGCTTTTGCCAAGGCAGATCGCTAGTACGTTATCTGGCATGTTAAAATACTCTATAGTGCGCGCCAGAGCGAACGAATTTGGCGGGACGATGCAGACGTCTCCCTTAAAATCTACTACGTTTTTTTCGTCGAAATTTTTAGGATCGACTACGGTTCCGCCGATGTTTGTAAAAATTTTAAATTCATCACCAACGCGGATATCGTAGCCGTAGCTAGAAACGCCGTAACTAACGACGCCACGACCCACTTGTTCCTCAGCAAATGGCACTATCATATTTTTCTCAACAGACATTTTTCTTATCCAAGAATCTGACTTTAAACCCATTTTTGCTCCTTTTTTGGGCGATTATAACGCTTTGCGTCTTTAAAGTAAATTTAATAAAGCGAATAAATTAGATGAAAATTAGTATAATTTTAACAGCAAAAATTAATAAAGGACAAAAATGCAAGAGAAAAATGCAGAAATTTTTACTGGCGAGCGTGCGATGTTTGGGGCAAGAAGTGTAAATTTTACAAACTGTATCTTTGAGGATGGCGAGTCGCCGCTAAAGCACAGCTCAAATTTAAAGCTAAATGAGTGCGTTTTTGCCTACAAATACCCACTTTGGTACGCAAGTGATGTCACGCTAAATGGCGGATACTTGGAGCCTCTAGCAAGAGCTGGCATGTGGTACAGTGCAAATTTAAGCTTCAAAGACGCGCTCATCAACGCTCCAAAAAGCTTTAGAAAAAGCTCGCAAATTTCGCTAGAAAATGTAAATTTCTCAGATGCTAGTGAAACACTTTGGGGATGCGCGGATGTGAAGATAAAAAACGTCTTTGCTAGGGGCGATTACTTTGGGGCAAATAGCGAAAATTTAGAGATCAATGGGCTAAATTTAGACGGGAACTACTGCTTTGATGGTTGTAAAAATGTCCATATCACAAACTCAAAGCTCATCTCAAAAGATGCATTTTGGAACTGCGAAAACGTGACCGCACAAAACTGCCTAATCTCAGGTGAATATCTAGCTTGGAACTCAAAAAATGTAACGCTCATAAGCTGCACGATAAAGAGTCTGCAAGCACTTTGTTACGTGGAAAATTTGATCGTAAAAGGTTGCATTTTTATGGACACGAGTCTTGCGTTTGAATATTCAAGTGTCGATGTAAGCACAAGCGGAGCGATAAAAAGCATAAAAAATCCAAAAAGTGGCGTGATAAGGGCAGCAAAGATAGATGAGATCATCATCGATGAAAGTTTAGTTGATACTAAAGGCATTAAGATAATTATTACTGAAAAATAACTTAGCAAAAAAGAGTAGCTTTGAGTTCTCGTTTTTGCTTCATAAAAAAATTTTTTATCTAATTTTCGCTACAATTAGACGCTTATATAAAAATTTAGGAGAAATTTCTATGAAAAAAGAAGATATAAAAGAGCTTATCGAATTTTTTAATGATATGGAGATGAATCATATCAAAATAAAAAGTGGTGATTTTGAGGTAGAGCTTGAAAAATTTTCAGATTATTGCGCGCCTGCTAAACCAGCAGCACAAGCGCCAACTCCAGCACCTGTAAATGTAGTCGTTAATTCAGAGGTAAAACCAGCTGCAAACTCACCAAAAGATAGCATAAAATCTCCTATGGTAGGTACTTTCTACGCTGCTCCAAGCCCAGGTGCCGCTCCATTTGTAAAAGTAGGTCAAAGAGTAAGGAAAGGCGATGTAGTAGGCATCATCGAGGCTATGAAGATAATGAACGAGATCGAGGCTGAGTTTGACTGCCAGATCACTGAGATGCTAGTCTCTGACGGACAGCCAGTTGAGTTTGGATTGCCGTTATTTGGCGTGGAGAAAAATTAATGGAATTAAAAAGAATTTTAATCGCAAACCGAGGCGAAATCGCTCTTCGTGCTTTGCGAACGATAAAGGAGATGGGTAAAGAAGCTGTTGTAGTCTATTCAACCGCTGATAAAGACGCACTTTACGTAAAATATGCCGACGTAGCCATTTGCATCGGCAAAGAGCGCTCAAGCGACAGCTATCTAAATATCCCAGCTATCATAAGTGCAGCTGAGATCAGCGAAGCAGACGCTATTTTTCCTGGTTATGGCTTTCTAAGTGAAAATCAAAATTTTGTTGAAATTTGCTCACACCACAAGATCAAATTTATAGGACCAAGTGTCGCTGCAATGGCTTTAATGAGTGATAAAAGTAAGGCAAAGCAAGTCATGCAAAGAGCTGGCGTACCAGTCATACCTGGCTCAGACGGTGCTGTGGCTGACACAAAAGCAGCAAAAGAGCTAGCTAAAAAGATAGGCTATCCAGTCATATTAAAAGCTGCAGCAGGTGGTGGCGGACGTGGTATGCGCGTGGTTGAAAAAGAGGCTGATTTAGAAAAAGCATTTTGGTCTGCTGAGAGCGAGGCGATGAGTGCATTTGGCGATGGCACAATGTATATGGAAAAATATATCCTAAACCCACGCCACATCGAAGTTCAAGTAATTGGCGATAGCCATGGCAATGTGCTTCATATCGGCGAGCGTGATTGCTCTATGCAGCGTCGCCACCAAAAACTAATCGAAGAGAGTCCAGCTATTCTGCTTGACGAAAAGACAAGAGAGAGACTTCACGAAACTGCCATAAAGGCGGCAAAAGCGATCGGCTACGAGGGAGCTGGTACGTTTGAATTTTTGGTTGATAAAAATTTAGACTTTTATTTCATTGAGATGAATACAAGACTTCAAGTTGAACACACAGTGAGCGAAATGGTAAGCGGACTTGATATCATCGAGCTTATGATAAAAGTGGCTGAAGGCGAGGCACTACCATCACAAGAGAGCATTGAGCTAAAAGGTCATGCGATCGAGTGCAGGATAACAGCTGAAGATCCAAATACATTTACGCCGTGTCCTGGAAAGATCACAAAATATGTCTGCCCAGGTGGCCGCAATGTAAGAATGGATAGCCATATCTATCAAGACTACTCGATACCGCCGTATTACGATAGTATGATCGGCAAACTTGTGGTTTGGGACACTGATAGAAATAGGGCGATCCATAAGATGAAAGTAGCTCTTGATCAACTCATAATAAATGGCATAAAAACAACAAAAGATTTTCACATCGCTATGATGGAAAACAAAGACTTTTTAAGCAATAACTACGATACAAATTATCTTTCAAGACACTAAATTTTTAAGTCAGGATTTGCAAAAAAGCAGATCTTGGCTTAAATATATTAAAATTTTTAAGTTTATCTTAGGGGAAGCATGGTAAACAAAATCAAAGATCAAAATACAAAATTTTTCTCAAATGCCGACCTTGCAAAGCTATTTTTCCCTATTGCGGTTGAGCAGTTTTTAGAGTATAGCTTAGGGCTTGCAAACTCGCTAATGGCAGCAAGTGTTAGTGAAAGCGCTGTAAGTGCGATTAGTCTTGTGGAATTTGTCATGGCGCTTTTTATTAGCATATTTACTGCTATAGCTACTGGCGGCTCAGTGGTTGCTAGCCAGTATCTTGGTAATAAACAAAGTGGCAATGCCAAAATCACAGCAAATCAGCTCGTTTGGTTTAGTTTTATCTTTGCCCTTTTTATCGCAGCGGTCATCATAGTTTTAAAAGATATTATCCTAGATTATGTCTTTGGTGATATTGGTGAGCAAGTAAGGCATGATGCTAGCCACTATCTTGTTTTCTCGGCCATTTCCGCGCCATTTTTAGCTGTCTATGCAGCAGCTGCGGCGATCTTTCGCACGATGTCAAATGCCAAGCTTCCTATGTATATTATGGCGGCTGCAAATTTATTAAACGTACTTCTAACTGCCATTAGTATTTATACATTTCATACTGGTATTTTAGGTATTGCCATCAGTACGCTTATAGCCAAGATGCTTGCTTGCTTTGTTATAGTCTATTTGCTTCTTGATATAAGACTAAAACTTCACATAAGAAAGAGCTTCATCTATAAATTTGACTACGAAATCATCAAGAAAATTTTAAACATCGGCGTACCTTATGGCTTTGAAAATTCGATGTTTTATGTGGGTCGTATCATCGTTTTGAGTCTTGTTTCACTCTTTGGTACAGCAAGTATCGCTGCAAATGCCGTGGGAGGGACGATCGTGATGTTTCAAGTGCTCCCTGGCATGGCGATAGGCACAGGCCTAAGCGTCGTAGTGTCTAGATGCATCGGCGCAAACGACTTTGCTCAGGCTAAATTTTACGTAAGAAAATCAATGATAAGCATCTACATCGTGCAGCTTTTTAGCACAGCAGTAATTTTGCTTTTACTTGAGCCATTGCTTCTTGTTTATAATCTCTCGGAAGAAGCCATAAATTTAACAAGGCAGATCGTCTGGTATCACGGTATCGCTATGTGTCTTATTTGGCCACTTGCCTACACATATCCGACCGTTTTTCGTGCTGCTGGGGACGCTAAATATCCGATGATTGTAAATTTAGTTTGCATGTTTGCTTGTAGAGTCATATTGGCCTATATTTTTGCACTTACATTTGATCTTGGTATGATAGGTACTTGGTTTGCAATGTTTGCTGACTGGGCTGTAAAGGCGGTGCTTTTTACAATTAGATATCTAAAAGGTACATGGATGAAATTTAAAGCTATTTAAAAAGAAATTTAGTAATATACAAGCGATTTTGTCGCAAAGGATAAAAATGAAAAATATATTTAAATTTGGTGCAGTTTTGCTTACGGCAGCTCTTTTTGCTGGATGTGCGAGTGAGAGCTCAAGGGTTGTTGAGACTCCAAAAGTAGCAAGCTACGGCACAGTTTACAATGGTCAAAAAATTTCAGTTTCGATAGGCCGATTTAATAATCAATCAGCTTACCAAAATGGTGTATTTGCTGATGGCGAGGATAGGCTTGGCAACCAAGCTCAAAGCATTTTGATCACAAATTTACAGCAAAGTGGTAGATTTTTGGTGCTTGATAGATCAAATATGAAAGTGACCAAACAAGAGAGCGAGCTAAGTAAAACTGCTCAAAATCTAAAAGGTGCAAGATACGTGATAACTGGTGATGTGACCGAGTTTGGACGAAAAACTACGGGCGATCATCAGCTATTTGGCATACTTGGCAAAGGTAAGCAACAAACTGCCTATTCAAAGGTAAATTTAAATATCGTTGATACCAGAACAGCTGAGGTTGTCTATTCGGTTAGCGGTGCTGGCGAATACACCCTTTCAAACAGAGAGATCATCGGCTTTGGTGGCACAGCAGGATACGACTCTACGCTAAATGGCAAGGTTTTAAGCCTAGCTATTATTGAAGCGGTAAATAATCTAGTAAATGGCATAGAAAGTGGAGCATGGCAAGTAAAATAAAGCTTGCTGGCCTCGCGCTTTTTGTGCTATTTTTAGCGGGTTGCGGCCATTCAAACGCTCCAAGATCGCTTTATTATTGGGATGGATCATATAGTAGCTCGCTATATAGCTATCTAAATGAAGAGGGCGATACAAACGAGCAAATTTCACGCTTAGAAAATTTGGTGCAGATATCAACACAAAAGGGCTACAAGATCGCTCCTGGCGTATACGCACACCTTGGACTTTTGTATCTAAATAACGGAAATTTAGGCGCTGCAAATGCAAATTTTGACAAAGAAGTAGAGAATTTCCCAGAGTCAAGGGAGTATATAAATTTCATCAAAGGCTCTAAAAATTTAACTCCAAAAAAAGTAGAGCAAAAAGAGGGGGCAAATAATGAAAAATAGCCTGAAATTTATAGCCGCCATATTTTTGGTAGTATTTTTTACGGGTTGCTCTATAAAAGAGCCTGAGCCATACGACTACTCAGAATTTTTACAAAAAAGACCTCACTCTATCTTAGTGCTTATGCCAACAAACGATAGCACAGAAATTTCAGGTCCAGCTGCTGTTTTGGCAAATGCAGTCGCACCATTAAGTGAAGCAGGGTACTACGTATTTCCAGTAGCTCTTGTAAATGATACCTTTAAGCTAAATGGCATAACCGAGCCAAGCGAGATCGCAGCCGTGCCACTAAATAAGCTTGATAAAATTTTCCATGCAGATAGTGTGCTTTACATAAATATAAAAGATTATGGTACGAGCTATGCAGTCATCTCAAGCTCAACAAAGGTTGTCCTTGAAGCAAAGCTTATCGATATAAAAAGCGGCGCTACTCTTTGGCAAGGCAGTGCTATGGCAGCAGAAGATAGCAGCAGCGGTCAAAGTAGCCTACTTGGCATGTTAGTCTCAGCTGTCATCTCGCAGGTGGCAAATACCATCTCAGATAGATCATACGATCTAGCAGTGATGGCAGATGCTTATTTATTTTCAAGAGATTGCCATAACTGCATACTTTATGGACCATATTCGCCGTATTATGGCAAAGATGCACAGCTTCATAAAGATAGATAAATTTAATGAATACTCATCGTCTTGGGATACTCCTTACTTTGGTTGGCGGTATCCTTTGGGGATTTAGCGGGGTTTGTGGGCAGTATCTATTTTCACTTGGTATAAGTTCTGATTTTTTGGTGCCATATAGACTGATGCTAGCTGGCATTGTTGTTGTGATTTTTTATGCTTTTAAAGAACCAAGTACCGTTTTTGCTCCGATTAAAGATATAAAACTACTTGGCGAGTTTTTAGTTTATGCCTTGCTTGGGCTTATGATGACGCAGTATGCTTATTTTTACTCCATTGAGCTTTCAAATACCGCAGTTGCGACTGTTATTCAATACACTGCTCCTGCTTTAATTTTAATGGTCATTTGCATAAAAGAAAAAAGCGCCCCAAGAATACTTGAAATTTTGGCTCTATTTTTAGCCATGCTTGGCGTATTTTTCCTGAGCACACATGCGCAAATTTCATCTCTTGTCATTTCGCCAAAAGCGCTATTTTGGTGCTTGGTGAGCGCTATTTGCGTCTGCGTTTATAACCTAGCTCCAGCAAGGCTAAATGCGAAGTATTCAGTCACTCTCACGCTTGGTTGGGGAATGGTTATGGGTGGAGTAGTGCTTGCTTGCTATATGAGAGTTTGGGATTTTGCTGGGCTTAATGGGATAAATCAATGGCTGGCATTTATTGCTGTTATTACGCTTGGCACCATTTTTGCATTTAGCTTTTATATGATAGGTGTTAAGCTCATAGGCGCAGCAAAAGCTAGTTTATTAGCCTGCATAGAACCACTAAGTGCAGCATTTTTTGGCTATTTTTGGCTTGGGACAAAATTTGTATTTTGGGATTTTTTAGGATTTGCTCTAATAATCTCTTGTATATTTTTACTATCAAAAAGAGAAAAATTATGATATTTCTAGCACAAACCGATACGACAGCCGGCTTTTTGAGTAAAGATTATAAAGAGATAAATAAGGCCAAAATGCGTGATGAAAATAAACCTTGCCTTATCACGACAGCGAAATTTAGCGTTTTAAATGAGCTTGTTAGAGTGCCAAAAAAGTATAAAAATTTTATACGCCGTTCAAGAAAAGCTACATTTTTGTATCCAAATTTAAAGGCTATTAGAGTCGTAAAAGAGTGCGAGCACGAAAAATTTTTAGCTAAATTTGACTGGCTTTATTCAAGCAGTGCGAACAAAAATGGGCAAAATTTTAATGAAGCTTGGGCTATGAGCGTGGCTGATGAAATAGTAGATGATCATTTTTTCGAAGATGCTCCATCAAAAATTTATAAAATTTCTCGAAAAAAAATAAAACGTTTAAGATAACTAGTGAATTTATACGGTCACTACCTTTTTAAACTCATCTAAATTTTTTAGCGCTTCATCTATGCCAATCAGCCAAAATTCGCACTTTGTCGTATCTTTTTTAAAGTGTTTTTTCATTAGCTCTTCCACGCTTTTTGTGCCACACTCTATTAAAAATTGTTTATAAATTTTGCAAAATTTTGCTTCATCTTTTTTAAACTCACTTAGAAAGAATTGTGATAGCAGATAACTGACGCTATAAGGATAGTTGTAGATATAGTTGTCTGTTTTATAAAAATGTAATTTTTTGCTTTCTTGCTTGTAAAAGTCTCGCTCTGGCAAGCATTTTTAATCTACTTTTAGCTTTTTAGCGATATGATTCCGCAAATTTTAACAAAGGAAACAACATGAAAACTCTTGTGATTTTATCGCACCCAAATCTCGCCGCATCGCGCGTAAACAAAGCCTTATCTCAGGTAGCAAAGGCCGCAGCGGACGCTAAGGTGCGGCATTTGGAGGGGCTTTACGGCTTAGATATCGCGCGCATAGACGCCCGCGCAGAGCAAGACGCGTTAGCGGCTGCCGAGCGCATCGTATTTTTGTACCCGATGCACTGGCTAAACGTGCCGCCTATGCTAAAAGCCTATATCGACATCGTCTTTTCGCACGAGCTGGTGGGTTCCGGCGCGCTTAAAGGCAAGGTCTTGCAGCTTGCGCTAAGCGTCAGTACTCCGCTTAGCGAATACTCTAAACAGGGCGCGATCGGCTTTAGCTTGGATGAAATTTTAACGCCGCTTAAGATCGCGGCAAACTACTGCGGGATGGAGTTTGCCGTGCCGTTTATTAGTAGCGGATTTGAGCCGGGCGAGTTTGGCGACGATGCCGTAGATGCCGCAGCTGCGCGCTTTGGCAAGCTTTTACGAGGAGAGCTAAGCCCAGGCGAATATCAAATTTAGCCTCGTCTTTTGCGACCGCGAGTTAAAATTTCGCGACAACAACGTGGCTAAAAGCATTGCAATACGTCTGACTGGTACGTGTTATACGATGTTTGCGTGATATTAAAAAATACGTTTTTTAGTAAAATTTGCGCTTTTTACTCACTCGCCGTATTCGTAGGATCGTTTTGCGTTTGATAGTATGCATTCGAGCCGTTTTTGTACGCTATTGTTGTCGCAGCGATTTCGTCGCAGCTTTGCTAAAAATTTATCTGCGCGCAAAAAAAATAAAAGTATCTTGCATTTAAAATGATAGTGGTTAAATAAAGCTAATTAAAATATTCAAAATATAAAAGATGCAAATATTTGGTTTGATAAAAATTCAAATGATGCCAGTAACAACTTATTTTAGTATTTACTCCCTCGGAAGTCTGTTTTTACCCTGTTTATCGCTGATTAGCTTACCCGCTTCGTCGTATTTTTTGGCGCGGATGAGCCTGCCGCGCTCAAACTCCCCCTCGGCCTCTAGTTTGCCGTTTGCGTAGTAGTGGCGCGCCTCGCCGACCTCCAGCCCGTCCTCAAACATCACTCTGGCTTTTAGCTTGCCGTTTTCGTGATACTCCTCGTACAGCCCGTGATAGCGCCCGTTTTTAAACATTACTTTTGCCGCCGGCGCCCCGCTCTCGTAGTAGTCCAGCCCCGCGCCCGTTTGGCGGCCGTCTTTGTACTCGTATTCGCCTCGTAGCTTGCCGCCCACGTAGTATTCGCGCGCGACGCCGTCCTTTTCGCCGTCTTTGTAATTTTCTACCACGCGCGTTTTGCCGTTTTCGTAAAATCGCTTCCAAACGCCGTTTTTGCGGTCATTTTTGTATTCGCCAGTCTCCTCCACGGTGCCGCTTTCGTAGTACCACGTCTCCGCGCCCTCTCGCTTGCCCTCTTTGTAGGTTCGCACGCCTCGAATTTTACCGCTTTTGTAGTAGTCGAAGTCCTCGCCGTTTCGAAGCCCGCCCGCGTATGGACTGCGTGCGCTAACCTCGCCGCTAATGTAATAGTCCGTGAAAATGCCCTCTCGCCTGTCCGCCTTGAAAAAGCCCTCCTGCTTTAACGCGCCGCCCTCGTCAAAGTAGTAGCGGCGATAACGCCCGTCGCGGACACCATTTTTGTATTCGCTCTCGCCCATCAGAGCGCCGCTATCTGCATGGTAGTGCTTAGCCGTGCCCTCGCGGACGCCGTTTTTTAGGGGATATTCGTTTGAGGGCTTGTCTCTGCCGTCAAAATAGTCTCGATATCGCACCGCCGTGCCGCCCTGCACGTCTATCTCGCGTATAAGCGTGGGCGGCAGAGGTTTTAGCCTCGGATAGACCATGCCCATCGCATTTACGTCATATAGGTCCTCGACGCTGTAGCGCAGCATCTTTAACGTGCCGTCGTAGAGCTTGCCTTTTACGTAGTAAAGGCCATTTTTTAGGCTCGCTTCGGGCTTCATTATGATTTTTGGCTCCAGCGCTTGCGCACCGATGGCTAGAAGCGGAAGTAAAAATAGAAATTTTAAGATTTTCATGGTTTTCCTGCTTTGTTTAATTTGGGTTATTTTAAAATTTGAAACTAAATTTAAGGTGAAGGTGCGATTATTTTGGATGAGTTAAATTTGAAGGCTCGCATCAAATTTAGCCGTCTTTTAACGCTTCGGCGACGATCGTCCACTCTTGCACGAGCCTTTCAAAACTAAAATTTGCATTTGCGGGACTGGTCGAGGGTAGCTTGACGGGTTCTTTACCCGTTGCGTTTAAAATTTGATTTTTTAGGTATTTTTCGCAGATTTCGTGCGCCTTACCGCCGTTTGCGTAAACTTGCGCTATGCGCGCTCCGCTAAAAATCGGCTCCAAATTTGCAGGCTCAACGGCGGTCATTTTAGCATCGCTCGAGCCCTTTATCTCGCACGAGATCGCGGCATCGTAGATAGCGATGCGGTGAGCGAGTAGAAAATTTATCTTTTCATCCATGCTTGTAGGCAGCGGAGCGTTTAAAATCCCGGCCAGCACTCGCCAAAAGCGGTTTTGTGGATTTGCGTAGTAAAAGCCCAGCTTGCGAGAAACTACGGAAGGGAATGAGCCGAGGATTAAAATTTTAGAGTTTTTATCAAAAATCGGTTTAAATGGACTAATTTGGTTCATCTATATCTTTTAAATTTTAGTCATTCAAACCATTTATGATTTTATAAAAAATTACTCTTTTTGGTTTGGATTATTTGAAATTTTATCGTTAATCATCTTTTTTGCATTCATTGCAATATCGGTGATTTTCTTATTAGAGTCACTTAAAATTTCTTGTATTCTAGCCGAATCATCTTTTTTAAATATTTTTAAATTTTCACTAAAGTCCTCATCATTAATGTCAAAATAAGCGACTGATTCAAAAGATAGTTTTGAGGCTATTAGGACTTGCGGGAACGCATTTTTATAAGAATTATAGCTTTTTACCTCAGCATTGTAGCTTTCACGTTTATTTAGGAGTTCGCTCTCGATTTTTTCTAACTGCGACATTAGCATTTGATATGTTTCGTTAGCCTTTAGTTCCGGAAAGGCTTGAGCCAAAGCAGCTACTTTTGCGACTCCATTTCCAGAAACGCCAAGTTGAATCATTTGTTCGCTACTTGCATAATCTTTGGCTATATCTATTATTTGATTTGATAGATCTAAACGTTTTTTGAGCGTAGCTTGGATATTTGCGAAGCTCTCTCTGATGTTTTGCATCATTAATTGTAGTTTATTGTATATTTTAATAATATAAGCCGCTAGGGCAATAACAACAACAATTATAGTAATAAGCATCTTTGCTCCTTTTTACTTGTTTTAAGATATACGATTTTGACTTTTTACGACTTAATTTCACTTTAAGGATTTAGAAACTTGCTTATTTTTTTTGTGGGTTATTTTATTTTTTAAGTGAAATTATCTAAAAACAAAATTCTCCCACATGATAAATTTAAGCGGGAGAATTTACTCTTTACTCGGCTACGCTGCCGGCAGAGGCATCCTCGGCGCTTTCAGGCGCGCTAGACTCGATCTCGTCGCTAAAGTCAGCCAAGCTTAGGCGTTTTAGCTGACGGTAGCGTCTTTGTGCGTCGGCCTTGTTTTTAGCCAGCAGCTCGTCCGCGTGCTGCGGATTGGTTTTCTTAAGCGAGTTGTAGCGAACCTCGTTTAGCAAAAACTCCTCGTAAAGCGACCAATCAGGATCTTTTGAGGTCATTTTGAGCGGATTTTTGCCCTCTTTGATTAGGCGCGGATCGTAGACGTAGGTCGGCCAGTAGCCGCATTTGGTCGCTAGCTCGCCTTGACCGCCCGAGAGCGCCATGCCGCCTTTTATACCGTGCGCGATACACGGCGAATACGCTATCACGAGGCTAGGTCCGTCGTAGGCTTCGGCTGCGGCGATGGCTTTTATCGTGTTTGCCTGGCTGGCGTTTGAGTTGATTTGAGCTACGAAGATATTTCCGTAGGTCATCGCGATGTAGCCTAGATCTTTTTTTTGCATCGGCTTGCCGCTAGCGGTAAACTGCGCTATGGAGCCTGCGCGGCTTGATTTTGAGCTTTGGCCGCCGGTGTTTGAGTAGACCTCGGTGTCAAGCACGAGCACGTTTACGTTCTCGCCGCTAGCTAGCACGTGATCAAGCCCGCCAAAGCCGATGTCGTAGGCCCAGCCGTCGCCGCCGATGATCCACTGGGATTTTTTGACGAGATATCTTTTTAACTCTAAAATTTCTTTTACGCCCTCTACGCTTAAATTTTGCTCCAAAATCGGTGTTAAAATTTTAGCGATTTGCGTCGTTTTCTCGCCGTCGTTTTTGTGTGCGATCCAGTCGGAGTATAGCGCGGCTAGGGCATTTGGCGCGGCGTCTTTGGTGCGTAGCATGACGTCTTCGATACGGTGGCGCAGCGTCTCTACCGCGACGTTCATACCCATGCCAAACTCCGCGTTATCCTCAAATAGCGAATTCGCCCACGCTACGCCCTTGCCCTCTTTGTTCGTCGTATAAGGCGTCGAAGGCGCGCTACCGCCGTAGATCGAGCTACAACCGGTGGCGTTTGCCACGATCATACGGTCGCCGAAAAGTCTCGTAACAAGCCCGATATAAGGCGTCTCGCCGCATCCGGGACACGCACCGTGAAACTCAAATAGCGGCTGCGCAAATCCCACGCCCTTGACGCTATCTTTGCTCATCAGATCGTCTTTGTAGGTTACTTTTTTAAATAAATAATCGGCGTTTTCCTGCTCGTGTCGCTCCATCTCCTCGGCTAGCGGTACCATGACGAGCGATTTTTCCTTGCTCGGGCAAATTTGAGCGCACAGCTCGCAGCCCGTGCAGTCAAGCGGGCTAACTTGGATTTTGTATTTTAGCCCTTTTACCTCTTTGCCTTTGGCGTCTAGGACGTGATCTTGCACGGTTTGCGGCGCGGCGGCGAGCTCGTTTTCGTCGATTAGAAACGGGCGGATCACCGCGTGCGGGCAGACGAAGGCGCACTGATTACACTGGATGCAGTTGCCCTCGATCCACTTCGGTACCATTACGCCGATACCGCGTTTTTCGTATTGCGTCGTGCCTGATTTAAAGTGTCCGTCCTCATAGCCCACAAATGCCGAAACGGGCAAGCTATCGCCCCTGGCGGCGTTGATAGGCTTGACGATTTTTTCTATAAATTCGTCGCCGACGTATTTCTCCTCGTTAGCGGCGTCATCCGTCAAATTTGCCCAGCTAGGATCTACTTCGACCTTGACCAGCCCATCCGCGCCCATATCGATAGCCTTGTAGTTCATCTCCACGATCGCTTCACCCTTTTTGGCATAGGCTTTGTGTGCGTACTCTTTCATGTATTTTTGCGCGTCGGCAAATGGGATGATGTCTGCAAGTTTAAAAAACGCCGACTGCATGATGGTATTCGTGCGGTTTTTTAGCCCGATCTCGCGAGCTAGCTTAGTGGCGTTGATGATGTAGAAATTTACTCTTTTCTCAGCTAAAATTTTCTTTACTTTATTAGGTAGTTTAGCGACCGTCTGCTCGGCGTCCCAGATCGAGTTTAGCAGGAACGTTCCGCCCTCGCGGATACCGTCTATGACGTCGTAAATTTCAAGATACGCCGCGACCGAGCAGGCTACAAAGTGGGGATTTGAGACGAGATAGGTCGAGCGGATCGGGTTTTTACCGAAGCGTAGATGCGAGCGCGTGTAGCCGCCCGATTTTTTACTGTCGTATGCAAAATACGCCTGCGCGTAAAGATCGGTTTTATCGCCGATGATTTTGATTGAGTTTTTATTCGCTCCAACGGTACCGTCCGCGCCAAGGCCGTAAAATAGGCACTCTTTCACGCTTGCGTCGCTTAGCGAAATTTTCTCGCCGACTTTTAGCGAGGTGAAGGTCACGTCGTCCTCGATACCGACGGTAAAGCCGTTTTTTGGCTCGCTTAAATTTAAATTCTCAAAAACCGCCAGCATTTGTGCAGGATCGACGTCCTTTGAGCTTAGGCCGTAGCGTCCGCCCACGATCACGGGCTGATTTTTGTGTCCGTAAAACGCAGCCTTGACGTCCAGATATAGCGGCTCGCCGAGGCTTCCGGGCTCTTTCGTGCGGTCTAGCACGGCGATCTTTTCTACCGTCTCAGGCATTACGTCAAAGAGGTATTTTAGGCTAAACGGGCGGTATAGATGCACTTTTAGCACGCCTACTTTTTCGCCTTTTGCGCGCAGGTGATCGACGACTTCTTCTAGAGTTTGCGTTACCGAACCCATCGCAACCACGACGCGCGTAGCGTGCGGATCGCCGTAATAATTAAACGGACGATAGTCTCGTCCCGTGATTTTTGAAATTTCTTTTAGATACTCGGCTACGATATCAGGCACCGCGTCGTAGTAGCGGTTAGCTAGCTCGCGCGTCTGGAAGTAGATATCGTCGTTTTGAGCTGTACCGCGAGTCTTCGGGCTTTCAGGGCTTAGCGCCTCGTCTCTAAATTTTTGCAGCGCCTCGCGGTCAAGAAGCCTATCAAAGTGCGCATAGTCAAGCACCTCGACCTTTTGTATCTCGTGGCTCGTGCGAAATCCATCGAAAAAGTGTAAAAACGGCACGCGACCCTTGATCGCCGCTAGATGCGCGACGCCCGCGATATCCATGACTTCCTGCACAGAGCCGCTTGCTAGCATCGCAAAGCCCGTTTGGCGACAGGCATAAATGTCCTGATGATCGCCAAAGATAGAAAGCGCCTGAGCCGCGATAGAGCGCGCGCTCACGTGGATGACGCCCGGCAGTAGCTGGCCTGCGATTTTGTACATATTCGGGATTTTTAGCAAAAGGCCTTGCGAAGCCGTGTATGTCGTAGTTAGGGCGCCTACTTGCAGCGAGCCGTGCACAGTGCCCGCCGCCCCGCCCTCGCTTTGCATTTCGACTACTTTAACCGGCATGCCGAATAAATTTTTCTTGCCCTGAGCCGCCCACATATCGGTGTAGTCAGCCATCGGCGAGCTAGGGGTGATCGGGTATATGCCCGCAACCTCGGTAAATGCGTAAGCCGCGTGCGCCGCAGCCTCGTTTCCGTCCATAGTTTTCATTATTTTAGCCATTTTTCCGCCTTAAATTTTCTTACGATTTTTAAAAATCTTTTATTATAGAGCTAGTTTCCAAAATCTACTATTAATCTATGTCATTAATAAATTCTGAGAATTTTGCCTTTTAAATTACTAACTTTAAGCAAAATTCCATTACCTTAATGAAAAAATTTAAGGATAAAATTTGATAAGTGTTCATAGGGTAGCCTATTTAAGGGTTATAGCTCTTGCTTTTTGTGCTTTTATATTTAACACTACTGAGTTTGTCCCAGTGCCACTTTTAAGTGATATTGCAAAAGACTTTGATATGAGCACCGCCGATACTGGTCTTATCATCACGATTTATGCGTGGAGCGTCACTATACTCTCTTTACCGCTTATGCTTTTAACTGCAAATTTAGAACGAAAATCTCTTCTTTTAAAAGTTTTTATCGTATTTGTTGTAGCTCATATGCTTTGCACCTTTGCTTGGAATTTTAAAATTTTAATTATTGCTCGGTTGATGATAGCTATTGCCCATGCCATTTTTTGGGCTATCACTGCTTCACTTGCTGTTAGGCTAGCTCCGATAAATAAAAGCTCGCAAGCTCTTGGATTGCTAGCTCTTGGTACATCACTAGCGATGATACTTGGTCTGCCACTTGGAAGAATTTTAGGTGACGCACTTGGCTGGCGTGTGACCTTTGGACTGATCGGAATTTTTGCTGTTGGTGTTGGAGTTTGGCTATATAAAATTTTGCCACTTCTGCCAAGTAAAAACTCAGGCTCACTTAAAAGCTTGCCAGAGCTTGCAAGAAATGGCCTTTTAATGGTCATATTTTTACTAACGGCAATTATCATAAGCGCGCATTTTAGCACTTATAGCTACATTGAGCCATTTGCAAAAGATATCAGTGGCTTTGATGGAAAATTTATCACAATATTCTTGCTTATATTTGGCGTTGCTGGTGTAGTCGCAAGCCTGCTTTTCTCTAAATTTTATAAGCTTATTCCAAATGCATTTTCTGCAATTTCTATTATGCTTATTTTATGTTGCTTGCTTTTGTTAAATTTTATTGCTAAAAATGAAGTTTTAATGCTAGTTTTGGCCTTTGTTTGGGGGCTTGGCATAGCTGGTGTAAATATGAGCTTTCAAATAAAAGTGCTAAATTTAGCCTCAAATGCAACTGATGCCGCAATGGCGATATTTTCGGCTATTTATAACATAGGCATCGGAGCAGGGGCGCTAATAGGGCATCAAACGATAGTTCATTTAGGCGAGCAAAATATCGGGAATGTTGGTAGTTTTTTTGCCGCAAGCGGACTTATCATATTTTTGTTTGCGGTATCTAAGGTTAAGAGAATTTAGATGTTTAAATATTCTAAGCAAAACGTTACAAATTTCTACATATAAGTGATAATAAATATCATAACTAAGAAAAATTTTAGTTAAACTTCCTTATAATCATTATCAGAAAATGAATAAATTTTAGGAGCTTATTATGTCAGTTTTAGTTATCGGTGCAGATGAGATAACGCCTATCAAGGCAGTTTTACATGATTTGGGAGCTGAGAAGATAGAACACTGGGATGCTAGAAATGAAAACCGTGTAAATCGCAAGCCAATCCCTCAAGATACTGAGTGCGTGGTGATGCTAACTAGTTTTTTAAACCACAACACGATGAAGACTATTAAAACTCAAGCAAAAAAGAGAAATATTCCAATTGTTTGTGCAAAAAGAAGCGTTAGTTGCGTATTTTGCGAGTACTGCAAGGTCTTTGGGCTAGATAAGGAATTTGGATGCAAAGAATAATCAATGAGATTCGGGCTTTTATCAGATATTGGCGAAATAACTCCAAATATTTTTGCAAAGCTTGATAGGCTTTCACGTGCAAAAATTTTTATTGCACTTTATAATTCTGGTGTAGAAAGTGAGCTAAAAATACCACTTTCTTACGCTAAATTTCTAAATTTCAAAGAAATTTTTGAGGCCAGGATAAATTTCCTGCTTCGCGGAAAATGTCTAAATTGTAAGCCAGCAGATCGCTTTTGTTTTTCATCAAATATCATCATAAATGCTTATTTAAAAGGCGACTTTTCAAAGATCAAATTTATAGCAAAAGAGCCAAAGATGGCGGCTGCAAAGATGATAAAAATGCTTTATGTAAGTGGGAAATTTGAGTTTTGTATCGATGCGGCACAGATGTTTTGTCAATTTGTTTATGATAAAATACGCCTCCGCCATCAAGACAAAGAGGTCATGCTAAATAGCGGTGTCATCTCGGTCAAAAAAGATGGTAAAAATTTGCTCAGTGTCATGCCAAGCTTTAAAAAAGTGAGCTTTGATGATATGAGAAATTTAAACGACGATATAGATAGAGCCGTCGGTGTGCTTGGTCACGAGTGTGAGATGGTTTATATCGTTTTTCCTAGAAATGAGGAATTTAGGCGACACGTTGAGGTTAGACACTGTTGTGCGAGAGGTTTGATCAAGCTTGTGCCTTATACGATTATTAGTAAAATTTTTTAAAAAGGATAAAAATGATAGGTATAGTTTATGGAAGCAGCATGGGAAATACCGAAGATGCAGCAAAACTTATAAGTGAGGGTCTAGGCCTTGAAAATGAGCTTTTAAACGTTGCCGATGTAGACGCAGCAAAACTAAATAGCTTTGATAAGCTCATCCTTGGTACATCAACCTGGGGTAGTGGCGATCTTCAAGATGACTGGGATGCGTTTGACTTTAAAGCGCTAAATCTAAGCGGAAAAACAGTCGCTGTTTTTGGCATGGGTGATAGCGAGAGCTACTCTGATGAGTACTGTAATGGCATGGCAAAGCTTTATGATGAGGTCGTAAAAGCTGGCGCAAATGTAGTTGGTGAGGTTAGCACTGACGGATATACATTTGATGGCTCTGATGCCGTAAAAAATGGAAAATTTGTAGGTTTAGCGCTTGACGCTGACAATCAAAGCGACAAAACTGAGGGTAGAATTTCAGCTTGGATCGAGCAGATAAAACCTTACTTTGCTTAATGTAATTTTAGCTAGATTTTCTAGCTAAAATTTTCATATATCCATAGCCGAGATAAAGCTTTTTATTCTTTCGTTTTGGCTATTGAAAAACTCATCTACCAAGCCATCAAATGCGATCACGCCTTTATCTAAAAACAAAATTCTATCAGCTATCTTTCTAGCAAAATTCATATTATGAGTGACGATGATCATAGACTTTTTCTCTTTTGCAAGAGATAAGATTACCTTTAAAACTTCGGCCTCAAGCTCTGGATCAAGCGCACTTGTAGGCTCGTCAAGCAGTAAAAAGTATGGATTTACAGCTAGTGCTCTAGCGATGGCTACACGCTGCGCTTGACCGCCTGAGAGCCTGTTTGGATAGGTGTCTTCTTTGTGACTAAGCCCCACTTTGGCTAAAAGATCTTTTGCCTCTTTTATCGCTTCGTTTTTATCTTTTTTTTGAACGTAGATCGGAGCTTCAGTGACATTTTGAAGTGCTGTTAGGTGTGGGAAGAGGTTGAAGCTTTGAAAGACCATACCAGTTTTTTTGCGAATTTCTAAAAGTTCTTTTGAGCTAAGCTTCTCTTTAAAATTTACACTCCTATCATCTACCTCTAAAGTGCCACTTTGTGGGATCTCAAGTAAATTTATACATCTAAGAAGTGTTGATTTGCCACAACCAGATGAGCCAACTATCACAGTTGTTTGCCCCTCTTTAAAGCTTGTGTTTATGTTATCTAGCACCAAATGATCGCCGTAAGATTTGCTTATATTTTTAAAATTTATAGCCATTAGACATACCTTGAGACAGCTTTTTCAAGGCTTGATTGAAGATAGGTTAAGAGTGTGCAAACCACTAGATAGATGAGTGCTGCTAGGATGTAGAGGATGAGTGGTTCAAAGGTCCTTGCTGCGATCCTTTGAGCGACCATAAACATATCCACCATCGTTATAGAAGCTGCTAGCGAAGTGTCTTTAACAAGGCCTATAAATGTATTTGAAAGCGGCGGTAAGGAGATCCTCACTGCTTGAGGCGCGATGATACGCTTTAAAATTTGATAGTGCGTCATGCCAAGCGATGTGGCAGCCTCCCACTGACCTTTTGGCACAGAAAGTATGGCAGCCCTTACAGACTCAGATGCATAAGCACCCACGTTTAGACTAAAAGCGATAGTCGCCGCACTCCAAGTATCAAGCGTGAAACCTATGCTAGGAAGCCCGTAAAATACGATAAAAAGCTGCACAAGAAGTGGTGTGCCGCGAAATATCCAAACATAAGTGGCAAATATAAATTTTAAAATTTTTATATTTGAAAGCCTCGCTACTGCTGTGATAATGGCGATGACAAGCCCTAGCGAAAACGAGAGTAAAGTAAGTGGGATCGTCACTTTTAAAAGTGCGATGATCATCGGTAGTGTCGAGCTTGAAACAAGCTCGATCACTCTATCTAAATTTTCCATTTTTGCCTTGTTGGTTTATAAATTTATTTTGAGACGTCTTTGCCAAAGTAGCTTTTTGAGATGGCTTCTAGTTTGCCTTCTTTTGAAAGTTCGTTTAGAGCATTTGAAATTTGCTCTGCAAGTTCGGCGTTGTCTTTCTTAACAGCTGCTGCTGTGTAGTCTTTCTCGTCAAGTGAGGCAGCTATCTTTACAGGCGCGTTTGGACGCTCTTTTATGAAGTCGTAAAATACGATGTTATCTCTTACAACAGCATCTACACGTCTTGATATAAGAAGCTCCATACTTTTCGCATAGCTATCAGTCACAACTAGCTCAGCGCCGTATTTTACGGCTACTTTCGCCCAGTTACTAGTTGCTGAGTCGGCATCTTTTTTGCCTTTTAGATCAACAAAGCTTTTTATATCGTTATTATCTTTTCTAGTGATGATAGCGCCAAATGTTACAGTATAAGGCACTGAAAAAGCATATTTTTTCTTTCTCTCATCAGTTATGCTAACTTGATTAAACACCACGTCCGCTTTACCAGCGTCAAATGCCGCAAGCATCGCATCCCAAGGAGCTGTTAGAAACTCAATTTTTAAATTTAACTTTTGCGCTACTGCTCTTGCGATATCTACGTCATATCCTACAAGCTCATTTTTGTCATTATAAAATGTAAAAGGGGCGTAAGTGCCTTCAGTTGCTACTGTTAGCACGCCATCTTTTATAGTTTTTGCTTGCAAATTTAGAGCCATTGCAAGCACGGCTACTACTTTTAATAAATTTGTAAATTTCATTTTGATCCTTTATTTTGAAATATCTTTTCCAAAATATTTCATCGAAATTTCGCTTATCTTACCCTCGGCTTTTAGCTCATCAAGTGCTTTGTTTATAGCTTCTAGTAGCTCAGTGTTGCCTTTTTTAAGAAGTGCGGCTGTTGGCATCGGCTCGTTACTGGTGTATGCGATCTTTAGCGGTGCATTTGGGCGTTGTTTGATGTAGTCAAAAAATGTGACGTTGTCATTTATCGTATCGTCAGCCCTTTTTGAGATGATAAGCTCCACACCTTTACTAAAGCCATCAGCCACAACCACTGTTGCGCCATTTTTCTCAGCTATCGCTGCCCAGTTGCTAGTTGCAGAGTGCACGCTTTTTTTACCCTTTAGATCAGCAAAACTTTTGATGTTGTTATTATCTTTATGTACGACTATTACGGGATATGGCATAGTGTAAGGCACGCTCATGTCATACTTTTTCTTTCTGTCTTCGTTTATGCTTACTTGGTTAAACACCACGTCCGCTTTACCAGCGTCAAATGCCGCAAGCATCGCATCCCAAGGAGCTGTTAGAAAGTCGATCTTTAAATTTAGCTTCTTTGCCACAGCTTTTGCGATATCTACGTCATAGCCTACTAGCTCGCCCTTTTCGTCATAAAATGAGTAAGGTGAGTAAGTGCCTTCAGTTGCAACTATAAGCTCGCCTTTTTTGATAGTTGAAGCATTTAAATTTAAAGCTAAAAAAGCACCTGCGATAAAGCCAAAAATGGGCTTAAAATTCATTGATTCTCCTTATTTAGAAATGTCTTTGCCGAAGTATTTAAGCGAAATTTCACTTAAAGCTCCTTCTTTGCTAAGCTCATTTAGGGCAAAATTTATCTTAATTAGCAGCTCTTTGTTACCTTTTTCTACGTTATAGCCCATTTGTTCACTATTTGTATGGCATCATCTTTTATGATCTGCCAGTAAGATTTTGTAAAGGCAGAATTTAGCAAACAATCGCACGAATTGCACCAAATTTAAAAAGCAATAGAAATTTTTATACAAAATTCTTTGCAGAAAATTTTTAAGATTTATGCAAATATCGGTCGCAACTGCGAGCTGGGTAGTATTTTGGCGCTATTTTATCACAAAAAAGAGAGCGGCGCCTCACTCCGCTAGAAGTGAGACCGCTAGAGCTTTTACGCCCTTAAAATCAACCTTGCCACTTGCAAGTGTTGGGATATCATCAACGATGAAGATATAGCTTGGCATCATGATCGGAGCTAGGCTGCTCTCTTTTAAAATTTGTTCAATATTCTCAAGCTCTGTGCCACTTTTTACTAAAAGTGCGATCGCTTCACCCTTTTTGCTATCTGGTACATTTGCACTGCTAAAGACGACGTCATTTCCAAGCACCTTTGTAAGCTCTTCTTCGACGCTTCCAAGGCTTATCATCTCGCCGCCTATCTTGGCAAATCTTGAATACCTATCGACGATAAATACAAAGCCGTTTTCATCTATGTGGCCTTTATCGCCAGTTTTATAGTATCTTACGCCGTCAATGTGCGTGATGACTTCGTTTGTTTTAGCTTCGTCGTTTAGATAGCCTTTCATCACTTGCGATCCGCCGATGACGATGAGTCCGTCCTCGCCAGTTTCAAGCTCTTCAAGAGTCTCAGGGTCGATTATTTTTATGATAGTGCCAGGCAGAGGCATGCCAACGCTGCCAGGTCTATTAAATGTAAGCTCTTTTAGACTCTCTTTTTCTAGGATATTTGGCATATTTACAGCAGCCACCGGTGCCGTTTCGGTTGCGCCGTATCCTTCATAAATTTCTATGCCAAATTTTAGCCTAAACTCGTCTTTTATCTCAGGCTTTAGCTTCTCAGCCCCAGCTACGACCATTCTGGCACTTTGAAACATCAGTGGATGAAGCTTTTTGTTTCTGGTGTAGAGCCTAAAAAAGGTCGAGGTACCAAAGATGATGCTAGCGCTGTGTCTTGCAGCCATTTTGCCGATAGTCGCTCCGTCTGTTGGATCAGGCACGCTTACCATTTTTATGCCCTCGCAAAGCGGCATGAGCGTTGTGACTGTTAGTCCAAATGAGTGAAATACTGGGAGTGAGTTTAAGATCACATCATCTTTTTTGAAATTTAAAAGTTCGCTTATTTGCTTAATGTTTGCAAGTAAATTTTTATGGCTTAGCTCGATGCCTTTTGGTTCGCCCTCGCTGCCACTACTAAATAAAATAGTAGCCGTATCCTCTAAGCTCACTGGCCTAAAATAGCAAAGCTTAATAAGCCAAGCTGGAGCAAAAAACGCAGTTAAAAGCGCTAAAAATTTCTCTTTTTTTGAGATGCTAGCTGAGAGATCTTCTGCAAATTTAGCCTTTTCGCTCATCGCATCTTTTAGATCAAAGCCCTTAAGTGCTAGTTTTTCAAGAAATTTGCTAGAGGTGATGACTGTATTTATATCTGCCTTTCTTAGGGCGTGATTTAGCGAGGTCTCATTTAGTGTGTAGTTTAAATTTACGCTCACTTTGCCCATGGCAAGAAGCGCCATATTTACTATTGCTGCGATACTTGAGCTAGGTAGCAAGATGCCTATATTTTTCTCATCTTTTAGCTCTCGTTTGAAAATTTTGATAAAGACTAAAACGGCTGTTATAAATTTCAAGTTGCTTAAATTTAACCCAGTGCTGTCGCTCATGCACTCTTTAAATTTATCCTCTTTTGCGTTATTTAACCATTCGCTTGTTAGTGGTTTTTGCCTTGAGATAAAGCTCTCCCACGATGAAAAGCTAAGCTCAAGCACCTTTTGCTTCATCTTTGCAGCGTTTATAAATGTAGTTATTGGCTTGCCAAAGGCGACGATGATGTCGCGTCTGCCGTTTTTAGAAGTGAGATCTTTGTAAAATTTACTAGCTCTTGAAAAGCTTGAACCCCAAAGGCCACGAAGGTAAAATGGCACGATGCAAATTTCTTCTAGGTCTCTTATGATAAGCTCAAAGCCCTTTTGAAATTCATTTATCTGGCCGTTGTAGCTGATGTGACCCTCTGGGAAAAGTGCGACCACTTCGCCATTTTTTAGGCACTCTCTAACTAACTCGATCGACTCTTTGCTGGCCCCTGCGCCTATTGGGATCACTTTAAAAAATTTAAAAATTTGCTTTAGATACCATTTGTTATAGATCGTTCTATACATGACAAATCTTATGCCCCTTGGGCTTGCAGCTTGAAGCACGAGCCAGTCGATCCAACTGATGTGATTGCCAAGAAGTAGAGCGCCACCACTTTGTGGTAAATTTTGAAGTCCTTCTACAAAAAAGCGGTACTTTGTCTTTAAAAATGGCAACAAAAGTAGCCTTGTAAAAAGATGTGGAAGCTGCAAAATGGCGTAAAAACTACCGATCAAGCAAACAAGCGCTGTAAAGACAAAGAGCCCAGTGGTTGAAATTTTAAAATATACTAAACCTATGCCAATAGCTAAAAATAGCAGCATTGAGACGTTTTGTAAGAAGTTGTTTGCCGCCATTATCTTGCCGGTGGTCTTTTGCGGGGCAAAGTACTGGATCATCGCATTTAGCGGCACTATAAATATGCCTCCAAAAAAGCCAAACGCAAATGAGCTAAGGCTCACTACGCCGATGCTTGAGCCAAATGCGAAAAATAAAAGCGAGAAAAATATACCAATAGCACCCATCGGCACGATACCAAGCTCGATGTGAAGCTTTGACATAGAGCCAGCCACGTATGAGCCAAATGCGATGCCTATGGCGCTTGCTGCTAGAATTGCTTGCACTGCTAGTGAGCTGTCGTCATTAAAAACGGCTTTGTAATGAGCTGGAAAAGCTGCGATGATGATCTGAGAAATTCCCCAAAATATACTAAGCCCAGCGATGCTTAGCCAGATATTTTTATCTGACCTTACTTCTTTTAAATTTTCTCTTAAATAGCTAAGGCGAATATATTTTTTAATATCAAAATTTTCGCTTGTTTCGTCTTTTTCATCGATGCAAGGTAACTTATAGGCAAAATATGCTTCAAGCGCGCTAAATACGACTAAAAAGATGCCAATAGGATAGACGCTTTTTAAGATCTCTTCTGAGTTTTCACCTTGAATGTATAAATTTTCAAATATAAATGAAAATAAAAATGAGCTAAAAAGTATCGCAACAATGGTGAGCGCTTGGATGATACCATTTGCTGTGCCAAGGCGCTCAGGACCGACTAGAGCTTTGATGATGCCGTATTTTGCTGGCGAGTAGATCGCACTTTGAGCGGCTAGTATGAGTGTGAGTGCAAAAGCTACGCCAAAAGCACCTGCAAGATAGCTAAAAAGTACCGCGACACTAATGACAAGGCCAAAAATAGCACAAATTCTTATGACTTTTGTCTTTGAGAATTTATCATTTATAAAGCTTGAGGGCGAAAATAAAAATATAAATGGCAGCAAGATCATTGCGTTTATGACGGCTGTTAGGATAAAAAGTATATCGCCATCGTATGTTTTTAAAAGAACATTTTGTATGGTGATTTTGTGTGCTAGATCGACGCTTGCATTTAAAAATGCGATCGCAAGGTAGGGCAAAAAGCCAGCAACTTTTAATAAACTCATCATAGAAAGACCTTTGTGATTTTAAAAATTTTGTAAATCTAACAGCAAAATATTTAAAATATTATTAATAAAAAACTCTACATTAAATTTGGCAATAAGAATTTTTAAAAAATTTAAATTTTATATGCTTTTGGATAAAATCACGCAATCAAAAAATAGGAAAATTTTATCATGAACTATGAAATAATCGTCGTTGGCGGCGGACATGCAGGTATTGAGGCTAGTCTTGCAGCTGCTAGAATGGGCAAGCAAACTTTACTTATCACGATCTTGGCCGAGCAAATAGGCGCTGCAAGCTGTAATCCAGCTATCGGTGGTCTTGCAAAGGGACATCTTGTAAAAGAGATAGACGCGCTTGGTGGCCAAATGGGACTTACAACCGATGCTGTTGGCATCCAGTTTCGCGTGCTAAATGAGAGCAAAGGCCCAGCTGTGCGTGGTAGCCGTGCTCAGATAGATATGGATAGATATAGAGTTTATATGAGAAATTTGCTTTTAAATACGCCAAATTTAGAAATTTCTCAAGAGATCGCCACTGAAATTTTAAGCCAAAATGGCGAAGTAACCGGCGTTAAAACCCACCTAAATAACATTTATAACGCAAAAAAGGTAATAATTACAACTGGCACATTTTTAAACGGGCTAATCCACGTTGGATTTAACAAGCTAGAAGCTGGCCGCGTGGGCGAGCTAAGTGCAAAAGATCTTAGCGGCAGTCTAAGAGAGCTTGGGCTAAATTTAGGCAGGCTAAAGACTGGGACATGCCCAAGGATCGACGCAAAAACGATAAATTTTGAAATTTTAGAAAAGCAAGATGGCGACGCAAAGCCGGTTGCGTTTAGCTTTAGAACTAAAAATTTCTCACCAACACAGCTGCCATGCTACATCGCCTATACAAACGAAACCACGCATGAGATAATCCGCTCAAATTTCGACAAAGCGCCACTTTTTACAGGACAGATCGAGGGTATAGGACCAAGGTATTGCCCTAGTATAGAGGATAAGATAAACCGCTTTGGTGACCGAGACAGACACCACCTTTTTGTCGAGCCTCAGACCCTTGAAGCGACAGAGTACTACATAAATGGCTTTTCAACGAGCCTGCCATATGAGGTGCAAGTGCAGATGCTTCGCTCTGTAAAGGGCTTTGAAAACGCCAAAATCGTAAGGCACGGATACGCGATCGAGTACGACTATGTCGAGCCAACACAGCTAAAACATAGTTTGGAGACTAAAAAGGTAAAAGGGCTATACTTGGCTGGGCAGATAAACGGCACAACCGGATACGAGGAGGCCGGCGCTCAGGGGCTAATGGCTGGTATAAATGCAGCGCTTTCACTTGAAAATAAAGAACCGCTTATCTTGCGCCGTGATGAGGCTTATATTGGTGTTTTGATCGACGATCTTGTCACAAAAGGGACAAAAGAGCCATATAGGATGTTTACGAGTAGGGCAGAGTACCGCTTGCTTTTGCGTGAGGAAAATGCCATTTTAAGGCTTGGCGGATATGGACATGAGCTTGGACTGCTTGATGATGAGACTTTTAATGAAATTGAAGCTATCAGGCAAAATTTAAAAGATGGACTTGCTTACCTTAACAATACGCAAATTACGCCAAGTAAGCAAAATTTAGAGCTTTTAGCTAGTTTTGATGAAGAGCCAATAAGCCAAAATGTGAGCCTTCAAAAGATTGTCGCACGTAAGAGCTTTACGGCTGAGAAACTAAGAAAGCTTGATGAGAAATTTGCAAATTTAGATGATGCGAGTGTGGATCAAATTTTAACCGAGTGTAAATATCAGCACTACATAAATGAGCAAAAAAATCAGATAGAAAAAATGAAAGATATGATGGATGTAAAAATTCCTGAAAATTTTGACTTTAGAAGTGTTAGTGGCCTTAGTAATGAAGTGGTCGAAAAGCTTGAGAAATTTGCTCCGCCGACGCTCTTTGCTGCGAGTGAAATTTCAGGTATTACGCCAGCTGCGATTGATATCTTACATATTTATATAAAGATGAATGAGAAAAGATTATAAAAATTTTTTAAAAAATAGTTTCTAAAGACATGACGGTAACATATCCATGTATATATTAATACCTTGTTGGATCATTCAGAAATAGTATAATATTCCACTAGCTGTAAAATTTATTAAAAAAATATTTATTCTTAAAAAAAATCATTTTTCATTAATTATATATTTTTTTTGTTCTTCGGTAAAATTATATACCCCAAATTTTTTTATATAGTTTCTTCCAAGAGAGAAATAGTTTGAGGAATAATTTTTACTTATACTTGAAACATATTTCCAGAAAATATCCGACATAAATATCTTATTCAAAATTTGTAGATCTTCTAAGTTGTTGGACATTGCTGCCATACCATTATAAAAATACAAATTTTCATCGTCTGAAATATAGCTTTTAAAATCCTTTCTAGCCAATTGGGGAAATAATAGTTTATATTTGCTTTTTTCTAACGATTGATTTCTTCCAAATGCGTACCAATAAGGATAATTTTTTCCTTGTCCTTTATCTCTTAATGATAGCACATGTTTATTTTTTAATAGGTATTCGTATGCATTAGGATATTTTTTTGAAAGTTTTTCCTCCGGAATTATAAAAAATTGATTCTTTTCATCATAATCATATGGAAAAATAATCTTTTCAATAAAACTGTCAACTTGTTCATTTTTAATTAAAAGATTAGAATTTACGACATTTTTACAAATTTCTTTCTCCACTTTTGTATTAGTATCAATATAATAGTATTTTAAAGTTTCCTTTACCGGCTTAAAAATATAAATGCTGTTTTTTAAAGTAGCAATACCGCTTTTTGTATTATATATATTTCCTAATGGAGTACCAATAGTTTCAATTTTTTCAACTAAAGTTTTATTTTTAAAATACCAGCCATTTTGAGCAGACAACTCACTATACAGATATTCATGATATTTAAAATTATCTTTTAGTTGGGATTTTTTTAATGGCAGATATCTAACCGTATCCGATTGTCTTTTTGACAAAAAACATATTGATGTATATGTCGTTCTTGATCTGAAAATTTGTTCATCTTCAAAGTCAATAATTTTTAAATCTACTTGTTTTTCATGAAAATAGCTTCTTGCTCCTCGCCCATTAAGACTTTTTATAAAAGAGTTTACGGTTATATAACCTAAAATCCCATTTGGTCTTAAAAGATCGAATCCAATTTGAAAAAATGGTATATAAAGATCGGGGTGCCCTGTTTCACAGGTGCTCCATTTTGAAATTAAAGTTTTTGTCTTTTTATCCATGTTTCTAGAACATACATATGGCGGATTGCCTAGTATAATATCAAAACCATTGCTTGTTCTTATTTGAGTATTTTCTTTATACCAATCAAACTCCAAAGAATCAGCACAATACAGATTAAATTCAAATTCTTCATCCTCTCCCCCATGTTTTATTGCAAATAATGATAGTAATATTTCTGATCTTTCTATACTATACGACTGAATGTCTAATCCAAATATATTTTCTCTGTAAATTTCCTTATAGGGCTTACCGGTAGTTTTGTTAATATACTTGGACGCATTTATTAAAAAGCCGCCACATCCACAAGATATATCTGCTATTTTAAAATTGCGTACATCTGCAATATTATCGTGTTGCTTAAATGCTTCATAAGTTATAAATTCTCGAATATCTTTAGGCGTGTAAACTGCTCCATTCACTAATTTGTCTGATGGAGAAATCACAAATTCAAACAGTTCAAGAAGGTATTCGTAAGTAAAATCTCTTTTAACTTCTTCAACCAAAATCATAAACTCTTTTAAAAATTTATACTCATCTCCATCCTGTTCACATATAATTAATTTGAGTATTTTCTTATTATTGTTTACTTTTAGATTATTTAAATACACATATGTGGAAACAAGAAGTCTATTTACAAGAAAAACTTCTTTATTATACTTTTTTAAATAATTAAAAATTTTTTGATTCATTTATGTATTTACCTAGACTAATTGAGGATAAAGTTCATCGTATTTCCATTGACTTGGGGTATGATGGAAAAAATTGGTAATCGATCTAAAATATGGCTCTATAAACAATTTTTGCATTTCTCTCAAAATTGTAATATACACATTTTCTTTTTTTAATTTTTCCCAAGTTTCTGGTAAAAAATTTGAAACTATAAAATCAACTGTCAAAATAAATTCCATAGGATGATACATGATTCTTGGAGAATCTAAAATTAAAACCTGCCCATATTCTTTAACGTGTTCTTTTAATTTGTTTCCACCAAACTGAAAATGATAATATGGATGTACGGTATTTGATTGAGTACCGTCATGTCTATCAAGGTGAATTGCATTCACCAAAATATTACCAGATGACTCACTTAAGCCAAAGATTGTAATATTTAATCCATATGATTCAAAAGGATCTTTGCCGTCAACTAAATTTTGAAAACTACCATGAAGTTTTAAGTCAAATTCTAATTCTAGTATTCCTGTGTTTGTATGGGATAGTCTTTTGGGAAATTTGCCATTGAGCTTTATTCTAATAGGCGGCTTTATCTCATACTTCAAGTCTTTATAATTGTGGATTGTTGATATTGCGGAATCTAAATTTATACATTTTAATCCTTCTTTCTCTAAAAGAGCTTTAAATTCTCGCAGATATTTTATATATTCAGTATAATTCATTGTTTTTTTGCATTTTTAATGGCAAAACTAATACCATCTAACTCGGAAGGATGTGGTTTTATATTTTTTTCCTGCAAAGAATAAGGGTGCAGCAACGCCTCTAATGATATGTATTCGTATTCTTGCCAAGGCTTTGGCTCATTACGAGTATATACTTTAAATCCCTCTATTGGATCAAGCGGTTTTTCCAAAGCTTTACAAACCGTCCAAAACCTGTAGCTAGAATTTCCTTGAATAGGCTCTGGAAAAACAATATTTTTAATACCTTTACTTTTAAAAATCTCAACTTTGTCTTTTGCGCTCAAATATGATAAATAAGTATTTGCTATCTTTTCAAATATCTCATCTATTTTATGCATCCACCATCTATTCCATCCATCCGAGAATACCCCTGTATATTTAGCCTCCTCAAAAAGCTTTTTTACGCTACTCCAGTCTCCGGATTTATCAATATCGATTCCTAATCTAGCAGCCAAGTACTGCTCATTTATCAAAAATCCTTTTACATAAATTAAATCTTTTAATATTACTTGTGCATACTCATGAACAGGAATTATTTCTTCGATTTTAAATCTACTAAAAAATCTTTCATCCAGTGCCTTTATGTTTGTTTGTAGTAAATTTTCAAAGTCTTTTGTTTCGGCTATTTTTTTATACCCATTCGCAAGCGAATATAATTTCTTTGATACCAAATCAGAAATTTGAGTTTTCATAATAAATCTATCAAAAAGATTATTGCTCGTCATGTCTTTAAAATATATGTCTTTTAATTTTGCTTCCGTTGAAAAAATAATAATAGGAATATCTGTTTTTAACTCTCCTTTGGTTGTTAAAGTTCTTATATGCTGGGCAAATTCTGTTGCAGTAAAAGGAAAATTTTTACCATCATAAGGTTCATTGTCTAATCTAAGATCAAGAATTAATCCTTGATATTGACTTATTGTGCCTATGGTGTCTTGTATATTAAATTTATCAAAAATACTTACGTGTTTATACTCAACCAATAATCCTAACTCTTTAGAAGACAGTCTTTCTGCTAATCCTTTAGTCACTTGATCACTTGCATCATCGATATATAAGAACTTAAAACTCATAATACCCTTTCTTCCATGGTAACTCTATTCTAAATGTAGTGCTAAACCCTTCAATAGGTTCTTTTACATATATTATTCCACCATAACCTGTAATAATATCTTTTACTATTTTTAACCCTAATCCAGTTCCTGTCATCTCTTCATAATTTCTTGAAATTTTTCCAACTGGTGCACTTGTTGTAAAAAAAGGATTAAAAACTTTATCACGATTTTCAAGCGGAATCCCATTTCCATTGTCTGAAAACTCTAAGTATACATTCTTTTCCGTACTTCCAATTTCAATATACAAACTACCATTTCCTTTATTAGCTTTTTGTATAGCTTTTCTGGCATTTGTATAAAGATTCAATAAAATAGAAGCCCATTCTGATTTGTGCATTGGGCAAGTATACAGCAAGGCTTGTTTTGTTTCATAATTAAACAATATTTTGCGCTTTATTAAATCATTATGTATGGCCCTTTTAAAAGCCAAAACAGCCGACTCAAGTTCAACTGGCGACAATTCTCTTTGAACATTTTCCGAAATAGTTTCATCAAAATAAGATGTATATGTTGATAGACTTTTAAGATTTTCACGAATCCTATCAGATACCTCATGGCCTCTGCCTGCTTTGTTTATGTACTCTTTAATATTTTCAATATCTGCTTCCAAAACAGCTTGATATTGTTTTATTTCATGAATAAATTCTCCAATTGTTAGCCCTAAAGCTGCTAAAATCCTTAAAAGATTCTTTTCTTCTAATAACTCTTTTTGCTTCTGTATTTGCTCTTCATGAGCTTCTTTGAGTTTTCTTAACTTCTCTTTTATACCATCATTGTCTTCTTTGTAATCGGATGTTTGCTCATCTTCACTAAATGATACTATGTCTTCTAATTCTTCGATTATTTCTGAAATTTTTTCTTCAGGTTCTTTTTTCCAATTTTTTTCATTGGTCCTTGTTTTTACGCCTCTCTCTGAAGCTATTTTGATTGCTGCATCTGTTAAAATTTTATAACCAAAATCCGTTAACTCCACAAAGGCTTTATTTTCAAGCAATCCTTCTCTGCTTGAAAGCTCTTCAAATTTGTCATCCTGTCCATTTATCTCTATAAAACCAAAAAAGTTAATGTTTGCATGAGTAGGCAAGATCGTTCTTCTTCTCACAGAAGCATCTAGGCCCAGCCAGTCATTTGAAATCCCTTTTGTATTTTCACCATAAGGAAGAACTCTAAAGCCGTTTCTATATAATCTTATGCCACCTAGTTCTTTAGCCTTTTCCCTAATAAAAGATTCAATTTGAAATGGTATATCTGAAACTCCATAGACAAAATAATATGCTTTTAGAAAAATATTTCGTATTTCTTTATATGGGTTGTTTTGATTTAAAATAACATTTTTAACACTATAATTTAATTTGCTGCTCTCAATGCTTATTTTAACATACCCATTTTCATCAACGAAACCTGTTATTTCAGCTAAAGCATGTTCAAAAAACATCGTACTGTCATTTGCGATTACTTCAGTAAGGTCACCTTCTTTTCTATTACATATAAGCTTAAATCCTGGATCTTCTGTTTTTAGTTTTACTTTTGCAAGAGGAAAAGGCTGTAAAATTTCAGATGCATATCTATAAACTCTTTTAATCTGAGGCTCTGTCCATTTATCCCTTAAATCCTTTATAATTAATTTTGTTCCGCTTTTTTTCTTTGGCATTCGATCTTTATGCTCTATCTTATTATCGATAAACATTAAATCTTGATCATTTTTAAAATCATCCCAGTTTATAGTTACTTCAAGTGCTTGCTTGGAATCTTCTGTCTGTGTTATTATTGTTAATTGTCTTCCAAGCCTTTGGGCAGCAAAACGACCTATTCCTTTTTGACCGGCTCTTTTTCTTTTGTATATTGGAGAGAACGGATAATGAATTTTATCACTTGATGCTAGTCGCATAAAACCATTTATTAACTGATCTTTGGTCATACCAACACCGTCATCACTAATAATAAGAACTCGACCAACATCAAATGAATCAATAAAGGTTAGTTCAACTTTTATTGCATCAGCGTCATAAGAGTTTTTAACCAGCTCAGATACAGCAGTTTCATGTCTAGCTACAAGTTCTTTGCCTAATCTATTTATTATCCCAGCATCTATAGAAAAACGTATATTGTGTTCATCGAATTTAGATAATTCAGATGATAGTTTTAAAATTTTTGAATAATTTGAGGGTTCAGTCTCAAGGGTGTATTTTAATTCTTCTCTTATTTTATTTTCATCCATTCTATTCTCTCTTTTTAGTATAATTAAGATCGTGAATATTTTATTAAAATAATAATCTAATAATATCATATGTTCTATAAAATAATGATTTGTGAATTAACTAGGTTTTAAAATTATTTATTTGGCCTGTTGTATATGACTATTATTTTTATTAAATTAGAAAACAAAGAAGTTGCTTTAAAATAAATTTCTAAAATTATTTAAAAAATATGAATTTATAGCTTAAAGTAACATTATTTTTGCAAATTGCATAAAGAAATTATACTTTTTTAATTTTTTGAGAGTATAATCGTTAAGAATTTATTTATAGAAAGGGATTTAATGTCAGTAAAGCAAGAAAGACGTAGCTTTATCGGCCTTGCGTTTGGTGCTGTGGCAGCTGTCGGCGGCGCTATGTCACTAGTGGCTGTTAAAAAGACTTGGGATCCGCTTCCAAGTGTAAAAGCTGCTGGTTTCACAACAGTTGATCTAAGTCCGATCAAAGATGGAGAAATGAGGCAGGTTGAGTGGCGTAAAAAGCCTATTTTCATCCTCAAAAAAAGTCCTGATATGGCTAAAAATGACAAAAGAGATGTTGTCGTAGGGGATGCTAGATACGTAGTTCTTATCGGACTTTGCACGCATCTTGGCTGTATACCTGAGTATAAAGCAAGTAAACAAATGTTTGTATGTGCCTGTCATGGCGGCGAATTTAATGCCGACGGAATGCAGACATACGGACCTCCTCCAAGACCACTTGATATACCACCATTTAAGATTGATGGAACCAAGCTAGTTCTAGGCGAAACAAGCCCAGAATACGAAAAATTAGTAGCAAAAGCTTAGGAGGATAGCAATGTCTTTAGCTCATAAATCAACTGGCGTTATTGACTGGCTTGATCAACGCCTAGCTTTTACAAAACTTATGAAGGTTCTAGTTAGCGAATACTGGATTCCAAAAAATATAAATTTCCTTTGGGCAATGGGCGTTATTTTAACAACGCTTTTTATGCTCTTAATCGTTACTGGTTTTTTACTTTTAATGTATTACAAACCAGATGTAAATTTAGCATTTGATAGTGTAAATTATACTATCATGCAAGAGGTCGAGTATGGCTGGCTTTGGCGTCATATTCACGCAGTTTCAGCCTCTACGATATTTCTTATTATGTATATTCACTTGCTTACTGGACTTTACTATGGTTCATACAAAAGAGGCAGAGAGGTCATTTGGATAAGTGGTATGGTGCTATTTATCTGTTTTTCAGCAGAGGCATTTAGTGGTTATATGCTCCCATGGGGACAGATGAGCTACTGGGCGGCAACTGTTATCACTCAGCTTTTTGGCGGTGTGCCAGTTATTGGCGATGCTTTAGTTGAGTGGATTAGAGGCGATTACGCAGTTGGCGACTCAACACTTACTAGATTTTTTATGCTTCATGTTTGTTTATTGCCACTTGTAACGATAGCTGTTTTGGTTATTCACTTCTACTCTTTAAGAGTTCCGCATGTTAATAACCTAACAAGTGAAGATATAGACTTTGAAGTAGAGGCACAAGAGTATCTACATGGCGATAGAGCGAAATCTAAAGTTATACCATTTTGGCCAGGATTTTTGGCAAAAGACTTTATGTATGTATCATTCTTTATGATATTTGTCATCTATCTTGTTTGCTATCACTTCAACTTTGCAATGGATCCTATCAACTTTGAGCCAGCAAATCCACTAAAAACCCCACCACATATCTATCCAGAGTGGTATTTCTTGTGGCAATATGAAATTTTACGTGGCTTTTTCTTTGATATAGCTGGAATTTCTGCTTATAACATCGGTCTTATCGCGTTTGCGTTTGCGGGTGTTGCATTCATGCTTATACCTCTTCTTGATAGAAGCGACCTTGTAGCTCCAGCTCACAAAAGACCACTATTTTTTATATGGTTTTGGGTCTTAGTTATCGATCTTATCGTATTATCTATATATGGTAAGCTCCCAACAGGTGGTTATAATGACTGGATAGGATTTTATTCATCATTGCTATTCTTGTTCTTATTTATAATTGCGTTGCCAGTTATAACAATACTTGAAAGAAAGAGGGGCTAATTATGAAAGAGCTTAAAATTTTTGCCATTGTTGTTATTCTTTCAGGTGTTTTATATTGGGGTATCGAGCCTTATGCTCACACAAAGCTTCACCCTCATACTGCAAATGCTGAGTATAACTTCTCAAAAGAAGATACTGACTATGCAAAGCACTTTTTAGGGCAAAAAAAGGCAGCACTTGAGACTGCTAAGGCTAGCGGAAATAAGGCAAGTATAGATGCGGCTACAAAAGATGTAGAAGTAGCACAAAAAATTCTTGATGACTATACAGCATTTTGGAATGACATTAACTCTATTGATCTTACAAAAGGTGACGCTACAAAGGGTGCTGATACTTTTGTAGCAGCTGGATGTACAGGATGCCACGGTATAGAAGCAGCAGGTATGCCAGCTGGTATGGATGCTGAGACAGCTAGTCAAAGCTTTGGTGTAGTGCCACCAGATCTTAGTACGGCTGGTAAAATTTATGATGATAAATTCTTAGCTGCACTCATTAAAAATCCAAATATGGCTTTAAAGCTAACTCATAAATTTAATGACGAGCATCCATTTCCGATGACTGCATTTATGGGTGCTGGTGGTGATATAAATGCTGAGACTGCCGATATAGTAGCTTATTTGAAAAAGGTATCTGCTGATTATGAAAAGGCAAATAATAAGATTACTGAAGAAAAGGTTTTCACTGATGCATGTCAAAGATGTCATGATATAAAATATGACAAAAAATATGCATTTAGCAACAAAGTAAGCCTTGCTGCTTATATGGGCTCAAACCCACCTGACCTATCGATGATGATCCGTTCAAAAGGCGATGAGTATTTACATAAATTTATAAACGATACTCAAAAGATGTTACCAGGCACTGCAATGCCAAGAGTTGGCTTGAATAAAGCTGCTGAAGACGACGTGGTAGCTTATATCCAAAAAGTAGGTGACAAGAAGAAGGCTGAGCGCGAGAGTACAGGGCTTTATGTCATGATCTACTTCTTTATATTAGGAATTTTTGCTTGGCTTTGGAAACGCAAAGTTTGGAGCGAACTACACTAAAATTTAAGAGCCTCTTTGGCTCTTAATCCTCTCTGGTAAATTTACATATATAAATAGGTATTCTTTAAATTCGTTTTTGTAAATTTGATCAAATACTCTTATAAATTTTAAAATTTCATTCACTCGTAAGAGCTGACTACTAAAATCTAGCTTCACTTACCGCTTAACTCAAATTTTAGAACCGAAATTACTCATTAAAGTTTGATTGAAATTAACAAAACTGCATGCAGTGCTTTAGCGCTAGAGCATGCCCTTTTGAACGTGTCAGGGAAGAGGGATTGTTAAGGGTGAAGGGAGTAGTTCTTTTGCTTTGCTAGCTCGCAACTGCAAGCAGACCGTAATTTAAGCTCCCTTCTCCCTTAATAAAAGAATAGGAGTTATATGGTCTATATGCTTTACAAATTTTAAATTTTCATTCTCTCGTAAGAATTGACTATTGATTTTAGGTCTCGCAAGGCTTGCCACTAAAATCGGAGCCGAAATTACTCATTTATGAAATTTAAAAATTTATCTAAAAGCCTAAAAGCGGTAGTATGCCTATACTACCATGTGAGCTATGAATATATAAGCATTTCGGCATAAAATAGAAATATATCTGAGTTTTAACGGTCGCTATTTAAATAAATTTATTTTAAGCAAATCACTCACCAAAACCCACTAAATTTCACAAAAATAGCAAAATTTAGCTCCGCATCAAGCCTATTTAAATTAAATTTCCTTGGCAATCTTGCTCATTTTATTGAGCAGTTTTTCACGTTCATTTGGCTTTAGGTTGCCGTATTGAAGCTTTGTTATCATCTGCATGAAGTCAAATTGTTTAAACATTTGCGCATCGCTTTTTAGCTCTTTTTCTAGCTGTTTATAAATTTTTTCAGTTTCTTTATTCGCTTTTTTTAAATTTTGTAAAAAGCTTCCAGTTGCGCTCATATCAAGGTCGTTTTTTGCAGCTTTATCGATGACATTTTTTAGATTTGCTAAATTTTCAGAAATTTTCATCAGCATTTCCTTTTGGATTTTAAAATTTAGAGCAAATTTTATTCCTAAATTTTCTCCCACCACTTTTTCCTAGGCGGATTTTGGATAGTGAAAACTTCTCCGATCACCGGCATTGCGTAGTTTAGCTCAAGTTTTATCGCTGCCTTTTCAAAACGCTTGATCGGCTCATCCCAAGCGTGATAAGATAGATCAAATTTGCCCCAGTGCACCGGTACACCAAGCTTTGCACCAAGATCTTTTAGTGCTTGCGCTGACTCCTCTGGCTTCATATGCACGTAAGGCCAGCCATCGCCGTAAGCACCATTTTCGATAAAAACTAGATCAAAGGCGCCAAATTTCTCATTTATCATCTTAAAATGCTTGCCGTATCCGCCATCTCCGCTAAAATAAAAGCTAAAGCCAGCCTCCTCTACCGCCCAGCCGCCCCAAAGAGTGGTATTTCTTTTAAATGTGCGCCCGCTAAAGTGCCTTGAGGGACAAAAAGTAAAGTTTAAATTTCCTATTTTTTGATCACCAAACCAGTCAAACTCGTAAATTTTATCTGCGCTTACTCTCCATTTTACGAGGTGAGCTTTGACGCCAAGTGGCACTAGAAATTTGGCTATCCTATCTTTTAGCTCTAGTATCGTTTTATAGTCAAGATGGTCGTAGTGGTCGTGCGAGATGAGGGCGATGTCGATCACCTCTGGGTAGTAGCTAGCGGTGATGGCGTGCTCGTAGGCAAAGGGCTTGCCGCCAAGTGGGAGAGGGAATGCTCGGTGCAAAACTGGATCTGTGACGATGGTTTTGCCATCAAGCTTGCAGATTAGGCTAACGTGCCCAAGCCAGATAAATTCGCCATTTTTGAGGGCGTTTGCGTCAAATTTTAAATTTGGCAAAGGGCGCTTTGGTAGCTTGCCTTTTGGTGGAAAGAGCGCTTGGATGGCGAAATTTAGCATAGATGCTTGTGGATTTTTCTTTACTAGATCAATCGTCGGCTCTAAATTTATAAAAACTTTGCCGTTAAAATTTGGCGAAGCTTCTATCAGCTTTTGGCTTTTGGCATCTGGTGTGCCGCCAAAAACAGGGGCAAATTTCATAAAAGCAAAACCTGAAGCGATAAACAAAACTATGACTGTAAAAATTTCCATCCTGTCTCTTATACACAATTGACGCTGCCGACGAAAAGAGATGTAGCAATTTCGGTAGACGCCGCAGCACTAATCAAAAAAAACAGACTAACAACCTTGTAATTTTGCCCATTAGACGCTCACAGATAATTAACTTATAAATTTAAAGTTAATTAAGATATTTTTTTACTCTTTATAGGAAAATTTTATTAATAAATATTATCCTTTAGCAAATAAATACACCTAAAAATCGACATTAAGTAGATAATCTTAAAAATATATAAAATAAAAATTTAATTCTAAAAATACAAAATTTGTCAGATAGATGACGGAATTTATTCATTGTAAGTTATAGAATTATTACAAAAATTAGGAAGGAGCGTTTGAGATGTTAAATAAAAATTTAACTATCTCTATTTTGGTGACTAACCATCACTTTAAAAGTGAGCAGGGCAGTTTAGCCTTGTTTAATGGGAGGAATTTATGAAAAAACATAAATTTGTGATTGCCGATTATAAACGCTGTATAGGATGTGCAACCTGTATGGCTGCATGTTTTAAGAGCGCTTATGAACGCGGCAAGCTATCACGTGCAAGGCTAAGTGTGCTAAGAGAAGCTACTGGCGTTATGCCAACTCAGTGCAGACAATGCGACGATGGTCCTTGTGCGAATGTGTGTCCAACTGGAGCGTTGCGATTTAATGATAATTGCATCGAGCTTCATGAGGAAATTTGTATAGGCTGTAAGATGTGCACGATCGCTTGTCCTTACGGTGCGATAAGCTCAAGTGCGGAGCTTATGCCTTCAGTAAATTACGCTGTCGAGCCAAAGTATAACCTTGAGGTAGAGTCACAATCAGGCGCAAAAAACATCGCTGTTAAATGCGATATGTGTTTTGGTCGTGAGAACGGACCAGCCTGTGTTGATGTCTGTCCGACGAGTGCTCTTGTTATGATTGATCCAGAAGAGGGTAAACATAAACTTGGCAAGAGGATAGATTATGAAGCAGCGAATAAATTTGCTACTAAAATTTTAAACGGACAAGGAGCATAAGATGACTACGGTTTATATGCTATTTCTTGTAAGTGCCGTCGTTAGCATCTTGCTTTATTGTGCTCCAAAGGCCGCTGTAAAGGTTGGTTTTGGTCTAAGTGCTTTAAGCTGTTTTTACGCGATGTGTCACTTTGTTGCAAATATGGGAGTAAGCGATAGCTTTGCTCTTATGGATGGCTTTTTGTATTCGCCAAAATTTGCGCTAAATCCACTTGGAAATTTCTTTAGCTTTGTCGTTGTTTTCATCGGATTTGCAAGCAGCGTTTATGGTATGAGCTATGCAGATGAGTACATCAAAAAAGCAAACGTTGGCGTATTTGCATGTTTGTTTAATACATTCATCCTTTCAATGCTTCTAGTAATTAGTGCTGATAATGTATTTTGCTTTGTTGTTTTATGGGAGCTTATGACTCTTATTTCATCATTCCTTATCATAGTAAATGATGGTAAAAACACTCTAAAAGCGGTCATGGTTTATCTTGGTATCGCACAAATTGGTGCATTTTGTATCACCTGTGGCTTGCTTATCACTGCTTACTATGCAGGAAGTACAGAATTTAGTGCGTTCATGGGTGTTAAGATGCCATTTGGCGCTTCTGTTGCTACATTTATACTATTCCTAGTTGGATTTGGTAGCAAAGCTGGTATGTGGCCATTTCACGTTTGGCTTCCACAAGCTCACCCAGCAGCCCCATCAAACGTTTCAGCCCTTATGTCGGGCGTTATGATCAAAGTTGCTCTATTTACACTAGTTAAATTTACACTTTACTTACCACTTAGCACATATTTTGGTCTTACGATACTCGCTCTTGGTGCAGCTAGCTCACTATTTGGTGTTTTATACGCTCTTTGCCAACACGACTTCAAGGCTTTACTTGCTTATCACTCAGTTGAGAACATAGGTATCATCTTGCTAGGTCTTGGCACAGGAATTTATGGTGTTGCAGCTGGGAATTTAACACTTGCAGCAGTAGGTTTTCTAGCAGGTTGCTACCACGTAGTTAACCACGCTATATTTAAAGGCCTACTTTTCCTTTGCGCTGGTTCGGTTATCCATGCTACTCATACACAAAATATGGATATCCTTGGTGGTCTTGCTAAAAAGATGCCATGGACAAGCCTTGGTATGTTTATAGGTATCATGGGTATCGCAGCTTTACCTCCAGTAAATGGCTTTGTTTCAGAGTGGTTTACATATCAAGGTATGCTTCAAGGTGCGATGGGAGAAGGAACATTAGTTAGATATGCATTTACTCTTGGTGTCGTAGCTCTTGCACTAACTGGCGTTTTGGTTGGTATGCACCTCAAACTTTACGCTGTTATCTTTGCAGGCACTCCAAGAGATCAAAAAATTTGGGAAAATGCTAAAGAGAGTCCAATAGGCATGGTTCTTGGCATGATCATCCTAATGATAGGCTGCGTTGGATTTGGTCTTGGCGCAAACTACATAGTTGATTACATCATGCAAGCTGTAAATTCTATCGCTATAAGCGACTATAAGGCTAGCCTTGGAGCTATAAATGTAACTTCACCAATAGGCAGTATGATCTCAACTCCACTTATCGCTTTAGTCCTATGTGCGACTATGATTTTGCCATTTATCATCCTTGCTGTTATGAAAGCAAATAGAGATAAACCACGCGAAACTGATCCATGGGCTTGCGGCTTTAAATATAGTTCACGTATGCAAATGACAGGTGGTCCATTTACAGGCGATCTTAGAAAGATCATGCAATGGCTATTTAGAGCTGATAAAAAGATCGTTACTAGAAATTATTTTGACGCGGTTGAATATCACAACCATCCAAAAGATATCTGGTGGGGAATGTTTTATGAGCCAGTCATTAAATGGTGTATGAAATTTGCCGATAAACTAGGCATCGTTCAAAGCGGATACACAAACATCTATACGCTTTATATCCTAATTTATCTTTGTGCCATACTTGCTGTGGGCTACTTTTTAGTTTAGGAGACGAAAATGCAAACTATACTTTTAATGATATTTCAAGTAGTCGTTATCGTTTTGGTAGCTCCTTTGTTTGATGGTATGGCAAGAAAACTAAGGGCTAGACTTCAATCAAAACAAGGTAGCGATTTCTTTCAAACATATCGCGACATTATAAAGCTTTTTAGAAGAGGAAGAACCGTCCCTGAGTGCTCACACTGGGTATTTAGATGGGCTCCATTTTTCCTTTTTGCAACTTCAGCTGCAGTTCTAGCTGCTATACCTATAACATACAGCAAAGATACTGTTTTTGGAGCATATTCAGATATATTTGTGATCCTTTATCTTGGCGCGTTGCTTAGATTTGTATTTGGTGCAGCTTCAATGGATAGCGGCAACCCATTTGCAGCAACAGGTGGCGGCAGGGAGCAAATGCTTGGCGTATATGTCGAGCCAGTTATGATTATGTGCCTAATCGTAGTTATGCTTGCAGCTAAAACATCAAATTTAATTGAGATCCAAGAGATGGTAAAAACCGGTGTTATTGGATATCAAATCCCAAGCTTTGCCGTAGCTTCTATCGCATTTTTATGGTGCATGTATGTTGAGACTGGCAGAAAGCCATTTGACGTAGCTGAAGCTGAACAAGAGCTTCAAGAAGGCTTGCTTGGCGAGTACGCAGGTAGCGACCTTGGTTTAGTTCAAGCATCACTTATATTAAAACAGTTTGCTATGATCGGACTTTTCCTAACTATATTTGAGCCATGGAATTTTAGCAATCCTTTCTTAGCTATTATCGTTTTTGTGATAAAAACTGGAGTATTTTACGTAGCGGCTGTCTTTATAGACAACTTTGGTCCACGCTTTAAAATGACTTCATCTTTACGCAAAAATGCGCTTGGTGCACTTGCTATCTCGTTTGTTGCACTAACACTTTATGTAGTAGGAGTGTGAGATGCAAACACTTGATATTTTAGCCATTTGCATGATCGTAACTTCGCTTGCGGTTTTTGGTCTTAGAAGCTTAAAACTCTCAATCATTGCTTATGCGATTGAGACACTACTTTTAGTTAGCATATTTTTCTTGCTATCTGAGAAATTTAATGCCGAACAGCTCACAACTTGGGCGATCGTTGCGTTCTTTACCAAAGTTATTTTTGTACCAGCTATCTTATTCTGGCTTGTTAAAAAGCTAGGTGTAGTTAGCGAAGATGAGCCAGTTGGTGGATTTTTTGTAAGCCCTGTCATTGCTATGGGATTTTCTCTAGCTCTTTCAATGAGTATCCACCCTATATTTTTAAAATTCTCTCTTATCAAAGAAGAGATCATGCTAATCGCAGCTGGAACGGTCTTTATGATGGGAATTTTTGGCTTCATGCTAAGAAACTCATTTATAAAACAAATTCTAGCTTACTGCTTATTTGAAAACGGTATCCACCTAAGCCTTGCTCTAATGGCTTATAACTCACATGAGTTAGTTGAGCTTGGAATTTTAACAGATGCGATATTTGCCGTTATCATCATGAGCGTCTTAGCGATTAGATTTTATAAAGCTTATGATAGTTTAGATACTTCTAAAGCTTCAAATTTAAGGGGTTAGAGATGGATAGTTTAGCTTTAATACTTATCTTACCGCTCCTTGGTGCTTTGGTCTTGTTTTTGAGTCCTAAAAATTATGCGGTATTAAGCGGACTTCACGTTTTGTTTTCTGCTGCGACATCGGTGGCTTTACTTAACAATGTTCTTAAAGTCTTAAGTAGCGGAACTTTTTATAGTTTTGATAAATTTTTGTTTTTAGATAGCTTAGGCTGTGTTTTCTTGGTGCTTATCGCTGTAACTGGATTTATAGTAAATTTCTACTCTATCCACTACATGAGATGGGAGCTTGAAGATGGACACATCCACTTAAGCGATCTTAAAAAATATTATGCACTAAGCCATGTATTTATCTTTACAATGACTTTAAGCGTTATTTGCAACAACGTTGCGTTTATGTGGGCAGCTATCGAGGCAACAACTCTTGCTTCAGTATTTCTTGTCGCTATCCACAAAGATCAAAAATCAACAGAGAGTGGTTACAAATACATCGTTCTTTGCTCAATCGGTCTAGCATTTGCACTTTATGCGACTGTTCTTTTATACTCAGCCACATTCAGCACTCTAGGAGATGGCGAAGCTTCTATGCTATTTTCTGGAATAATGGCAAATGCTAAAAATTTAAACCCAGACGCAGCAAAACTTATCTTTGTATTTGCTCTAATTGGTTTTGGTACAAAAGCTGGTCTTGCTCCAACACACACTTGGCTACCAGACGTTCACGCTGAAGGTCCAGCACCTATCTCAGCTTTGCTTTCAGGTGTACTTTTAAAATGTGCGATGCTTGCACTTTTAAGATACTACGCTATCACAGCTCAAGCAGTTGGATTTAGCTTTGTTGAGGGCATAATGATCGTTTCAGGAACTATCACTCTTTTTGTAGCGGGATTTTTCCTAATCAGACAACACAACGTAAAAAGAATGTTTGCTTATCACTCAATCGTTCACATGGGTGTTATCGCATTTGCACTTGGTGTTGGCGGTAAATTTGGTCTATTTGCAGCGATATTTCACTGCTTAGCTCACAGCTTTACAAAAGCTTTGGCATTTTGCTCAACAGGCAACATTGCAAGAATTTATGGTCACAAAGATATGAGTAAGATGGGCGGTATGGTTAAGATCGCACCGATCACAACTATAATGTTTGGTGCGGCTGTTTGCTCACTTGTTGGTGTTCCAGCGTTTGCTATATTTGTTAGCGAATATAACGTCTTTGTTGGAGCTATCACAAGCGGTCAATACATCGCAGTTGCACTATTTGCTATTGCACTCGCAGTTATTTTCATAGCTGACTTTGCACACTTTAACATGGCAAGCTTTGGCGAGCCAAAAGGTGTGGTTGTTCATAATAAAGAGATGAGTTTGTTAGAGAATTTACCTCTTATAGCACTTTGTGCCCTTATCATAATCTTTGGCGTATGGCACGTAGATAGCTTTTATACGCTAGTAGATAACGGTGTTAATATAATGATGGGAGCTTTAAAATGAGAGGCGATAAATTTGTTGAAATCCTAAAAACCAAGGTAAAAATTTTAGAAGTAACTCGTCAAGCAGACGATCAGATCACAGTTTTGGTTGATAGAAACGATCTTCCACTAGCTGTTAAAACGCTTTATTATGATATTGGCGGCTTCATAAGCACAATGATACCAAATGACGAGCGCCAGATAAATGGCAGCTTTGCTCTTTATTATGCTCTTTCAATGGAAGGTAGCAAGATGAGCGAGGCGGACGACTTTGCGCCTGAGGATAAGTGCTTTATCACTGTTAAAACGCTTATCCCAGGAAGCGATCCGACATTTCCATCTGTTACTCCGCTAGTGCCAGCTTGTGTTTGGTATGAAAGAGAAGCTTATGATATGTTTGGTTTGGTAGCCGAAGGTTTGCCTGACAAAAGGCGTCTAGTTTTAAGTGATGACTGGCCAGATGGACTTCATCCACTTAGAAAAGATGCGATGGATTATCGCTACCGCCCTGATCCGGTTGATCATAGAGATGAGCCTGATTCTGAGTTTTTGTTTCCAACAGGTGATGCAGTAGTTGATGTGCCACTTGGACCACTACATATTACTTCAGATGAGCCAGGTCACTTTAGACTTTTCTGTGACGGCGACGAGATCATCGACGCTGACTACCGCTTGTTTTATCAACACCGCGGTATGGAAAAGCTAGCTGAAAATAGAATGAACTATGATCAAATGGGCTATCTTGCAGAGCGTGTTTGTGGAATTTGTGGTTATGCTCACGCTATTGCTTGTATCGAAGCAGCAGAAAAAGCTATCAAGCTTGAAATTCCACTAAGAGCTCAAGCTATACGTGTTATCTGTCTTGAGATCGAGCGTCTTCACAGCCACCTTTTAAATATCGGTCTAGCTTGTGAGGTTACTGGCAACTACAACGCATTTATGCACATCTTTAGGGTTCGTGAGTACTCTATGGAGCTAGCTCAACTAGTAACTGGCGGACGTAAAACATACGGTAACGTCGTTATGGGTGGCTTAAGACGTGATATGACAAACCAAGAGATCAAAAAAGGCATCGAGATCATAAATAAACTTGACATTCAAATTTCAGAAATTTGGGACGCAGTTATGGAGGATAAACGCCAAATCGGTCGCTGGAAAGGTGTAGGAATCCTAGACCGCCAAATAGCACGTGACTTTAGCCCAGTTGGTCCAAATATGAGAGGCTCTGGCTTTAAACGTGATAACCGCTACGATCACCCATACGACTTTTTTAAACAGATAGAATTTGAAGTAGCAGTTGAGCATGGTTGCGACGTTTTTGCTCGTGAGATGGTTAGATATAAAGAACTAAAAAGCTCTATCCACATCATCCGCCAATGCTTTGAGCTAATGCCTCAAACTCCGATCATGATCGATCCTGTGACTATGATCAAACCTGAGAATTTTGCACTTGGTCATGATGAAGCACCACGTGGCGAGAATGTTCACTGGATCATGCAAGGCAGCGCTCAAAAAGTATATCGCTGGAGATGTAGAGCGGCTACTTATAACAACTGGCCAAGCCTAAGATATCAATTTAGAGGAAACAACATAAGTGACGCTGCACTTATCGTTTGCTCACTTGACCCTTGCTACTCATGCACTGAGCGTGTTACATTAGTCGATGTAAGAACTAAAAAGAGCAAAATTTTAACAGAGAAAGACCTTAAAAAATTCTGTCAAGATGGCGGGGTTAGTAAAAAGGATTTAAGATGATGAAGTTATTTGACATCACAGAAAAATATGGAAAAGCGACATACGCCTATCCATTTGAGCCATATATTGTTCCTGAAAATTTCCGTGGTCAGCCAAACTATACATACGATCTTTGCATAGGTTGTGCAGCTTGCGGTATCGCTTGTCCTAGTAACGCAATAGAGCTTAAGATGAACGAGGAGCAAACAAAGCTTGTTTGGGAATTTGACTGCGGACGCTGCATATTTTGCGGTCGCTGCGATGAGGTTTGCCCAACTGGAGCCGTTCGCCTAAGTGATAGCTTTGAGCTCGCGGTTAAATTTGACAAGAGCGCTCTTATACAAAGAGGCGAGCTTGAGATGCAAACTTGTAAATGCTGCGGCAAGCCATTTACACCAAAAAGGCTTATAAATTTCACCCTTGAAAAGCTTGGCACAGCAAATTTACTCCCAGGCAGACTCGAAGAGGCAAAAGACTACCTTTACATCTGCCCAGAGTGCAAGAAAAATCAATCTGCTGAGAGGCTAACAAAAGGCATTGAGGAGGCTATAAAATGAGTCTATATCAAGTCCCAGAGGACATAAAAACAGCAAATGATCTAACTGCAAAGCTAGAGCATCTAAAAAATATCAAAAGAAGCTTTAGCGTTTATAGGATCGACTGCGGAAGCTGTAACGGCTGTGAGATAGAAATTTTTGCAGCTATTACACCGATGTGGGATCCTGAGCGTTTTGGTTTTAAACTTGTAGCAAACCCAAGACACGCTGATATTTTGCTTTGTACTGGTCCTGTAACAAGACAGATGTATTATCCGCTTCTTCGTGCTTATGAAGCGACTCCAGATCCTAAGATCGTAGTTGCTCTTGGTGCGTGCGGAAGCAGTGGCGGAATTTTCCACGACGCTTATAGCGTTTGGGGCGGCATCGATAAGATAATCCCAGTCGATGTCTATATCCCAGGCTGTCCTCCACACCCAGCAAGCATTATTTACGGCCTTGGCATGGCTCTTGGTATCATCGATCAAAAACTTCATAAAAAAAGCTATGAGGAAGATAACACATTGCCACCTTCAGTTGAGAAGTCGGTCATAGGCGATATCTTGTTCGAGCGTGACTTGCAAGCTGAAAGCAGAAGGCTAATGAGCTATATCTTTGGTAGAATCCTTTTTGAAAAATATATGAATGCTATCAAATGTTCAAAAGATGTCCATGACCCAAGCATTTCAAGAGAGGCTGTGCTTACAGCTATCAAAAAAGAGGAAGATCCTAGATATGCTGAGTGCATGGGGCTTTTGCATAATGATGTCTATCTAAAATATGCAAAAGCTGATAAAAGCTTTGCGATAGACGTTGATAGCGAGGTTTGGAGTAAGAGATGATACAAGTTTATAAGCTTACAAAAAGGCATATGGACGACAACGACAAGTTACCACGCGAGCTAAAGGAGATAAAAATTTTCTCAACTTGCGTGGGACATGGCGTTGGCACAATTGATTTTAGCGAGAAAATTTTAGAGCTAAGCGATGAGGAATTTGACGAGATGATCAAAAACTCAGGCGAATACGTGAAATTTAAGATCGGAAATTTAAGCAAATATTTTGAAGTTGAAATTTTTGCCGAGCATATCGCTAAACTCTTGCCGCAGCTTTGTGAGTGTAAGCTTAAAGAAATTTTGACAAATTTAAAAGAGGGATATATCGTGCTTAGGAAGGACTTTTGATGAAAAAGGCCATCCTTTGCATTGGTAATCCTATGCGTGGCGATGATGATGTGGGTAATGAAGTAGGTCGCATCGTAGAAGCTGAGCTAAAAGAGTGGAAGGTCTTTTTTGGGCAAGATGTGCCTGAGAATGAATTTTCAGCTATTAGAGAATTTGCGCCTGATATTTTGATAGTAGTTGATGCGATGAGCGGCTTTGATGAGGATAAGATAGAGTTTTTCGACCTAAGTGACGATAGAGACTACATCTACTCAACTCACAATCTCCCAACGCCAGTGCTTTTGAGCTATTTGCGAAAAATTTGCCCTAAGACGCTTTTTCTTGGCATTAGCGTCTTGCTCGAAAATGTCTTAAATTTCGAAGAAGGACTAAGCGAGCAGGCTAAAAAAAGTGCCAGAAAAGCTTTTTTAAGAATTGTAGAGATTGATAAAAATTTAGTCGGTTAAATTTAGCAAATAGCTAAATTTAGTCTTTTTGGTTACTAAAGGCAAAATTTGCTTTTAACCGCAAGCATTGATTTGACTTTAGTGATTTTGCAAAGTGTTAAACTTTGGTCGCAAAGATGAGCTTGGCTCATGTGCGAGATTGAAAATAAAAAGGAGAATGTGATGTTAAATCCGGCAGAAACCGCTCAAGCGGTCTCAAGCTCTATGGAGCATAAGGCTCATATGCCGCTTACTAGTATTATTTTTCTTGCTATCATGGCTGGAGCTGCTATTGCTATGGGTGATATTTTCTGGGCTCACTCGACAGTTGGTATGGCTGAAAATCAGTCAATTGGTCTTTCAAATTTTATCGGTGGTATCACATTTAGCTGTGGTCTTATGATGGTTGTCTTTTATGGCGGACATCTTTTTACAAGCTCAGTTTTAAGTGGTGTTAGCGCATATGAAGGAAAGCTAAAACTAGGTAAGACTATCGGATACTGGGCTATCGTTTGGATATTTAACTTCGTTGGCGGCGCATTGATCGCTTATATGTACTACTATTCAGGCTTGCCGCTAAAGTATGATGGCTACATATTACAACACTTCGTGCCAGCTGCTATTGGTAAAATCACAGCACCATTTCATGAGCTATTTATCCGCGGAATTTTTTGTAACGTCTTTGTTTGTATGTCTATTTGGACTGCGACAAGCGAGAGCAATCTATCTGGTAAATTCTTTGCTATTATGTGGATGATCGGCGCGTTTGTGGCTTGCTCAATGGAGCACTGCGTGGCAAATATGTTCATAATCACTGAAGCCATCATCTCAAAAGCTCACTATATAGCAGCAAACGGCGGAGATATAGCTGCTGCAGCTGCAGCTCTAGGACATGGCATCACGGCTGAAAAGCTAGAAGTTTTAAACTGGGGAAATTTCATCGGTAAAAACTTAGTTCCAGTTACACTTGGTAATATCTGTGGCGGACTTTTCTTTGTTGGTTTAGTTGGCTTTATGGCGAATAAATTTGATATGAAGAAAAAAGCTTAAAAATTTTTAGTCTTTGCTTCTTGGCAAAGACTAATCCTTTAAGACTACTCTTTGCTAGCTATTATAAAAATTTTTGGTTTTTAGTTTGTGTAACTTTCAAGTTTTTCATAATCAATTATTAAAAACTCGTGTGGTGTGATCTTTCTTATGATGTCATCTTTTATAAGTTCATTAAATGCAGTTGAAGCGCTTTGTCGTTTGAGCCCCACAAAACTTGAGAGCACTTTTAGAGAAAATGGCAAAAATATGTAGTGATATCCATTTTGCTTTAGGTCCTGCTCCTTTGCAAGCTCGATCAAAAAATTTGCAATCCTACCTTTTGCATCTTCAAAAAGTATGGATTTTATGATCTGGCGTTGCACGATTACTGCATTTAGCACAGCTTTTAAAATTTCATCTGCGACATTTGCATTTGATAAAATTTCACCTATTTTGTTTAAATTTATAGCATAAATTTCAGCATCTTCAAGTATTTCAAAAGCGCAATTATCATCAAGCACGGCGATGTTGCTCGCTTCTAAATGATAAAGGATAAATTCCTCTCCATCTTCAAAAAATGAGAGCTTTGCACAGCCACTTTTTAAGATGATGATCTTGATCTCTTCTGCGTAGATGATGCTTGTTTTTGGAAGGTTTTTGTACTCAAATTTATCAAGCTCGGATTGAGTTAGGATATCTAAAATTTGTGTTTGCAAAAGGCCTAAACGTGACTTTTTCATGATTCTCCCAAAAAATGTATAGAGCCTGATTTTACTTCACAAAGCATTTAAAGAAGTTGAAAAATATTGCTTTTAGTTTAAGAATTTCAATAATTTTTAAAAGTAGTATTAATTTTTTAATTTGGTTGCATAAATCGCAACCAAATTTTTAAAATCCATGAAGCTGCTTTAGCTTCTCATCGATTGGCTTTTTAAGTCCATCTTTTGTTACACTGACGTAGGTTGCAATAGCGCTTGTAACGTGTATAGTCTCTCTAAAACCGCCCGGATTTAGCCTAAGGGCGGTTACTTCTATTTGCGTTGTTATCGAGGTTTTACCAACAGAGATGATTTTAGCGTAGCAGCTTAGCACATCGCCAACAAAGACTGGTTGCTTGAAAATGATCTCTTTCATAGAAATTGTCACAACGCGTTCGGGAGAAATTTCTCTTGCAGCTTGTGCACCTGCAAGGTCGATCTGACTCATTATCCAGCCACCAAAAATATTTCCAGCTGAGTTTGTGTCCTTTGGCAACATAACTTGTTTGATACGTGGCTCACCAAAATCTTTTAAAATATCCATTTTTTGCCTTTTAGATGTTAAAATTTTTGGTTGATTGTAGCAAATTTTAAGGCTTTATGCTAAAATCTTGCAACTTCAGGGGATGAAAATATGAACGATTTTAAAAGATTAAATGAACTCACAAAAGAGCAAAAAAACAAGCTAAATGCTATTTATAAAAATTTAGACGATGATATCATAAACGAGGCTGTTAAAATTTGTGGTCTTGCTGGTACACCAAGCCAGAAACTGGCTCTTGCAAGAAGGATAGTAGATCTTAAAGTAGATCCGCTTCAAAATGAGCTAAAAAAGCTAAATTTAGGCGAAGATGAGCAAAAACGAGTGCTAAATTTAATGTATGGCTACGTTAGAAATTTATATGAAAACCTGCACGCCAAGCTTTTAGAAAAGGCCAAAGAAGAGAAAATTTTAGATCCATTTAACCAAGCTTTTGTGCAGGCGATACATGAACTTGGGCTTAGTCTAAATGCGTGGCAAATTTCATGGGAAGAAAAGATAATAGACACTACAAACAAAGAGTTTGAGGCTAAATTTAAAGATCTAAGCCAGGCAAATGAGTTTATTACTAAAAACGGCTTATTTCAGTGTGACTCAAACGGTACAAGGGCTGATAGAACGTATGGCGCGGTAGTAAAAGAAGGTGATAAATTTAGCTTTTTGCCTTACGCACTTGCTTTTAAAGATGAGGTGAGAGAGCTTAAAAGCGTCTTTGCTAAAAATCTTGAAATTTTAAGAAATTTAGCCCAAAATGACGAGCAAAAATCTTACGTAAAATACCTTGAAAAGCTACAAAATGCCTTTTGCGAAGAGGACAACGCAAAGGTGATAAACGCTTGGCAAGAAGCCGAGATAGCGTGGATGGATGTAAAAGGCGCACTTCAGCCAGGCCATCCACTAGAGTACTACGAGGATGCCTACACGCATGCAGTCGCACTTGAGTGGGATATCAGGCTTGTTGATAGCGAGGGCATAGATGAGCATAATTTTAAAGAGAAAGTGGCAAAAACTTATAAGAGTGTTTGCGAAAAGATAAAATTTGATAACGCTGAGACAAATAAGGCAGTTAGCGAAAATATCGCTAGAACGCAGCTTTATATAAGCGTGCCGATGATCTATTACGCAGCGGAGCTAAACGGACTTTTTAGCGCTCAAGTCGTGCCAAACGATGAGAGTGTGAGTGCAAAATGTGGTAAGAAAATTTTTGCCTTTGTAAATCACGTCTATGAGGGAGCAAAGGCAAAGCCTTTTATGAAGCTTGGGGCTGAAATTTTTAGCAAGGAATTTTTGGACTTTGGTAGAGAAATTTTATTTTTAAAGCCAAAAATTTGGAAAAAAGTCTATGAAATTTCAACGATCGGTCATGAGTTTGGACACATTCTCTTTATCGGGCTTGATACTGAGATGAGCATGAATAAAAGTGGCGTCTTTAAATTTATAGAAGAGTACAAGGCGACAACTGGTGGACTAGTAAATTTTTTCTTGCACGAAGAGGCGGAGTATAAAATGGCCGTCTTTCACGAGCTAATAGCCCGTGCAGTTGGGCTTATTGCTTGGCGAAAGGTTGATGAGGTGAGGGCGTATTACTGCGAGGGGCTCATACATCTTAGCTTACTTTTTAGGGCTGGCGTACTTAAATTTAATGGCAAACTAAGCGTGGATATGAGCGAGCAAGCTTACGCTAAATTTAAAGAAATTTGCTTAGAAAACTACTACGATCTAGCACAAACATACGCTAAAAAAGTTGATGCGAGCACATTTTTGGAGAAATTTTGCCAAAAAGATGAACTAAGCTATTTGCCAAAAGATGAAGAGTGTAAGAAATTTGTTGAGCATTTTTACGCTAGATACGAAGCTATCGGCAACGACGTCGATGATAGTGGCGAGTGGCAAAGATGGCAAAGTTTAGCCAAAAAGGCAGAGAAAGATATATAAAGACGGAACATGATAAGTAAAATAAGCAACGAAAATCAAGTATCTTTTTTATTTATGTTGATACTTTTTTGTGTATATGTTGTTAGTTATTTTATTGCTAGTGGTTTTTATGAAGACATAATTACTACCCTATTTGATTTTATGATCACATTATTTATCTTTTTAAAGCTAAAAGAGACAAGAAATTTAAAAACATATTGGATATATATATTACTAGGCCTTACTTGCTGGGTAGCATCAGACACTATGTGGATGCTATATGATAAGGTTGATTTTCTTAAACAATTTCTTTCTAAAGTCAATTTTATACAAATCTCATACGTAGTTTCATATTTTATGTTTGCATTTTCTGCTTTTTATATTTTGATCAAAAATTTGAAAAATTTATTTTTAATGCAAGTATTTGTGGACTCAGTTTCTATTTCCGCAATATATTTTAGCTTTATGTGGTTTATGATTTTTAATAGAAATTTAACTCAAGTTTTAAGCCAAAAAGATTTTTTTAATCTAAGTTACATCGCCATAGATTTATTTATGTTTTGTACTTCATTTACTGCGTTTTTTTCACTTAAATTTTCAAAAAGAAGACTATCTATACTTTTATGCTTGATAGCGCTTATTGCAATAAGCACTTATGATGTTTTTACCACTACAATGGACTTTTGGATAGATGAAATATCCTTTTTTGGATACGACATTGTATTTAAGAGTTCATTTTTTATGTTGTTTGTTGCTACGCTTCATTTAAGAGAGGGCGAGGCAAATCTAAAATTTAGGGCGCTCAGAAATGATTTTGATAAAATTTTAATACAAAAGCTATTTGTTTTTGCCGCATTTTTGACGATCATGATCTTGTACTCTTGGAAGATAAATTTGACATGGTTATTTTCTATTTTAGTTACTTTGCTTGCATACGGGGCATTATCTTATACATTTTCTAATGTTAGAAAGATGGATATTTTAATTAAACGTGAAATACATATCAAAAAAGTATTAAATAATCAGATAGAAAGTAAAGTAAAAGAGCTTGAAGAGACAAATAAACACCTACAAAGGATCAGTAAATATGATTATCTAACGAATGCTCTAAATCGCCAGTATTTTATCGCAAGGCTTGAAGAGATGATAAAGTCAAAGGCACTTGGCGAAAAGATAGATATTTATAGTATTGACATAAACCATTTTAAAGCGATAAATGACTCGTATGGGCATTATATCGGCGATGATGTAATAGCAAAGTTTGCTTTAAATATTGAGTCAATATTGCCACCAAACGATTCTTTATTTGCAAGGTCTGGTGGAGATGACTTTATCGTTGTTATCAAGCAAAACGAAAATGTACATTGCAGGGAATTTTTACATTATCTACTAAAAGCTATTTCAGAGCCAATCGTTATAGATGATTATAAAATTGTACTTGATGCGAAAATAGGGATTAGCTCGACACAAACTAGTGAAATTTTGGCTGATGATTTTATCATGCAATCAGAAGCAGCACTAGAAGCAGCAAAAAAAGATGCGTCTGAAAAGCATGTTTTTTATAGTGATATAAAAAGCATGATTCAGGATAGAAACTATATAGAAATATTGCTAAATAGCATAAGCTTTGATGAAGAATTTGAGCTAAAATTTCAGCCTCAGTATCTAATAGAAGGTAAAAAAATAGTAGGAGCAGAGGCTCTTGTTAGGTGGAACTCTCCTATAAAAGGTCCAGTGGATCAATCAAAATTTATCCCAATAGCCGAACAAAGCTCTATTATCAATGCGATAGGAAAATGGGTGGCAAAAAATGCTATAAAACAAATGGCCTTTTGGAATGAGAAATATAATATGAATCTAAAAATAGGCATAAATATCTCACCAAAACAGATTGATAATATAAATTTTGCATCTAAATTTTTAAGCTATATAGATAGATACGGCATCGATCCATCTTGTGTAGATGTTGAGATCACGGAGGCTAGCCTCGTCAATGCTGAAGAGATGATGCAAAGTGCGTTATCTGAGCTTTCAAATAGAGGAATTTGCATATCCATAGATGATTTTGGTACCGGTTTTTCATCAATGAATTACATCAAAAAATATCCTATGAGTCGCCTAAAGATCGCTAAAGAGCTGATAGATAATATTGCTAAAAATGATATAGATAAAGATGTGGTAAAAAGCGTTATAGTTTTGGCTAAAAATGTAGAGCTAAAGACTATTGCTGAAGGCGTCGAAGATGAAACCCAGCTTAAAATTTTAAGAGAGCTTGGATGTGATGAGGTGCAAGGGTATCTTTGGGGCAAGCCAATGAGTGCAGAGGATTTTGAAAAGCTTATAATAAGCGCTATTTAAGCACACTCTTTGCGCTAAAATTTTCAAATTTCAAAATATCTTTATGGCAAAGTTTGGCCAGCTCATTTATCATTTTTGAGCTAGCTTCATCTTTTGGGATTATTAGATGAATTTTTTCTTCTAAAAAAACGATAAAGATATTTTTGAGTTCATAAATTTCACTAGCTTCATTTAGGTCAAATTTTTCATTTTCTTTGGGTTCGCCTTCATAGTAAGCCAGAAATTCCTCATTTACTTCAAAATTCATTTGCTTTTGAACATCTGAAATTTCAATTCTCTTTAATGCAGCTATGCGACTTCTTTTTAAAAAAATAGGATAAAAAATGATCCAAAATATAGCAAAAACAGCTCCGATGACAGTAAAAATTTTACTTTTTAATAGCATATCAGCAACAAAACCAGCTATGATGGCTTCAGTAAATATCATAAATGTGTTTATAAAATACTGCTTTCTTGCCGCCTTTGAGAAAAATAAGATAAAAGATTTATAATCTATTAAATTTTGTCCATTTATGACGATATTGCACTTCATAAGATACCTTTGTGAATTTTAAAATTTTTGGGAAATTATAACCAAAAGCAAAGTCAATTTTTGTATAATTTGGACTATTTCTTAGGAGAGGGACACTATTTTTTTAATATCAAAATCATCTATAACTGGCATGCGAAAATGGATCTTAGTTGTAGTTGTAGCGCTATTCGTATTTGCACTATTAGCATCTTTACTAGACTATAATCTAATTGGAAAAATATCTATTTTGCTTAGTTTCTTTATGATAACTTTTGGCATTTATACTTCAATGCATAAAGTAAAAACCAAAATAACGCATTGGCTTGCAATATGCTTTGGTGTTTTTTTATGGTCTATTTGCGATGCATTAATGGTGTTAAATCAAGATGTACTATTGCGGGCTCATAGTTCTTATGCGTATCTTGATGTGTTTTTTATGTTGCCGATGATATCTATTTTAGCTGGCGTTAGTATATTTTTGTATTCAAAATTTGCAGCCAGTCAAGAAAAACTAGCCATTATTATGGATAGCATAAGTGTCTTTTTTTTAATAGCAATGTTAATATATGGTATTTTTGACGAAATAGATATTTCATCGATGATAAATAATAGATCAAATATCGTTTTTCTCTCTATTGTAGCCATAAATTTTCTTATACTTTTTATCACTTTAAGTGAGATTTTTACAAGCAGCTTGCTTCATATAAAAATTAGTGGCTTTTACCTTATATCAGCTAGCATTTTATTTACGATGCTAAATTTATTTATTTTTTATAGTCAGATCTCAAATGTAAATTTTGGCCATAAAATAGATTTTTTATATATCGTTCCTTTCTTTTTTTTGATGATAGGAGCTTTTCATTTAAAAGCTAAAAATAAATATGTTACAAATACCGATAAAGATATCTCAATAGGATCAAAATGGCTACCAATAATAATAGTTCTACCTTTGCTATTACAAGAAGATCTAACATCTTTTAGCGCACTTATCTCACTATTTATCTTGGTTGTAAATGCTATTGTTAATTACTACGTTAAAAGCTCTATCGCAAGTAGAAAAATATTAGATTATGAGAGAAATCTTCATAGAGAGATGGAAAAGTCGATGCATGAGCGAACCAATGAACTTATGCTCGCGAATTTAAGGCTCCAAGATATGTCTGAGAAGGACTATTTGACAGATCTTGGCAATAGAAATTTTATAGTAAATGAGCTTGAAATAATGTGCAAAAGCATCTCTGAAGATGAGGAAATCGCAGTTTATTATATAAATTTAAGCCGTTTTAAAAGCATAAATACATCTTACGGGCATGAAATAGGCGATAGAATTTTAAAGCTAGTTGCAAAAAGGATACTTGAAGTTTGCAATAGACAAGAAGCCATAGCAAGGATTAGTGCGGACGAATTTATCGTACTAGCAAAAATGGAGATAAATAGTCATACAAAACGCTTAAATCTTGGAATTGCCTTAAAAGATGCTATTGAAAAACCAATTCAAATAGATAGATATCACTTTGGACTTAAGTGTATAATAGGCATAGACGTAGCAACAAAAAATAGCTCGTCAAATCCAAGAAATATTATAAAAAATGCAGATATGGCAATGTATTATGCCAAGAAAAATCCAGCTTTAAATCCTATGGTTTATAGTGATAAAATTAGCAATGAAATGCACCTAAGCTCAAGTATCGAGATCGCGCTTAAAAAAGCTAATTTACAAGAAGACCTTCATGTATATTTTCAACCAATATTTGATCTAAAAATCGAAAAAATGATCTGCGCGGAGGTTTTTTTATATTGGAAATCAGAAAAATTTGGCTTGATGGAAGCAAGCAAATTTATGAAAGAGGTCAATGTAAATAGTGATATTTTAAACGATATTTGCTCGCTTTTGGTTTCAAAGACCATAGAGTATGTAGATAGATGGCAAAAAGAAAAACTCTTGATACCAAAAATAAGCATAAATGTTGCGCAGATTCAAAATAAATTAGAAAAATTTGTTTTAGATTTTATTTCTAGCTTACGCTCGCATCATATAAATCCAGAGCTTTTTGAAATAGAATTTGGCGAAGAAATATGGACAAATAATTCTAAAACGCTCGATAAAATTTTTTCTATTCTTAAAGAAAATAATATAGATGTTTGTATAGATAATTTTGGCTCTGGATATACTTCATTTATTTATATTAGAAAGTACGGTGTTAAGCGTATAAAAATAGCAAGTGAATTTGTTGCTCAAGCATCAAATAGCAAAATAGATGCACAAATCGTATCTGCAATTATAGATTTAGCAAAGGCAATGAAGATAAAAGTTGGCGCAAAAGGAGTAGAAAAAGAAGAAGATATTCATTTCTTAAAAGAGCTTGATTGTAATGAAGTGCAAGGACTTTTCTTATCTCGTCCTATGAGTGCAGAAGAATTTGAAGACCTTGTAAGACAAGATCCTCAAATGATAGCTAAAGTTTAAATTTCAGCCTTTATCTCTTCGTTTGATTTTACGACCATGCCTGAGCCATGGATTACGCTTGGAACACAACTGGTGCAGATATCAACTTCTTCACCATTTTTATGAGCGTGGATAAAAACCGCATTTGTATCATCACTGCTTTTTAGTCCGCAAACATTGCAAACCACTAGATCTTTTTCTCTCATTTTTTCTCCTTTGAAATTTTTGCCTATTTTAGCTCCTAAATTTTATACATAAAATGATTTAAGTCAAGCTTGCCTCGTGGCATTTAATAATTTTTTGTTATAATCCTTTAAAATTTTTAAAGGCCTAAAATGAATGAAAGAACGATTATTTTAGAGATGTTAAAGATGCAGCAAAGCCTAAATGATGAGACAAATGGGCTTGGCTGGGAAAATGGTTATACTAATAAAAATAAATTAATCAGCTGGAAGCGCTGCATATATATGGAATGTGCTGAACTGATTGATAGCTTTGCTTGGAAGCACTGGAAGAGCATCGATGCTAAGACTGATGAGCAAAATTTACGCATAGAAGTTGTTGATATCTGGCACTTTATAATGAGTCTAGCTTTGCAAATTTATAAATCAAAACAGCTTGGAGATATAGAAACTTTAGCCGATGATATTTGCCAATCAAGCGGTTTTAGTGAGTTTTGCAAAGAGCCATTAAGGATCGAAGACGAGAGCATTTATGAGATAATGAATGACGTTGAAATGCTCATACATGAGTGCAGCGGATTTGACTACGATATATTTGATATTTTAAAAATTTACTTCTCTATGTCTTTAAAATGTGGAGTAAATTTGTACTCGCTTTACGAATGCTATATCGCCAAAAACGTGCTAAATCGCTTCCGCCAAAACAACGGCTATAAAGAGGGAAGCTACAAGAAAAACTGGAATGGACGCGAAGACAATGAAGTGATGAGCAAAATTTTGTCAAATGGCGTTAGCAAGATAGGTGAAATTTATGCCGCACTTGAGCATGAATATAAAAAGGTAAAATGATAAACCTTCTTCGTCTAGGTTTTAAAGATTTTTTTACAGCCAAATTTATAGTGCTATCCATCTTGCCACTTTGTCTTAGCATTTTTAGTCTTGCGTGGCTTACGGTCTGGGGCGGCGGTGAGATATTTGACCTTTTAAGTGATAGTGCTAAAAACGAAAATTTTACCTTTTTAGAGGCAAACTCGGCGCTCTCTTTTATCGCTATTAAAATTTTAAGCTTTAGCGCCACAAAATGGATAGTTAGCATACTTTTTTATATTCTGAGCACCTTTTTAACGATCATTGTTAGCATCGTGATCGCTCTAGTCGTAGCTGGCTTTTTAACTCCAGTTGTTACTAAAGAGATAAACAAAAGACACTATAACTACGTGCTTAAAAGCGAGGTTAGCACGGCTAGAGTGCTAAAGGTGATGATGATTGAGATCATGAAATTTCTTGGGATATTGCTCGTTTGCCTACCGCTTTTGTTTGTGCCATTTGTAAATTTTTTCATCATTAATGTGCCGTTTTTTTATATCTATTACAAGCTTTTACTAATAGACATTGGCTCAAATGCGCTTGATAGTGATAAATTCGAGCTTGCTTTGCTTGAGGGTGGTGGGATAAAATTTGTAGCTTTTACGTTTTTGTTTTATCTCATCTCGCTTGTGCCGCTTGTTGGGCTATTTTTTCAGCTTTATTTTGTGATAGTTTTGTCGCACCTCTTTTATCAAAGAGAGGCACTAGTTAAAATTTAGAGCCAAAAGGCTCTAAATTTAAGCGTAGTAAGATAGCTTGTTGCTCTCATCAAGCAAAGTATCAAATAGCCTTTTTGTGGCACTTAGCAGATTTTTATTTGCATCATTTTTAGCTAGAAGCTCGTCAAACATCTTTAGCATATTGTCATTTATGAAATTTTTGTGATTTAGATCTTTTGTGTCAGGCAGCATCTGCTTGATCTTGTTTGAAAGATTACTTATGCTTTGGCTACTACCAGCGATCTTGTCGCCCTCTTTGACGTTTTTCATAAATTCATCAACCTGTGGGCGAATTTGCTTCATCGCCTCTTCGATCTCTTTCATATCTTGCTCGTCTATGCCGTTTCCTTTATATAAAAACTCATAGCCGTATTCGTGGGTTAGAGTTAGACTTCTTTGGCTTGAAGTGCCATTTTTTTGGCTTGAAAACTCCAAACTTTTGTTGTCATACATTGAAAAGCTTATCTCATCGCCTGAGCTAGTTTTCATCGAAAAGCTCATGTTGTTGTAGCTTCCTTGAGAGTAAAAATTTGTTTGCATTTTTAAATCCTTTTGAGGCTACATCGGCAAAATTTTAATTTCATAAAGCAAAATTTTGTAAAATGCGTCAAAAAAGGACGGGCGATGTGTTGTTTTGGGACTAGGATCTTTTTGCTTATGCTTATCACTGTTTTAAGCTTTGGCTTTGCTAGGCTCTACCCAGTTTTACCAGTCGTTGGCTACTACTTGATACTTGCAAATTTGCTTGCCATTTTGATGTTTTCACTATTTTTTAAAGGGCTTTTGCCAAGCTTTGTAAAAGTAAATGCAATCCACTATTTTTCGCTAATAGGTGGCTTTTTGGGAGCTTTTTTAACGATGTTTGTTTTTAAAAAAGTTGCAAAAGATAAATTTACTTTAATAGAGCTTATTATTTTTACGCTTTGGATGCTAATAATCGCCGTAGTCATCTTTAAATTTCAAGCCATTCTTGATATTTTTAGAGGAATTTAGATGGATGAGAGGATAGTTAAATTTTTTAAAAAGATGCATCTTGCTAGCATTTGCGCCATTGATGATGAGGGGCAGCCTTATGCTTTTAGCGCATTTTACGCCTTTGATGAGCTAAATTTTAGCCTTTTGTTAGCTAGCTCTGATGAGAGCTCACATGTTAAATTTTTAAAAAACTCAAAGCTTGTTGCTGGTACGGTCGCTCTTGATACAAAGATTGTTGGCAAGATAGAGGGCGTACAGTTTCAAGGAGTGATGAGAGAAGCTAAAGAAAACGAAATAGAAATTTATTTCAAAAGGTTTTTTTATGCAAAGGCAATGAATCCAAAAATTTGGTCTATAAGCCTTGAAAAACTAAAATTTACAAGTAATATTCTTGGTTTTGGCAAGAAGATAAAATGGGAAAAAGGTGGCAAAATTTAGACGTTAAGCTTATATAAGCTACAATCATTGAAAAATTAGAAAAATAAGGAGAATTTATGAAATTTAGCGGAAAAAACGTGCTAATAACAGGTGCAAGCAGAGGTATTGGCGCACAGATCGCAAAGACGCTTGCAAATATGGGCTTAAAAGTGTGGATAAATTACCGTTCAAAACCTGAGATAGCAGACGCCTTGCAGGCTGAGATCGAGCAAAATGGCGGCAAGGCTGCAGTGATAAAATTTGACGCAACTGACGAAGATGAGTTTATAAAAGGTATAAATTTGATAGTCGATAGCGACGGCGAGCTAAGCTACCTTGTAAATAACGCTGGTATCACAAATGACAAGCTAGCGCTTCGCATGAAAACTAGCGAATTTACAGATGTGATAAATGCAAATTTAACTTCAGCTTTCATAGGATGTAGAGAGGCTTTAAAAGTGATGAGCAAAAAGCGCTTTGGAGCGGTCGTAAATGTCGCATCTATCGTTGGCGAGATGGGAAATGCAGGACAGGTAAACTATTCAGCCAGCAAGGGCGGACTGATCGCTATGAGTAAGAGCTTTGCAAAAGAGGGCGCAAGCAGAAATATCCGCTTTAACAGCGTAACCCCAGGCTTTATCGAGACTGATATGACGCATGGGCTAAGTGATGAGGTGAAAAAAACTTATAGTGATAACATCCCGCTAAAACGTTTTGGTAGCGCTAGCGAGGTGGCTGAGGCAGTGGCGTTTTTACTAAGTGATCACGCAAGCTATGTAACTGGCGAGACGCTTAAAATAAACGGCGGACTTTATATGTAGGTAAATTTCAGACAAGTTTTGAAATTTAAAATAAATAAAAGCGTAAATATTATAAGATAACAGACATTTTTTATAAGGAGACCTTAAAATGGCAGTATTTGAAGACGTAAGAGACGTAGTTGTAGAGCAACTAAGTGTAGATCCACAAGCGGTAAAACTAGAGTCTAAAATCATCGAAGATTTAGGCGCTGACTCACTTGACGTTGTAGAGCTAGTTATGGCTTTAGAAGAGAAATTTGAAGTAGAAATTCCTGATAGTGAAGCAGAGAAATTAATAAGCATTCAAGACGTTGTAAATTATATAGAAAAACTAGGTAAATAATTTAATTTACACAGTTTGATTTAAGGAGATGTATTGAAACGAGTCGTTGTAACTGGTATAGGCATGATAAACGCACTTGGTCTTGATAAAGAGAGTTCTTTTAAGGCTATTTGTGAGGGTAAAACAGGTGTGAAAGAGATCACAAGCTTTGATGTAAGTGACTTTCCTGTTAAAATTGCTGCCGAAATAACTGATTTTGATCCAAATAGCATTTTAGACGGCAAAGAGGTGAAAAAAGTAGATCGTTTCATACAGCTTGGCATAAAAGCATCTAATGAAGCTATGGCTGATGCAAATTTTAAAGAGTTTGATGCTCATAAATTTGGCGTTAGTTCAGCAGCTGGTATAGGCGGTTTGCCAAATATTGAGAAAAACTCAATTACATACTTTGAAAAAGGCGTAAAGAGAATTTCGCCATTTTTTATTCCATCGGCACTTGTAAATATGCTAGGTGGCATAGTTTCTATAAATCACGGGCTTAAGGGTCCAAATTTATCTAGTGTAACGGCATGTGCAGCAAGCACTCATGCGATATCGCAAGCTGCAAAGTGTATAATGATCGGTCAAGCTACAAATATGCTAGTTATCGGTGCTGAGTCTACTATTTGTGGTGTAGGCATAGGTGGCTTTGCAGCAATGAAAGCTCTCTCAACTAGAAATGATGAACCAAGTAAGGCGTCAAGGCCATTTGATGCAAATCGCGATGGTTTCGTAATGGGTGAAGGAGCTGGTGCGCTTGTACTTGAAGAGTATGAGTCAGCTATTGCAAGAGGTGCTAAAATTTATGCTGAAGTAGTTGGATTTGGCGAGAGTGGAGATGCTCATCATATCACGTCACCAACACTTGAAGGTCCATTAAGTGCGATGAAACAAGCACTTGATATGGCAAAAGGTGTAAAGATAGATTATGTAAATGCGCACGGTACTTCAACACCTGTAAATGATAAGAATGAGACTGCGGCACTAAAAGCAGTTTTTGGTGATAAATGTCCACCAGTTAGCTCAACAAAAGGTCAAACCGGACACTGTCTAGGTGGTGCTGGTGCGATCGAGGCTGTTATATCTATAATGGCAATGAGAGACGGAATTATCCCTCCAACAATAAACTACGAAGCTCCTGATCCAGAGTGCGATCTAGACTACGTTCCAAATAAAGCTAGAAAAGCTGATATAAAAGCTGTTATGAGCAACTCATTTGGCTTTGGTGGAACAAACGGCGTCGTAATATTTAAAAAGTTGGATTAAGATGTCAAATTATTTAGATTTTGAAAAAAGCATAAAACAAATTGATGAAGATATAGCAAATGCTAAGATCAGAGGCGATGAACATGCTGTTGAAATTTTAAATAAGAATTTATCCAAAGAGATATCAAAAATATATAAAAATTTAAACGAATATCAACGTTTGCAGCTTGCTCGTCATCCAGATAGACCATATTCTATTGATTATATTAATGCGTTTTTGATTGATGGATATGAGATTCATGGAGATAGGGCATTTAGAGATGATCCAGCAATAGTTTGCTACATCGGCTATATCGGAGGTAAAAAGACTGTCGTTATAGGCGAGCAAAAGGGCCGTGGCACTAAAAATAAATTAAGAAGAAATTTTGGTATGCCTCATCCTGAGGGTTATCGCAAAGCTCTTAGAGTTGCAAAAATGGCTGAGAAATTTAATCTACCTATTTTATTTCTCGTAGACACTCCAGGCGCATATCCAGGTGTTGGAGCTGAAGAGCGAGGACAAAGTGAAGCCATAGCTAGAAATTTGTTTGAGTTTGCAAATTTAAAAACTCCAATAATTGCTGTTGTCATAGGCGAAGGTGGAAGTGGTGGCGCTTTAGCTATTGGTGTGGCTGATAGACTTGCCATGATGAAAAATTCTGTATTTTCAGTTATATCACCAGAAGGCTGTGCAGCAATACTTTGGAATGATCCAGCTAAACAAGAACAAGCTACAAAATCTATGAAGATAACAGCTGATGATTTAAAAAGTCTATCACTGATTGATGCTGTTATAGATGAGCCGATAAATGGAGCTCATAGAGATAAAGATGGTGCTGCAAAAGCACTTGCAAATTATTTTATCTCAGAGCTAGCTGAGCTTGAAAAGCTTGATGTAAATGATCTTGTAGCAAAAAGAATAGAAAAAATTCTCTCTATCGGAGCATTTGAAGAATAAATTTATAGTCACAACAATTTTATAAGAATACTTATCAAATTTGTTTGTGGCATCATCTACCAAAATACTAAAACAATTTAAAAATCAATATAAATTTAATCACTTTAACAGCCATAATTTTTACACTAGCTTTTATATCTTTAAGATTTAAACACTAAAATTATTAATATCAAATCTACATAAAGAGTATTAATGAATAAATTTCAAGAAAAATACATCACTCTTTCAAAAAAATATTATAAAAATAATGACAATGCTTCTAGTATTGAGGCACTCTATCAGTTTAAAGAAGAGTTGGAAAATTGTGATGACATTTGCGCAAAGTATGTTTTAGTCGATGTTTATCAGCTTTTATCTATGAGAAAGAGTGCTTACGACTTACTTTTAAAAATACATGACAAAAGTGATAAAAAGCAGCTAAAGGCACTTGGCTATCTAGTGCAATTCATTGACGAAAATGATAAATGGGCGCTGCCTCGCCCAAAAAGTAGAGATCAAATTTTGACTCAAAAAGATAAAGCTATCACGTTACCAAAATTTATCTACCATCCCAATCCTTTAAAAACTGGCGCATTTAAAGATGATATGAACATAGTGTGTGAGTGTTGTGGCAAAGATACTGAAGTTTATTATAGCGGTAGCATTTATTGCGAGCAGGATATTTCGTATCTTTGTCCTACTTGTATTTCTAGTGGTAAGGCTGCTAAGAAATTTGACGCAACATTTGTGCAAGATGCTGATAAACTATCTACAAGTGATGCTAAAAAGGATGACGAACTCTTTAGAAGAACCCCGGGCTACGAGAGCTGGCAGGGCGAGCATTGGATAGTTTGTTGTGATGATTATTGCGAATTTTTAGGTGACATTGGTACAAGAGAGCTTGAAGAAATGGGCATAGCAGACGAGGTCTTTGAGGACTATGCAAAAAGAGCCGAATATGACGATAAAATGCTACGCGAACATCTTGTTAAAGCTGGCGATATTGCCGGATATTTGTTTCGTTGTCTGCATTGTAAGAAGTATCATATATACGTTGATGCTTGTTAAAGAGGAAAATATGGATATTGCAAAAATTTCTAAAGGTTGTAAAGAACGTGGGCTGGATGAACTTTTTAAACTTTTATCGCCACTAGCAAGAAATGCCATAAGGATAGATGTGCAAGCTAAAAATGACGATGATATCGCTGTTGGAGCGTCTAAATTTGGCGGCTCGCCAGATCTGCCAGATGGTTTATCATGGCCTTCAAATGAAAATGGCGCTTTGAGTTTTGTGGCACAGATAAATTTTGCTGAAGCTAGCAAATTTGACATTGACTCACTACTGCCAAAAAGCGGAATGCTCTATCTCTTTTATGATAGAAATTTGCGTGTTTGGGGCTATGATCCTACTGATAAAAATGGCTTTGCAGTGATCTTTTCTGATGTAAATGATGGGCCACTTTCTCGTAGGAGAGCGGAGAGTTTAGAGGGAGAAAATTTCACATTTAATGCGCGCTTGCTTAGCTTTGAAAATGAGATAAATTTGCCAAATTTACAAAGCTCGATTGTGCCATTTAGTAAAATTAGTGAAGCTGAGTGGGAGGCTTATCATGAGGTTATTGAGCCAAGCTGGCAGGCTAAAGAAAATAAGCTCCTTGGGCACTCCGATAATGTCCAAGATGGCATGGAGCTAGAGTGTGAGCTGGTTGCAAATGGACTTAGCTGTGGTGATGGTAGCGCCTATCACCACCCAAGAATAGCGGAATTTGAGAAAAATGTTGCCCAGTGGCAGCTGCTTTTGCAGATAGATAGTGATGATGAGGGCGATATGGACTGGGACGGAGAGGGCAGAATTTATCTGTGGATAAAGAGGGATGATCTGGTAGCACGCGATTTTAGCAAGACGTGGCTAATTTTACAGACAAGTTAAGGCTACCGAATTTATAAAAGATAAAAATTAAAATTTATAGGGAAATTTTATACTAGGGTTACACAATAAATTTTTACTAACATTTTTAGTTCGATTATCAAAATTTCACTTCCATTTCTACCACTAACTACTTAAATATATAAAATAATCAAAGATGGTAATGCCCAAATTTAGGCAAAATTTAGTAAAATCCTTAAAAATTTTAAAGGCAAAATATGTTTAATGGCTTGATTCGTGAGATCGCACAGGTTGTTAGTTATTCACAAAATATTTTAAGGCTAAAGGCAAATTTTCGTCCAAATTTAGGCGATAGCATTGCTGTAAATGGTGCTTGCCTGAGCGTAATAAAACTGCATGAAGATGGCTTTAGTGTGGAGCTAAGCGCAGAGAGTAGGGCAAATATCGCGGTTGAAAATTTAAAAGAAAGAGTGCATATCGAGCCAGCGATGAGGCTAGGAGACCGAGTAGATGGGCATTTAATGCAAGGACATATCGATTTTATCGGTAAAATTTCAAATATCAAAAAGAATGAGAACGGGATTGATTTCTATATCGACCTGCCGCGCGATGCTATGAGCTTGATGTCAAATAAAGGCTCGGTGGGCGTCGAGGGAGTGAGTCTAACTATAAATGAAATTTTGCCAAAGGGTATAAGGCTCACAATCATACCAATCACATTTAGAGATAGCCTTTTTGGCACTTTTAAGGTTGGCAGGCGCGTAAATATCGAAAGTGATCTTTTGGCTAGATATGTAGCTAGGCAGCTTTTTTGCAAGCAAGATAGTGGCCTTAGCTGGGACGATGTTGAGCGAATTTCTAGCCTTTACTAGGTGGATAAAATGCGTGAAAATTTAGAGATCGTCTTTGATAAAAATGGCGTATTAGCTGGCTTTACAAATAGATTTGGCGGTGTGAGTGAGGGCACTTTTGAGAGCTTAAATTTAGCAGATCATGTTGGCGATGATCCGCTAAAGGTCGCACAAAATCGTGAAATTTTAGCAACGGCGCTTGGCATTATGCCTGTTAATTTAAAATTTATGAGCCAAATCCACTCAAATAAAGTGGAAATTTTGCAACATTTTAACGATGATCTACCTCCGTGTGATGGTGTGATAACATCATTAAAAGGCGTGGCGCTTTGCGTCTTAGTCGCTGACTGTGCACCTGTTTTGATAATAGATGAACATCTTGGCGTAGTCGCAGCTGTGCATGCGGGACGCGCAGGTGTTACTAGTAAAATTTGCACAAATGCAGTGGGGCTGATGACGAGTGAGTTTGGTTGTCGCGCTAGTAATTTACGCGTATTTATAGGCGCAAATATCAAAGTGCAAAACTACGAAGTAGGCAAGCTAGATCTTGGTGAATTTAATCGATACAAAAATGATGGAAAATTTGATATAAACGCAGCTTTATTAGACGAATTTGCTAAGCTTGGAGTAGAGCAAATATCGCTAGATCCTCGTTGCACTTTTGAGAGAGATGAATTATTCTCATACCGCAAACAGAGTAGGACCGGGCGTTTTTGCGGATTTGTGATGAATAGAGCCACATCGATAAATACTAAAAAATAAAAGTAAATTTTTAGCTTCATTGCTTGCCTGTTAAAATTTGCCAGCTAAATTGTATTGAATGTTTTGATATTTAATTTGATCTAAAAATGGCTAAATATAATAATTTTTAGCTACAATTTGACATTGAATCTCAAAAAGAACAACAAGGAAAATCATGCAAATAGGTAAAATTTTGACTGCCATTATGTTAACAGGAGCCTTTTATATGGCGCAAGCACACATGTTTTGGGTAGATGGAGCTAATGATGAAAAACTAGGAAAATTTATCGCAAACATGGGTTATAGCGACGATTTTCCAAAGCTAGAGCCTATTATGGCCGAACGTGTCCATCTTTTTGCGCCAATTACTGTAATAAGTAAAGATGGTAACAAAAAGAAGCTTATACAAAGTGGCGAGAACTACCGCTACGATGGCGAAAGATTAGACAAAGGCACATATATCTTACTAGCACAGCAAAATCCTATGTATTCGCTTAAAAAGCGTAGTGATGGCAAGTGGTTAATAGACAAAACTAAGCTTGATCTAAAGGATCTAAGCGATATACAGATTTGCCGGCTGATGACGATAACATCTAAAAGAGTCTTAAATTTAGGTGAAACAAACGACTTCGTAACTAAACCTATTGGAGTTAAAATCGAGATCGCACCGCTACAAAACCCAGCGGATTTTAGAGTGGATAAGCCTTTTAAATTGCAGGTTTTTGCTGATGGAAAGCCGCTAGAGCGAGCCAAACTAACTGGTACTTTTGCTGGATTTTTAGACCATAAGCACGCATTTTACGGTATGACAGATGAGCAAGGCATCACTGAAGTGTTAGCTCTAAGGCCAGGTTTTTGGGTATTTGAGGTGATTTATGAAAGACCTTATCCAGATGCTACGAAGTGTGACAAAGAGACGTTAAAAACGACACTTAGTTTTGAGATAAAAGAATAAAAGTTTGATATAAATTTGAGTCCGAATTTATTATAAATTTTTTATAATCGCTTTGTAATTTTGAAAGTAGAGAAAGAATGCCTTACGAAAACTTTAAATCAAAAAATCCTCTTGTGCTAAAAATCACTACAAACGCAAGAAAATTTGGCGTAGAAACGCTACAAAACGAGGAGTTTGTAAGTATTCTTTTAAATGTTAAGAAGCTTGAAATTTCATCCGAACAAAGGCAAGCAATGGCAGAAATTTTTGCTAAGTTAATAAAAATCGAAGAAGACTCACAATTAAGTAAATAAACTTTAGTTTAAATTCATATTACTTTAAGTATAATCCCCCTTTATTTCACACACGACAATCCTAAATTTGGTTGTGCGAAAGCATTAATGGTCGTGGAGGATAAAACTAAATTCAAGGCAAAATGCCTAAAACAAGGAGAAACTCATGGTAACTATGAGAGATTTATTAGAGTGTGGCGTACATTTTGGTCACCAAACACGCCGCTGGAACCCAAAGATGAAAAAATTTATCTTTGGCGAGAGAAAAGGTATCTATATTATAGATCTACAAAAGACTATCCGCTACTTCCGCTACACTTACAACATTGTTCGTGACGCAGCTGCTGAAGGCAAGTCAGTGCTATTTGTAGGCACTAAAAAACAAGCTATCGACGCTATAAAAGAGTATGCTGAAAAATGTGGAATGCCTTATGTAAATCACCGCTGGTTAGGTGGTATGATGACAAACTTCGGTACTATCCGCCAGTCTATCCGCAAACTAGAAGTCATCGAAACTATGGAAGAAGATGGTTCGATAAATTTACTAACTAAAAAAGAGGCATTGATGCTTCGCCGCAAAAAAGAGAAACTTATCGCGACTCTTGGCGGTATCCGCAATATGAAAAGCCTACCTGATATGATATTTGTTGTTGATACAGTTAAAGAAAAGATCGCTGTTCAAGAGGCTAATCGTTTAAAAATTCCGGTTGTAGCACCGATCGATACAAACTGCGATCCTGACGTTGTTGATTATCCAATCCCAGGAAACGACGATGCGATCCGCTCTGTTCAGCTTTTCTGCCAAGAGATGGCTGAAGCGATCAACGAAGGTAAATCACTTCTTGAGCAAGATGGTGGCGAGCAAGCTGCTGGCGAAGAAGTAAGCCAAGATGAGAAAGACGCAGTAATAGCTGAGGCTATGAGCGAAGAAGACTTTGGCGAGGACGAAGAGTAATGGAAATAACTGCACAAATGGTAAAAGAGCTCCGCGAATCAACCGGAGCTGGTATGATGGACTGCAAAAAGGCACTTGGTGAAGCAAATGGCGACATGGAAAAAGCTGTTGACATCCTTCGTGAAAAAGGCCTAGGTCAAGCTGCTAAAAAGGCTGACCGCCTTGCAAGCGAGGGCTTAGTAAGCGTTGAAGTTTGCTCAAAATGTAAAAAAGCAACTATCAGCGAGATCAACTCTGAGACTGACTTTGTTGCTAGAAACCCACAGTTTCAAGCACTTGCAAAAGACGCAACAGCTCACATCCAATCAAGCGGCATAGCAACAGTTGAAGAGCTAAATGCGAGCACTTTAAATGGTGTTAAATTTGAAGATTATTTCAAAACTCAGATCGCAACTATCGGTGAGAACCTTGTAGTTCGCCGCTTTGAGACTATTAGCGCTGATGATAAGGGCGTGGTAAATGGCTACGTTCACTCAAATGGCCGCGTTGGCGTACTTATCGGTGCAGCTTGCGAAAGTGCTGAAGTTGCAAACAAAGCAGCTGAATTTATAAGAAATTTATGTATGCACGCAGCTGCTATGAAGCCAAGCGTTATAAGCTACAAAGACCTTGACAAAGAGTTTGTTGAAAAAGAATTTATCGCACTTCGCGCTGAACTTGAAAAAGATAATGAAGAGCTAAAACGCCTAGGCAAACCACTTCACCACATCCCTGAGTATGCTAGCCGCTGCCAGATAGGTGAGGCTGAGCTTGCAAAAGCTACAAAAGCGATCGAAGAAGAGCTAAAAGCTGAGGGCAAACCTGAGAAAATTTGGGATAAGATCATCCCTGGTAAGATCGAGAGATTTTACGCTGACAACACAGTGCTTGACCAACGCCTTACGCTTTTAGGTCAGTTTTATGTAATGGACGATAAAAAGACTATCGAACAAGTTATCGAAGAGAAGAGCAAAGAGCTTGGCGGCAAGATCGAGATCGTAAAATACGTTCGTTTCGAGCTTGGCGAAGGCTTAGAGAAAAAAGTAGATGACTTTGCTGCAGAAGTTGCTGCTCAAATAGGCTAATGGAAATTTTAAGAGCGTCTAATCTAGGCTTTGCGTATGATTATACGCTCTTTAATAATATAAATTTAACTCTCAATCAAAAACAAAGTATTGCGATAACCGGCGTTAGCGGTTGTGGAAAATCAACACTTTTACATATACTTTCAACTCTTTTGAAACCAAATTTTGGTGAGGTCATCTATCAAGATAAATCTATCTATGAGCTTTCTCAAAACGAGCTTTTAGACATTAGAAGGCTTCATTTTGGCATTATTTTCCAGTCGCATTATCTTTTTAAAGGATTTAGTGCTTATGAAAATATTGAGCTTGCAAGCATCTTGTCTAGTGAAAAAATAGAAAAAAATGATCTTGCATCACTTAAAATTTTAAATGTGATAAATCAAAAAGTTGGTGAGCTAAGCGGTGGTCAGCAACAACGTGTGAGTATCGCTAGAGTACTTACCAAGAAGCCAAAGATCATCTTTGCAGACGAGCCAACGGGTAACCTTGACAAGCAAACAGCAAATGAAGTGATGCAAGTTTTATTTGACTATATAAATGAAAATAGCGCTGCCCTTGTGCTAGTTACTCATGACAACGATCTAGCAGCTAAATGCGACAACTCATACAAGCTTGAGAACAAAGAGCTTGTGCAAATTTCTTAAAATTTAAAAACTAAAATTTATTATTTTATCTTTAATATTTTTATAAATTTTTCCGATTTAGATTTATCTATATCTTTATAATAAAAATTTGTATTAAAAAGCTTTATGTAAGAAGTAGAATAAGGTAAGACTAAATTACTTGCCTGATTAATAGAAAGTTTAGACTACCCACCAATATGTTTTGTATTATTCTTATCCCTTTTGTTTTAAAAATTCCTCTTCTTCTTTTGTAGGGTTATAATCATCTTTCAAAATTTTTTCTTAGTATCAATCTTTTGCTCTAATATAATCTTCTCATAAATTTTATATGTTAGCTTTCGGTATTCAAGGTAATTTCTAAACCATACCCATGTCATACATCATATTGGTAGCTTGCACATTTTAACTCTTTAAGTTGTTGATGGTGAGCATGCATCTTTTGAATTTGTGCTGAAGTGTTGTTATCTATTACATTTGTGTGGAGCTAGTGTCGCTATTATCAAATACGAAATACTCGAGATTTTTTATATCCTTATGCCAATCAATCACATCATGATCACCAAAGAAATATACTCAGCCCTCTAAGATGTTATTTTTTGCCTTTGTTAGAGCGTATTTTGCGATATTGTCATGTGGTATGTGGCAGTCTACGCATCTTGCTTTGATGCCTGTTTTACCATTACCACTGTGGATGTCGTAGTTATATGCAATGACCACAGGATCCATCTCATGACAAACTATACAGAAATTTATCTCCGCTTGTATCATAAAGTGCATAATGAACTGGCAAAACAACTAAAAATCCAAAATTTTACTTATAAAGATTATAGGCACTAATAGTTTTTGAAATTTTCAAGGTGTTACCCTCCCCATTCATTGTGGAATTTTATGCTCGTGGCACTCATCGCAGTATAAAGTCGGACCATCATAAACTGAGTTGTGAGGATTTGCTTTTAGAGTATCCATAAATTTTAGTCCATCAGCTAAGAGCTTTTACTCTTATGACAGGATAAGAAGCCATTATCACTGGTCGCTTTAAATTTGCTAGGATCATTGCCTTGGTTTTTGATGGCAATCAATAGACTAAAATTTGATTAAATAATAATCTCTCATGATTAAATTTGTATTGCTAAGTGCTAATGTGCGCCAATAGCTACCAATGCATTATTCTAAAAGAATTTATAAGAGAATAGTTGAACTTTATATCACTAGAGAAATTTTTATACTTTATGATGAGACAGCAGGACTTTAAATTTCCTCTTTGATTTTTTTGTAAAGCTCTAAAATCTCATCTTTTTTAATGATAAAGCTATTTTTATTTGCTATTAGATAAGCTGAGCTTTGCATGATATCACCAGCGATCTTTAGTCCATTTTGTTTCATAGTTGAGCCAGTCTCAACGACATCAACTATCGCGTCGCTTAAGCCAACTAGTGGTGCAAGTTCGATCGAGCCATAAAGCTTGATGATCTTTACAGCTACGGCTTGTTTTGTAAAATAATTTCTTGTTATATTTGGCATTTTTGTGGCTATTTTTAGCTCCGGTTGGTTTAGATCTAGTTCAGAGTCGTTTTTTATGCCAATGCAAACTTTGCATTGTCCGATTTTTAAATCCAGTAGCCTTACAACATTTGGCTTGTGCTCTTCAAGTACGTCGAGCCCTACTACACCGATATCAGCTGCACCTTCAGTGACATAAGTTGGGATATCTTGGTTGCGAACCATTAAAAATCTAAAATTTCCTTCTTCAAGGATTAATTTTCTATCTTCAAATAAAAAACTTGAACCAAAAATTTTTCTAAAAATTTCTAGTGTTGCCTCAGCTATTCTTCCCTTTGGTAGTGCTACTGTTATCATATTATCATATCTTTCTTTTCAGTTATTAGCTTTTGCATGGCACGAAAAACTAGCATCTTGTCGCAAATAGCATTTTTAAAAAATTTTGACAAAAAGTCGCCATCTCCACCAGTAAAATAGACTTTTTTGTCACCGGCTAGCTTATCTAGTAGAGTTATTATTGGTTTAATAATGCCATAACTCACAGCATCGGCTGTTTTTTGTGGTAGTGCATCTATGTCAATTTGTGAATTTATAGTGATATCAAGTCGTGGTGAGATGTTTTTGTAGGCATTTAGCATACTTGAAATGCCTGGTAAGATATATCCTCCAAGATGGATAGAATTTGCCATAATATCAACTGTTATCGCACTTCCAGCATCAACAATTACGCCATTATTTATAGAGTAACATGCAGCGATTCTATCTACGCCTAGACCCTGATATATCGTATCAATAGTAAAAAATGGTTCTAAATTTACAAACATTTTATTATCTTTTAAAAGATTTAAAATTTTATCATTTACGGATATAAAATATACTTTTTTTTCTGGTTTATAGCTTTTAAACTCAGAAATTTTCATACGTGAGATTTTGCCATCTTCTAAAAATGTAGCGTTAGTATTGCCTATATTACACAAAATCATAACATCGCCAATTATTGTCTTGTAGTTCTTTTAAGGCTTTAGAACAAATGCCAGAGCTATAAAATATAGTTTTTTTTCTTAGATTTGTTTGGAATTTCATCTCTATTTTTTTAGAAATTTCTTCAAGCTCCAAAGCCTCTTTACGCAGCAATCTACTTTTTGCTGTTCTTAAAAAGACAAGATTGTAAAAGCTCTTATTGTCCACTCCCCAAAAGATATCAAGCGTCTTTTTTGTACTAAATTCACTTATATTAAGTGCTTTGATATCTTTTAAAAGGATTTTTCTGGCTTCAAAAAGCTCCCAAATTTTTTGGTTCATTGCCCTAAATTAACAAGCTCATTATCATAATAAAAGGCGCCATTACCCATAAAGCTTTTATCTTTTATCTCATCGCTAAACTCATAAATTTCAGCTCCACTGAGATCTAAATTTGTCTTTATAACATAGCCTGTTTTTTCGATGACATAAAGCTTATTGTTGATGATAGTAGCTGCTGAAAAGATAGCAAATTTGAAATTTACCTTATTTTGCTCTTTTAGCATGAGGTCTGTTCTTACGATCGTGCCATCTTTTTTAAAGATGTAAATTTCATCGTTATGAACTAGCACGTCTTTGATCTCACCGTCATAATAAACTGTCTGGCTTGGGTTGATGACGATTAGTTTTTTGGCTGTTGCTGCTATTAGGTTATCGCCTTCAACGCCTAAAAATATGATGTTATTAAAGAAATTTTCAGAACTTACGACCACGTCACGTAAAATTCTACCAGTCTCTTTTTGTACTATATAAATTTTGCCATCTAATGCCGGATAAACGATAAGCGAGCTCATAAAAAATGGTGCTACGATTCTTGAATCAACTGCTGCTATATTAGACGAGCTATATTCCATTATTATTGTTGCATTATTTATGTCTATTAGATAGATGTGGTTTGATGCACTGATAGCTGCTAATAGGTTTTGATCAAGAGAAGCAGCAACGATTGCTGTTGGAAATTTATTGCTATAAACGCTGTGTCCGCTAGGATCTGTCACATTTAGATCGCCATTTATACTAGCTGAGATGATAAAGCCGTTGTTTTCATTTAAGAAATTAAAATTTTCAGGCAACTTGATGTTTGTATTTAGACCATTTTTGGTGATAATATTGCCGTTATCAAGAGTGGCACCATTTGCATTTGCTGATTTGATATAAGATGGCATATCTTTTGACAAAGAAATTTTGCCAGAGGTTTGAGCTGGCTCGAAATATTGTCTTTTTGTGCCACATCCGCTTAAAACTAAAGCCAAGGCAAAAGCCAAGAAAAGAGTAATTTTTTTCATTATTTTATTCCCTGATAGTGTTTTAAATTTTTAACTAAAGTTTGAAGTTGAGAGTCGAGTGAAATTTTATTAAACTCATCATTTGCTTCTTTGATTTTGTTTTGTTTTAAGAGCTCAAAACCTTTTAAAAGTGTGCTATATTCGCTTAAAATTTGATTGTTTGCATTACCATTTTGTGAAAGAATGATATCTTTTACTATAGGATTTACTTTTAAATTTGCAAGCTCGCTAATACCATTTGTCTCATTTTTATCAAGCTTTTGCTGAAGTGAAAAAAGCGCATATAAATTTGGTTCTTTTTCTTTTAAAATGTTTAAGGCATTTGCATCGTTTGGATTTAAAATGAGCTTTGAGTAAGCCAAATTTGCATCTTCAATTCTATTATCATTTATTATTTTGTTCGAATAGAATCCAATAATTGCAACGACAGCAACAATAATGGCAATTATCATAAATTTTTTATACTTTCTAAAGAAACGCTCACCTTTGATCATGCTTTCTAAAAACTGTTCTTGAGCACCAATCTCTTGTTTTATCTGTGTTAGATCTTCTTTTATAGCCAACGCTTTTCCTTTATTTTTAAAAAATTTTAATTCGCAGATTTTAACATAATTAAATTAAAACTATCCCAAAATTAAAGCTTGAATGTGATATAATGGCTCAAAATTAATTAATAAGGTTACTTATATAATGCAAATAGATGATACTCTTTTAAATAAATTAGAAAAACTTTCTGCCTTACAAATCAGTGATGAAAAAAGAGAAGAAGTAAAAAAACAACTAAGCGAGATTGTATCTTTTGTTGATATTTTAAATGAACTTGATCTAAGCAGCGATGAAGCTGTAGTTAGCTCTATAAAAGGTGGCACACCTTTAAGAGAAGATGAGCCAAGACCAAGTGATGTGATTGATACGATCTTAAAGTACGCTCCTTCACGTGAAGGGCATTTTTTTGCTGTACCAAAAATAATAGAATAATGGTAAAAATATGGATCTAATCGAACAGCTTCAGGCAAAGAATTTAAGTGTAAAAATACCAGAAGATAATAGCCTTAATAATCTTGCTGGCGATATAAAAACACTTTTAAAAACTGTTGTGAGTGATAAGGCAAGCGATCTTCACCTTGTTTCAAGATCTGAGCCGCAAATAAGAGTAGATGGTGCTTTAAAGCCTATTGATTTTGGCGTACTAAGAGGCAAGGATATAGAGAATTTATGTTTTGCTTTGATTACTGATGAACAAAAAAGTGAACTTGAGAATAATAAAGAGCTTGACTTTGCGATCGAGCTTCCAGATATTGGTCGCTTTCGTGGCAACTATTACTATACCATGAATGGTGATTTAGCTGCTGCTTTTCGTATAATCCCAATCAATATCCCATCTCTTGATGAGTTAAATGCCCCACAAATTTTTAAACACATTATTAAGCGTGAAAAAGGTCTTATTTTGGTTACTGGACCGACAGGAAGTGGTAAATCAACAACTCTCGCAGCCATGCTTAATGAGATAAATTTAAATTATAGAAAGCATATTATTACAATTGAGGATCCAGTCGAGTTTGTGCATAACAATAAAAAAGCTCTATTTTCTCATAGAAATATCGGCACTGACGCAACTTCTTACTCAAGGGCTCTAAAATCTGCGGTTCGTGAAGATCCAGATATCATACTTGTAGGCGAGATGAGAGATAGAGAGACGATTTCAACGGCTATTACGGCGGCTGAGACTGGACACTTAGTCTTTGGTACGCTTCACACAAATTCGGCCATTCAAACTATAAATAGGATCGTTGATAGTTTCGATGGGAGCGAGCAATTACAAGTAAGAAATATGCTTAGCGTTTCGCTAACTGCTGTCGTTTCACAAAGTCTGATCCCAAAGATAGGCGGTGGAAGGTGTGCTGTGCATGAAATTTTAATAAACAATATGGCTATCTCAAACTTGATACGTGAAAACAAAATACATCAAATTTACTCTCAGATGCAGCTAAATCAACAACAAACTGGTATGAGTACGCAAACCCAGGCTTTGATGAAAGTACTAAAAGAGGGTAAGATTACAAAAGAAAATGCGCTAGCTTATTCAACTAGCCAGCAAGAACTTCAAAATTTAATAGGAACTATATAATGGATTTAATAACGTGGTTTGATATTATTATTATTGCTCTTGTCTTGATGCTTGGCATAAAAGGCATATTAAATGGACTTATAAAAGAAGCTTTCGGACTTATCGGACTTATCGGCGGCTTAATTATAGCTAGCAGGTTTTCAGATCTATCTGGTGAGTTTATAACTAAAAATATATATAAATTTGAAAATCCTTCATTTTTACAGTTTGTTGCATTTATCTCTCTTTGGCTAGTTTTTTGGCTAGTTTGCTTGCTAGTTGGTAAATTTTTATCAAAAATAGTTTCAGTAAGTGGGCTTGGTTTTTTGGATAGACTTGGTGGATTTGTTATGGGAAGTGGAAAAATTTTCTTAACATTTTCGGCAGTAGCTGCTGTAATATCTGGTACTTCGCTAAATAATATAATTGCTCCTTATTTTGCGAATAGTAAAGTTTATCCGGTTTTGATAGAAACTGGCAAATGGATAACAAATCTTGATGTGAAAAATATCAAAAGTGAGTTAGATGAGATAGTGGCAAGACCAATGGATACAAATAAAACTGACGCATTTATCTCAATGGATGCAAATGCTAGTGTAAATACCGACTCTAATATCACAAAAGGGGAATAAAATGATAGAAAATTTAGAATATGATGCGTTGCTTGAGAAATTCAAAAGAGTGCTTCGCGACAATGGTTTAAAATACACGAAACAGCGTGAAATTTTACTAAAAACGCTATACAACAATGGTGAACACTTTACTCCAGAAAGACTTTATCTTTTTATAAAAGAAACGCACCCTGAGCTAAATATTGGTATCGCAACTGTTTATAGAACACTAAATCTACTTGAAGAATCAGAAATGGTGACATCAATCAGCTTTGGTTCACAAGGCAAAAAATTTGAGCTTGCCACAAAGCCACATCACGACCATATGATATGCAGAAAGTGCGGTCTTATCATAGAATTTGAAGATCCAATGATAGAAAAAAGACAAATCAGTATCGCAAAAGATCATGGCTTTAAACTAACTGGTCATATGATGCAGCTTTATGGAATTTGTGAAAAATGCTCAAAAAATAATATAAAGGGAAAGTAAGGTGATATTTGATAACCAACATGAGATTCAACGACTACAAAGCATAGACGAACTAAGAAATTTAGGCATAAATCCATATCCGCATTTTCTTAGAAGAGATATGAATATCTCTAAATTTAGACTAAAATTTAACTACATTAATGATACAGAAGAAAAAAAGGCCGAAGGTCAGCTAGTAGGTCTTGCAGGTAGAATAAAACTAATTCGTGATGCTGGAAAAGCCGTCTTTGCAAATATTGAAGATGAAGATGGAAATTTACAAATTTACTTTAGTAATAAAACGCTTGATCCAGAGTGGTTTAAAATCGTTAAAAAATACGTAGAGATAGGCGATATCGTCTATGTCAGAGGTTATGCGTTTATAACAAGAACTGGCGAATTTTCTATGCATGTAAGCGAGCTTAGCCTTGCTTCAAAGTCGATAAGTCCACTTCCTGAGAAGTACCATGGTCTAGTTGATGTTGAGACAAGATATCGCCAAAGATATCTCGACATGATAATGAACCCTGAAGTTAGAGCAGATTTTAAAAGACGCTCAGTGATTATTAGTACGATTAGAAGATTTTTTGAAGAAAAGGGCTTTTTAGAAGTTGAAACACCGATGCTACACCCAATAGCAGGTGGCGCAAATGCTAAGCCATTTATCACTTTTCACAATGCTCTTGGAGTTGAGAGATATCTAAGGATCGCACCTGAGCTATACCTCAAACGCCTTATAGTAGGTGGCTTTGAGGCTGTTTATGAGATGAATAGAAATTTTAGAAACGAAGGTATGGATCTTACTCATAATCCCGAGTTTACAAGTATAGAGTTTTACTGGGCATATCATAACTATCATGATCTGATGGGCATTACAGAGGATCTTTTTAATGTCATTTTGGACAAGCTGGATATGGAAAAAGTTGTAAATTTTGATGGCATGGAGATTGATTTTAGTAAGCCATTTAAGCGAATAAGCTACAAAAAGGCTCTAGTTGAGATCGGTGGACTAGATGAGGACATGATAAACGACAAAGATAAAATTTTAGCAAAACTAAGAGCTGATGGCTTTGAAGCAAATGAGAAGCTCGATCTTGGTCACTTACAGGCTGAGTTATTTGATAACTACGTAGAGAGTAAGCTTATACACCCAACATTTGTTATTGATTATCCGATTTCGATCAGTCCACTTTCAAGAAGAAGTGACGCAAATCCTGATGTGGCTGAGAGATTTGAGTTATTTATCGCTGGTCGCGAGCTAGCAAATGGCTTTAACGAGCTAAACGATCCAATCGATCAATACAACCGCTTTAAAGCGCAAATCGATGCTAAAAATGCAGGCGATGACGAGGCGCATGAGATGGATGAGGACTATGTAAAAGCCCTAGGATACGGCATGCCACCAGTTGCAGGTGAGGGTATAGGCATCGATAGGCTTGTTATGCTTTTAACGGATAAAAAATCAATTCGCGATGTTGTGCTCTTCCCAGCGATGAGGCCACTTAAAAATGAGATAAAGGAGAATGAAAAATGAGTTTGCAAAGCTATGATAAGGACATTTACGATCTAGTAAATTTAGAGTTAAAACGCCAATGTGATCACCTTGAGATGATCGCTAGTGAAAATTTTACATATCCAGAAGTTATGGAAGTAATGGGCTCAATCCTAACAAACAAATACGCTGAAGGCTATCCTGGCAAGAGATATTATGGTGGCTGCGAATTTGTCGATGAGATCGAGCAAATAGCAATCGATAGATGTAAAGAGCTTTTTGGATGTGAATTTGCAAACGTTCAACCAAACTCAGGCTCTCAGGCAAATCAAGGTGTTTATGGCGCTTTACTTAATCCAGGCGATAAAATTTTAGGCATGGATCTAAGCCATGGTGGACACTTAACACACGGTGCAAAGGTCAGTAGCTCTGGCAAGATGTATGAGAGCTTTTTCTATGGCGTCGAGCTTGATGGCCGCATAAACTACGATAGAGTCATGGATATCGCAAAGATAGTAAAACCAAAAATGATCGTTTGTGGCGCAAGCGCATACACAAGAGAGATTGAGTTTAAAAAATTTAGAGAGATAGCTGACGCTGTTGGTGCGATACTCTTTGCAGACGTTGCTCATATCGCTGGTCTAGTCGTAGCTGGTGAGCATCAAAGTCCTTTCCCATACTGCGACGTTGTAAGTTCGACCACCCATAAAACCCTAAGAGGCCCAAGAGGCGGTATCATTATGACAAACAACGAAGAGTATGCTAAGAAGATAAATGCCTCTATTTTTCCAGGCATCCAGGGCGGACCACTAGTTCATGTCATCGCAGCAAAGGCAGTTGGCTTTAAGCACAACCTTAGTCCTGAGTGGAAAATTTATGCTAAACAAGTAAAAGCAAATGCTAAAAAATTAGGCGAAATACTAATAAAAAGAGGTTTTGACCTAGTGAGTGGTGGTACCGATAACCACCTAATTTTAATGAGCTTTTTAAATCGCGAATTTAGCGGTAAAGACGCTGATATCGCTCTTGGAAATGCAGGCATAACAGTAAATAAAAATACGGTTCCAGGCGAGATAAGAAGCCCATTTATCACAAGTGGTATACGTGTTGGTAGTCCTGCGCTTACAGCTCGTGGTATGAAAGAAGCTGAATTTGAACTAATAGCAAACAAAATAGCTGATGTGCTAAGCGACATAAACAACACATCTTTACAAGAGAAGACAAAAGCTGAGCTAGTTGAACTTGCTCATAAATTTATAATCTATGATAAAGCGACATTTTGATGCAAAGTATTGATACGGCACTTATAAAGATTATTACAACTCACTATTATATCAAGCGTGATACGATCGTTAATAAAATAGAATACAGAGGCAAAATTTTCTTTGATAAATTTGAAAAGATAAATGAGCCACTGACCTATAATATTATGAAAGAGCATGAAGAGGGTAAGGCCGTTATCGCACACTCTTTAATAAATGCATACGATAAAGTTGAAAATATAGTCTTTGACTATAACGGCAGAACCCCTGATAGATTTTGGCATAAAGCACAGCTTCTTTTAAGAGAAGAAGGATTTATAAATTTTACAGCCTACGAGAGTAAGACACCAGGCCATCTGCATCTTTATGTGCATAAAGGTCACACTACGCTAAATGAGGCTTGCCAGCTGGCAAACGTGCTCAACGCAAAGCTTTCACAGAAGTTGCCTAAAGAGTGGAGGATGTTTCCAAATATCGATATGCCAAAAGAATTTAATATACTAACTTTACCTTATAAGCTCTATCAAAAGGAGCGTGGGGCAAGTTGGTCAAAATATATGTAATTAAGGATAAAAAGTGGAAAACGATGAGTTAAAAGATATTCTTTTAGAAAGAGACGATGACGCAAGAGGATTGAAGCTAAAAAAACTTCTGATATTTATAGCAGCTCTTATTATACTTTTTTTGATCATTGTAGTGGCTATGAAGCTAGTAAATTCAAGCGATCCTTCACAAGCTCAAAATGAAGCTGATTCAAGACTAGTGCTTCCTCCAGTACCAGCTGAGCAACCAGTAGATAGACAAGCTCCGATAGCTGATACAAATTCAGACAATAAAAAAGGCGATACACAGCTTTTTGAGCAAGTACCGATCGTGCCTGAAAATAAGCAACAAGATGAATTTGAAGATATGATCAAAAAGCTAAAAGATAAAGAAAACAATAAGCCTGTTTCTAAAACTGAAGAGCCAAAAGAGATAGTTAAGCCTATCGAAAAGCCTGCTGAAATACCAGCAAAAAAAACTGAGACAAAGGTAGATGCTCCAGTTAAAAAAGTCGAAAAAGTAGCAGCTACTGATAAAAAGAGTGAGGCAAAACCAGCTAAGACTGAAAATAAAGTAGATAAAAAGATTGAAAAAAAAGCTGAAACCAAAATAGAAAAAACGGACAAAAAAGCTGAAGTAGCTAAAACTGAACCTGCCACAAAAGGCTCTTATGTTCAAGTATTTGTGACTAGTAAATTTAATCCAAATGCTGAATATATGAAGAAGATTGCTGCCAAGGGATATAGCTACAAGACTATAAAAGTTGGCGAGCTGACTAAAATTTTAGTTGGCCCATTTGATGAAAAAACGCTTCAAAAAGCAGTAGGTGATATTAGAAAAGATATCAATAAAGACGCTTTTATTTTTAGAGCAAAATGAAAACATTCGCAGTCTTTGGAGATCCAATAGCTCACTCGGTATCTCCGAGGCTGCACAATAAAGCCATTGCAGACCTGGGCTTAAAAGCACTTTACACAAGAGTCTTGCTAAAAGATGGCAGCGAATTAATCAATAAATTTAAATCCTTAAAATTAAATGGTGCAAACGTAACGCTTCCACATAAAGAGTGGGCTTTAAATTTAGCCGATGAAGCTTCAGATATAGCCCGTAAAATAGGCTCTGCAAATACGCTTGTGCTTAAAAATGACAAAATTTATGCATACAATACAGATGCGCCTGGGTTTTTAAGGGCAATAAAAAATTTTAAAGATGTAAAAAAAGCAATTATCCTTGGAGCTGGCGGTACTGCAAATGCCATAACTTATGCATTAAAAGAACAAGGCGTTGATGTTTGCATACTAAATAGAAGCAAAGATAGGCTTGAGAAATTTAAAGATGAGTACAAATGCTTTAGCTGGGATAACTACGAAGAGCAAAAATTTGATCTAGTCATTAACTCGACCTCTGCTGGTTTAAAGGATGATTTTCTACCAGCACCTAAAGAAATTTTAAAAAGCATTTTTAAGGATGCTAAATTCGCATTTGATGTGATTTATGGCAAACAGACACCATTTTTAGAAATGGCCAAGCAAAGCAGCCTTAGTGTAAAAGATGGCGCCGATATGCTTTTGTATCAAGCAGTTCTAGCACTAAATTTATTTTTTAACAATACACTCGATGAGTCAAAGATAGAGCGCTCAATGAGAGAAATTTTCTATCTATAATAGCCACCAGTATTTATTTTTGTAAAAATTTATGGCTTGTATAAAAACATTTTGATTAAAAATTTTATTGAAAGTAATTAGAATAAATATAAAAAGCAGGGAAAATCCCTGCTAAATTTTACTATTCGTTTGTTTTGATATAAGCGTAGTCTGAAATTTTAGTCCATTCTCTTGCTTTTTTAAGGAAAGCTCTTTGAGATTCAACGATCTCTTTAAATAATGGATCTTTAGCACTCTCTTCATCAAGAAGTTCATTTGTGGCTTTTTTAAGAGCTGCGATTACTTCTGGTGGGAAAGATTTTACTTGGATGTCTGGATACTCGCTCTTCATTTTATCCCAGTACTCGACATTTGAATAAAATACTTTTGTATTTGCATCTCTTGCTACTTCTGCTGCAGCTGCTTCAAAGATCGCTTTTAGATCATCTGGAAGTTTTTCGTATGATTTTTTATTAAAGAAAAATTGAGTTTCACCGTTTGGCTCTTGCCAGCCTGTGTAGTAGTATTTTGCCACTTTGTGAAAGCCAAGTGCCATATCATAAGCTGGGCTTACCCATTCGACTGAGTCGATCGTTCCCATCTCAAGGGCCATGTAAAGCTCACCAGTTGGGATAGTATTGATGTTAGCGCCAAGTTTAGCGTAAATTTCACCACCAAAGCCCGGAATTCTTATCTTTAAGCCTTTGATATCATCGACTGATTTGATCTCTTTTTTAAACCAGCCACCCATTTGCATACCGGTATTTCCAGCTCTAAAAATTTTGATATTGTATGGATCGTAAACTTTTGCCTCAAGCTCCTTGCCACCGCCAAATTCATACCAAGCTGTTTGCTCATCAGTATTCATCATAAATGGAGTTGCTGTAAAAAATATAGTTTTAGCATCTTTGCCTTTATAATAGTAGCTACTTGTGTAGGTAATGTCGTATTGACCGCTTTTAGCAAAATCAAGCATTGCAAAAGGCGATTTATGCTTTGATGGATAATCAATCCTTAGCTCAAGTCTGCCATTACTCATCTTTTCAACTTTATCTTTTAGCTCTTTTGGCACATCACCAAGCACTGGCATAGTACTCTCCCATGAGCTAGCAAGCTTTAGCTTATAAACTTTATCATCTCCCATAGCAACGCAAGCAACAGCTGCTAAACCAAGAGACGCTAATAAAAATTTATTCATATCTTCTCCTTTGAAATTTTGCCTATTATACAAAAAATTACATTATTAAAATGTGTTATAATCGCAAAAATCAAATTTATGAGGCATAAAAATGATAAAAAAGACAAAAATCGTAGCTACTTTGGGGCCAGCGAGTGATAATGAAGAGACAATGGAGGCGATGGTAAAAGCAGGTGTCAATGTCTTTCGTTTAAATTTTAGCCATGGGACACACGAATACCATAAATCAAACATTGACAAGATAAGAAATATCGAAAAAAAGCTAAATAAAAGAATAGGAATTTTACAAGATATCTGTGGCCCAAAGATCAGAGTTGGCAAGCTTAGTGAGCCATTTTATCTAAAGGCTGGTGATGAACTTAGTATCCATGCTGATGAGATTATTGGTGAAAAAGTGGAAAAAGGAATTTATAAAGTAAGTCTAAATCAGCCTCAAATTTTGCCAATGCTAAAGGTTGGCGAGTATGTCTATCTCTATGATGGCTCTATAAGAGCAAAGGTCGTTAGCGAAGGTAAAGAAATAGTAAAAACTATCATTGAAAATGATGGAATTTTAAACTCAAACAAAGGCGTAAATTTCCCAAATACAGCTCTTGGTATAGAGATCATCACACCAAAAGATAAAGAAGATATGAAATTTGGCGCAAAGCATGGCGTAAATTTTGTCGCTATTAGCTTCGTGCAAGATGCAAGTGACGTAATAAAGGCAAAAAATATCTTAAAAGAATTTGGCTCAAGAGCTGCTATTTTATCTAAGATCGAGAAATTTGACGCGGTTGAAAATATAGACGATATCATCGCAAAGAGTGATGGTATCATGGTAGCTCGTGGTGATCTTGGGATAGAAGTGCCATTTTATAAGGTCCCAACTATCCAAAAGCTCATCATCAAAAAGGCAAATGCAGCAAGCAAACCAGTCATCACAGCAACTCAGATGATGCTAAGCATGGCAGAGCATGAAACTGCCACAAGAGCGGAGATCAGCGACGTAGCAAACGCTGTGCTAGACGGTACTGATGCTGTTATGCTAAGTGAAGAGAGTGCGATCGGTAAAAACCCAGTCGCGGTCGTAGAGGCGATGAGTAAAACGATCATCCAAACTCAAAGCATCTATCCATATAATAAATTTGATGAGTTTGACTTTTTTGACGAGACTGATATGGTGGCAAGTAGTGCCGCATCTCTTGCTGTTCGCATAAAGGCAGATGCATTAATCGCAATCACTGGCTCAGGAAAATCGGCTATAAAATTAGCTAGAAACCGCACAAATATCGACATCATCGCAGTAGCTCACGATGAACAAACAGCACACATGCTTACTCTTGCTTGGGGTGTTACGCCAGCACTTGTACTAGAAAAAACAAAGCTTAGCTCACTTTTAGCAAATGTCATGAAAAAGGCGTATGAAGAGGGATATGTTGAACACGACAAGACCTATCTTGTCACAGCCGGTCACCCTACGGGCGTTGAGGGTAGCACGAACCTTATACGCATCATCAGACGCGATCAGCTTGATTATTATTTGGAGCTTGCAACTGAGTAAATTTATATACTCTCTTGTTAATTTTAAAATTTTGCTTTCTCGTAAGAATTGACTGCTAAGATTTGTTCTTGCTTTTTGCTTGGCTCAAATCTTAGAGCCGAAATTACTTGCTCATGAAATTTTAAAATTTGCCTGATGCCTACTTAATATAACAAAGCAATTTTGCAAATTTTAAAATCTTACTCTCTCACCTTAGCAAACTACTAAATTTAGGCCACACTTCGTTTAGCACTAAATTTAGAGCTGCGATATGCTCGATAATAAATTTTATAATTTGCTTGAAATTTAATATAACGCATGCAGTGCGTTAGTACTGAGGCATGCTACTTCTAACGTCGTCGGGGTTAGGGGATTGTTAAGGGGAAGGGAGCGACTTCGTAATTCAAGCCTCTTCCCCCTTAACAAAAGAAACAAGCATTTAAATTTAACTAGATTGCTTTGTAAATTTTAAAACTTTCATTCACTCGCAAGAATTGACTACTAAAATTTGGCTTCATTTACCGCTTAGCTCAAATTTTAGAGCTGAAATTGCTCGCTTATGAAATTTTAAAATTTGTATGAAATTTACTTGTAAAAATTAGGATATATAAAATTTATTTTGAAAGAATTTGTGACGTCAAATTTAACGTCACAAATTTAAATTTATTTTTTCTTTTTGCCTTTTGGCTCATCGCCTTTAAACCAGCTTTTTATCTTATCAAAGACGCTTTCATCGGTATTTGATTTGCCCGATTCTATACCAAAGCTAGCTTGAAGCTTATTTAAAAGCTCTTTTTGCTCATCGCTTAGTTTTTCAGGCGTTTGAATAGAAATTTGTGCTACTAGCCTACCTTTTTTGCGCGAATTTACACTTTTTATACCTTCATTTTCAAAGATAAATTGCTGCTTATCCTTTGCTCCAACAGGTAGTTTTAGCTCAGTTTCTCCTCGAAGCGTTGGAATTTTTATACTCTCGCCAAGTATAGCTTGCGTGAAAAAGACAGGAATTTCTAGATAAACATCGTCGTTGTGGCGAATGAAATGCTTGTCTTCTTTTACGTTTATGCTTACATAAAGATCGCCTTGAACGCCGTTTGTGCCGATATTGCCTTTGTCAGCTACTCTCATTCTCATGCCGCTATCAACGCCTTCAGGGATGGTAATCTTTACAGTTTGTTGCTGTATTTTATAAGCTTTCGCGTTACAATCGGGGCATGGTTCGCTTATTACTTCACCGCTTCCGTGACAATATGGACACTCTTGGACGATATTCATAAAGCCATTTCCACGTGTTATCCTGCCACTTCCGCCACAGTGCTGGCAAGTTTTACTTTTGCCGTCTTTACTGCCAGTTGCATTGCATGTTGGACAAGGTACTTTTTGATCAAATTTTATCTCTTTTTCGCAACCAAAAATAGCTTCGTTAAACTCCAAATTTATAGGAATTTCAAGATCGGCTGAGTATTTTTCAGAGTATCTTTTTCTCTGTCTAGAACTACTCGCAAAACCGCCACCAAAAAATGAGTCAAAAATATCTGAAAGATCAAAATCGGCACTAAATCCGCCACCGCTACCAAATCGACCCTCAAGGCCTTCTTTGCCGTATCTGTCGTAGATAGAGCGTTTTTGCTCGTCACTTAAAACTTGATAAGCTTCATTTATCTGTTTAAATTTTAGTTCAGCCTCTTTGTCGCCAGAATTTCTATCTGGGTGATATTTTAAAGCAAGTCTTCTAAAGGCTTTTTTGATCTCATCTCCGCTTGCATTTCTTGAAATTTCAAGGATTTCGTAATAGTCAAATTCCACATTTTTCCTTGTTAATTAAGCTTATTTTAAATATGGGATTTTACCCAAAAAAGTTTAAATTTAAAAAAGAATTTACATTTTTGCCGTATAATCTCTACTATTTTTAATAAAAAGGATAATTCATGGTTAATGTTTTAATGATAGAAGACGATCCAGAATTTGCACAAATTTTATCTGAATATCTTGATAGTTTTAATATAAAAGTTACGAATTTTGAAGACCCTTATTTAGGGCTTAGTGCTGGGATAAAAAACTATGATTTGTTAATACTTGATCTTACTTTGCCGGGCATTGATGGGCTTGAGGTTTGTAAAGAAATTCGCCAAAAATACGACATTCCTATCATCATAAGCTCAGCTAGAAGCGATATTAGCGACAAGGTCGTTGGTCTTCAGCTCGGTGCTGATGATTATTTGCCAAAACCATACGATCCAAAAGAGATGTATGCTCGTATCACAAGTCTTATAAGAAGATACAAAAAGACAAATGAAGTACAAGAAGAGGTCGTTGATAGCGCATTTAGGATCGATGATAAACGCCACGAAATTTACTTTAATAATGAGCCGTTGGCACTTACTCCAGCTGAGTATGAAATTTTAACTTATCTCATTAAGCAACACAGCTTTTCAGTATCACGCGAACAGCTAGTTTATAACTGCAAAAGCCTAAAAGATAAAGATTCAAAGAGCTTAGATGTTATTATCGGACGCCTTAGATCAAAAATCGGTGATAGTTCAAAAGCCCCAAAACATATATTTTCAGTAAGAGGCATAGGATATAAGCTTATCGGATGAAATATTCCATAACTACGAAGATAACTATTATCTTTGCCATAGCTTTCTCGCTGATGTGCTTGCTCTTTGTAACTTTTGCAAACATTCAGCAAGAAAGCGCTTTAGAAAAACTAAAGGATAGACAAATAAGTGCGATGAACTATCTTGTCGCACTCTATGAACGTGGAAATCCCCCAAGAGATTTAGAACATTATTTTAAAAATTTTTACTTAGAGTATGTTGGAAATAAAAATTTAGCCACTTCAATAGCCACAAATGGAACCGTTGTTTTTACGCAGCACACACCTCTTGGAGTGGTGCAATCAGTTAATTACAAAGGCGATTTGTATTTGCTTATTAAAAACCCATCTTTTCAGCTACTTCTTGAAAGTAACGACGCAAGACACGTAAATGATCCGCTTTGGGTTGCATTTTTGATAGTTTCAGCCCTTCTCATCTCACTTTATGTTTCTGTTCTTAGAAGTCTTTCACCACTTAGAAGACTTAGTAAAGATATCAGAAAATTTGCCAGTGGAAATATGGAAATGGCGATGACGGCTAGGCTAAATGAAAATGAGCAAGATGAGATCGGACAAGTCGCTGTTGAGTTTGATAATGCCGTTTGCAAGATAAGAGAGCTCATCCGCTCAAGGCAGCTATTTTTGCGTGCGATCATGCATGAGCTAAAGACTCCGATTGGCAAAGGTAGGATCGTCTCTGAAATGGTTGCAAATGAGACCCAAAAGATGAGGCTCATAAACGTTTTTGAGCGACTTGAGATGCTGATAAATGAATTTAGCAAGGTCGAGCAGCTCCTTTCTAAAAGCTACGCGCTAAACTATCAAGAGTGCCATTTCTCGCTCATTTTAGAGCAGGTGCAGGATATGCTCATGCTTGATAAATTTGAAGAGCGAGTGAGCTGCGACATCAGAGATGACGTCATATTAAGAGTGGATTTTCAGCTTTTTAGTTTGGCGATTAAAAATTTGATAGACAATGCCCTAAAATACGCAGAGGACAAAAAGGCCATCTTGATCTGCGATAGCGAATTTATAGCGGTTAAAAATTTAGGCAAAAAGCTAAATCATCCGATTGACTACTACAAACAAGCCTTTGTTAGAGGCGATAAGGTGAGTGCAGGAAGTGGTATGGGGCTTGGACTTTATATCATCGAGCAAATTTGTCAGATGCAAAAATTTGAGCTTGTTTATGACTATGATGACGGCTATCATGTATTTAAAATTTTACTTAGATCAAAGGTGAAGCGAGCATGAAAAGAGGCTTAGAAAAATTTAACGAACTAACTGAGTCTTTTGCAAAGCTCCCTGGTGTTGGTAAAAAATCAGCCGCAAGGTTTGCCTATTTTGTCTGCATGCAAGATAGCTTTGCAGGGCTAAGGCTCGCTCAAAATATCGAAGACGCGGTGAGATTTATCAAGCGCTGTGAGCGTTGTGGCGGGCTAAGCGAAAATGAAATTTGTGACATTTGCAGCGATGAGAGTAGGGACAGCGACGTCATCTTGCTGGTTGAAAGTCCAAAAGATATCTTGGTTTTTGAGCAAAATGGCATCTACAATGGACTTTATTTTGTACTTGATGAGATCGACGAAGATGCCATAGAGAGGCTGCGAAGCGCTATCACGCAAAATGGTTCAAAAGAGGTCGTTTTTGCCTTTACGCCGGGGCTAAATTCAGACGCGCTCATGCTTTATGTCGAGGACAAGCTTGGTATGAGTGAAATTTCATTTAGCAAGATCGCTCAGGGCGTGCCAACTGGTGTAAATTTAGAAAACGTCGACATGCTTTCACTTTTAAAAGCCTACGAAAGCCGTACAAAAGCCTAATTAAAATTTCTTTTAGTTATAATCTCACCTAAATTTATAATATTTAGTCCGCGCAGCCGCCGCTAAATTTAAAAGGATAGAGATTGATTTTACTTATAGATAACTACGATAGTTTTGTCTTCAACGTCGAGCAGTACGTAAAAGAGCTCACTAATGAAGAGGTTAGATGCGTTAGAAACGACAAGATAACGCTTGAAGAGATCAAAAAACTAAACCCAAGTAAGATCATCCTAAGCCCAGGGCCAAAGCACCCAAAAGATAGCGGAGTTTGTTTAGAAATTCTAAAAGCCGACCTTGGCGTGCCGGTGCTTGGCATTTGCCTTGGACACCAGGCCATAGGACTTAGTTTTGGCGCAAAGATAAAAAGACTAGATGACCCACTTCACGGCAAGACCTCATTTATCGACGTGAAAAACAAAGAGCTACTCTTTGCAGGGCTGCCTGAGCGCTTTGAGGTTATGCGCTACCACTCGCTCTATGTCGATGAGCTCCCAGCTAGCTTAAGCGCTGATGCGGTGAGCGATGATGGCTTAGTTATGGCACTTAGCGTTAAAGATAAGCCGATCTTTGGCATCCAGTTTCACCCCGAGAGCTACTTCACACAATACGGCAAAAAGATCGTTGAAAATTTTATAAATTACAAGGCAAAAGATGAGGTAAAAGAGCCAAAAATTCGCTCTCTTAAGCCATATCTTATAAAGCTTCAAGAGAGCATTCCACTTGATGATAGCGACTTTGAGCAAATTTGCGAGATAATAGCCAGCAAAGAGTACGAGATAGTGCAGCTTTCAGCCCTTTTGGTTCTCATTAGCGAAAAGAGCCTCTATCCAAAAAGCCTCGCTGCACTTGCAAAAAATATCTTAAAATACTCGCAAACTTACCGCGACGATACGCCTATGATCGATCTTTGTGGCACTGGCGGCGACGGCTTTAAGACGATAAATATCTCAACTACTGTGGCATTTATCCTCGCAAGTCTTGGCGTAAAGGTCGCAAAACACGGCAATAAGGCAGTTTCAAGCAAGTCAGGCAGCTCTGATGTGCTTGAAATTTTAGGTGTAAAAAGTGAAAAATCACTGGCAAAACAGCGCGAAAATTTAGCTAGTAAAAATTTAGCCTTTTTCCACGCGCCATTTTTCCACCCGTTAGTTGGCGAGGTGAGAGAAGTGCGTCAAAGACTTGGCATAAGAACCGTATTTAACGTGCTTGGGCCGCTTTTAAATCCAAATTTAAACCTTACAAACCAGCTAGTTGGCGTCTATCACAAACCAGTGCTAAAGCTCTACGCCCAGACGCTTAAGATTCTTGGTAGAAAGCACGCTTTGGTCGTTCGCGGCGATGACGGACTAGACGAGATCACGCTTTGTAGCGAAACAAGCGTTGTGGAGTTAAAAAATGGCGAAATTTTTGAGTATAGCATCACGCCAGAGCAGTTTGGCTTTAAAAGAGCGCTTCACAGCGACATCGAGGGTGGCACACCTGAAGAAAACGCCAAAACATTGATCCGCACGCTAAAAGGCGAGGAACAGGGGGCAAAATTTGACATCGTGGTCTTTAATGCGATGTTTGCACTCTACGCAGCTGATGGTGCAAAGAGCCCAGACGAGGCCAAAAAAATGGTGCTTGAAGCGATAAATTCTGGCAAGGCGTATAAATTTTATGAAGAGTTTATAAAGGCTGGGGCTAATGGCACTAGTTAAAATTTGCGGCATCAAAACGCTAGATGAGGCAAGTGCGGTTTGCGCTTTAGATGTTGATTTTATCGGATTAATCTTTGCCAAAAGCAAAAGAAAGGTTGAGCTAAATTTAGCTAGGCAGATAGCAAAATTTGCTCACAGCAAGGGCAAAAAAGTAGTTGGCGTTTTTGCGGAGCAAAGTGATTGTGAGATAATGGAAATTTGCCAGTTTGCTGGTCTTGACGTGGCTCAGGTGCATGGAGCGGTGAGTGAAAATTTAGAGGCAAATTTAAAAGATATGGGGCTTGAGATTTGGCAGGTTTTTAGCGTGAAAGATAGCTTGCCAGAGGTTGATTTTAAGCATTTTGATATGGCGCTTTTTGACTGCAAGGGCGAAAATGCTGGCGGAAACGGCACTAGCTTTGAGTGGGAAATTTTAAAAGAGGTTAAGTTTAAATTTGGCATGGCTGGGGGCATAGGCGAGCACAACATAAAAGAGGCGCTCAAATTTAAGCCATATCTAGTCGATATCAACTCAAAAGTCGAGGACGAAAACGGCATAAAAGATGCGCAAAAGATAGAGAGAATTTTAAAGATCATAGGTGAGGTAGAAGATGAATAGTAAGGCGTATTTTGGAAAATTTGGCGGGCAGTTCGTGCCTGAGACGGTGATGTTTGCCCTTGATGAGCTAGAAAATGCTTATGAGAGCATCGCAAAGACAAAAGAGTTTAAAGACGAGCTTGATGATCTTTTGAAAAACTACGTTGGCAGGCCTAGTCCGCTCTTTTTTGCAAAGCGCCTAAGCGAGCACTACGGACATGAAATTTACCTCAAGCGTGAGGATCTAAACCACACGGGCGCGCACAAGATAAATAACGCCCTGGCTCAAGCGCTACTTGCTAAAAAGATGGGTAAAAAGAAAATTTTAGCTGAGACTGGAGCTGGTCAGCACGGCGTGGCAACAGCGACTGCAGCGGCACTTTTTGGTTTAGAGTGTGATGTCTATATGGGCGCAACAGACGTGGCTAGACAGCAGCTAAATGCCTTTCGTATGCAGCTTCTTGGCGCAAAAGTGGTGAGCGTAGAAGATGGCTTAAAAACGCTAAAAGAGGCGACTACTGCGGCCATACAAGCGTGGGTAAATGAGATAGAAAGCGCGTTTTATGTCATTGGCTCAGCTGTTGGCCCACACCCATATCCAAAGATCGTGCGTGATTTTCAAAGCGTGATCGGCACAGAGGCCAAAGCTCAGCTTGCAGACTACGGCAAAAAGGCGGATTACGTCATCGCTTGCGTTGGTGGCGGCAGCAATGCTATTGGCATTTTTAGCGCGTTTTTGGACGATAAGAGCGTAAATTTAGTAGGTATAGAAGCTGGTGGCCTTGGCATAGAGACGCCTTATCACGCAGCTACGCTTAGCAAAGGTAAAACCGGCATCATCCACGGCATGAAAACGACCGTGTTGCAAGATGAGTACGGTATGATCTCGCCAGTGCATAGCATTTCAGCAGGCCTAGACTACCCAGGCATCGGCCCAGAGCACGCCCACTTAAACGACATCAAAAGGGTAAAATACGAAGCCGTAACCGACGATGAGTGTATAAATGCCTTGTATTTTCTAAGCAAGATGGAGGGTATCATCCCAGCCATCGAGAGCGCGCATGCACTGGCATATCTAGAAAAGCTTTGCCCAAAACTAGATAAAAAAAGCGTCATCGTCGTAAACGTCTCAGGCAGGGGCGATAAGGATATAAACACAGTTATAGGCTACGAAAAAGGAAAAATTTATGGATAAGATAAAAAGTGCATTTAGCGGCAAAAAAGCAAACATCGGCTACATCGTAGCTGGATATCCAAGCCTAGAAAAAACGAAGGAATTTTTAGAGAATTTAGATGAGAGCACACTTGATCTAGTCGAGATCGGCATCCCTTACTCTGACCCACTGGCTGACGGAAAACTCATCGCGCAAGCTAGCTTTGAGACGGTGCAAAATGGCGTAAATACCGACGTTGTCTTTGATATGCTTGAGAGTTGTAAGGCAAAAGTGATAAAACCACTCGTTTTTCTGGTTTATTACAACATCATCTTTGCTTACGGTGTTGATAAATTTCTAAAAAGATCAGTTGAGGCTGGAGTTAGCGGCTTTATCGTGCCGGATCTGCCTTGCGAGGAGTGCGAGGAATTTGCTCTAAAATGCAAAGAGCTAAATTTAAGCCTGATACCACTTATCAGCGTCACATCTGGTAGTAGAGCGGATGGAATTTTAAAATTTGGCTCAGGATTTATCTACGCTCTTGGTGCGATCGGCGTTAGCGGTTCAAAAAGGGCTGATGAAGATAGGATAAAAAATTTGGTCCTAGAGCTTAAGAAAAAGAGCGATCTGCCAGTGGCTGTGGGCTTTGGCATCAAAAATAAAGATGATGTTAGCGAAGTGAAAAAATATGCTGACGGAGCAATCATAGGTACGCAGATAGTTAAGCTTTGTGCCGAATTTAGTGGTGAAAAGCTAGTAAAAGAGATAGATAAACTCTTTTAAAATGCTTAATAAATTTATAGCTAATTTAGTAAAGCCAAAGTATAATTGAAAATGCATTTCAAGTCTTAAGGAAGAGATATGAGAAAAGTTATAGATGAAGCTACAAGCTATCTTTGCAAGGATACTTTAGGACTAGATTTAGAGTTTGGTAAGAGTCTAGGTAAAGGATTTTACGGAGCTAGCATACCAGTCTATAAGGGCAAAAGCGAGTATCATTTTTACCTATTTTTTAAAAAAGATACTTTGAAAATTTTCATGAATGCCTTTTTTGGTCACGAAGATGTTGATGGTGGTGATCTAGACGATCTTTGTAAAGAGATAGCAAATCAGATCATTGGCAAAGCTAAAAATTTACTAAATGAAAAAGAGCCAAATGCTTATAAGCTCGGGACGCCTGAATTTTTAGGCGAAGTTGAAAATTTTGGCATCAAGCTAAAAGAGAAATTTGTATATAAAATAAAAAATAGAACATTTCAAATAGGCTATGACATACAATGAACGACGAGAGTGCGATAGAGACGCTAGAGCAGCTAGGGCTTTTTAAGAGCTATGATGAGCTTATGGATATAAGCGTTGATTTCATAGCTGAGCTAGGAACTACCACGGTTAGCATAAATGAACTTTTGAAATTTGAAGCTGGCTCGGTTATAGACCTCGAAAAGCCAGCTGGTGAGAGTGTGGAGCTATATATAAATAATAGAATTTTTGGAAAAGGCGAAGTAATGGTTTATGAGAAAAATTTAGCCATCAGGATAAATGAAATTTTGGATTCAAAGTCAGTTATTCAATACTTCAAAAAAGAACTTTTATGAAATTTATACTATTTTTCTTACTTTTTGCAACTCAAATTTTAGCTTCAAACCTATTAACTTACAATATCTATGAACGTGCTGATAGAGTCGATATTATGCTTAGCTTTGATGCACCTTATGAAGGAAATATCTTTCAAAAGCGCGAAAAAGACACAACATCTTTGATATTAAATTCGCTAAATTACGATCAAAGTGCTAGTAAAGATATAAACTCAAAGATTATTCAAGAGCTTGAGATAGAGCCAAAGCAAAACTCACTTGTCTTAAATTTGCGCTCAAACGATGCTATTATCGTAAATGCATCAAAGACAACTGATAGTTTTGGGCTCCGCATTCGTGTAACTTTAAAAAATGCAAAACCTCAAATACAAAATATGCCTCAAGCTAGTGCAAAAATAGAGAGCCCTAGCACTCCAAAGATAGATGAAGAGCCTATGTTAAATATAGACTCAAGGTATTTTATAGTCTTAAGTGTGCTTATTGCGCTTCTTATATTTTTATATGTATTTAAAAGATATATTACTTCAAAGAGTAATGATTTTGGCGGATTTAAAGCACCTAGAAATCAGTCTCAAAATGATACAAAATCAATGAACTGGCTACTTAAAAATCAAAATAGTAACGTCAATATAATATATGAAAAGTATCTTGATCGCACGAATAAGCTAATGCTATTAAGCTATGAAAATAGGCGTTATTTGGTGATAGTTGGTAGCTCAAATGTAATGCTTGATAGCTTTGGTGAAGACAAGATACAAAATGAGCAAGATTTTGCTATATTTTTCGAAGAGAACAAGAAAAAACTAAGCTCATTTTTAGAAGAGCGAAAAAATAGTTTAAGTAACTATAAAGATAAAATGAGCGGAGAATTTTAGTAGTTTTAGATAAAATTCTCATCCAATTTAAATTTTATGCGTTAAAGCTAGTTTCAAAATTTATACAAACGAAATAGCAAAAATTTCAGGCTTTGTGATCTTTTTTATCTCTTCTTTTGCCATAGCGAATTCTTTTGCGCCTTCTATTTTTAGCGTATGCCCACTAAATTCGAAGTTTAAATTCAGCCTTTCACAGGTTAGATCAAGTGCCTTTGCAAGTGAGAGTATAAAACTTAGCCATCTTATACACTCGGCTTTTGGAAGTAAATTTTTATACCGTTCAAATTCATATATATTTTTCTTTCCGTTTGTGCCAATTACTACTGCAATCAATGCTTTTTGTTCATGCGAAAAGCCATAATTTAAGGCATTTAAGACTATATAGGCTGAGTTTTTATGATCGCCATAAAAGCCAATCTCTTGACCGACATTGTGAAGTTTTGCAGCAACTAAAAGCACTTCAAGATAGTTATCGCTTAGACCGTGAAGCTTTTTTAATACCATAAATATATCTTTTGCATACTTTGTGACCGATTTATTGCATGATAATATAAAACGATCTTGCAAACTTTTGATACTTGGATTAAAATTTTGCGGAAATTTAAGGCTAGGGCGTAAAAAATCTTTTAAGAACACTCCCTCTCTTACACCAACCCCGCTTGTTATAATATTTTTGGCATTTAGAGCTTTGGCGAGGGCCAAAAAGATATGTGCGCCCTCTCTAATGGTGTCGTATCTATCTTTTTTAATAGGAAATTTATTTAGCTCAAGCACGCTAATATTTGCGATGCTCTCGATATAGGCTTGCTCGTCGTTAAGCTTATAGCAAAAGCCATGCAGTGATGAGAGCGGATATAAATTTTTGCTCATTATGGCAGATGATATCGCTCTAAGAGAGCCACCAATAGCGATTATATTTTGGCATTTAAATCGCTCATCTATTTGTTTTGTGACTTGTTCTAAAAATTTTGGCAATTTATTTAAGTTTTTTTTATCAAAAAAAAGCTCTTTTAATCTAACTGTACCAATGTCAAGCGAGAGCGTATCTATTATTTTGCCTTTGCTTATTCTGGCAAGTTCAGTTGATCCGCCACCGATATCGATAGTGACGCATTCATCGATGTTATGGAGTAAATTTTTGGCTGCGATCGCACCAAAAGTAGCCTCTTCTTTGCCGTCTATGACTTTCAAATTTATGCCAAGTTTTTTTCTTAAAAGAGAGATCAGAACATTTGCGTTTGGAGCATCCCTAAGCGCTGAAGTACCAACACATAAGATTTTATTGCATTTGTAGCTTTTTATGATATTTGAAAATTCGCTAAAGGCCTTTAGCGCTTTTTCCATTGAGCTTTCGGATATTTCATTGTTTGAGCCATATCCGCCTTCGCCTAGACGCACTTTTGTTTTATATTCAGCTAGTATAAAAAACGCTAAGCGTGACGTTCTCTCAAATATCGCCATTCGCATAGAATTTGAGCCAAGGTCGATTACTGCGGTTCTCTTTGCCATTTTTATCCTTTTATATTTAAAACTAGGCTTGCGACTGCACCGCTTCTATCGTTTCTATTTTTAATGTCTACTTCGCCACCAAGAGCCTGTGCCGCACCTTTAGCTAGAAACAACCCAAGTCCAGCACCACCTTTGTCGCCATATCTTTTAAATGGGGCAAATAAATCTTTGCTCTCATCTATGCCTATTCCTTCATCTATTACTTCGACGATAAATTTATTTTTTATGAGCTTGGAGCTAATCTTAATGGTGCTATTTTTTGGTGAAAATTTAATGGCATTTTGAACAAAATTTTGCACAATGTGGGTTAGTAAGCTAGTTTGTATTTTTAGATTTAAAATTTCTGGCTTTAGGTCTAGTTTTATATTTTTTTCATCATTTTTTGCAAGTATCTCATAGTTTTTTGCAAGTTTTTTTAAAAATCCTATAACATCGGTATTTACTGGCTCTTCAAACTGAGCCCCCTCTTGACGACCGATCTCAAGCACAGAACTTATCATCGCGTTCATGCCGTTTATAGCTTCATTGTTTGATTTTAGAGCTTCGATATATTTTTCACTCTCGCGTGGCTTTAAAAGCGTAACTTCATTTTTTGTTTTCATTACAGCCAGCGGTGTTTTTAGCTCATGTGCCACGCCTACAAAAAGTTCTTTTTGGTATAAGACAAATGTTTGGATGCGAGAGATTAATCTATTTATGCTCTGCCCAAGTGGTAAAAACTCATCTGGTAGACTTTTTATATCGATCTCATGAAGAAATTTTTCGTCTAAATTTGTAAGCTTGTGACTTAAAATTTTTATAGGTATTAAAAGCATTCTTGATAAAAATAGTGCATAAAAAAGTACCAAAAGTATCGCTGATACATTTACGATTATAATATCTATAAAAATTTCTTCTACTATATGGGCTTGAAGAGTAGTATCTTTTTCTAGGCTTAAATAACTGCTTTCATCAAGTTTTGTTATTAAAATAGTTTTACTCTGATCCTTTGATTTTTGTGTTACGATATATGTTTCTCTATCTTGTGGCTCGTCTGTTTTTATCGTTGCTAGAGTTTTGTTTGGATTTTCTATCGTAAATGTTTTTGAATTTAAAGGATTGAAATTCTGAGGATTTTTTTTATAAGCTTCTGCTTGATAGTTTAGCTCATTAACTACACTTTGAAAAACGGTAACCCTTATATAGTGATAAAGCATTACCGAAATAACTACAATTAGCATCATAGCACCAGATGCTAATTGTAGTATAAATCTATTCCTTAGGCTTTTTTTGGAAAACAAAATCTATATCCGCGTCTTCTAACAGTTTCAATTGTTGAAATATTTAGTGGTTTATCCATTTTTTGGCGGATTTGGTTGATAGCGACTTCAATGACGTTTGGAGTTACAAGCTCTGGCTCTTCCCAGATAGCATCAAGTAGTTGCTCTTTAGATACGATCTGATCTGAGTGTCTTGCAAGATGAGTTAGGACTTCAAAAGGTTTACCTTTAAGCTCAATATCACGACCTAAATATGTGATTTTTTCTTCATCTGGATTGATAATGAGCTCATCGATTTTTATAATATTTGTGCCGCCAAAGCGTAGTCTTGCTTCAAGTCTAGCTACTAAGATGTCAAAATCAAATGGCTTTTTGATATAGTCATCAGCACCAGCTCTAAGTGCTTTTATTTCGCTTTCTTTGTCATCTTTTGCAGAAAGAACTACAACTGAAGTGCGTGGAGATTTATGTTTGATGATGTTTATAAGATCTATGCCATCGCCATCTTGAAGCATCCAATCAGTCAAAACTAGATCGTAATTTCTAATGCCTATATAGTACTCAGCATCTTTAAAATTTTCAGAGCTATCAGTTTGATAGCCAAACTCTTGCAAGCCCTCAGCAATCGTCTTATTTAGCGTCACTTCATCTTCAACTATTAAAATACGCATTTTGCTTCCTTAAACTAAAATTTATGGGCGATTGTATCATAAATTAAGCAATATTTCAAGATAGTTTAATAAATTTTTAAAAAATAGTGTTTATTTTTGCTCCGACAACTGCATTTGGTAAAATTTCAGTTTTTAAAATTTCCATTTTAAGGCTAGTTAGTGAGCTAAATTTCTCTTTTAACGCTTTGCTAGTTTCTTCAAGCGACTCTTCAACGCTTTGGAACTGTCTTTCATTATAAAAATTTTTAACAAAGTCAATAATTAAAACATAATCAATAAAACTAGTTGAGCAAATTTCTAGATTTATTTGCACCTCTTGCTTAGCGACTCGCTCAAAATCAAGCATTCCGATGATCGTTTCAAATTTGTAATCTTTAATGATCGTCGTCATCTCGCTTTTCATACGACTTTTTTCTCCTTGCCAGATATTAAACGAACGATATTTGGTATGTGTTTATAAACCACCAAAAATGCGATGATTAGTATCGGAGCGTGTGTGTAAATTTCATCTAACTCTGGGTGGATTATAAAGCTTGATGCAATCAGAGCTATCAACGCACAAAGTGAAGCAAGAGAGCTAATTTTTAAAAATTTTCCGACCACAAACCAAACGACAAGAGCGATAATGATCTCAACTGGTAAGAAGAATGCGATCACTCCAGCTCCAGTTGCCACGCCTTTGCCGCCTTGAAAGCCCAAAAATATAGAAAAACAATGTCCAGCTACGCTTAAGACCGCCATAGTCCAAAGCACACTTTGGCTAGCTCCCAAATATGAAGCGACAACAAGTGGCAAAACGCCTTTTAAAACATCACAGACTATCGTTAAAATGGCTAGTTTCTTGGCTAGTTTTGGATCTTTTTGTTTTAAAACTCTTAAAACATTTGTCGCACCGATGCTCTTGCTACCTTCGTTTTTTATATCAACATGCCCAAAAATTTTTGCAAGAATGAGACCAGACGGAATGCTTCCAAGTAGATAACTAATGGCATAAAGTATTAAATTTTGCATATTTTACCTTTTAAATTTAACAGAAATGATAGTAAAAAAATACTAATTATTTTATAAATCATCTCCACAAAAGTACGACTTTCTCGTCATAGATATCGCTTTTCTTTGGTGAAATTTGCGTTTCGTTTATCGTGATGTTTTTAACATCATTTGCTTCTTTTAACACATCGCACTCTTGTGCAAATTTCTCTTCAAGCTCGCTTATGGCTAAATTTATATCATTTACACTTTGCTCACTAAGCTTTACATCACTTCGCTCTTTTAAGACTCTATTAGCGCTTCTTGCACTTGATGCGATTTTGCCCGCATTTTGACGAGATAAAAGCTTGTTGCCAAATATCGCTCCAAGTATGCTAGCGCCTATATTTATGGCAGCATCAAGCCCACTTGTGGTCATCTCTTTTTGCTCTTTATCAAGCTTTGCTAGAGCCTTGTTTAGCTTGTCTTGTAAGCTTTTTCGCTCTTTTTCAAATTTTGCTGTAAGTTTTGCGGTGTGTTCTTCTGAAATTTCATTGCACTTATCTTGAAGCCTGATATAAAACTGCTCCTTTGTTTCATTGTTTTTTGAATAAATTCCCAATGCTTCGAAGGTATTAAATTTAAAATTTCTATACAGATACTCTTTAAAATCTTTTTGAACATTGTCAAAATTTTTAGCTTTTAAAATAAAATTTGGCACAGCTGCAAAGCTTGCGTCACTTGGTTCGTCTAAGCTTGCATTGATGTGCATGCCTTCGCTAGCCTCATCCCAGTTTGGCTCATTGTCATTTTCACTAAGCTCATAAAGATAGCTCACCTCGCAAATGCTATCTATGCCTTTTTTGGTGTCATAAATTCTCACCTTCGCACTTGCAAATAAATTTGGCGTGAGGCTTTTTGAGTTAGCATAAAGTTGTGTGATCTCATTTGAGATGATAGGCTTTGCGCTAAATTTCATCTCGCTTTTATCTACGCTTTGAGTACTTAAATTTTCTTTTTTATCTTTCATCAAATTTGAAATTTGCTCACGGCTGAGCGGACCTTTTAGATAGCTAAGTGCCCAGCGCGTGGAGATGACGTTTAAGCCATCTTCGTTTATATTTTTAAGTAAGAAATTTCTTTTGGCTAAATTTGATATGAGATTTTCAAGTGAAGCTTTGTCTAAGCTTGAGCCTGCGATGCCGCTTAGCCCGTCGATCACGCGTGCTTTATCCTGCGCTGTTTGGAGGCGACCGATGAACCAAGTGCCGATGTTGCTTAGACCTTTATAATCAAGATCGACTGGGTTTTGCGTGCTTAATACGCAGCCAAGGCCAAATGCACGGGCTTGTTTTAAGAGCGTGAGCATAGGCGTTTTTGATGGAGGGTTTGCGTTTGGCGGGAAAAAACCAAAAATTTCATCCATATAAAGGATCGCTCTAAGTGAGCTTGTGCCCTCTGTGCCGCGCATCCACGCGATGATCTCGTTTAGTAAAAGGGTAACAAAAAACATCCTCTCAGTATCATTTAGGTGCGAGATTGTAAAGATATTGCACTTTGCTTTGCCGTTTTCGTCAAATAGCATCTTTGAAATTTCTAGTCTAACGCCTTGCGTCCAGCCTTTAAAGCTTGGGCTTGCGATGAGTGCGTTTATCTTCATGGCAAGCTTTAGGCGCTCACTGCTTGGATAAAATGTATCCACGTCAAAGACACCTATCTTTTTAAACGGCGGATTTGCTATGAAATTAATAAGCTCTTCGATACTTACATCTTTTTGCTCTTTAAATTTAGTATCAAATATGGTTGAGATGAGAAGCTGTTCTTTTGAGTTCATGTCCTCAGAATTTATACCTACAAGAGATAATACCGAGGCTGCAAGCGAATTTATATAGTTGCTAAAAATTTCTTCGTCATTGATATTTGGGCAGGCAAAGTCGCTAAGTAGCGCCACGCCTATACCAGCTGAGCTTTTTGGTGTGTAGATGTTAAAGCTTGCACTCTCTTTTAGAATTTTTACCCGCTCAAGATCTTGAAAGCTCGACTCTATGCCATTTCTCCAAAGCTCGGCCTGAGCAGCGGCAAATTCCTCTACACTTTGACCTTTGTTGGTTGCTTCTGCTTCATCTATGTATGGTAAAAAATCCTCCGGCCTCATCTGCGGAAAAGTGAGAGCTAAATTTGTGATGTCGCCCTTTGGATCGATGATGATAGAAGGGATATTGTCTATGCAGGCTTCTTCTAAAAGCGTGATACCAAGGCCTGTTTTACCGCTACCTGTCATACCGATGATGGCTGCGTGGGTGGTTAGATCCTTATTTTTATAAAAAAATGGCTCTTTGTCTTTTAGTCCGATATAAAAAAGTTTTAAATTTTCTTGTATTGTTTTCACTGATTGCCTTATTCGTATAAATTTATACGTGAGCGAAGCTCATCAAGTGTCTCTTTTATGCGCTTTTGTGTAAAATCTTTTATAGTTTCATCATCATCAATAAGCTTCATGCAGTATCTTATGTAGCCTTTATATGCCAGCTCTGTAACAAGTCTTAGCTTTAAAGTCACGTTTTTTACTTTATCTGGTGCGATTAAGATTTCAAAGGTCGCTTCTAGCTCTTCTCCATCTTGAAAATTTGTAGTTTGCGGGCTTAATACGCTTATGCCGCCTTCAGAAACATCATAAAGGCTACCTTCGATCTTGTCTTGCTTGCCTTTGATAATAGTTTTGGTAAAACGATTTGGTAAGATACGTTGGAATTTTCTTTTATATGCGTACATCGTCGTATTTCGTAAGAAATTTGAAAGAGTGACGCCTTTATTGACTATATTGTAATTAACAATATCAGCGCATAATGGCTTTGAGAAAAAGCTATTTGGCAAAATAAAACCTTTACCATCTTGCTTCATAGCTAAAATTTGCATCATATCCACGCGAAAAACGACACTATCTTCTTTAACTTCTAAAATTTCAGCCTCATATTTTATATTTAGTCCATCATATAAATTTAAAAGCTCTGGCCTTACCTTGGCTTTTTTCATGCGAGTGAAAGTATTGATCGGATCTTCATAAAAAAATGTTCCGGTTTCGATCATATCTTTTACATTTGTTTCTTGCTGGTCTTTGGCACCACATAAAATTTCTTTGATTCTTGAAACGGCATTTACGAAATAACCTACGAAGGTACTGTTGTCACAAGAGTGACTAAAATTTAAGGTCAAATTTAAAAGTAGGAAATTTATTAATTCGTCTCTTGCGTTTGATTTTGGTATTAGATTATTTAAATCATCTTGTAGCTGCGTAGCATTTGGCTTTTGAATAAGCAGTGTATCAAAGATGTTTTCAAGACAAATTTTTACCTGATCGTGCGGTACGATAAATGTTAGCTGTCTACAAAATTTGATACCATCGTCGATAAATTTATCTCTTAATTTAAGTATGCTATCTTCGCAATTTATTACAAGCTCTTGCCTGCCTTTAAAATCCATGTAGTCTCCGGAATGTTATTGATTAAAGCCAAGGCTATGATATAAAAAGTTATATTAAAAAAGTATTTAAATTTATTTGGAGGAGAAATTTCTAGGTAAAGATACCTAGAAATTTCTATTAATTATAGTTTGCCTTCGTTGTGTGAAAGGTAGTCAGCAACACCTTCAGTGCTTGGTTTCATGCCAGCATCACCTTTATTCCAGCCAGCTGGGCAAACTTCACCGTGCTCATTTGTAAATAGCATAGTATCTACCATTCTTATCATCTCATCGATGTTTCTACCAAGTGGAAGATCATTGATAACTGCATGGCGAACAGTGCCATCTTTGTCTAGTAAGAATGAGCCACGAAGTGCCACACCAGCATCTTCTAGAAGTACGTCAAATCCGCGAGCGATTGATTTTGTCATATCAGCTACGATAGGGAAGCGAACTTTACCAATACCGCCTTTGTTTACTGGGGTCTCTTTCCATGCGAAGTGAGAGAATTGGTTGTCGCATGAAACTGCGATAACTTCGATACCACGTGACTTGAACTCGTCATATCTTTTGTCAAATGCGATAATTTCGCTTGGGCAAACAAAAGTAAAATCCATTGGATAGAAAAATACAACCGCGCCTTTCTCGCCAATATTTTTATAAAGATTAAAATCATTTACGATTTGATTGTTTCCTAAAACTGCTGCAGCTGTAAAATCAGGTGCTTTTTTTGTTACTAACATTTGTTCTCCTTAATAATAAATTTTATTGATTGCGAAATTATATCTATTCAAAATTAAATTTAGTTTAAACATATTTTAGAAATTTTTTTGTAGTAAATTTAGCGTTATTGATAAGAGTAGAAAATGGATTTTTGTTAAAAGTGTTAAAAATTTGAATTTTAAAAATTTTATTGATGAGAATACTTGAAAGAAATTAGTAAAAGCGTTACTAAAAATTTAGAAAATTACTTGCTGTAATTATTGTAAGTCGCTAAAATTTTTTCCACCAAATTTTAGAATCGCTGATCCCCATGTAAAGCCGCCACCAAATGCATCAAGAAGCAAAATTGAACCATTTTTGATACGGCCGTCTTCATAGGCATCATTTATAGCCATCGGAATTGAAGCAGAGCTTGTATTGCCATATTTATCAACAGTCAAGACACATTGCTCATCTTTAAAATTTAATCTATTTTTTACTGCATCTATTATTCTTATATTTGCTTGATGAGGTATAAAAAAATCGATATCTTCGCTTTGCATTTTGTTTGCATGCAGAATTTCTATTACGCTTTTGCTAAGTGTTTGAACTGCTATTTTAAAAACTTCATTTCCACTCATATGAATGAAATTTAATCTATTTTTTAGTGTTTCCTCACTGGCTGGAAATACACTCCCGCATCCTGGAGTTATTAAAAGTTCAGCTTGCTTGCCGTCACTTGCTGTATGGATATCAATGATCTCATTTTCATTACCACTACTAATTACAGCCGCGCCTGCTCCATCACCAAATAGTATACAAGTGCTTCTATCTGTATAGTCAACAATAGAGCTTAATTTTTCGGCTCCGATAATTAATACATTTTTTTTGGCACCGCTAACAATGAGAGAATTTGCAAGCTCTAAAAGATAAATAAAACCTGTACAAGCCGCACTTATATCAAATGCTGTAACTCCATAATTTAGACCCAAATTTGCAGCTATTTTGCAAGCAGTAGAAGGCATACAAAGATGATCCGGAGATATTGTGGCACAGATGATTGCATCGATTTGAGATTTATCAAGTCCTGAGCGTTTTATGGCTAATTCACCAGCCTTTGTACCAAGGTCACTTGTTGTTTCGCTAGTTGCAATATGCCTTTGTTCGATACCTGTTCGCTTTACTATCCATTCATCACTTGTTTCAACCATTTTTTCAAAGTCAAAATTTGTCAGAATTTTTTCTGGAATGTAAGAAGCGATAGAAATCAGTGAAGCTTTTGGCATATTTTACCTTGCAAAGTGCGAAAGTTCTTCTTCGATAACTTTATTTATATTTGAATTAGCAAATTTTATTGCTTGAAAAATTGCATTCTTTATAGCTTTTGAATTGCTTTTGCCGTGACTTATGATAACACAACCATTTACACCAAGAAGCGGTGCACCGCCATATTCGTCATAGCTAACCTGCTTTTTGAGCGTTTTAAAAACTTTTCTCATGAGTACAGAGCCAGCTATAGCAAGAGGTGATTTTTTAATTTGTTTTTTGATAATTTTACCTATAGCATCTGCAACGCCTTCACTAGTTTTTAAAAGAATATTTCCCATAAAACCATCACAAACCATTACATCGATACTGCCATCAAAAATTTGATTACCTTCTGCATTGCCAACAAAGCTATCAAGCCTAGAAACTAATTTAAATGCTTCTTTGCTAACTTCATTGCCTTTGCTTTCTTCTTCACCATTTGATAAAAGACCAACTTTTGGCTCTTTTCTACCTAAAATTTCTTTTGCATAGGCTTCACCCATTATGGCAAATTGAAACAGATGCTCACTTCTGCAATCAACATTTGCACCAACATCTAAAACTAAAGTAGCAGATTCTTTTGAATTTGGCATAAGTGTTGCAATTGCTGGGCGAGAAATATTTTTTAGTCTACCAATTCTTAGAGTAGCTAAACTCATAGTTGCACCACTATGACCAGCAGAAACTACAGCATCAACTTCCTTATTTTTTAAGAGTTCAATTGCTTTGTAGATCGTACTATCTTTTCTCTTGAGTGCATCAGTTGCACCATCTGCCATTGAGATAACTTCGCTAGCTTCTAAAAATTCGATATTTTTTAAATAAGATTGTGGAATGAGTGGTTTGATGACATTGCTATCGCCAACTAATACAGCTTTAAATTCTGTCTCTTTTAGTGCTTCAATAACACCAGATATTATAGGATCTGCACCAAAATCACCACCCATAGCATCGATAGCAATGCGAATCATATTTTAATATTCACCTGTAGTTTTGTTTATACGGTGAGGCATTTTCCAAGAACCATCTTTGTCTTTTACAGGTACTGGAAGTGTAACTTTATAATGTGTTCTACGTTTTGCTGCACGAGAATGACTCACTCTTCGCTTTGGTACTGCCATTTTTACTCTCCTTTATAAATTTTTACATTTTTCACAATAGAAATAATCACTTTTAAAAGCTTCTAACTCGCTCTCAAAGACTTCTTTTAAATTAATATTGCCATCGAAAAATTCCATCGTATCGCTAAGCTCATTTTCGATATCTTTATAAATACCGTCACTTAAATTTAGCTCTACATCTTGATCGATAGGTAGCATAAATACTTCACCGCATCGATCGCAAACATAATTTATATTCCCTTTTATTTTGCCTTGGCATTTTACCAAAAAAGGGTCTTTTCTTTTTAAAATTCCAATAAAAACTAAATTATCATTTCCTACTAGCTCAAAGCTTATATCTTTGTTTGCTATTTTAGAAAAAGATATAATCAATTTTCTTGACCTAAAATTAGCAAATTTCTCTTGAAGCAAAGAAGAAATTTATTTCATTCACAGCATTTTCTAGACTATCACTTCCGTGAACCGCATTTGCATCAATGCTATCAGCAAAATCAGCTCTTATAGTGCCAGGAGCTGCTTCTTTTGGGTTAGTTGCACCCATTAGCTCGCGGTTTTTAGCAACTGCATTGTCGCCCTCTAAAACCATAACCACAACTGGCCCGCTTATCATAAATTCGACTAGATCGTTGAAGAAAGGTCTATCTTTATGAACTGCATAAAATGTTTTTGCATCGCATTTGCTAAGTTGGATTTTCTTTGCAGCTGCGATTCTTAAGCCGTTACTTTCAAATCTATCTATAATTTTTCCAACAACATTTTTCTTAACAGCATCAGGCTTAATAATAGAAAGTGTTCTTTGCATAAATTTTTCCTTAAATCTAGGTTATTTAAATTGAAGTTGGCAATTATATCAAATAAAGCTTAAAAATAAAATAGGCTCAAATCGAGCCTAAAATTTATAAATATAAATTTATTGAATAACTGGAATAGAGCCATTGCGTGCATCAGCACCGATCTGATCGCGAGAAGGTTGTCCTGCTACAACAGCGTCCCATACGATACAACCATCAGTTGGACAGGCAGATGCACAGGCTGGCTCATCGTTATAGCCTACACATTCAACGCATTTATTTGAATAAACATAGTATGTATCTGCACCAGTTGGGTTGTCGCTATCATCAACGATGGCTGAAACTGGACACTCATCAATACATGAACCACAGCTTATGCATATATCAGTTATTTTTACAGACATTTTTTCTCCTTAGATTAAAATTTGGCGTAGAATATCAAAAAAAGCTGAAAATGATATAAATAAGCCCTTAAATTTAACTACGATCTTAAATTTTAGAAAAACTACTTTATAAATCTTTTATCACTTTTAGACTAAATTTACAGATTAAAATTTTAAAAAGGTTGTATAAATTTAATGAACGATATTATTGAAATAACTGGCGCAAGAGAACATAACTTAAAAAATATAAATCTTAAAATTCCTAAAAATAAATTAGTGGTTTTTACCGGTCTTAGCGGAAGTGGCAAAAGTACGCTAGCCTTTGACACGCTTTATGCTGAGGGGCAAAGAAGATATATGGAGAGCCTTAGCAGCTATGCTAGGCAGTTTCTAGACCGTGTGGGTAAGCCAGATGTTGATAAGATTGAGGGTTTAACACCTGCTATTGCGATCGATCAAAAGACCACCTCTAAAAACCCTCGCTCAACGGTCGGTACGATTACAGAAATTTATGATTATCTAAGGCTTTTATACGCAAGGGTCGGCGTTCAACACTGCCATAAATGTGGCAAACCTATCTCGAAAATGAGTGCGAGCGATATCATAAATGAAATTTCAAAGCTCCCACTTGGCGCAAAAGTGATCATCTACGCGCCGCTAGTTCGTGAGAAGAAGGGTACATGGGCGGATTTGATCGAAAATTTACGCCAAAAAGGCTTTGTAAGGGCGCAAATAGATGGCGTGGTGGTGAGGCTTGATGAGGAGATAGAGCTTGCAAAAACAAAAAAACACACGATAAAGGTCATCGTTGATAGGATTGCTATCGATGAGCAAAATCACGAGCGCCTTGCAAGCGACGTGGAAAAGGCGCTAAATGAGAGCTTTGGTGAGGTCGAGATAGAGATCGCAAATGCTGATGAATTAGGACTTAAAGAGAGCTTTATACATTACAGCGAGCACATGGCTTGCTTTGACTGTAAAATTTCATTTACGCCGCTTGAGCCACTTAGTTTTAGCTTTAACTCGCCAAAGGGTGCTTGCGAGCACTGCGACGGACTTGGCATAAGATATAGCCTAGATATGAGTAAGATCATCGATGAGGAAAAGTCGATAGAAAACGGTGCGATCAAGTTGCTTTATGGCTATAACATGAGCTATTACTATAAATTTTTACTTGCTTTTTGTGAGCAAAATGGCATCGATATCAAAAAGCCATATTATGAGCTAAGTGAAGATGAAAAGAGGCTTGTTTTATATGGAAATGTCAAAGAAGTTGAGTTTTTTTGGAAACGAAATAAACTACTTAGAAAGTTTGATGGTGTTGTTAAAATTTCACATGGTCTTTTGAAGGATTATAAAGACTTTGACGAGTATATGAGCGAGAAAATTTGTGATGCTTGCAACGGTCACAGGCTAAAGCCTCAAAGTCTAGCGGTCAAGGTCGCTAGCCTTGGACTTGGTGAAATTTTAGATATGAGCATAGAAAACTGCACCGCTTTTTTCTCGAATGAGAAAAATTTCGCCTATCTTAGCGACTATGATAAGGCGATCGCAAAGCCTATCTTAAAAGAGATTAATGAGAGACTTTTCTTTTTATATGACGTGGGGCTTGGCTACTTGTCGCTTGGGCGTGATGCTAGGACGATCAGTGGCGGTGAGGCGCAGCGTATCAGGATCGCGAGTCAGATAGGAAGTGGGCTAAGTGGCGTCATGTATGTGCTTGATGAGCCAAGTATTGGCCTACACGAGCGAGATACGCTAAAGCTCATAAAGACGCTTAGAAATTTACAAGCCAAAGGCAACTCTGTAATCGTCGTCGAGCATGATAAAAAAACGATAGAAGAGGCTGATTTTATCGTAGATATTGGCCCTGGAGCTGGTAAATTTGGTGGTAACGTGGTCTTTGCAGGCAGTTCAAAAGAGCTTTTAAGATCAGACACTCAGACTGCACAATACATAAACGGTAAGAAAAAGATCGACTATCAAAAAAATAGAAAAGCTGAGAAGTGGCTCGAAATTTCAAATGTAAATATCAACAATATCTCAAATTTAACCGCGAAATTTCCACTTAGAAACCTTGTGGGTATCACTGGCGTCTCAGGATCTGGCAAGAGCTCGCTAATACTTCAGACCTTGCTTCCAGAGGCGCAGGAGCAGCTAAATAGAGCCAAAAAAGTAAAAAAAATAGCTGGGGTAAATTTAAGCGGACTTGAGAATTTAGACAAGGTCATATACCTCGATCAAAGCCCGATCGGCCGCACTCCACGCTCAAATCCAGCGACTTATACTGGCGTGATGGATGAGATAAGAAATTTATTTGCGCAGACTAAAGAGGCCAAGCTTAGAGGCTATAAAATAGGGCGCTTTAGCTTCAACGTCAAAGGTGGGCGCTGCGAGAAGTGCCAAGGCGAGGGCGAGATCACTATCGAGATGCACTTTTTACCTGATATAAACGTGGTTTGTGACGTTTGTAATGGTGCTAGATACAACGCCCAAACCTTGGAAATTTTATACAAAGGCAAAAATATCGCCGAGGTGCTAAATATGAGTATAGATGAGGCGGTTGAGTTTTTCAAGGCTGTGCCAAAGATCGCTTCAAAACTCACCACACTTCAAGACGTGGGGCTTGGCTACATCACGCTTGGACAAAACGCAGTCACACTTAGTGGCGGCGAGGCGCAGCGCGTAAAGCTAGCAAAAGAGCTTAGTAGAAGCGACACTGGAAATACGCTTTACATCCTTGATGAGCCAACGACAGGACTTCATTTTGCCGATGTTGATAGGCTAGTAAAGGTGCTAAATCACCTAGTTGATCTTGGAAATTCGGTCTTTGTGATAGAGCATAATATGGATGTTATCAAAAACTGCGACTATATCGTAGATATGGGGCCAGAAGGCGGCGCAAAAGGTGGTAAAGTGATAGCTTGTGGCAGCGTCAAAGATGTAGCTAAAAACTACAAAAAAACTGGCAGCTACACAGGGGAATTTCTAGCGCAAGAGCTTGAGGAGATGAAGAAAAAATAAAAATTTTGTTCAACCGTTTCTTTGTAAAATTTGAAACGGTTGATATGTACTGCAGTATTAACTAAATTTTTAAGGTCGATTTTTCATCTATCGCACTTAAAGCTAGGGCCCAAAATAGTAGCATTAAAAGTGCATTTTCATGGTGAAATGTTGTATTTGCAAGTGAAATTATATTATTAGCCATGAGCATTAAAAGAGCAAGAAAAACTATGCTATTTTGTCTAAAATTTTTAATGAATTTTATAAAGAGTGATAGTTGAAATACCAAATATGCAAGCAAGGCAACGATACCTTTTTCTGTTAAAAATGTTAAAAAGGTGTTGTGTGCGTGACTAACATGAACTTCAACATTGCCTGGAAAATATTTTGTTATATCAATGATCTTAAACTCACCAGAACCTATCCCAAATAAAGGGTGTTCTAACCACGTATAAAACGCGCTAGCAAAGATTGGATATCTAGTCTCTGATCCAGTTACCCCCTTTGTTAGTTGACTATATAACCTTTCATCTTGAGTGATATTTGTTGATATGTACATATAAGAAATGGCTATTACACTAAATAAAATTATCAAACTTAATAAAAATTTTATTTTTATCTGTTTATTTAAAATTTCAAAAAGCAAGTAAGTAAAAATAATGATTGGTAAAAGATACATTGTAGCTCTAGAGCCAGCTATCATTATACCAAGGACGCAAAATCCGGCAACACTTATGCCTATATACTTTTCAAAAATTTCTTTGCTATTTATGGAAACTAATGCTACACAAAAAACTAGTAGCATAAAAATAGCGCTATGATTTACGTGTCCTATTGATTTAAGCTCAAAAAGTGCAGCCGGATCACTTGAAGTAAATTTTTTAATACAAGCTGGAATAAATGCAACGATAAAACCGGCGAATAAGGCAAAAAATAAAAATTTAAAATTTATTTTTTCTACGCCGACACTTCTGGCTACAAAGAAAAATAGCATACACCTTAGCGGATCAAGCGCTCTTGATGCAGAAACTCCATTTACAAGGCAACTTATAAAAGTAGCCAAAACAAAGATAAAAAGCGAGATATTTATGAGATCAAATTTAAATTGCCTTTTTTCTTTGACGCAAATATAAATTCCAGCCAAGACGAAAAGTGTGAGTGAAATTTGTTTTAAACCCTCAGTTACCGGCAGTGTAAATAAGACAATAACCAAAAAGAGATTGTAGAGCTTAGAGACAATGTCGTTTTTCATGCAGATCCTTTAAATTTTAAGTGGGCATTTTATCATTGCTGAACTAAAAATAATATACAATTAAACAAAAATTAAAAGGAAGTATCGTGCCTGATGTGAAAATAAGCTTTGTAGTGCCTGTTTTTAACAAAAAAGAGCATATTAGGGATTGTTTAAATTCGCTTATATCTCAAGACATGGATGATATTGAGATTATAGTTATTAATGATGGAAGTACTGATAATACGCTAGAAATATTAGAAGAATATAAAGATAAAATAATATTAAAAACAAAGAGCAATGCCGGTGTTAGTGCTGCCAGAAATGACGGTATATTACTAGCTAGTGGGAAATATACTATCTGCGTAGATGCTGATGACTATGTGGAAAAAGATTATGCTTCATGCGTTTATGATATCGCAGAAAAATTTGATGCCGACATAGTGATAACAGATATGTGTAAGGTCTATGATTATAAAAAGCTCCTTTTTAAGGATTTTGAGACAAAAGAGGATGGCGTAATCGATAAAAACGAGTATTTAAAAAGGCTTTTAGCCTCAAGGCACAACAAAGTCTTGCATAATGCGGCAAACAAGGCGATTAGGACTAAAATTTTAAAAGAAAATTTATTTCCAGTTGGGATCACGCAAGCTGAAGATTTTCACACTGTAGTGAGAAATGTTATCGCTTCAAAAACTCTTGTAAAGCTAAATAAGGCTTTTTATTACTATAAGATAGGAGACAACAACACTGCTGGCTTTGAAAAATTAAAAGCTGTGATGGATCATAAATTTGTTTATGATGACATAATCTCGATTTTAAAAAACAAAAATTTAGCTCTTGAAATGGTTCCAGATCTAGAGCTTAGAAAGATAAAAAGCGTCTATATGCCAGCCATTTTGGCAAGACCAAATCTAAAAAATAGTAGCTATGTAAAGGTACTTGATCTCTTTTATGAAGATAGTGATAGCATCATAAACTCAGCTGGTTTTTCAAAGCTTAGATTAAAACAGAGAATTTTGCTTAAAGTGCTAAAAAATGTAAAATCGTACGAAAATGTATCAAAAATTTTAAAAATCTTTAATACAATAAATGGCTTTTTGTCAAATAAAAAAATGAAAGAATTTAAAGAGTAGAAAATGATAAATATACTTGAGCTTGAAAGCTCTCTTGGATTTGGTGGGCAAGAACACCGTACACAGCGTGTGATAAATGGGCTAGATAAGAGTAAATTTAAGGTTTTTTATGGGCTAAATCCTGGCTCAAAAAGCTTTGAGAAGCAAATAGAGTGTGAATTCGTTGAGTTTAATCTCAAAAAGTCTTTCAATATCTTTGAAATTTTAAAAATTTGCAAATTTGTAAAGCAAAATAATATAAAAATCATCTCAACGCACTCAGGCAAAGATGGTGCCATTGGAGCGATTGTGGGTAAAATTTGTGGCGTTAGCGTGGTTCGTACTAGGCATTTACAGCTGCCTATAACATCGCCTTTGCCTTATAATCTAAGTACAAAAGTAGTCGGCGTGTGCGACTCAGTATGCGAGGATCTTATAAAAAGAGGCGTGAAAAAAGAAAAAGTCGTCAAAATTTATACAGGTATCGATACGCAAAAGTACACACCAGAATTTAAGATAAATATGAAAAAAGAATTTGGCCTAAGTGACGATGTAGTAGGCATTTGTATTGTGGCAGTGCTAAGGGCTGCTAAAAACCACAAGCTCTTAATCGATGCTTTTAGTGAGCTAAATTTAGAAAAGTCAGCCCTTTTCATCGTAGGTGACGGCCCTCAAAATGAGAACCTAAAAGAGTATATAAAAGATAAAAAAAATATCTTTATGCTCGGCAACAGAACCGATGTGAGCGATTTTTTGGGCTCACTTGATATCTGTGTGTTACCTTCAGACATGGAGGCTATCGGCGGAGCGCTACTTGAGGCGTCTTCGTGCAAGCTTGCTACTATTGGAAGCGATGTGGGCGGACTTGGTGAGGCTGTGAGCGATGGTAAGAGTGGATTTTTATTTCAAAATGGCGATAAAGAGGGGTTAAAAAAGGTGCTTGAAAAGCTCATTTTGGATGAAAATTTAAGAAAACAGATGGGCGAGTTTGGCAGAAAGTACGTAAAAGAGACATTTAGTATCGAAAAAATGATAGAAAATACACAAAATTTATATATGGAACTTGTAAAATGAGCGTAACGGTTTTGATGTATCACCACGTGCTTGAAAAGAGCGGCTTTATCGCTAGTAGCGTGGATGAGTTTAGATCGCATATGAAATTCTTAGCCGAAAATGGTTATAAAACTCTAAGCGTAAATGAATTTATCGCGTACAAAAAGGGCGAGCTTGAGGTGCCTAAAAAGAGCGTTTGCATAACATTTGATGATGGCTGGATGGATAACTACATTTACGCCTATCCTATTGTGAAGGAATTTGGGCTAAAGGCAAATATTTTTATAATTACTGGCTGGATAGAAGCGGCACAAAAGGCACACGAGATGAGGCCTGCTAACTTTTTAAATGTTGATCACAACGAGTGCAAGAGGCTTGCTCCAAGCAGGCCGCAAGATGTGATATTAAATTTAGAGCAGATCGAGAAAATGAGTGATTGTTTTTACTTTCACTCACATACACATGGCCATTTTGATGGATATTTTGGGCAGCTGAGCCTAGACGAGGAATTTGGTCTTTGCCGTGAGTTTATGAAGAAAAACTTTGGCTTTGATGATGAGGCACTTTGCTGGCCAAGAGGCAAATATAGTGATGAATACCTAAGTTCTGCTAAAAAGCACGGATATAGCGCATTTTTCACTACAAAACGTGGTATAAACAAGGCTGATGGCAACCTTGAAGAGATAAAACGCATTGTTACAAAACGTGATGAAAAATGGCTAAAAAAGACTATGTTTATATATCAAAATGATATTTTAGGCTCGATTTACGCGGCTATAAGGTCCTAGTGGGCTAAATTATTTGGTAAAAATTTTCTCATTTTTTACTATATGCTTCTCGTAGAATCTTGAAACCTTGTATGAGAAATTTTTATTATATTTTTTAAAAAGAGAATTTATCTTCTCTTTTTGCTTTCTTTGGTTTTCCAAGCTAGAGTAGCCTAGCTCCTCTGGATGAGAAAAGATGTTGCTAAAGTACATTTTTATATCAGTGTTTTTTAAGATTGCCTCCCATTTATCGGCTCCGTAAAGGCCATCTTTGTAAAAATCAAGTAGAGCTTTTGCACTCTTTCTTGTTAGAATGTAAGCAGCCGTTCTATATATACTAGCGTATGAGTATGGTGAGATAAGATATAAATTTTCTTTTATTTTTTTGCCAAAAGCACGAAATCTACTATTTAATCCATCTTGCACACCGCATATCAAAATGCTATCACTACTTATATCTTTGCATAGCAAAAAGGCCTCATTTATTAATTCGTCATTTCCAATAACATCATCCTCTAATATTAAAGTAAATTCCGCGTTGCCTTGTAAAAAATCCTCATAAGCTTTTATGTGTGACATTGTGCATGCTAGCTCACCTGGTGTCGCAATTAATGGCGGTATCTTAAATTTATAATCTTCATCACAAGATTTTAACAAGCAATCTATCATGGCGCCGTAATACTCATTGACACTAAAATTTTTAGCATCAACCGCATCTATTATTTTAAATTCATCATATCTGTTAAATTGTTTTTGTAAATTTTGCCTTCGCTTTTCATCTCTTTTTAGTGATATAACATAGATAGGATAGTTCACTTTTTACTCCAGTGATTTTAAATATTTCGCTTTATTGGCGATTTGAACTCTAATTTAAATTTATACTCAAGACCTGCTAGATCAAGCTCTTTTTTGTTTATATGCTTTTGAGTGTTGTCCAGATCTTCGCCGGAGTTTCTCTTATAAATTCCAGCGATTCTATCCTCTTCATCCATGCTTAAAATACAGAGTATATCGCATTTGCTGATGCGTGCAAGAGGGCTGGCGCTTGCGTAGATCACAACCTTTATAAATGGCATGATAAATTTAAAAAATGGTCTTAGCTCATCTTTGTGATCGGCTTTAATTTTTATCCTTGGTCGTATAAAAAAGAGATTTACGCTCATTACACCATCGTCTATGACAGCTATCTGATGCGGTTTAAAGTCTCCAAAGCCTTTGCGCCTTAGTTCTTTACCAAGTGTGCTTTTGCCACTACCATGAAGCCCAGTAAGAGCGATTAAGGCTCGTTTTTTATCTTTTAAAATTTCTTTGCAAGCCTCATTTAATGCTTCAAGCATTATTTATAGCCTCTATTTCTAAAATTTGAATATAAATTTCCTAGCACCGGCGTTGAATATATAAAAAGCTTCTTTTTAACCCTAAAAATGTAGTCACTCTCGCTCTTCGCATTGTTTGATATGTCTATGCGTCTTATCTTAAATTTATCATCTCCTACGCAAAATCCGCCATCTATCACACTAAAAGCAAAGTCATAATACTCTCTTACAACTTTTAGTGAAAGCTCGTTAAAGTGCCCTTTGGGAAAGCAAAAGCCAAATTCTTGTTTTTCAGGAAATAGCTCTTTTATCTTAGCCAGCGAGCTAGAAAATTCCTCTCTTAATTTTACTTCATCGTTGCTCTTGCAAGAAAAGTGGCTCGCCGTATGGCTGTCAAACTCAAAAAGCCCACTATCTCGCATCTCTTTGATTTCGTCTAAATTTAAAAAATACTCACCGTCCTTTTCGTAGTCTATTTCTTTATGTTCTTTAAATGCAAAGTCGTAGTCTTGCCTTTTAAAATCCTTGATCTTGTCTGTTATCAAAAAGCAAACGGCTGGGATATTTAGCTCTTTTAAGATAGGAAATGCAAATTTATAATTGTCAAAATATCCATCATCAAAGGTTAGTAAAATGCTCTTTTTGGAGGCTTTTGACCTGCTGGCAACGATATCTTTAAACTGGCCATAATTTATAAATTTATAGCCCTCATCAAGCGCCATAAGAAGCGCTTTTTTAAATAGCTCTGGTTTAATGGCAAAGTCATTTTCATTGTTATTGCAGTGGTGCATCGTTAGCACGCAAACTGGGTAGTTCATTTTTGCTCCAGTAAATTTTTAATAGCTTCTTTTAGCGCCTTGTGGCTAAAGTTTTCATCCACAAATTTAAAGGCGTTTTGTGAGTAAATTTTGGCTTTTTCAGGCTCATTTATCAGCTCTAAAATGCACTCTTTTAGTGAAATTTCATCTAAATTTCTAGCACAAAGCCCACGCTCTTTATCTTTAACTAGCACGTTCATCGGCGCGTTATCATAGACTACAACTGGCACTTTTGAGCTCATCGCCTCAAGCAAAACTGTGCCAAGCCCCTCAGAGTGCGAAGCAAATACGTAGATATCAAAGCTTTTTATAACGTTTGCCGCGTCATTTCTAAAGCCAGTGAAGATGATCTTATCTTTTTTGCTAAAAATCGAGGCAATCTCATTTTTTGTGCTTTCGCTGATATTTCCTGCAAAAACTATTGTGGCGTCCTTCTCTTTTAAAATCTCTTTTGCTGCATTTGCAAAGTCGTAGACACCTTTCTTGCGGTAAAGCGAAGTAAATGTACCGATAACTAGCTCATCTTGAGATATATTAAACTTATCTCTAAATGTGCTTTTTGTATCATCTATCGCCTCCACATCGACTGTACTTGGCATAAAAACTAGCTTATCTTCGCTAACGCCGATGCTTAGCAGGTACTCTTTGACGCTATTTGAGATGTATAAAATTTTATCAAATAGTCTTTTGTGCATTAGTTTTGAAAGGAAGCCTTTTATAGGAAAAAGATTATGCCTTTCCTTGTAAAATTTAACGCCTTTGCTTCTGTAAAATAGCCCAGCAATTGCTCCAACCCAGCTATCAGTAGAGCCATGTGTGATCAAGGCATCTATCTTGTTCGAGCTTATTGCTTCGCAAAGTGCTGGTACGCTTTTATGAAAATTTTTCTTATTCATCTCTTGTGCTATAACACTAAAGCCTTCTTCTTTTGCAACGCTTTCTATCTGAGAATTTGGGTTGCAAAAAAGTATGACATTGTGACCCATCTCGCGCATAAAACGCATCTCATTTAGCGTCTTATTTTGCTCGCCACCCCAGTTAAAAAGTGTCTGCGTGTGAAGAATATTCATCTACCTATCCTAAAATTTCTTTTATTTTGGCTTTTATTTTTGGCATTTCGTCGCTAAAATCCATCAATGTCTTTTCTATGCCATGCTTTGATATGCCCTCTTTATCGCAAGGCACAAAGTCCCAATCTTTTTGATAGACGATATGCTTGCCCATGCTTTGTATGCCATTTTGCGCTGTGTAGCCATTTTCCATAAGCGAGTTATCCCAAGGCCCCCACTCAAAAGCATTGCTTGGACCAAAAAAGGCTATGACTGGAACGTCATTTGCCGCAGCGATGTGCATTATAGCAGTATCAACACCGATAAAAAGGCTTGAGTGCTTTGATAGGGCGATCGTTTGTTTCAAATTTAGCTTGCCACCTAAATTTATAGGCTCGCTCTTACAAATTTTTAGTACGCTTGCTAGCTTTTCTAGCTCATTTTCTTTATTATCACTTGTTAGCACGACCTTTACACCAAGCTCATTTTCGCAGTAGTCGATGAGCTCTGCCATACTCTCATCATTTGCGCATTTAAACATCCAGCGGCTTGTAAGATGCATATGTACAAAGCGTTTTGGTAAATTTAGATGCTCCACACTCTCGTCCGAAAATACACTCACCTTTTTGCTAACCGGTTCAAATCCCAAAGCCCTTAAAGCGTTTAGATTATGATCGATCGTATGTGAAAAATTTTCATAGTATTTTGCTTTGACGTTTAGAAGTTTATTTATTGATTGATTTTTGCCAAGAAAGCCTACTATTTTTTTGATCTTTGCATATTTTGAGATGATGATACCACGATCCCCCGTGGTTGTTTGCACCGCCATATCGTACTTCTCTTTTTTGATGGCTTTTATAAATTTTATCTCGGTAATTAGTTTTTTTAAAAAGCCAGAATTTGCACTTTGTCTATCGTAAATGTGAATTTTGTTTATGTAAGGATTTCCTTCGATCATCGCTTCTGTACCTTTGTTTAGGGCAAAGTCTATGGTTGCGTCTGGGTAGTAGTGGTGCAAATTTTCAATGAGCGGCGTAGTCAAAAGTACGTCGCCGATATTTCTAAATTTAATTACAAGTATTTTCATTTTATATATTTCCAAAATGTGTACTGGGCGTAAAGTCTAGCTATAACGTAGCCAGTAAAGCCCTCTTTAAAGCCACCTTTTAGCACATAAAGCTTAAAAAATGTCCAAGCTGGGCTTGTTAGAGCTTTAAATAAATTTCTTTTTGCCCCCATGCTTGAGTAGCGATTTTGCTTGGCGATAAACTGCTCGATGCTCTCGTACGCGTAGTGCAAGAAGTGATTTTTAAGCGATCCAAGCTTTTGTGAGCCGTCATTTAAAATGACTTTTTCATGCACGGCTCTGCCATCAAATTTGGCAAAATTTTTGTTAAAAAGCCTCACTGTATAGTCTGGATAGAGCCCCATATTTTTGATCGATTTGCCAAAGAAAAAATTTAGCCTAGCTACGTTGTAGGCCATAAATTTTGGCTCTTTTAGTGTGCTGATGATCTCATTTTTAAGCTCATTTGTGATCACCTCATCACTATCAAGCACAAATACCCACTCATTTTTGGCTAGATCCACGCCTCTTTGCTTTTGCGCGCCAAATCCCAGCCAAGCTTGCTCGTGAAATTTTACATTGCTAAAGCCATTACAAATTTGCTTTGTGCCATCGCTTGAGCCACTATCAACCACGATGACCTCATTTGCAAAATTTGTACTTTCTAGCACTTCTTGTAGATATTTTTGGCTGTTAAAAGTTAAGATGACGATACTTAGCATTTATACTCATTTTCGTAAAATCTCTTAAACCTTTGGTGAAACCAAAAGTACTCTTCTGGCCTTACCCTCACCATCGCTTCGCACGCGCTACACTGCATTTGTGTCGCTTTTTGCACGGCCTCTTCTTTGTCAAACGTGCTTATGTCTATAGGCTGCTCAAAGTAAATTTCATTTAAATTTTTCTCTTTTTGGTAGATAAACGCATTTATGATAAGGGCATTTGTCTTTTGCGCTAGCACGCTCGCAGCTGGCGTGTGAAGCACATCTTTGCCAAAAAATTTCACCTTTATCCCATCTTTTGGTGCGGTATTTTGATCGACTAAAATTCCTACTATTCGCCTAGCTTTTAACGCTTTTAAAATATCTTTTGCACCACCATCTTTATCTATTAGCTCCACGTCAAACTGCGATCTATTTGCTCTTAAAATTTTATCCATGACACTGCTATCAAGCTTTCTGCCAAGTGCTGAAGAGGCTCCAAAGCGAGCTGCGACAGCTAGGCCAAATATCTCCCACTGCCCAAAATGCGCAGTTGTAACTATGATAGGCCTGCCAGATTTTATCGCATCAAGCAAAAAGTGCTCATTTTTAAAAACAACTTGTTCAAGTATCTTTTGCTTTGTCGTGTTTTGATTTAGGATGAAATTTATACCAAGATATTTTGCAAAGTTGTAGTAGCATTTTTTGGCGATTTCTAGCTTCTCTTCTTTAGTTTTCGTTTCGCCAAAAGCAAGGTCTAAATTTGTCATCACGACGTGAAATCTCTTTTTTTTAAGCTTCATAAACGCAAATGCTAAAAATTTAGCAAGCATGTTTTGAAGCGAGCTAGGCAGTAAAAATATAAGAAATTTTAAAGTATAAAAGCCAGCTAGATAGAGCCTATCCATTTAGTAGCCTTTTTGCAAAATTTGCAATCGTTTCTGGGTAAATTTCTTTTATACAAAAGTCGTTTTTATCGATACTTCTCGCATCTATTTGCTTGCCCATATCTATAACTAAATTTTTATCCGTGATGTAAGCATTTCTGTGGCTTGGACGGTTGCCAAAAAGTGTGATAGAAGGCCTATTTACAGCCCAAGCAAGGTGCGTTAGGCCACTATCGTTGCCAATTACTAAATCACAGCTTGTAATGAAGCTTATCATCTCTTTTATGCTAAGTTTTTCAAGTAGCTTTGCTGAGGTGCCTGAGATGATCGCCTCAGCCCTTACTTTCTCGCTCTCACTTCCGTAGCAAAGGTAAATTTCACATCCATCAAGTAGCCTAATCACATCTTTAAATTTGTTATAAATTTTGCTCTCTTCGCTTGCAAAGGCAGCGATTAAAACGCGTTTTTTGCCACTTTCGTTTTTATAAATTTCACTTGCTTCAAAGCAAGGCGCTTTTTCTAAAATTTCACTTGCTTCAAAGCTAAAATTTAGAGCGAAAGCCACAAGTGCCAAATTTCTAATGATTATATTTTCGTTGTAATCAATTTTAAATTTATGTCTATAAAGCCTGGCTGCGATCTTTTCTTTTACACTTTCTCTGCTAAAGCCATAAGTTTGCTTGCCTATTATTTTCGCGACGACGGCTGATTTAAAAAGCCCTTGCAGATCGATCACTTTGTCAAATTTACCAAGCGTTTTTAGTATCTTGTAGCTTTGTTTAAAGCTTTGTTTAAGCGGTAAAACGACTAGCTCGTCGATAAGCGGATGATCTTTTAAAAGGCTTGCAAAACGAGCATCAACTAGCCACGTAATATGGGTATTTGGATAGTGCTTTTTGATAAACTGAAGCACAATAGCTGCATGCACGATATCCCCAAGAGCGGAGAGTTTGACGATGGCTATTTTTAGTTGATTTTTGTTTTGCATTGATCACTTTAGATATAAATTTTTGGTATGATTTTAAAAAAAAATGCTTAAAAAAGGGCTAAAATGGCGAAAAGTTACATATGTGTCTTTGACTGCGAGACGATACCTGATGCAAATTTGATAAGAAAAATTTATGGCATTGATGGGAGCGATGAAGATGTGAGCGTGCAAGCGATGGCGCTGCAAAAAGAGGCCAGTGGGAGTGATTTTTTGCCTGTGATGTTTCATAGAGTGGTCGCGATCTCTGCTGTTATGGCTGATGAGTACGGCAAATTTTTAAAAGTTAGCACGATGGAGGGCAAGGATGAGCGCGAGATCATCGCTAAATTTTTAAAATTTATAAATGACTATAACCCAAGGCTTGTTAGCTTTAACGGCCGTGGCTTTGACCTACCGATGCTAATGGTGCGTGCGATGCGCTACAATCTAAATGCAGCCGCGTATTACGAGAGCGAAAACAAAGAGCTAAATAAAAATAAATGGGAAAACTATAGAACCAGATATTCGCCTAAATTTCACCTTGATCTGCTTGATTTTATAAGCGATTTTGGAAGCGTAAGAGGGCTAAAGCTTGATACGCTTTGCGCTAGCTTAAATTTACCTGGCAAGTACGATGTGCACGGCGATCAAGTGCTTGAACTCTACTACGCAGGCGAGCTTGATAAGATAAACGAGTACTGCGAAAGCGACGTGCTTAACACCTACTGGCTCTTTTTAAAATTTGAACTTTTACAGGCAAATATCTTACAAGATGACTATATAAATCACCTAAACGTGATGAGTGAATTTCTAGCCAAAAACTGCGCTCACAGAGGATACACTGAGGTCTTTTGCGCTGCGATAAGCGACGAGCTAGCTAGACTTGATGGCAAGCTTGATTACGAGATAAAGATCCAAAAAGAAGACGATGAAGAATTTGACGATTTTAGCGATCTTGATGGTGTGAAAGATACACCAGAGCAGCTAAATGAGCGTTTGGTAAGACAAGGACTTGATGGGCTTTTAAAAAAAGCTAGCGAGGTTGCGTCAGCTACAAAAAAAGATAAGAGTTTTGACGAAGAGAAACTACCTGAAATAAATTTGGACGAAGAATAGAAAATCTATGCTTTTAGGCTGTAAAATATCTTTTGCTATTCTATGGAATTAATATCCTGATCCGCGGAATATCACGGGTATTCAAATCCAAATTCATACTCTTTTAAAACTCCATTAGAAAAGATGAATTTCTCATAGTAGAGTGGCATATCAAATTCTTGCAAGAGGTTGCTTTCATTTTGCTCAGTGATGTAGGTGACAATAGAGGTGGCATTTTCTTCTTGCAGATCGTTTGGCTTGCCTAGCTTCTTTAAAATTTGGTCTTGTTTGTCACCAAGTTTGATGCCAGAATTTGTAGTAGAAATTTTTTATTATATTTATTTTTGCAAAGTATTTTTGATGCCAATTGGATCATCTATGACTGTTAAATTACCTTTACCTCACTATTTTCTATTTGTTCGAATTCTCCAGTCGATATTTTAGTGGCTTTGCTAAGTATTAAGAGCTCAAAAACATATAAATTTTGTCATATAAATATTAATACGTTACTCAAATTATCTAATTACTACTTATTTTTATAAAAGTTTTTTCTCATGTCATTAAGAATTTTTGGAGTGATTTGATTTATATAAAGTCTATTCTTTTTACCATGATCTGCGTAGTAATTTTCTACTTTATTAATTTTTTCATCGTTTGTAGTTTCATCTATATATCCAAATTTCCAAAAGTACTCATATAAATAAAATTCTGAGGCTAAGTTTTTAAAAAGTATATAAAAATCCACCATGTTTCCGTCTCTGTCTTGAGTTCCGCCTTTAAACTCAACTATATCGCCATTAGCTGTAACGCTCCACATAGACATATCGTCATAACAAAAACTCCATTTTTTTGTCTTGTTTTTGTAAATAATTGCGCACTCTTTTATATCTATCGCGCGACCTAGATTGTCATCATTATAATTACGTAAAATCTTTACAGAATAGCTATTGCTGCCTATTTTAAAATAATAGTTAGATACGTCTTTGTATTTAAAATTTTGTATTTCATCTTTTCCCATACCATTGCAAGCCAGCAATGATACTAATAAAAATGCACTATTTAAAAATTTGAAAAATTTCAGCATTTCTAATCCTTGTATAATTTTCTTTTCTATCTCTTTTACTCTGGTCGTCGGTTCCCCTATTAATAACATATGTTATTTTATCCACTACATTTTCGTTATTTGAGTCATTTTTACTCTCATCTGCTATTTTGTGCAAATTGTTGGAAAGCCAAAACCAAGCAGCACTCATTATCGCGTACTTTCCATATTCGGCTACTAAAGTAGGTTACATCTTCTATTCTTTTATCAAATTTATTAGTCAGGTAAATTCTTGGATGTAAATTTATAAACATCTACGCTACCGTCTTTTTCCTCATATAGCCATAGCTCACAGATATTTTCAGGATTAGTGTCAAAGAACTGAACCAAGAGAGTATTTTTGTTTATCCATTTAAAATCAAAGTCATAAGAATAGTTATTTGCATCATAGGTCTTGTATCTTATATTTTTCATACATTCTATGTCTTTTATAGGAGGTTCATAAATAAAAACATTCAAAATTGGCTCTTTGTACATATTTAATATTGTATCTCTGCGGTAAGTGACCATACTTTCAACCCAAATTTTCTTTGCAAGCTTTTTACAGTCTTTATTCAAAAACTTTTTAGGTATCGTCTTTTTCTCCCAGCTATTATCATGATCATCTGTTGCAAATGATAAATTTACAGCTAAAAGTAAAGCTAAGATTATTTTAAAGATTGATTTCATAAATATATCGTTCATTATTAATCGGGTAAATTTTTAGACGTAAAACTATATACATCTACGCTACCATCTTCTTCTTCATATAGCCATAATTCACAGCTTGATTTAGAATATTTATCAGCATGAAAATGTAGTTGTACCAAAAGACTTTTGTTGTTTAACCACTTAAAATCAAAGTCGTAACAAAAATTTTTATTACACTCTTTGTATTTTTGATTTTTTAGATGTTGTATTTCTTTAATTTTTAAGTCGTAGTCGCCATATAAATTTAAAATAGGCTCTTTGTATATATTTAATATAGTTGTTTGACGATAGGAAACCTTGCTTTCATTCCAAATGTCTTTTGATATTGTTTTGCAACCTTGACTCAAAAACTTTTTTGATATTGTCTTTTGCTTCCAGCTATCATAATAATCATCTATATAATCATCTGTTGCAAATGATAAATTTACAGCTATAAGTAAAGCTAAGATTATTTTAAAGATTATCCTCATAATATTTCTCCAAAAGTATTTTTGTATCCTTCCTTTAGTATTTCCAGTGGGTCTGCTAGATCCTTACGTCTTTTAAATTTATTGTTCGAATCATTAGTGACAGTTAAAGGATCATCTTTGTTGGCTCCATTTGTAAAGTACTCAAAGTGAAGCATGGTTACTATTTTTTTATCAACTATATTTGGGTGATCACCGTTATCAATCATTAGTCCAGAATATCCTATAACCTGACCTTTTCGTACCATATCACCCGCTTTTACTTTTACTCTTGAAGGATTAACCTCGCCATATCTTATTATAAAGCTACCAAATTCTACTGTGTCGTATTGTATCGTTATGTGATCGGTTTTACAGTAAAAATTACCAGTCTTTATTACTTCGCCATCAGCTATAGATACTATCTCTACATCTGACTTAAATGTTTTTATGTCTACATTCTTTTTAAAAGGCATATCTGTATATAGATCTCTTGCGGCGTGTTGTCTTTAGCCATTGTTTCTATTTCTGCCAAATATTGCTTGGCTCTCGCCCTTGTCTCCCAACATAAGCGTCCAGTCATATTCCATACCTCTATTATTTAAAGGCTTGATTTTTAGTGGAAAAACTATCTCATTGCTCATCTCCACTTTTACTAAGACTTCCTCATCCCCATCTTCCCACATACCTTTATCTACTCTAGTTAAACTCTTTGATTCATTAAAAGAGTTAATAAATTTATCCATATTCTCTTTACTTAATAAATTTATACCAAGTTTATCATCTTTATCTGCATTAGACTGATTATTACTAGAGATCTCTTCTTTTGCATAAATTTGATAGCTCTTATTTGTCTTCTCATCACTTTTTAGCTCTTTGCTTAGCTTATCATCTTCATAGATATTTATCTCATTTGATGAGATATCTTTACTTATATATAAGTAATTATCATTTTTTATTAAAGCATCGTCTTTATTATCACTAAGATTTAATTTAGCATCAAATGTCTTCTCTTTTATAGCATGCTCAAACTCATATATAACTAGCTTATCGTCTTTAAATTTAATATATAGAGGTATCTTTATATCTATTCTTATATGATTTTTGCCATATCTTGTAAAAAACTTAAATTTATCCTTATCACCTTCAAGATATGCAAAAAATACTATAGTATGACCACCTTGTTTTAGTTTATCTAGATCATCTTTTTGTATAACATCTGAAATTTTAAATGTTATCTCTTTACCCTTTTGATCTTTTAAGCCTACTACATCTTTTGGATTTGATTTGGATAGCTCATCATACTCTTTACTATTTATTACCTTATATCCCCAAAGTATCTCTTTATATCTCTTACTACCTTTTTCTTGTTTATATATAGCCTTTAAGCTTATTGGCTCATTTGTCTTAAATGGATACTCACTATCAGAGATTACATTTGTTATATGATCTGTTATATCTCTTAACGAGACCTTATTGCTATAGCAAAAGTTAGAGCTACTCTTATCTTGATATCCTAAAGATATTACAGCTGTATCAGAGTGAGCATGAATATCTTTAGTGCTATAAACTTTACTTAGATCACTTGAATAAAGTATAAATTTAGTATCTCCTTTATTCTCTTTGTCTATTGGGATATTAAATGTAGCTGTATATGAGTTTTTGATATCTGAGTCTTCATTTTTTACTAAAGATATACTCTCATATATACTTTTATCAAAGCAGTGATGAAGATATATCTTATCTATATCTTCACTTGCCTTACCATCTTCGTTTTCAATGATGAGATTGTTTATTGTAAGAGTAAGACCTGAACTTGATGCTGATGTAGGCACTACATTATTGCCATGAGCTAGACGAAGCTTTATATCAAACATAGCTGAGTCTTTATCATCCCTTAGGGTAAAGTTATTCTCTTTAGCGAAATTTAATAAAGAGAAATTTAGGTGTTTGTTGTTAGACGTTTGGTCTTTAAAGTACTTCATGCTTATAACGCCATCTTCTAGCTTATACTCTATATCATCGCTATTTTGCTTTATGCTAGTAAAGGTAGCACCATTTATCTTATCTTCTTCATTTTTGTTTTCTTGATAGAGTATTACCGTATCTTTGCTCTTTGCATTTTTAAACTTTATCTCTTCATTTTTACTATCTTCGTAAGAGTCAAATTTAAAGTCAGTAAGTATTAGCTCGCATAAATTTACCTTACTATAGTTTGGCCTACTAGAATTTAGCTCTTTTGGGTTTAGCTCACTGCAATCAAATGGAGTCTGACTAGCTAGAACAACGGTAAATTCGCTCTTTTTAGGTTGAAAGACTCTAATAGGAGTTGTCATTTTCCTTGGGCATAGCAAGAGTATATTTTCTTGTTTGTAAAATTCCTCCTCTCTTTGCCTTAGGAGCTTATTTATTCTTGAAGTGTTTGAAGCATTTGAGCTGATTAAATTTACGCAGTATATGTTTTCAAGGCTAAAGGTCTTTGTACTTTGAGTGCTTAATAAAGAATTTATCTTTGTAACAAATGGCTGAAATAAAGCCTCACATTTTGATGCATCTGATGCATTTAAATTTGATCCATTTTCTTGAAGCTTCATAAATTCTAAATGAGTGACGTTTTGGATGATTTCTTTATTGTTTTGGTTTTTTGATTTATATTTTGCTTTGGATATATTTAAATGACTAAAAACATCTATACACTCGGCAAAATTAACATTTTGTTCATCACTTTCATAAAGCCCAAACTGAGTTGAAATTTTTTCTCGCAAAAGAGATGTTTTATTGCTTGCCTCATCACTAAAGCTCTCATATGCTAGCCAAAACCAGGCCTTAAAACGATTTTTGCTTTTGATGTAGCTTGCTATGGATGGATCAATATTGCTTTTCTTGCTGATATAAAGAAGTGCTAAAAGCGCGACATGCTCTCTTGAAATTTGGTTATTTTGTGTATCTGAAGTAAGTGAAACGGCTTGTAAATTTTTAAGTGGCGAGTTGTTTAATTTTTGATTTATCTCTTGGATTAGCGGCGTAAGCTTTTGCTCCAAGATGGCATTTAACTGATCTTCTGAGCTGAATTCAAACTCAGGCAAAGTATCAGCATTTCCAGACTTTGCATAAGCCTCTTTTGCGGCATCATTTATCTTTTTAAAAAGTTCATCTGTATTTATCTTTTCTATGGTAGTCTTACTCGTGGTGTTAGCAATAGTTTGCTTGACATCTTTTATGACTTTGTCTTTGTTATTTTTATAAATTTGAGTACAAATAAGTTCTATATCATCTTTTAAACTAAAGCCATATCCGATGAGTAGTTTGTTGTTAGATATAAATGGTTTGCTTATGTCATTGTCATATGAAAATTTTATGATATCTATTAAATTTCTTTTAAAATTTACATCATTTCTGGGCGTTAGAGGCATTAAACTTCCTTGGAAATTTTTGCTAAATATTAGCACAAACTTAAAAAGTATTCAACAATAAAACTTTATAGTAAAAATTTATATCAAAAACATAAATTTGCATGTTTTTATTTTTGACAAGGCTATTTAAAAGAGCTTGTAAATTTAAAGCGCCTTTATAAACTCTTTAAATTTATCGCCTCGCTCGGCATAGCTCTTAAACTGATCAAGGCTCGCAGCTGCCGGGCTTAGAAGCGCTATCTCGCTAGTCTTTAGCTCTTTATTTATCTCATTGACAGCATTTTGTAAAAAGTCGCATTTTAAAGCCGGTATGCCAAATTTAGTCGCTAATTTCATGAGTTTGTCACTATTTGAGCCAATGGCGTAAATTTTTACTCTTAAGCTCTTTAAGTATTCAAAAAGTGGCGTCATGTCAACACCCTTATCATCGCCACCAAGTATTAGATGTATGAAATGATCTTTGTAGCGTTTTACGGCTTGTATGCTCGCATCTATGTTAGTCGCTTTTGTGTCATTGACCCAGGTTTTGCCATTTTTATCGCTAAATTCTTCAAGCTTATTTGCCTCGATGACGAAGGTATTTAAAAGCGCGACATCGCAGCGGTCAAATAAAATTTTCTCTACCGCAAGTGCTAGCAGCGCATCAAGCAAAAATGGCGTTTTAAAATTTATATCATCTACGCTTACGCCACAAAATTTGGCCAGATCGCTCTCATCTTTGTAAGCGATCACTTTTGCCTTTGTTGGTGTGTTGGCGTAAATTTCAGGCACTATCGCCACGCTACTTTCGCTCATGCTAGCAAGCGGCTTTAGCTTAGCCTTTTCATACTCGCTCATGTTACTATGCCAGCTTAGATGATCTGGAGTGATCGGCAAAAGCACGTAGATACCAGGTGTAGCGCGCTTTGTGTAGTGCAGGGTAAATGAGCTAGTCTCAAGTATCCAAATTTTAGCGTTTGGGTCTAAATTTGCTAACGCGATACCAACGTTACCGCCCATGACTGAGCCCTTGCTCTCTAACAAGTGCTGCGTCATCTTGGTTGTCGTAGTCTTGCCGTTTGTGCCGCTTATCCAGATGTTAAATGGCAGATTTTCTTTATAAATTTCATAAAAATAGTCATACTCGCTAACTAAATTCTTAGCTTTTTTAATAAGCTCGTGATGAGGCGGGATGCCTGGGCTTGGTATCTCTAGGCTGCTTTTTGCTGGATCAAATTCGCTAACTGGCAAAATGGCATTACCAAACTCATCTTTTGAAATTTCACTAAATTTATCATCATAGATATCCCAAAGACCGTCTTTTGTGAAATTCTTTGCAATTGCCTTTGTCGTGCCACCATAGCCAAATAGTGATTTTCTCATGACTTTCCTTATCTGATCTTTAGCGCAGTTAGTGCGATTAGGTTTGCTAAAAGTGCGATGATCCAGAAGCGAACGATGATCTTATTTTCCGCCCAGCCTTTTATCTCAAAATGGTGATGTATAGGCGCCATGAGAAAAATTCTGCGTTTGAAAATTTTAAAGCTTCCCACTTGTAAGATAACGCTTAGGGTTTCAACCACAAAGATGAGGCCAATGATGATGAGTAAAATTTCGTTTTTTGTCGCAACGCCCATAAAACCAATATATGCTCCAACGCTTAAGCTACCGCTATCACCCATAAAGACTTCGGCCGGATGGCAGTTAAACCATAAAAAGCCCATTAATGAGCCAATTAGAGCTGAAGAAACAACAACGCTTTCGCCAACGCCTATGATCTTTGGCAAGAGTAAATATGAGCTAAAGACAGCGTGTCCGCAGATATAAGCAAAAACGCCAAGTGTTAAAAGTGAAAATATCGATGGCACAGTAGCTAGCCCGTCAAGCCCGTCTGTTAAATTTACCGAATTTGAAGCAGCGACTATGACTAGCGTCCAAAAGAAAATGGCAAAAATTTTCATGTCAAAGATCGGTTGCTTATAAAATGGTAGGTAAAATTCAGTGTTTAACTCTTTGCTAAAGTACAAAAATGATGCGATCAAAAAGGCGATGAGAAATTGAAAAAATAGTTTTGCTTTTGGGCTTAGGCCGGCGTGATTTTTTGCTCCTAAAATTTTACTGTAATCGTCCTTGTAGCCAAGCAGCGTAAAGCAAACTAGGCAAAAGAGCGATGTTAAGACAAATGCGTTATCAAGCCTTGCGCAAATTACCGTGGAAAGTACGGCTGTAAAGACAAAAACAAGTCCACCCATGGTCGGCGTTTTGGCCTTTTTTTGGTGAGTTTGCGGGGCAAGCTCATAGATAGGCTGGGCAGCGTTTTTTGCCTTTGCCCAAGCGATAAATTTGGGCATCAAATAAGTTGTGAGTGCAAAAGCGATGAAAAAAGCGATACCAGCACGAACGGTGATGTATTGAAAGATATTAAAATTTAAAATTTCATAGATATAGTAAAACATGAGAGCCTTTATTTTTAAAAAAAGCAATTTTAGTATAATGGCCTTAAAAATTATCTAAAATTAAGGATAAATTTTCAAAATGAGTCAAAAAACTATTTTAATAATAACTGATGGTATTGGATTTAATAAAAGCGGTAAATTTAACGCATTTGAGGCGGCTAAAAAGCCAAATTATGAGAAATTTTTTAAAGAAATTCCAAACTCGCTCATAAAGACATCTGGAAACGCTGTGGGACTACCTGAAGGGCAGATGGGAAACAGCGAAGTAGGGCATATGTGCATAGGAAGTGGGCGAGTTTTGTATCAAAATTTGGTCAAAATTTCACGTAGCTTCGCTGATGGCTCTATAGCAGAAAATGAAGCCCTAAAAACTCTTTTTAAAAAGTGCAAAAAGATTCACATCATAGGGCTTTATAGCGATGGCGGCGTGCACTCACATATGGAGCATTTTGATGGTATGTGTGAGCTTGCCAGCAAAAATGGTTGCGAAGTTTTTGCTCACGCTATCACCGACGGACGCGACGTTAGCCCAAATAGTGGCATAAATTTCATAAAAAGCTTAGAGGCTAAATTTAAGGTAGCTACCGTTTGTGGAAGATTTTACGCGATGGATAGGGATAGACGCTGGGAACGTGTAAAAGAGGCCTACGATAGCTTGGTAAATGGAGCAAATTTAAGCAGCTTATCGCCAAGTGAGTATCTACAAAAAAGCTACGATGAGGGCGTGACAGATGAGTTTGTAAAGCCAGCAAGCTTTAATGGCTTTAAGGGCATGGGCGAAGATGACGGCGTGATCTTTATAAATTTTAGAAATGATAGAGTAAGAGAGATTTGCGAGGCTCTGGGCGAAGAGAAATTTAGCGAGTTTGAGCGACCTTTTGCTATCAAAAATCTAATTACTATGACCGAATACGACGCAAATTTTAATTTTGAAGTGCTATTTAAAAATGAAAAGATAAAAAACACCCTAAGCGAGGTCATAGCAGCGGCTGGACTAAGGCAGCTTCACACGGCTGAGACTGAAAAATACGCCCACGTCACATTTTTCTTTAACGGTGGCGTCGAGGAGTTAGCTAGCAATGAAACGAGGGTACTAATCCCTAGTCCAAAGGTAAAAACCTACGACGAGAAGCCAGAGATGAGCGCAGCAGAAGTTTGCAAAGCCGTACTAAAAGGCATGGATGACGAGCAAGACTTCATCGTGGTAAATTTCGCAAATGGCGATATGGTGGGGCATACTGGCAACTATGAGGCTGCTATAAAAGCAGTAGAGGCAGTAGATACGGCTCTTGGAGAAATTTACACTAAGGCAAAAGAGAAAAACTATGCGATGATCATCACGAGTGATCACGGAAACTGCGAAGAGATGCGTGATAGCAGCGGTGAGCTACTGACAAATCACACGACTTATGATGTCTTTTGTTTTGTGATGGCTGATGGCGTAAAAAAAGTAAAAAACGGCGGTCTAAATAATATCGCTCCTAGTGTTTTAAAGATCATGGGGCTTGAAATTCCAGCTGAGATGGACGAGGCGTTAATATAAAATAATGGAGTTAGTCGAGTTTTTTGGAGCTGATAAAGTCATAACCTTTATGCTCCTTTTTGCACGTCTTAGTGGGCTTATCGTATTTTTTCCATTCTTTTCTCACAATCAAATCCCGCTTAGCGTAAAAACTTTGCTAGTTTTTGCTCTTTGTATTGTGCTTTTTCCATTATCTCACGCTCATGAGCATGCTATAAATTTTTTGATCATGGAAATTTTAAGTGAGGCTATGCTCGGACTTTGCGCTGGGCTTTTGCTAAATATCGTTTTTGCAATACTTCAAATGGCTGGCGAGCAGATCTCGATGATTATGGGTTTTTCGATGGCTTCAGTGCTTGATCCACAAACCGGTACAAATTCACCAGTGATCGCAAATATTTTAAATTTTATCGCGCTTCTTGCATTTTTGATGCTTGATGGGCACCATTTAATATTGCAGTTTTATTCCACTTCACTTTCTGCTATACCGCTTGGAGATTTTTATCCAAGAAGCGGTGTGATGAGCTACGCCCTAAAGCTCTTTGGCAATCTTTTTATGTTTGGATTTGTTCTGGCTTTCCCTATTATCGCGCTTTCTATACTTTCAGATGCTATTTTTGGCATGCTTATGAAAACTATGCCACAATTTAACCTATTAGTCGTTGGTTATCCTATTAAGGTAAGTATCGGCTTTTCGGTTTTGATAGCTATTTTAGCTGGCATTATAAAAATCATAACTGATATGATGGTGCAGATTTTAAACGATATGCCAGCACTATTTTTTTAAGTAAATAGCAATGAAATTTATCATAAAATACAGCCTCAAGCTCTTCAAGGAGGGATTATGAAAGTTGCACTTGTAAACAAAAACCCAGCAGTTTCTCGCCTTATAACGTTAAGTTTAAATAAACTAGGCATAGAATATAGCGAATTTGACGATATTAATAGTGTTGGAGATCAATTTGATTATATTATCATCGATAGTGATATGGATAGCAGCGATGTTAATTTAAATCAAAAGATAATGTATCTAGCACCTAGAGGCGGTGAAAAGCCAGATTTTGCTGATGTTATGCTTGAAAAGCCCTTTTTGCCAACAGAATTTATTAGTTTATTTGAGCAAAACAAAGATACTGACAATGATAAAGAACTTGAGCTTGGACTAGATGAGTCTGCAAATTTTAATGACTTTGACGAAAGCAATAAAAACTTTGATGATTTAGAAAATTTTGAGCTTCCAGAAATTGACATGGGGCTTGAAAATTTAGCAAAAGAAGATGATAAGGCAGATAAATTTGATAATGAGGCTTTAGATGATGAGTTTTTAAAAGAGGAGCTAAGTGAACTAGAGACCGAGGATTTAAAGGATAAAGATATCAGTTTTGATGAAACAGACACTGAACTCATAGATGATGATATTATAAATGACATAGCTAGCAAATATATGGCTGATTCAGAAGATCTGGATAAATCCTTAGAGCAAAATAATGAGCCGCCTGTGATAAAAGAAGAGCATAGTGATAACTTTAATGAACTTAGTTCGCTTGTGGATGAGATAGATGATATGGGCGAGAGCGACTTGGCGGATGAAGAGGCGAAAAACGAGCTTGATAAAATGGTTGAGCAAAATTCTCAAAATTTAGAAACTGCCGAGCTTAATGAAGATTTTGTAGATGATATAAGCCAAAGTAAAAAAGAGCTCAGTGAGATCGAATCTTTGGATAAAGAGCTAAACGAAGAAGCTAGTGAAGATAGCGAAAATTTTGATGAGCTAGAGACTGATTTTGGTAGTGATGAAAATTTTGAGCCTGAAAGCAGCGAGCTAAATTTGATAGATGAAGCTAGTCAAAATTTAGAGGAAGATATAGATAAAGAATCTACCAAAGAAACAGAGGAGATTTCTTTAGACGAAGATATAGACCTTGAAAAAGAGCCAGTCAAAGAAGATCATGAAGAAATTTCTGAAGAAGTCCTTGCTCAAGAAGATCTAGGTATGGTAGATGAGGTATTTGAAGAAGAAAATTTTAAAGAAGAGACGTTGGGTAGCCTAAATTTTGATGTAGCGTCTATTGAAGAAATAGATGAAAATACGATGCAAGCGGCATTTGGATTAAATATTGCTCCACAAACTAGCTCATGCGATGAAACAAAAATCGATGCTGACTATAAAGAAGAGCTAACCAAAAAGATCACAAAACACGTCCATGAGTCGTTAAACGAAAGCTCGCTAAGAGATGTGCTAAAAGATATGAACATAAAGATAAATATAAGTTTTGAGGAAAAGTAGTTGCAAGGACAAATTTTAGTAGTTTCTGGGCCTAGTGGAAGTGGAAAAAGTACGCTTTTGGGTCGCCTTTTAAAGGAAGAGAAGGATCTTTATTTTTCTATTTCAAGCACGACAAGGGCAAAAAGAGAAGGCGAAGTTGATGGAGTGGATTACTATTTTATAAAAGAAGATGAGTTTAAAAGCGGTATAGAAAAGGGCGAATTTTTAGAATGGGCGCAGGTACATAAAAACTATTATGGCACGAGCCTAAAACCAGTTTTAGCAGCGCTTGAGGCTGGGAAGATAGTTATATTTGATATCGACGTGCAAGGCTTTCACATCGCACTTGAAAAATTTAGAAGCTACATAACTTCAGTTTTTATCACGACTGCAAATAAAAAAGAGCTTAAAAAACGCTTAAAAAACCGCGGAACTGATAGCGACGAAACGATAGAAAATCGCCTAATGAACGCAGTTGGCGAGATGGAGCACATCTTAGAATATGATTATTTTTTGGTAAATGATGACATTGAAAAGAGTTATAAAGGCCTAAAATCAATTCTTAGAGCGATGAGGTTAAAAAGCACGAAAATAGACTTAAGACGCGTTATTGATGAGTGGATAGATTGCTAGAAATTCAGGAATTTATGATAACATTTTGAAAAATTTATTGAGGAGAAAAAATGGGTTCTTTTAGTATTGGTCACTGGCTAGTTGTTTTAGCGATTATTGTTTTACTTTTTGGAGCAAAGAAGATCCCAGAACTTGCAAAAGGACTAGGCAAAGGCATAAAGACTTTTAAGGCTGAGATGGAAGATACAACACCTGAAAAAAGTGAGAAAGTCGAGCATAAAGACGAGAGTGCTGCTGGTCAAAAAATAGAAGAAACAACCAAAAACGCATAGGTTTTAGAGTTGAAAAATAAAATAAAAGCTGAAATTTCAAAGGTTTTGGAGCGTGAATTTGTGCTTGAAAAGCCAAAGGATAAAAATTTAGCCCACTATGCTACGCCACTTTTTAGCCTAGCAAAGGAGTTAAGAAAGTCACCAGCCATGATAGCTAGCGAGTTTGCTGATAAATTTAGTGATAGCAAAATAGTTGAAGCTAGTGCGGTAAATGGCTACTTAAATTTTAAGCTAAAAAGCGAGTTTTTAGATGAAATTTCAAAGCAAATTTTGCTAGATAGCGAAAATTTTGCAAAAGAAGATGCGAAAAAAGATAGCTATTTAATAGAATACATCAGTGCAAATCCAACTGGACCGCTTCACATCGGGCATGTTAGAGGCGCAGTTTATGGTGATACTTTGGCAAGACTTGGCAAAAGACTTGGCTATGCTATCTCAACAGAATACTATATAAACGATGCTGGTAATCAAATAGATCTGCTTGGTACTTCGATATCGCTTGCGGCAAAAGAGCAGCTTTTTAACGAAAGCGTCGTCTATCCAGAGAAATACTACCGCGGGGATTATATTTTAGATATTGCCAAGCTTGCAAATGAGAAATTTAGCAAGGAAATTTTTTATGATGAGAGTAGAAACCTCGAACTTGCCGAGTTTGGCAAGGATATCGTGCTTGAGATCATTAAAAAAGATTTAGCTGACGTTGGGATATTTATAGAGAGCTGGGCTAGTGAAAAGGCTCTTTATGACGGCCTAGAGCCAACTATAAACAAGCTAAAACGTTCAAATCAAATGTATGAAAAAGAGGGCGCTACTTATATCGCTTCGACTACGCTTGGCGATGATAACGATAGGGTTGTGGTTAGAAATGACGGCAGACCAACATATCTAGCTGGCGACATTATCTATCATAATGCTAAATTTGAGAGAAATTTTGACCACTACATAAACATTTGGGGCGCGGATCACCACGGATATATCGCAAGGCTTAAGGCTGCGATAAATTTTCTTGGATACGATGAAAACAAGCTTGAAGTGATACTTATGCAGATGGTTAGCCTGCTAAAAGAGGGCAAGCCATACAAGATGAGCAAGCGCGCTGGTAATGCCGTGCTAATGAGTGATATCGCAAGCGAGATCGGTGCTGAGGCGCTTAGATTTATCTTTATAAGCAAAGCAAACACAAGTAGTTTGGAATTTGACGTGGATGAGCTTAAAAAAGAGGATAGCTCAAACCCTATCTTTTATATAAACTACGCTCATGCTAGGATAAATCAAGTCTTCGCAAAGGCTGGGAAAAACGTTTGTGACGTGATAAATGCAAATTTTGAATGCCTAGATGAAAATGCTAAAAATTTACTTTTTGAGGCGCTAATCTTACCCGAAATTTTAGAGGATGCTTTTATCTCAAGACAGCTTCAAAAGATCCCAGACTATTTGAAGTCACTAGCTGCTAGTTTTCATAAATTTTATAACGAAAACCGTGTGGTTGGAAATGAAAACGAAGATAGCCTGTTAAAGGTATTTGCAGTCGTTGCTATCTCGATAAAAACAGCATTTAATATAATGGGAATTACAGCTAAAGATAGGATGTAGAATTTACATTTATTTTGGCTAAAAGCAACAAAATTAAATTTGAAAAAAATGTTTATTTAAAAATATCTCAAACTCATGATGCTCTTGAGAATTTAAACACCTTTTTTCTCAAATACAATTGCAATAGTTTTTACTATGATCTTTATCTCCAGCCAAAGCGACCAGTGTTTGATGTAGTAAAGATCATACATTAGTTTTTGTTTGGCGTCGTGTGTATTTGAGCCATAAGGGTAGTTTACCTGCGCCCAGCCAGTAATCCCTGGGCGAACGATGTGGCGTTCATTGTAGTAAGGGATCTCTTTTTCAAAGAAATTTATCCAGTGTCTTCGCTCAGGCCTTGGACCTATCAGATGCATTTGTCCTCGAAAGACATTTATACACTGCGGCACCTCGTCTATACGAGTTTTTCGCATAAATTCGCCAAATTCAAACACTCTCTCATCATTTTCACTAGCAAATTTTGCCCCATCTTTCTCGGCATTTTCCATCATCGAGCGAAATTTTATACACTCAAATTCCTTGTTATCTAGCCCAACTCTACTTTGTAAAAAGTAAAGACTTCCAGGCGATTGCTCGTCTATCTTTCTTTTTACATAAAATTTTAGGCCAAAAAGCAAGATAAAAAGTATCAAGCAGCTAGCATAATCGATCATTCGCTTGAGTGCGTAAGCAAAGGCACCATAAGGCCTTATCTCATCTAAAAAATTAAGATTTTCACCATTTTCTGGGATATAACATTTGTGCAGATAAATTTCTAAAAAATTCTCTACGTTTAGAAATTTTATCTTTTTATACTTCGTTTTAAACTGCAAAAGCGTGAGAAATCTAACCAATTTGCCATCAACTGGCTTTGCGGTATTTAGCACGATTAGCCTTTGATCGCCTGATTTTATGAGATTTTCTAGTGCGCTTCGCAAGGCTTTTGCGTCGCTATTTTCATGGGATAAAAAATTTACTTGACCAAATTTCTTTCTAAGCTTTTCTAGTTCTAGGCTGGTAAAAGCATATTTTTCGCCAAGGATGATCATAGTCCTATCCCTTTATCTTTATTTTAAATTTGCATTATAAAATTCGCCTAATTATACCCAAACGTGCTAATTGCATTTTTAAAAAATAGATTAAGGTTAAAATATGTCTCATAAATTTCTTGCTGTGCTTGTTTTAGCGCTGATCTCTGCCATTTCTTTTGCGCTCTCAAACACGATTTTAGCTAAATTTCACACAAATCCGCTCATCATCTCCATCATTTTAGGCGCCATTTTTGCAAATCTTTTTACCAAACAGACTCAAATTTTAAAAAGTAGTGGCGTCGTAGCGATCGCTGGGAAGCAAATTTTAAGGCTTGGTATCATACTTTTTGGCTTTAATATAAGCCTTAGCGAGATCGCAAGTGTCGGCACTCTTGGCGTGATATATGCAGCTTTTATGGTATTTGCGACCTTTTGCTTTGCGCTTTTTGTAGCCAAAGCCTTGGGGCTTAGCAAGGATAGTGCCGTGCTCATTGGCTCAGGGGCAAGTATATGCGGTGCAGCTGCTGTTATGGCTACACAAAATGAGATAAAAGCAGACGCAAACAAGCTTGCTATCGCCATTTGCACGGTGGTGCTCTTTGGAACGATCGGCATGTTTATCTATCCATTTATCACTAAATTTCTAGCTCTCACGCCACACCAAACTGGCTTTTTTATCGGCGGCTCACTTCACGAAGTAGCCCACGTAGTCGCAGCTTCAGCGGCATTTGACAGCGCAGCAAGTAGCACCGCCGTCATCATAAAAATGCTTCGCGTCATCATGCTTGTGCCATTTTTGTTTTTGCTAAATTTCTTAAATTTAAGCCAAAATAGTGGCGGCTCAAAGCTAAAGAGCATACCATGGTTTGCGCTATTTTTCCTAGTGGCGATCTGCGTTAGATCTTTGCCATTTTTCCCCGAAAATTTGGTACAAATTTTAAAGCTAACCGCTAGCATATGCCTTTGTGTTGCTATGTGTGCTTTGGGATTTGGGATAGATAGGAGTATATTTAAAGCGACGGGCAAAAAGCCATTTTTGCTAGCATTTTTTATATTTTTATGGCTTATTTGTTCTTCGCTTATTTTTGTTAAGACTCTTTGCTAGTTTTTAGCTTTTGCAAAAACTCTTCGATGTTGTATTTTGCCCTGTAGGCTGGGCTTAAAAGGTGTATCAAAATGTCGCCAAGGTCCATCACGATCCAATCAGGCGAGCTCTCCGTGCCTATAAATTTCTCTCCAATAGGCTTAAGCTCCTCTTTTAGATCCTCAGCCAGCGAGTAAGCGTGCCTCTCGCCAAGCGTTGTAGCGATAACTACGGCTTTTACAAAATAATCATCTCCACTCATATCAAACACTTGTATCTCTTCAGCCTTTTTTGCATCTAAAACCTTAACTATACTTTCGGTGCGCTCTTGCATCGATCTCTCTTGCATTTTTAATCCTTGGTAAAAATTTATAACTTCATCTTTTATCTTGCTAGGCAGCTCATCAAGCCCCTTTTGATGCCTGATCTGCGACGAGCTAACATCCACGTGCACGTCCATTTTTTGTAAATTACGTGGAATTTCTATGTGATTGCGCTTGGCGATCACAAACTGCACTAAGCTTTTTAGCTCCTCGTAGCCATGCCATTTATCAAGTGTGGCTAGGTGGTCTGCGCCTATTATGAGATAAAATCTTTCTATCTTGAATTTCTCATACAAATACTTAACCGTCTCTATGGTAGGCACTGGGCGAGCTAAATTTATCTCATAGTCTGAGATCTCGACCTTCTCTAGGCCGCCCCAAATTTCTCTTATCCACTTTAGGCGAAGCTCTGGCGGAGCTGAAAATTCACTCTTAAAGGGGCTTATAAAAGTTGGCATGATGATGAGCTTGTCGATATCAAGGCCACTTAGTGCCATTTTCACAATGCTATCGTGTCCTAAATGAACCGGATCAAAGCTCCCGCCAAAAAGTGCTAACTTCATCTATTAAAGTGCCTTGTTTATATTTGTTTTAAAATTCTTTTTTGTAGAATTAGGCGTAATTATATCAAAAGGAGCTAAGATGTCAGTTAAAGTAGCAATAAACGGCTTCGGGCGTATCGGCAGGTGCGCTGCTCGTATTATTTTAGAGCGAGACGATGTTGAGCTTGTCGCTATCAACGACACGGCGACGCGCGACATGACGCGCTATCTGCTCAAATACGACAGCGTGCACGGCGAATTTAAGCAAGACGTTAAGGTGATAAGCGACGATTTTATAGAAGTAAATGGTAAAAAGATAAGAGTTTTTTCAACAAGAGATCTAAACGAGCTTAGCTACGCAGACTACGGCGCAGACGTGGTTTTGGAGTGTACGGGCAAGTTTTTGACCACCGAAAAATGTGAGCCATACCTAGCTCGCGGTATCAAAAAAGTCGTCATGAGCGCTCCGGCAAAAGACGACACGGCGACGTTCGTAGTCGGCGTAAACGATGACAAATACGCAGGTGAAGCGATCGTCTCAAATGCAAGCTGCACCACAAACGGCCTAGCACCCGTCGCAAAGGTGCTAAACGATAAATTTGGCATCGTAAAAGGGCTTATGACCACGATCCACGCTTATACGAACGGACAGAGCCTAGTAGACGTAAAAGCTAAAGACTTCCGCCGCTCGCGCGCTGCGGCTCTAAATATTGGGCCTACGACCACCGGAGCCGCAAAGGCGATCGCAAAAGTACTTCCCGAGCTAAACGGCAAGATGCACGGTCAAGCGGTCCGCGTACCTGTCGCTAACGTCTCTATGGTCGATCTAACGGCGGTTTTAAAAAGACCAGCCAGCAAAGAGGAGATAAACGAGGCGTTTAGAGCGGCTGCTGAGTCGAATTTGAAGGGAATTTTATTTGTCGATGACGATTATAGGGTTAGTAGCGACTTTTGCACGAGCGCGTACAGCAGCATCGTGGCGAGCGACACTACGCAGGTCATAGCTGATGATATGGTGAAGGTCTTTGCGTGGTACGACAACGAGTGGGGCTACTCGACAAGGCTTGTGGATCTAGCTAAGATCGTAGCTACGAAGTAAATTTAAAGGATGAAAAATGAGTGAAATTTTATCGATCAACGACCTTGAGCTGGGTGGCGCGAAGGTATTTGTTAGGTGCGATTTTAACGTGCCGATGGACGAGTTTTTAAACATCACCGACGACCGCCGTATCCGCTCGGCGATCCCTACTATCCGCTACTGCCTGGATAACGGTTGCAGCGTGGTTTTGGCCAGCCACCTCGGACGTCCCAAAAACGGCTTTGAGGAGAAATTTTCGCTGCGAGGCGTGGCAAAGAGGCTTTCAAGGCTGCTTGATAGAGACGTGATATTTGCCGAGGACGTCGTCGGAGCGGATGCCAAGGCTAAAGTTGCCGCACTAAAACCGGGCGAAATTTTACTTCTTGAAAATTTGCGCTTTGAAAAGGGCGAGACCAAAAACGATGAGGCTTTGGCAAAAGAGCTTTCAGGATTTGGCGAATTTTACATAAACGACGCATTCGGCGTCTGCCACAGAGCACACAGCTCGGTTGAAGCGATCACTAAATTTTACGACGAGAAGCACAAGGCGGCGGGATTTTTGCTACAAAAAGAGATAAATTTCGCTCAAAATCTCATCAAACACCCGGCACGTCCGTTTGTGGCGGTCGTGGGCGGTAGTAAGGTTAGCGGCAAGCTACAAGCCCTGCACAACCTGCTTCCGCGCGTGGATAAGCTGATAATCGGCGGCGGTATGGCGTTCACGTTTTTAAAATCTCTGGGCGAAAATATCGGAAATTCGCTACTTGAAGAAGATCTCATCGAGGACGCGCGAGAAATTTTGCGCAAGGGCAGGGAGCTTGGCGTTAAAATTTACCTGCCTGTAGACGTCGTCGCGGCTCAGACGTTTTCGGCAGAAAGCGCCGTGAAGTTTGTCCCCGCGCAAGAAATACCTAGCGGCTGGATGGGGCTAGATATCGGACCGGCGTCTATTAGGCTCTTTAAAGAGGTCATCGCCGACGCGCAAACCATCTGGTGGAATGGGCCGATGGGCGTTTTTGAGATGGATAAATTTAGCAAGGGTAGCATCAAAATGAGCCACGCTATCATCGATACTCACGCTACTACGGTCGTTGGCGGCGGCGATACGGCCGACGTCGTCGAGCGCGCGGGAGATGCTGACGAGATGACCTTTATCTCCACGGGCGGAGGTGCTAGCCTGGAGCTCATCGAGGGCAAGGAACTACCCGGCATAAAACCGCTTAGAAAGGTTGCGGAGTGAGGTTTTTAGCAAATTTAAAGTGCAATCACACCAGAGCGAGCTTTACTAAATACGCTGAAATTTTAGACGCAAATTTATGCGCAAACGACGACGTGACGGTTTTTCCTCCGTTTAGCGCGCTTGATCTCGCGACTCATAAATTTAAACTCGGTGCGCAAAATTTCTACCCATGCGAAAGCGGCGCTCACACCGGAGAGATCGGTAAGGCGATGCTGGACGAGTTTGGCGTAAAAAGCGTGCTGATCGGGCACTCCGAAAGGCGCGAGCTTGGCGAGAGCGAGGAGCTTTTGCGAGCTAAATTTGATTTTGCCGTAAAGGCGGGCTGGCAGATCGTCTACTGCATCGGCGAAAATTTGAGCGTGAACGAAGCTGGCGGCACGAAGGAATTTCTGGCCGAACAGCTAAAAAATATCAACCTTGGCTACGAGAGGCTGCTGATCGCCTACGAGCCAATTTGGGCGATAGGCACGGGCAAGAGCGCTAGTGCGGAGCAAATCAAGAATGTTTTAAATTTCATCCGCGAGCAGACGAGCGCGCCGCTACTTTACGGCGGAAGCGTAAATGTCGCAAATATCGGCGGGATAGCGGGTATTAAAAACTGCGACGGAGTACTAGTAGGTACGGCAAGCTGGGACGCTTCTGGTTTCTTGGAACTTATTAGCGCGTCATCTCGCTGACGTCTTTAAATGATTTTGTAAATTTCGCTCTGTGACAGGCTATGTGCCTAGTCTTGGGACAAAATTTACTGCGAAACATTTAAATCCGCCTAGCGATATTTCCGCTTGTCGATTTATATTCAAAATTTGACGTTTTGTTAAATTTGGATTGCAAAATTTTAAGTCGCCTAGTCTAGCTTTACGATACTGCCGCTATCAAATTGCATTTAAAATTTGGCGTTTTGCGAAATTTTGCAAATTTTAATTTAATAGAATTTTAAGTCAAATTGCGAAGGATTTTTCGCTTAGTCAAGGTAGGATTTAAAAAATAAGCAGAGTAAGCATATAGTTTTTGAGTATTGCTTTTAAAATTTTAACGAAAGATAAATAACTCTGCTTGTAGCTGTAAGCTTATGAAGTAGAAAAAGTTAAGTAGCTTTAATAAAAAGGAGAACAAATGATTTTAAAAGGCAAAAAAGGCCTAATCGTCGGCGTCGCTAACGCCAAATCCATCGCTTACGGTATCGCCGAAGCTTGTTATGCCCAGGGTGCGCAAATGGCGTTTACCTACCTAAACGATGCGCTGAAAAAACGCGTAGAGCCAATCGCAGAGGAGTTTGGTAGCAAATTCGTCTATGAGCTCGACGTAAACAACCCCGCTCACCTAGACGGTCTTGCGGATCGCATCAAAGCAGACCTTGGCGAGATTGATTTTGTTGTGCATGCAGTGGCTTACGCACCGAAAGAAGCGCTTGAGGGTGAGTTTGTAAACACAACTAAAGAGGCCTTCGACATCGCGATGGGCACTAGCGTTTATTCGCTGCTAAGCCTTACTCGCGCGGTGCTACCGGTGCTAAAAGAAGGCGGCTCGGTGCTTACGCTCACATATCTAGGCGGACCGAAATTTGTACCTCACTACAACGTAATGGGCGTCGCTAAAGCAGCACTTGAAAGCTCAGTTCGCTACCTAGCGCACGACCTTGGCGCTAAAAATATCCGCGTAAATGCGATCAGCGCAGGCCCTATCAAAACGCTTGCTGCAAGCGGAATAGGCGATTTTAGGATGATTTTACGCTATAACGAAGTAAATAGCCCGCTAAAACGCAACGTTACGACTGAAGACGTCGGCAACAGCGCGATGTATCTACTTAGCGACCTAGCTAGCGGCGTAACAGGCGAGGTTCACTACGTAGACTGCGGCTATAACATCATGGGCATGGGCGACGTGGCTACCGATGCCGAGGGCAATACTATCCTAGCTTGGGACGCAAAATAATCTACTAATACAAATTTGGCGGGGTAACTCGCCAAACTCTTCTTTTAAAATTCATTAAATTTACCGCAAGTGCATACAAAATGAGCTTTAGATGAGCTTATAGACGCAATAGGCCAGGCTGGGCACTGATCAAGGAGTGGCTAAAAGAGACCAAAACGACTATGGAATTTTGTCTCTTGATGAGGGCAGGGCGCAAAGAGCGATTTTTTTTAGGCTTCAAGTAGCCACTCGATCGTCGATGGATGCGCTTGTTTATAGGTATGGTGGCATCGTGATGAATGGAGGTTGACTGTGCCTGCTTGTCCCAGGATGCGAGCAGATGAAGTATGGAATTTATAGATTTAATCTTGAAAGAGCTTTAGTGAAGAAGAGCATATGCCTAGCAACTTACTCGTGACAAACGTTATTTTGGATAAATTTTTCTTGCTAAATGGCGTCGCCTTTGGTGGTAAAGTAGGCAACGTTTTACTACGCACCAGAATTGGCAAATGGGAGGATACACAGCTTGACTACTCATAGTTTTTATAATGGTCGCTTTGTGGCGACATATCTAAATTTTACGAGCTTTATCGCTGGGACTGCTGGTGTGAGGATGTGAGAAATTTTAGTCTTGATAGGATAATATTTGTACTACTGCCGATAGTTTGGCAAGGCGTCGACATAAAGCTAAGACTAAAAGATATGAAAAAAGATAGTATTTGCATGAATGAATATTTCAATTTTGTCTTTAAGAGCGTCTAATAAATTTGCATGATGCTTCCATTAGATTCAAGAGTTTTGCTCTATCTTATTTAAAATTTATAAAATTTTTTCATAATCTACTTAAGAGTGTTTATAAAAACAATTCTGAGCGCTAAAAAAGTAAAATTTATTTTAGATTTCTTAAGCCTTTCTTGATAAAAATTATCTACAAAATTTAAGAATTTTTATACTTATAAGACTTTTTCTATTAAAAATTAACCTTATTTACTACCTTGATAAAATCATATAATTTAGTCCTTTATTTCGATATTTATTTACTTCATTAGATAATTAAAATTTAAAAATAGTTTATATTTTTATCTAGAAACTCAAAAATTTATCAAAAATCTATACTTAAAATTATAATATTCAATCTCAAAATTATGCTATAAAATTAAAATAGTAATTTTAATAACCAAATTAGGAGGAAATATGAGATTTAAAAGCTTGTTTAAACTCTCTCTTGCAGCAAGCATAGCAGTTTGTGCAAATGGGGCAGACGAGAGCGTATTAAACGGAGTTAAGGTAACAAGTAGCAGTGGCGGATATGGCGTTGATGACATCAAAATTTCAACTAGAAACGCCGGCCTAGTAAAAGACGTGATGAGAGATATTCCTAGCGTTTATGTGGGCGGCACAAACGGCATGAACCAAAAAATTTATATGAGGGGCGTTAGCGACCGCGGTCTAAATATCACGATAGATGGCGCGAAGCAAAACGGAAATACATTTCACCATAACGCTGACTTGCTTATAGATCCTGATCTTATAAAAGCCGTTGATGTCGAGGTTGGCTCAAGATCAGTGGTAAATGGCTCAGGCGCGCTTGGTGGTTCGGTCGCCTTTAAAACGGTCGATGCAAAAGACTTGCTAAAAAGCGGCGAGATCATCGGCGCAAAGATAAAAACAGGATACGCCTCAAATAACAGCTAATTTTCACAAGGTCTTATGCTATTTACTGCTCCAGTTGAGGGGCTTGATTTTATAGCCGCTATTAATCACAAAGGCTACGACTACGGCAAAAGTGGCAACAAAAGAAGGATAGGTGGCGATGGAAACGATCTTAGCTATCTTTTAAAGCTTGGTTACAGCTTCCTTGACGCACATAGAATTTCTATCTCAAGAGAGCATAATGAGTTCAAAGGCATTTATCCTTTAAGAGCAGAATTTAGTAGCTGGTATGATGATTCAAATGCTTTTGACAACCGCAAATATGAGCGTGATACTACAACGTTAAAATACGAGTATAAACCAAGTGATCTTCTAAATTTAGACGTAACGGTATACAATACCGAGCATAAAAAAGATGACCCAGTCTTAAAAATTTTAGGCGTAAAAACAAACGGCATAAATGCAAAGGCTAAAAGCGTAGTTGAGACCGGCGCTTTGACGCAGACGCTTAGATACGGAGCCGAGTTTTATCAAAGTAAAAATTTTAATAAGCCGAATAATAACTATCCTGAAAAGGTAAATAACTACTCAATCTACGCAGAAGACGTGCTAAATTTTGGCTCGCTAACCGTTACTCCTGGCATCAGATACACTCGCCACGAGTTAAAAAGCTATGATGGTAGAGCCGGAAACGTAAAGAGTTATACCTATAAATTTGATGAATTTACCCCGGCGCTTGCGCTTGACTATGAGATCCTTAAAGGACTTAACGCATTTGCAAGCTATGCAAGAGTCTTTAGAGGGCCTGACGTTATGGAGTTGATGATGGCAGGTGGAAGCAGAAGCTGGGAAGCAAACAAAGATCTGAAACCTACAACTGGCAACAGCTACGAAACTGGTCTTAAATACCACGGCGATATAAATGAAGCTAGCTCATATAGCTTATCTGCAAAATATTTCATGACAAAATATAAAAATTTAATAGTCGATAATAACGCAGCAGGTGGTAGAACAAATCCGATAATGATTAGAAAAAATGCTGGCGGGGCAGACATAAGCGGCGTTGAGCTACTTGCAAGGCTAAATTTAGACGCGCTGAGCCTAGCTGCTAGCTACACTCATCAAAAGGTAAAATATAAAGATAGGGTCGCTAAAGCAAACGGCGGCTACTACACCTCAAACGTCATCGGCTACCGCGATCAGGGCGATAAATATACATTTAACGCAGAGTATGCATTTTCTAGCATTGATACGCTAATAGGTTACAACCTAATCTACTTTGCATCAAAAAATACCGTCTCAGCTGGCAATGATAAAAATGTCAAGATACCAAGCTACGCAGTTAGCGATATCTACGCTAGCTATACGCCAAGCAGCGGTAAGTTTAAAGGGCTAGAGATAAATGCTGGAATTTATAACCTCTTTAATAAAACTTATGCTTCGCAGTCTCAAAGAGAAGCTGGATATACAGGCAAGCCAATTTTCGTAGACTGGGAGCCAGGTAGAAATTTCAAAGTAAACGTATCTTATAAATTTTAACTTCAAGGCAAGGTGAGAACCTTGCCAAATTTCTCTTTTGTATAAAAATTCTAGCTTTTTTCACCATGCTGTTTGTTTTAAAATTAATATAGTATCATTTTGACAACTAAACTTTTTGGGAGAAAAAAATGATGCAGAAGCACTTTGAAGTGGTAATTGTCGGAGCAGGTATTAGTGGGACGGCGCTCTTTTATGAGTTGGCTGCATTTAGCGATATAAAGAAGGTCGCACTTTTAGAAAAATATGACGGCGTAGCTACTCTAAATTCAAACGGCAAAGGCAACTCACAAACCATTCATTGTGGCGATATTGAGACAAACTATACACTAGAAAAGGCAAAAAAAGTCTCTCGTGTGGCAAATATGCCAGTAAAATATGCTCTAAAATACAATCTTGATGGTAAATATATGTTCGCTCATCAAAAGATGGCACTAGCTATCGGAGATGTCGAAGTAGAGCGCATGAAAGAAAGATATGAGAGTTTTAGAGAGCTTTTTCCTTACCTTGAAATTTATGACAAAGAGAAGTTAAAACAGATCGAGCCAAACGTCGTTTTTGACGCAAATGGTAATGAGAGGCCAGAAAACATCATCGCCATAGGCACGCAAAATGGGCAGTTTACGACGATGGACTTTGGTGGCTTAGCAAACTCACTTGTGCAAAATGCGCTAAATTTAGGCGGAGATGGCTATGAGATCAGCCTAAACTCAGAAGTAACTGATATAAAAAAGGCTGGCGATACATTTCACATAAAGATAAATGATGGCGAGGTGATCACTGCAAACTACGTCGTAGTAGATGCTGGAGGGCATTCGCTATTTTTGGCTCACAAAATGGGTTATGGGCTTCATCTTAGCACATTGCCCGTTGCTGGAAGCTTTTATTTCGCAAAAAAACGCTTGCTAAATGGCAAAGTTTATATGGTGCAAAACGATAAGCTACCATTTGCCGCGCTTCACGGCGATCCAGATATCTTAGCTAATGGAAACACTCGCTTTGGACCAACAGCCCTAGTCATACCAAAACTAGAGAGATACCACGGCTGTTCAAGCTTTTTTGACTTTTGTAAATGCCTAAAATTTGATAAAAATGTCTTTGAAGTCTTTACAAATCTCTTAAAAGATAGCGACATCAGATCTTATATTTTAAGAAATTTCTTATTTGAAGTGCCATTTATCAATAAAAAAGAATTTGTAAAAGACGCTAGAAAGATCGTGCCAAGCCTAAGTGAAAATGACCTAAGCTATGCTATAAATTTTGGCGGCGTAAGACCGCAAGTTATCGACCGTAATAAAAAGTGCCTTGAGCTTGGCGAGGGCAAGATAAGCACAGGCGAGGGCATAAGTTTTAATATGACTCCAAGCCCTGGGGCTACTAGTTGTTTTGAAATAGCAAGAACTGATATGATCGAAGCCTGTAAATTTTTAGGTAAAAATTTTAACGAAGAGAAATTTAACGCTGAGTTTTTTTGAATAAAAATGGGAGTGTTTGATATTTTTAAAAAAGGTGCGGATATGCCAAAAACAGCGCAACAAAGAAAAGATGAGAGTATAAAAATTTTAAAAAAAGAGGGTGTGGCTGTGCTTGAGAGTCTGCCACTAAGGTATGACAATAGTGAAGTTACGCCAAGAAGCATTGACGAGATCATTGCTCGTGCGGTTTGCTCATTTACAGCGATCATGTGTGCTTGCACTATCCGCGACAATGGCCACTTAAGTGAAGATGAAATAGCTTGGGCTAAAGACTTTTTGGGCGATTTTTATGGCGATCTAAGTGTAAAAGAAAAAGAGGTCGTAGAGGGTAGAGCCGATATAAATTTGGCCGTAAATATGGGCTGGAAATATGAGTCGCTTTGGATCTTGCTTTGGGCGCTTGGCATAGCTGAAGATATCGGTAAGATGGATAAAATTTGCGACTGTGATTTTGTGATGAATGTATTTAGAGAGGGTGGGCTCAAAAACCGCTCAAAACCGCGCAGTTTGGATGAAATTTTAAGCAAACTTGACCTAGTTTATCGTTATCACTGGGCATGTGTGGACGCAAGGATAAATGGCAAAAAGGTTGCTGGACTTGACGAAGAGGTCGTTATGGAAAGACGTGCAGGGCTTGAGTGGCTATGTTGCAAAGGTTTGGAAAATGACGACTTAAGAGCTGAATTTAACGCTTGGGACCACCCTGATCTAAATACGTAAATTTACATTTTTGCACTAAAATAAGCCAAAAATGAAAGGAAAAATATGAAAATTTTAGTAACTGGAACAGCTGGATTTATAGGATTTCACCTTGCAAATGCCCTTGTAGCACGCGGCGATGAGGTTGTCGGATATGACGTTATAAATGACTACTATGATGTAAATTTAAAGCTTGCACGCCTAAAAACAGCTGGTTTTGAGACGAGCGAGATAGAGTATGGCAAGCTAATCACCTCAAAAACGCATCCAAATTTAAAATTTATAAAAGCCGATCTGGCCGACGAAAAGACGATGAAAGAGCTTTTTGCGAGCGAGAAATTTGACGTAGTGGTAAATTTAGCTGCGCAGGCAGGTGTTCGCTACTCTCTCATAAACCCAAAAGCCTATATAGACAGCAACATCACAGGCTTTATGAATATCTTAGAATGCTGCCGCCACAATGAGATAAAAAATTTAGTCTATGCAAGCTCAAGCTCGGTTTACGGCTTAAATGAGAACATGCCATTTTCTACGCACGAGGCGGTAAATCACCCTATAAGCCTCTACGCAGCGACTAAAAAGAGCAACGAGATGATGGCGCACACTTATAGTCATCTTTTTGGCGTGCCAACGACTGGACTTCGCTTTTTTACGGTGTATGGACCATGGGGACGCCCTGATATGGCACTATTTTTATTTGTTGATGCTGCACTTAAAGATAAAACTATCGATGTTTTCAACTACGGCAAGATGAAGCGTGACTTTACCTACGTGGATGACATTGTAAAGGGTATCATTAAGTGTATCGACAACCCAGCAAAACCTAATCTAAACTGGGATGCAAAGCATCCAGATCCTGCCACTTCAAAAGCGCCGTTTAAGGTCTATAATATCGGCAATAATAGCCCAGTCGAGCTCATGGACTACATCAAGGCGGTTGAGATAAAGATCGGCCGCGAGATCAAGAAAAATTTCCTCCCACTTCAAGCAGGCGACGTACCAGCGACATTTGCAGATGTGAGCGATCTGGTGGCTGACTTTGACTACAAGCCAAATACAAAAGTAAATGACGGCGTGGCTAAATTTGTCGAGTGGTACTGCGAGTTTTACGGAGTTGAGATTTAAGGGACACAGATGAGGCGATGTGAATGGGCAAAAGGCGAGCTTGATATCGCTTACCACGATAACGAATGGGGTAAAGTCGTAAAAGATGATAGAAAATTTTTCGAAATGATAGTTCTGGAGGGCTTTCAGGCGGGACTTTCATGGCATGGAGTGCTTCAAAAAAGAGAGGCCATGAGAGAGGCGTTTGATGGCTTTGATCCAGAGAAGATCAAGCTTTATGGCGAGGACGAAATAGCGAAATTTATGCAAAATGAGAGGTTGATTCGAAACAGATTAAAACTAAAATCGCTTTCTGCAAACGCCATTGCATTTTTATCCGTAACCAAAGAATTTGGCAGCTTTTATGACTATCTGTGGGGGCATTTACTTAAAAAATTTGACCCGAAATTTGACGGCAAAAAGATCATAAATCACTATCAAGATATCAAACAAGTGCCAGCTACTACGCTGATGTCTGACTTTGTGGCAAAGGAGCTAAAAAAGCGAGGGCTTAAATTTCTAGGCTCTGTTAGCACCTATGCCTTTTTGCAAAGTGTGGGCGTTGTAGACGATCATCTGGACTATTGTTTTTGCAAGGCAAAAGCCTGATCAGAATAATTTTTGCGGTTCTACTCCTTTTAAATTTTGCATTTTCTCTTGACTTGCTGCGCCTTAGCGAGTATAAAGAGCAAAACGTCTCAGGCTGGCTAGCTAGCGAAAAGCTTGATGGTGTGCGTGCCTACTGGGACGGAGAGAATTTACTCTCAAGGCAGGGCAAAAAGCTGAATGCACCGCTAAGTTTTACTAAAAATTTCCCAAAATTTGCACTCGATGGCGAGCTTTACGCAAAGGAGCTTAAATTTGAAGAAATTCAAGCAAGCGTGATGGATAAGCTGCCAGACGAAAAGGCGTGGAACAGGCTTAAATTTCATATTTTTGATGTGCCTGAGGCAAATGGTGACTTGCTTGACCGTATTGAAGTTTTGGCTAAATTTTTAAAAAATAAGCCAAATCAAAATTTAATCATCATAAAACAGATAAAAATGCGTGATAACGCCCAGTTTTTAAAATTTACAGAGGACATTATTGTAAAGGGCGGAGAGGGAGCAGTCGTGCGTGAGCCAAATGCGCCGTACGAGCGAAAACGAAGTAAAAATGCGCTTAAATTTAAGAAATTTAAAGACGCCGAGTGTGAAGTGACCGCTATAAACAAAGGCAGCGGCAAATACGCAAAATTTGCTGGCTCGCTTACCTGCAAAGCACTTGGTGGTAAAGATGACGAAGAAAAAGCTGGCGAGCCAAAATCTGGCACTATCTTTAAAATAGGATCAGGACTAAGCGATGAAAAGCGCCAAAATCCCCCAAAAATAGGCTCTATCATCACATATAAATTTCAAAATTTAACTGCTAATGGCAAGCCAAGATTTCCAATATTTTTAAGGGTTAGAGAAGATTAAAATTTATTCAAAAGCCTTGCTTTACTTTTGCTTTACTCTATTTTTGATAAAATTAACCACTTTTTACGAAAGGCTTAAACTTGAAGATTTTAATAACAGGTGGTGCTGGATACATCGGCAGCCACGTAGTAAAAGCACTTTTAAAGCAAGGCAATGATGAGATAACCATCATCGATAATCTCTGCAAGGGCTCACAAAAAGCACTTGAGGCGCTCCAAAAAATCGGAAAATTCAAATTTATAAATGCAAATTTAGAAGATGATCTAAGTGAAATTTTTGAAAATGGTAAATTTGATGCAATCATCCATTTTGCGGCGTTTATCGAGGTTTTTGAGAGTATGAGCGAGCCACTAAAATACTATCTAAACAACACCGCAAACGTTGCGAGGGTGCTAAGATACGCAAAAACTTACAATGTAAATAAATTTATATTTAGCTCAACTGCCGCAGTTTATGGCGAGCCAGACGTGGCGGAAGTGAGCGAAACAACGCCTACAAATCCGATAAATCCATACGGCAGAAGTAAACTTATGAGTGAGCAGATCATTAAAGACTACGCCGCTTCAAATGAAAATTTTAAATTTGCAATACTTCGCTACTTCAACGTGGCAGGTGCAGACGAAGAGGGGCTGATCGGTCAAAATTATCCAAATGCCACGCACCTTATCAAGGTAGCTGTGCAAACTATACTTGGCAAGCGTGAGAATATGGGCATCTTTGGCGATAATTATGCGACAAAAGATGGTACATGCGTAAGAGACTATATTCACGTTAGCGACCTAGCAGATGCTCACATAAGCGCGCTTGACTACATCAGTCAAAATGGTAGCGAAACTTTTAACGTGGGATACGGCAGAGGATTTAGCGTAAAAGAGGTTATCGAGACCGCAAAAGAGGTGAGTGGGGTAAATTTTAAGGTGCTAAATGCGCCAAGAAGGGACGGCGACCCAGCTATCCTTATCTCAAATGCGAGCAAACTGCGCTCTCTAACAAGCTGGAAGCCAAAAAGAGACGATCTAACGCTCATTATAAAAACCGCCCTTGAGTGGGAAAAGAGAATTTAAGGACAAACATGAAAATAGCAGTAATCGGAACCGGATACGTTGGACTAGTAAGCGGTGCATGCTTTGCTAAAATGGGCAACAGCGTGATCTGCGTCGATGTCGATGAAAAAAAGATCGAGGCACTAAAAAACGGCGTCGTACCGATATATGAGCCAGGGCTTGCTGATATCGTGAGTGAGTGCTATAAAAATGGCTCGCTTAAATTTAGCACGCAAATAACTGAAGCACTAGAGCATGCGGATGTGCTATTTATCGCAGTTGGTACGCCTATGGGCGCTGATGGACAGGCGGATTTAAAATATGTCCTATCGGTGGCAAAATCTATCGGAGAAAATTTAAGCAAACCGCTAATCGTAGTCGATAAATCAACCGTTCCGGTAGGCACAGGAGCTAAGGTGCATGAGGTGATCGAGGCTGAGCTTAAAAAGAGAAATGCAAAGGTTAAATTTGAAGTCGTCTCAAACCCAGAGTTTTTAAAAGAGGGCGCGGCGGTTGAAGATTTTTTAAAGCCAGATCGCGTAGTTATCGGAGCTAGCAGCGAGTGGGGCTTTAGCGTGATGAGAGAGCTTTACGAGCCATTTATGAAAAATCACGACAGACTCATTTGTATGGACGTAAAATCAGCCGAGATGACAAAATACGCTGCAAATTCGATGCTAGCAACCAAAATAAGCTTCATAAACGAGATAGCAAATATCTGTGAACGCGTGGGCGCTGATGTAAATTTAGTAAGAAAAGGCATCGGCAGCGACTCTCGTATCGGTTATAGCTTCATCTATCCAGGCTGCGGATACGGTGGCAGCTGCTTTCCAAAAGACGTCGAGGCACTCATCTACACAGCTAGACAAAATGGCTTTGAGCCAGAGCTTCTAAACGCGGTCGAGTCAAGAAATAAGGCTCAAAAAAGAGTACTGTTTGATAAAATTTATAACTTCTTTGGCGGCGATCTAAAGGGCAAAACTATCGCTCTTTGGGGGCTTGCATTTAAGCCAAACACAGACGATATGCGCGAGGCTAGCTCGATAACATTGATAAAGCTTTTAGACGAAGCTGGCGCAAAAGTGGTCGCTTATGATCCAAAATCAAGCGAAGAAGCTAAAAAATATATGCCAAATTTAGATGTAAAATACGCTAAAAATAAATATGACGCGCTTAATAACGCCGATGCTATGGTGCTTGTGACTGAGTGGAGTGAGTTTAGATCGCCTGATTTTATGGAGATCAAAGAGAGGCTAAAAAATGCTGTCATATTTGATGGACGAAATCAATACAACGCTAAAATTTTAGCCGAGCATGGATTTAAGTATTTTCAAATCGGAGTAAAGGCATGAGAAAATTTTTACTTTTTATCGTAGCTTGCGTGCTTCCGTTTGCGCTTTTTGCAGGCGAAAACGCGCCAAAAACCGAGGAAAATATCTTTGAGCTACCTATTTCAAAGATGCCACCTGATTATTTTAAATACGAAGTCGCATTTTTTAAAGAGATAGAAATCGACTGCAACTTCGCCTTTTTACTCGGCGGAAAACTCGAGGAAAAAGAAGACGCGCACGGGATTTATTACGAATTTAATGGCGGGGATGAGCTAGCGCAAACGATGATGCTCTGCAAGGACGCAAAGAAAAAGAGACGGGTTTATTATGAATTTACTAAAATTTTACCAGGCATTAGCCCTATTAGGATCATAACTCCAAAAGGTGTAAGTGCGGAAATAAGAATGTATGAGCGCGTAAAAAAGATAGAAGCAAAAAAGAAAGGAAAAAATAAATGAAAATAGCAGTAGTAGGACTTGGATATGTGGGACTTCCACTTGCAGCAGCTTTTAGCGAAAAGTACGAAGTAGTAGGCTTTGATGTAAATGCAAAACGTATAGAAGAGCTTAAAAGTGGCTATGATAGAACGCTTGAGCTTAGCAATGAGCAGATGAAAAAAGCGATCGATAATGGCATGAAATTTAGCCTAAATTTAGATGACATCAGAAGTTGCAACTTCTTTATCGTGACCGTCCCAACTCCGATAGATAAGAACAAACGCCCTGATCTAACTCCAGTGGTAAAAGCGACTGAGAGCGTGGCAAAAGTGCTTAAAAAAGGCGACATTGTTGTCTATGAAAGCACCGTTTATCCAGGCGTTACAGAAGAAATTTGCGTGCCACTTCTTGAAAAGAGTGGGCTTAAATTTAACAAAGACTTCTTCTGCGGCTACTCTCCAGAGCGCATAAACCCAGGCGACAAAGAGCACACTGTTACAAAGATCAAAAAGATCACAAGTGGCTCAACTCCAGAGATCGCTGACAAGGTTGATGAAATTTATCGCTCTATCATCACAGCTGGCACTCATAAGGCCTCAAGTATCAAAGTAGCCGAGGCTGCAAAGGTCATCGAAAACACTCAGCGTGATATAAACATCGCCTTTATAAACGAGCTTGCGATGCTCTTTGAAAAGCTTCACATCAACACTATCGACGTGCTTGAGGCTGCAGGTACGAAGTGGAATTTCTTAAATTTCCGCCCAGGTCTAGTTGGTGGTCACTGCATCGGCGTAGATCCATATTATCTAACTCACAAAGCTCAAGAAGTAGGTTATCATCCTGAAATGATCCTAGCAGGCCGCCGTATCAACGACGACATGGGCAGATACGCAGCTGATCAGGTTATAAAACTAATGATAAGAAAAGGTGTGCTTATAAACAAAGCGCGCGTGCTTGTTCTTGGTATGACATTTAAAGAAAACTGCCCAGATATAAGAAATTCTCGCGTTATAGACGTAGTTGATGAGCTAAAAGACTTTGGCTGCAAGGTCGATGTGACCGATCCTTGGGCTGATAGCACTGAGGTAAAACACGAGTACGGCTTTGATTTAGTGAAAGAGTATAGCCTAGATGACTACGACTGCATCGTGATTGCCGTAGCTCACAATGAGTTTAAAAAGCTAAATTTAAAAGGCCATTTAGTTTACGATATAAAAAATATCTACCCAGAGGCTGACGCTAGGCTGTAAGGAATTTAGTGCACAAAGTAAGCGTAAATTGTAAAATTTTAATTATATTTCTGGCTGCTTATCTGTTTGGATTTGCGGCTAGGATGCTCTGGGTATTGTGGGCAAAGGAGATGCCAGAGTTTTACTTTAATGGCGAGTTTATGCTTACGACAAATGACGCCTACTATTACGCAGAGGGTGCTAGAGATATGCTGGCTGGCTTTCATCAGCAAAATGACTTTAGCCCCTTTAATCACCCAATCTCAACTATAGTTTTTTATATTTGCAAAATTTTACCTTTTAAGATCGAAAGCGTGATGTTTTATATGAGCGTCTTTTTAGCTCCTCTTATCGCACTTCCAGTTGTTTTGATATCACATGAGTTTAAAGCACTAAAAGCTGGGGCTGTGGCAGCGTTTATGAGTGTTATCTTGCCAAGCTATCTTTCAAGGACATCGCCTGGATATTTTGATAGTGACATGTTAAATGTCACATTTGCACTTTTTATCATCTATTTTTTGATAAGGCTTTTGAACGCAAATGAACAAAAATTTATCGTTTTGCCTGGAGTCTTTGTATCGCTTTATCTTTGGTGGTATCAAAGCTCATATGCACTTATTTTAAGCATTTTCTTTATGTTTTTACTATATACGCTAGTTTTTATACGAGATAGATTGCAAAATTATCAAGCGATATTTTTTATGTTTATAAGCATCGTAAGCTCAAATGTTTTTACTAAAGATCCACTAATAGCAAATAAAATTTTAATTTTTAATTTAGCAGTTATTGCCTTATTTTTCTCTCTTTTTTGCAAATATAAAAATTTACTCTCAGCTAGAAAATTAGCCATTTTTCTTACTTTAATGCTAGCTATTTTTATCTATTTTGGTGGTTTTGATTTCATTACTTCAAAAATGGGTATTTATGTTTTTAAAGGTAATGAAATTCTTAGCGATAAATTTCACTTTATAAATGAATATAATTTCATCAGCGAAGTAAAAAGTGCTAGTCCTTTGTATTTTATATATTTTATGTCAGGAAATATTCTTATACTGCTGGCAGCTATTATTGGATACTTATTACTTTGCTTGAAATTTCGTCCATTCTTACTTACATTACCAATGCTTGGACTTGGACTCCTCTCTTTCTTTGGTGGAGTTAGATTTGTTATGTACGTAACACCACTTGTTGTGCTTGGTTTTGGTTATTTTTTGCATTTTTTTTTAAATTTATTTGATCTTAGAAATTTCATTAAAAATTTATCATTTTTAGTTTTTGCCGTAGCCGCTCTTGCTATAAATTTAGATTTTGCTTATTCATATAGGCCAAACACTGTGATTAACCATGATGAAGCAGTGGCGCTTGATGAACTTAAAAAGCTCACAAAGCGCGATGATTATGTATTTTCATGGTGGGATTACGGGTATGCTATAAGGTATTTTGCTGATGTTATGACTTTAAACGATCCTGGTAGACAAGGTGGTGAAAATAATTATTTTGTTAGCCTTGCTTTGAGAAAAGATGAGGCATTTTTGGCTAGACTTGCAAGAGTGGCAGTTACGTATAATGACATCTCACTTGAGCAAAATATAAGGCCAATAGATAAAATTTTAAAAGACTACAACACAAGCGACGTAAATACTTTTTTAAGTCAGCTTAAAAGCGAAAATTTCACTCTGCCAGCTGCAAAAAAAGAGGTTTTTTACTATCTTGTGCCAAATATGATTGATATCGCGCCAAATATCTTTAGATATAGCTATATCGACGTCACAACTGGTAAAAGGCAAAAAGAGAATTTTTATCATGTTAGTGCATTAAATGGCGTTAGCGAAGCTGGTATCGACCTTGGAGATGGTTATGTTTTACCTACAAATGAGCAAAAATTTATCATACATAACGACGAGAAAATAGCCGTAAAATCATTTTATAAAGTAAAAGGTGCTGGAAAAGATTTGCGAATAGATGAAAAAATCATAGATGAAAACGCCAAAATTTATGTCATTTTTTTGGAAGATTATGCACGGATATTGTTGCTTGATGAAAATGCTTTAAATTCAGCTCTTGTGCAGCTTTTTATATTTGAGCGAGCTGATGAGCGATACTTTGAGCCATTTGTCATCTCAGGTGGCGTAAAAATTTATAGGTTAAAAATCTAATGCTAATCAATCTAATAAGCTCGATCGTCGTTTTTGTAGTATCTATGGGTATAAATTTCTTTCTTACGCCATTTATCTTAAAAAGCCTTGGCAACGAGGCATTTGGCTTTGTGGGCCTTAGCAACGCCATCGTTAGCTACGCAGCAGTCGTGAGCGTAGCGATAAACTCAGTCAGTGGGCGTTTTGTCGCTCATGCGTGGCACAAAAAAGATCTAAGCCTTGCAAACACCTACTACTCATCAGTCCTTGTTGTAAATATCTTCTTTTGCGCCGTTGTCGTGGTGCTTAGCTCTGTTTTCATACTAAATTTGCAAAGCTTTTTAAACGTCCCTGAAAATTTACTTTTTGACGTCAGAATGACCCTTGTTTTTTACTTTATAAATTTCTGCGTTGGGCTATTTAACGGCGTTTTGACGGTTTGTGCGTTTGTGACAAATAAGCTCTATCTGCTCTCCATCAGAAATGCCATCTCAAGCGCGATCCTAGCGATCCTCATCGTGGCACTCTTTTTCTTTTTTAAGCCATTCATTTCATACATCGCCATTTCAGCGCTAGTTGCTAGCCTTTTTGTCTTTTTTAGCACCATTTTTATGTCGGCTCGCATCACGCCAGAGCTAAAATTTAGCCTTAGTAAATTTGACTTTTCTAAGATAAAAGAGCTTTTAAGCTCTGGCATTTGGAATAGCTTTAATGCGCTAAACCGCATACTTTTAACAGGCATGGATCTTTTTATCTGCAACATTTTCGTAAATGCAAACGCCACTGGTCTTCTATCAGTTGCTAAGGCCGCCCCTATCATACTTGAGAGCTTTGTAGCGCAGCTTAGTGGTATCTTTGCACCAAAATTTGTCGAGCTTTACTCTAAAAATTTGATCACGGACCTCATAAACGAGGCTAAATTTTCAATGAAGGTGATCGCCTTTGTGATGAGCGCTCCGGCTGCATTTTTCGTCGTTTTTGGGCTGGATTTCTACACGCTTTGGCTACCTTTTAAAAGTGCTGACGAGGTTAAATTTATCTACAACATCTCGATGATCACGCTAGTGCCGATCGTATTTATAAGCTTTGTTTTTTCGCTTTTTAACCTTGATAGCGCGACAAACAAGCTTCGCCGACCAGCCATTGCCAACACTATCCTTGGCGTTAGCACGATCATAGCGCAGATCGTGCTGCTTAAATTTAGTGACTACGGCGTTTATGGTATCGTCATCGTCGCAGCCATTTTTTATAGTATAAGAATTCTCGGCTTTGACCTTATAAATGCTGCTTTAAATTTAGAGGTAAAGCTCACCACATTTTACGGGGTTTATTTTAAAAATTTAGCCATTTTTGCGCTCTGCGTGCTTGCGATGTTTGCCTGCAAGGACCTTGTAAGCTTAGATAACTGGCTAAAATTTGCTATCTTTGCTGCGATATACGCCGGCGCAGCTTATGTTTTGGGATATTTTTTATTTTTTAATGCTTACGAGCGAGGCATAGTTTGGCGTAAAATTTTAAAAAAATTTAAAAGGTCTTAAATGAATGAAATTTATCTGATCTCTTTGGCTAAAGACACCAAAAGGCGCGAGCTTTTGCAGCAAAAATTTAGCTCTTATGATAGCTTTAAGCTAATAGACGCAGTTGATGGCAGGGAGCTAAACGCGAGGGAGTACTATAAGATCATTTCGCCGTCATTTAAAGCTTACGGCAAGGTTTTAAGCCCAGCAGAGGTTGGCTGTTCGCTCTCGCATGTGAAAGCCTACGAGGAATTTTTGGCGAGTGAAGCCAAATTTGCCCTCATCTTTGAAGATGACGTGATTGGGAGTGATCAAGCTATAAAAGAGGCATTTTTGGCAGCTAGCAAGATGCCTGAAAATAGCGTGCTGATATGCGGCATGCAAGATGGGCTAGAAGGCAGGTTTAGCGCCTTTGGCAAAAAGGTGGATACTAGCCTAAGTAGGCCACTTTGGCAGGTCTCAAAGCACTCATTTTCAAGCATTTATAGAGCAGGGGCCTATGTGCTAACTAAAAAAAGCGCTAAAAATTTGCTTGAAATTCATAAACGTGCGCTTTGCACGACCGATGTTTGGGACTATTTGCTTGGCGTTAATGATATGCAGATGTATTTTTGCGACCTCTTTGCGCACCCAACTGATCTTAGCGGCTCAAACATCGAGGGCGAGCGCCTTGAGAGGGGATACAGCGCAAATTTAAATGCCTATATCAAGACAATTAAATTTATATTTTTTTCACGTCTTGAAAAGCTTCAAGGCTATGAGAGAATTTTTAAAAGGGGCTAAATGAGCGAGCCATTAATCAGCATCGTAACCGCGACTTATAAGCGTCCAGAGCTTTTAAAAAAGGCCATAAGAAGCGCTCTAGCTCAAAGCTATAAAAATTTAGAAATAGTTGTAACCGATGACGGCGATGACGAGAGTGCGAGTGAAATTTGTAAGAGTTTTAACGACGCTAGGATCAAATTTGTAAAAAACAGCGCTCACAAAAAGAGCCCAAATGGCAATAAAAATAACGGCTTTGACAACGCAACGGGCGAGTTTGTCTGCTTGCTTGACGATGACGATGAGCTTTTGCCAGAGGCTATAAAAGAGTGCTATGAAATTTTAAAAAGTGGCGAGTATTCGTGCGTTTTTGCAGATGCGATCTGCGAGAAAGATGGCGTGATGACCGAGGTGATAGCTGGTAGAAGCCCTTATAGTAAGAGTGGGGCGATGAGCAAGGTTGATTATCACTGCGGACGGATAAATGGCGAGTATTTTAAACTTTTTTCGCGTGAATTTATAGATGATTTTAGGTTTGATGAGAGCAGTTTTGGCGGCGAAAATGAGCTTTATATCCGCTTTTTTGAAAAAAATGTCTTCTATCTTAAAAAGCCACTTTATATCTACCGCATCGCAAGAAGCGATAGTGCTACGCTAAATGCCGGCAAGCACGCGTTAAATGTGGCAAACGCTTACATTAAAACAGCCAATTTACACTACGACATTGCTATAAAAAATGAGCCAAAATTTTTAGCTATGCAGTATAAAAATGCCGCTTACTACGCCAAAATAGCAGGCGAATATGGCCTTATGCTAAGGTGTATCTTTAAAAGTCTTAGCATTAAATTTAGCAAAGAGGCGTTTATTTTCTTACTGCTTAGTCCGCTCCCAAGCGGTCTTTTACCAGCACTTTCAAAGCTTAGAGTAAAGATTAAACAAAGGTTTGGCATATGAAGATATTATTTGTCACATCAACGCTTAGAAGTGGCGGTGCGGAACGAGTTTGCGCGGTGATCGCATCACGATTTAGTATGGATCATGAGGTGAGCCTTGTTAAATTCGACAAAGATGAGCCATTTTACGAGCTGGCAAGTGGAGTGAAGCTCATAAATTTAGGCGTTGGGGCTGATGAGCTTGGCTTGGTTGGAAATTTAAAAAAGAGAGTTTCAAAGGTGCTTGCTTTAAGGACGCTCATAAGAGAGGGCAAATTTGACGCTGTGATATCCTTTTTAGATGCCGTAAATACCTTGGTACTCTTTAGCTCGGCTGGGCTAAAAACGCCTATAATCATAAGCGAGCACACAAACTATCTTGCGCCAAAAAGAGCCATTTTTAAGGTGCTAAGACGCCTTAGTTATCTATTTGCAAATGCACTTAGCGTCTTAAGCGACGAGGATCTTGGATATTACTCGAAATTTTGCAAAAATGTGATGAAAATTTACAACCCACTCTTTGAGGAGGTGCGCAGCGAGAGCTTTACTAAAGAAAATTTAGTAATTTTTGTTGGCAGGCTAAATAAGATAAAAAACTGCGAAATGTTTGTAAGGGTGGCTGCAAACTTAAAGCAAAGTGGCTATAAATTTGCTGTCGCTGGAGATGGCGGAGAGAGGGCAAATTTAGAAAATTTAGCCAAAAATTTGGGCGCTGATATCGAATTCTTAGGCAACGTTAGCGACATCGCTTCACTTTATAAAAGAGCAAAAGTGCTGCTTTCTTGCTCAAATTTCGAGGGCCTTGGAAATACCTTGATCGAGGCGATAAACTATGACTGCGTGCGGGTTGCGACAAGGACTAGCGGGGCAAAAGAGCTTATAAAAGATGGTTTTGATGGCTTGCTTTGTGAGATAAATGACGCTGATCAGATGAGCGAAAAGCTTGCAAAAATGCTCCAAGATGAGGCAAAAATGGGCGAATTTGCTAAAAATGCAAGGGCTAGACTTGATGAGTTTAGCGTGGAGCAAATTTATAAAAAATGGCTAGAGCTTTTAAGGCTTGGAGGTGTGAAGTGAAAATTCTTTTTGTCATAGCTGCACTTAGAAACGGCGGAGCTGAGCGTGTGCTAAACGTGCTTGCAAATGAGCTTAGCAAGGACAATGAGATCACTATCGCCCTGCTTGAAGAGGATCTTGGGCTTTATAAATTTAGTGACAATATAAATATCATAAATCTTAACGTCACTGGTTCAGGTATCGCTTTAAAATTTAAGAAAATCCTCACCCTTAGAGCACTTTTTAAAGAGCAAAGAGCTGATCTTATAATGAGCTTTATCGACTGGACAAACGTCGCTTGTGTGCTGGCAAATTTAGGGCTAAATAGCAAACTAATAGCGACCGAACATCACGAGCATAGCTACTTAAAAAGCAAAATCGCAAGCGCCATGCGTGATTTTGCCTACCGCTTTGTAGATGGCTTAAGCGTGCTAAGTAAAAATGACTACGACTACTATAAATTTGCCAAAAACCGCGAGGTCATCCATAATCCACTTTTTATCGACGTGCCTGAAATTTGCGAGAAGCAAAACGTCATCTTAAGCGTGGCAAGGCTGGAGGCGGTAAAGGGCTATGATATCTATTTTGAGGCGCTTAGCAAGGTGGATAAGAGCTTGCTTGATGGCTGGGAGATAAAGATCGCAGGCAGTGGCAGGCAAGAAGCCGAACTGAAGCAAATGGCGTCAAATTTAGGGCTTAATGTCAAATTTTTAGGCCATATGAGCGATGTTAGTAAACTTTATAGTGAGGCAAAAATTTTTACTCTTAGCTCACGAAGCGAGGGGCTTTCAAACGTGCTAATCGAATCAGGCGCTTTTGGTTGCGCTAGGCTAAGTAGCGACACCGTGGGCGCAAGAGAGCTTATAAATGATGGCATTAACGGACTTATCTTTAAAACTGGCGATGCAAATGATCTAAAAGATAAACTCGAGATACTCTTAAAAGATGAAAATTTAAGGCAAAAACTAGCAAAAAACGCCAGCGAAAGTGCAAATTTATTTAGCAAAGAAAATATTATAAAGCAGTGGCGAGAATTTATAAAAAAGGTTGTTGATAAGTGAAAAAATTAGCCGTTTTTTTATACTCGATGGGGCCTGGTGGAGCTGAGCGAAATGTGGCAAATTTACTGCCATTTTTGGTTAAACGCTATGAAGTTCATCTCATCTTAATGAGTAAGGTCATCGCCTACGAGATCCCAAGCGAGGTGCAGATCCACTTTATAGAAAATAGCGATCCTTACGAGAGCGGACTAAAGAAGCTCGCAAGGCTCTTTTTAGCGATGCCAATGCTTGCCTTTAAGTATAAAAATCTTTGTCAAAGCTTAAACATCGACACGCAGTTTGTGCTGATGAACCGCCCTTGTTATATTGCTGGGGTTGCTAGGATTTTAGGGCTAAAGGCTAGGTTAGTTATCAGTGAGCGAAGCTGTCCGTCGATCCTATATAAAAACGATCTAAGCGGCAGGGTTAATAAATTTTTACTCACTCATCTTTATAAAAAGGCTGATCTAATCCTTGCAAATGCAGCTGGCAATAAAGAGGATCTGGTGCGAAATTTTGGCATGAGTGAGGCAAAAACAAAGGTGCTTTATAACGCTCTTGATCTAAAAACTATAAATTTGCTAAAAGATGAGCCACTTGAGAGCGACTTTAAGCCATTTTTCATAAACATAGGCCGCCTTGATAGCGGTAAAAATCAAGCCATGCTAATAAAAATAATAGCTTCTATCAACGACCCTCGCGCCACGCTTGGCATCCTTGGCAAAGGGCCTTTAAAAGATGAGCTACAAAATTTGATAGATAAATTTGGCGTTAGTGATCGAGTAAAGCTTCTTGGCACTGATAAAAACCCATTTAGGCATATAAAAAACGCCTCTTGCTTGCTTTGTGCATCGCGTTTTGAGGGCTTTTCAAATGTCCTGCTTGAAGCACTAGCATGCGAAAAAACAATTATTTCGACCGAGCATAAGAGTGGTGCAAAGGAGCTTTTGGGCGAGAGCGAGTTTGGCATTTTGGTGCCTGTTGATGATGAAAATGCGATGAAAGAGGCGATGATAAAGGTGCTTAATGCGCCTGAAATAAGGCAAAATTTTGAAAAGGTTGCGTATAATCGGGCTAAATTTTTTGATAGTGAAAATATAGCGAGCAAGCTTATAAATTTTTTGGAAAATCCTAATGAATAGAAATTTATTTTTTAAAAATTACTCTTTATACTTGATGATATTTGTCGCAGTCCTCTTTGGCATGGTTTGCAGGCTTTACTGGGTCTTTTGGGCGAGTGAGTATCCAGTCTTTTTCTGGAACAACGAGCTAATGATCAGCACAAACGACGGCTACGCATTTGCCGAGGGCGCAAGGGACATGCTGGCTGGCTTTCACCAAGAAAATGACCTTAGCTACTACGGCTATCCGCTCTCGACGCTTACTTACTGGATCGTGAAATTTCTGGGCGTTAAGCTTGAGACGGTGATGATTTATATGAGCGTATTTTTCTCATCGCTTGTGGCTGTGCCGGTTATCTTAATCGCAAATGAGTATAAGCTAAAATTTGCTGGCTTTATCGCCGCACTTCTTGCAGTGGTCGCAAATAGCTACTACAACCGCACTATGGCAGGCTACTACGACACTGATATGCTCATCATCCCACTTAGCGTCTTTGTTGTCTGGGGACTTATTAGAGTACTTGAGAAAAAGGACGCAAAGAGCCTAATAATCGCACCTTTAAGCGTGCTTATTTATATGTGGTGGTATGCGAGCGCATTTTCGCTTATTAGCATTTTAACTGGGCTATTTTTACTTTACACGCTCGTTTTTGATAGGAAAAATCCACTTTTTTACCTTGAAATTTTGCTGCTTTTACTTGCCATTTCAAATCTTGATCTAACGCTTAAATTTATCGCTATTATAGCTATTTATCTGCTTTGCTTATTTAAAAAAGAGATGATGAATTTAAAATTTGCTCTTGGCATTTTGGCAGTTATATTTATCGTCTTTGTCATTCGTGGCGGACTAAATCCTATTATTTTTCAGCTTAAATTTTACGTCTTTAGAGATGCACCTGAAGTTGGCGGCATGAGTTTTCACTTTTTTAATGTCAATCAAACCATCCAAGAGTCAAGCATCGTTGATTTTACGCTATTTTGCGAGAGGATCAGCGCAAATGTCATCACATTTTTGATCTCGCTTGCTGGCGTTGCTCTTTTTTGCTTTAAATACCGCTCATTTGCTGTTTCACTTGGCATGCTAGCTCTTGGTTTTTTAGCCTTTAAAAGCGGCCTTAGATTTACTATTTATGCTGTGCCTATCATGGCACTTGGATTTGGCTATTTGGTGGAGTTTATACTTTCAAATTTAAAGCTAAAAGGAGCGGTGCTAAATCTTGCGAGAGCCTTTGTAACCGTGCTTGCTCTTACTCCAGCGCTCATTCATATCTATGGTTACAAAGCTGAGCCAGTTTTTGTGCACAAAGAGGTTGAAATTTTAAATAAGCTAAAAGGCATCGCAGGACGCGAGGATTACGTGGTTGCGTGGTGGGACTATGGATATCCGATTAGATATTACAGCGATGTTAAGGCGCTCATTGACGGTGGAAAGCACCTTGGACGTGAAAATTTTGCTGTGAGTTTTGCGCTTGGAAGCGACGAGATGAGCTCGGCAAATATGGCAAGGCTTGATGTAGAATACACTGAGAGAAATTTTAAAGAGCGATTTAATGGCAATTTGGCTCAAATTTTAAAAGAGAGAAATGCAAGCATCGATCAGTTTTTTAGCGATATAAAAGAGGCAAATTTTAGCTTGCCAGCAAAGACAAGGGATATTTATTACTATCTTCCAGATAGGATGCTTGGTATTTTTCCGACCATTTTGCAATTTAGCAAGATCGATCTAAAAAGCGGTAAAAATTTAAACAACGGCCTTTTTATCGTCACAAGAGCGATCTCTCAAAATGAAAATGGCATTAGACTAAATGGTGGTTTTACGCTCACAAGCGATGTCACAAATTTAATCTATGATGGCAACATCTTGCCTCTTAAATCTTTCATAGAGACTGATTATAACGAGGCTGGCAAGCTAAATGTCAAAGAGTATAAAAATAACGAAAGCTCAAATATTTCTGTCATTTTTATGAGGGATTATGGTAGATTCATCATTCTTGATGAGAGCATTTTAAATAGCGCCTACATCCAGCTTTTCGTGCTTGAAAGATACGATCCAAAGGTCTTTGAGCCAGTCATACTTGATGGGGCGGCAAAAGTTTATAGGCTAAAGAGGTAGAGATGGCAAGGATAGGATTTTTAAGCCACGCTGATATGAGCATACACTTTTTTAGACGCCCTATCATGCAGGCTTTAAAAGATATGGGGCATGAGGTTTTTGCTATCGCTCCAAAAGGAAATTTCACTAATGAGCTTGCTAAAAGCTTTCATGCTGTCACCTACGAGCTTGATAAGGCTAGTCTAAATCCACTAACCGTGATAAATAACTCAAAAAAACTATCTCAAATTTTAGGTGAGCTAAATTTAGACCTGCTGCAAACTGGCGCTCACAAGTCAAATGTCTTTGGCACGTTTGTTGCTAAAAACGCTGGCATAAAGCACGTGATAAATTTGGTTGAAGGCCTTGGTAGCTTTTATATCGATGATGATATTAAGACAAAGGCTGTGCGTTTTGTCATGGAGAGCCTTTATAAGCTCTCTTTTGCAAAGGCTGATGCTTGCATCTTCGTAAATGACGCAGATCCAGACTATCTGATCTCAAAAAATTTGATAGATAAAAGCAAAGTGTATCGCATAAAAAGTGTCGGCGTGGATACTGCTAAATTTGATCCAGCTATCACGCAGGCAGCTGACCTGGGTGATAAAAAGGTAATTTTAATGATCGCAAGAGCCATGTGGCACAAGGGCGTTCGTGAATTTTACGAGGCAGCTGAAATTTTAAATGGCTACAAAAACTGCGAATTTGTCTTTGTGGGCGAGGGCTTTGCTGGTAATAAATCAACTGCTGACGAGAGCTTTTTAAAAGGTGGCAAGGTGCGATATCTTGGCGCTAGAAACGACATACCGCAGCTTTTAAAGGCTTCTTATTTGCTAGCACTTCCTAGCTATAAAGAGGGCTTTCCAAGAACGGTTTTAGAGGCGATGAGCATGGCTAAAGCAGTCGTTGCAAGTGACGTGACAGGCTGCAATGAAGCTGTAAAGGACGGCTACAACGGACTTTTATGCAAGGTAAAAGACGCAAATGATCTTGCTGGAAAGATAAAAATTTTGCTTGATGACGAAGCACTTTGTGCTAGACTTGGGCAAAACGGCAGAAACTGGGCGGTTAGCGAGTTTGACGAGAAGCAAATCGCGAAAAGATATATAGAAATTTATAGGAAATTTATAGATGTATAGAAATTTTTTAAAGAGGGTGATTGATATTTTGGGGGCTTTGTTTTTGCTCATTTTAACGTCGCCTATCATTATAGCAACGGCGATTTTTATCTATTTTAAGGTGAGCCGTGACGTAATTTTTACGCAGGCAAGACCGGGTCTAAATGAGAAAATTTTTAAAATTTATAAATTTAAAACGATGAGCGACGAGCGTGACGCAAATGGCGAGCTCTTGCCAGATGAGCAGCGCCTTGGTAAATTTGGCAAACTGATCCGCTCTCTTAGCCTTGATGAGCTACCACAGCTCTTTAACGTGCTAAAAGGCGATATGAGTTTCATCGGACCAAGGCCGCTTTTGGTCGAGTACCTACCCATCTACAACGAAACGCAAAAGCACCGCCACGACGTGCGCCCTGGTATCACGGGCCTAGCACAGGTAAATGGCAGAAATGCCATAAGCTGGGAGAAAAAATTTGAATATGACGTCTATTACGCTAAAAATTTAAGCTTTATGCTTGATGTAAAGATCGCTTTGCAGACCATAGAAAAGGTGCTAAAACGAAGTGGTGTCAGCAAAGAGGGGCAGGCGACGACGGAGAAATTTAATGGCAAAAACTAAGAAAATTTACATATACGGAGCGAGTGGGCATGGCCTTGTGGTTGCTGACATCGCTAGAAATAGAGGCTATGATGAGATAGTTTTTTTAGATGATGCTAGCGAGTGTAAATTTAGCCCAGAGCTTGAAAAAGCCGACATCATAATATCCATAGGTGATAATAAAACTAGGCAAAAGATCAGCCAAAAGGTGGAGGCTACTGGCTTTGAGATAGTAAATTTGATCCATAAAAGCGCGGTTGTGAGCGAAAGTGCTGTGATAGAAAAAGGCGTAGTTGTCATGCCAAATGCCGTTATAAACGCAAAAGCTCGTATAAAAGAGGGCGCTATCATAAACTCTGGTGCGGTGATAGAGCATGAGTGCGTGATAGGCAAATTTGCTCACATCAGCCCAAATGCAGCCCTTGCTGGAAATGTTAGCGTGGGCGAATTTACGCACATAGGTATCGGCTCAAGCATCATTCAAGGCATAAGTATTGGCAAAAATTGCATCATCGGCGCTGGAAGTGTGGTTGTAAGAGATATAAAAGATGGCATAAAGGCTTACGGCGTACCTGCATGCGAGCGCGCTAAGATATAAATTTAAAAATAAGTGCTAAAATCGCCAAAAAATCACGAAAGGGATGAAATGGATAGGGTTTTTTTATCTCCACCAAATATGAGCGGAAAAGAGCAGGAATATATAAAAAAAGTTTTTGAAAGCAACTATATAGCGCCACTTGGCGAGTATGTTAATAAATTTGAAGAAAGTATAAAAAGCTACACCGGAGCAAAAGATGCTCTTGCACTAAGCGCTGGAACGGCGGCGCTTCACCTAGCACTTCGTGTCCTTGGCGTGAAAGAGGGCGACTTTGTGCTGGCTTCTAGCTTTACTTTCATGGCTTCAGTCTCGCCTATACTTTATGAAAAAGCAACTCCAGTATTCATAGACTGCGATGAGAGCTGGAATTTAAGCCCAGAGCTACTTAAAAAAGCGATCTCAAATTTACCTAAAAAGCCAAAGGTATTAGTCGTTACTCATCTTTACGGTCAAGCTTCAAAGATGAAAGAAATTTGTAAAATTTGCCAAAACGAGGGCATCGCTTTAGTTGAAGATGCAGCTGAAGCACTTGGCGGATTTTATGGCGGTAAGGCACTTGGCACATTTGGCGTGATGGGTGCATATAGTTTTAATGGCAATAAAATAATCACCACTTCAGGTGGCGGTATGCTAGTTGGTGACAAGGAATTTGTAGAAAAAGCGAGATTTTATAGCACTCAAGCTAGAGAGCCACTGCTTCACTATGAGCACAAAGACTATGGCTATAACTACCGTTTAAGTAACGTGTTAGGCGCTATTGGCGTGGCTCAGATGGAAGTTTTGGAAAAAAGGGTCGAGCAAAAGAGAAAAGTCTTTGAAATTTATGAAAAAGAGCTTGGCGACGTTTTAGAATTTATGCCAGAGCTAGCAAATTCTCGTGGTAACAGATGGCTGACAACTGGCGTTTTTGCCAAAAAAGATGCGCATTTAAAAGTTATAAAAGCACTAGCTGATGCAAACATCGAGAGTCGCCCACTTTGGAAGCCTATGCACTTGCAGCCTGTATTTAATGGTGCGTTAAGTTTTATCGATGGATATAGCGAAGATCTATTTTCAAGAGGAATTTGCTTGCCAAGCGGTAGCGATATGAGCGAGGAGACGCAAGCAAGAGTGATTAAAATAGTCAAGGAAAATGCGTAAATGTTTCATGCAACGAAGTTAAAAAGGCTCGTATTTTTCCTTCTTGGCGATGTTTTTATATTTATCTTTTCGATATATGCGGCTTATCTTTTAAGATTTAACGCTGACATCCCAGATATCTACGTGCAAGGGCTTTTTGTAACGGCTGGATTTTTGATCGTATTTAAGCTCTTTTTTATGTGGATGTTTAAAATTTACAAGGTGCCGTGGAGGTTTTTTGGATTAAATGAAGCAAGAAAAATTTTCTTAGCTCACGTTTGCTCAGCTGTTTTATTTACGATCATTTTTTTTATCATTCAAGATTTTTTAAATCCATATCCAAGAAGCGTTATTTTCATTGATCTTCTTATTTCATGCTTACTTGTTGGGCTTTTAAGAATTTCAAAACGCATGGTGCTTGACTTTTCAAACAAACCTCACAAAGGTGAGCCTTGTATCGTTATAGGCGCAACGTCAAAAGCGCTTCACGTCTTGCGTGGCTTAAAACAAGGGTATCTTGACTACTACGCGGTTGGAGTGGTAGATGGCAGGAGTGATCTTGTTGGTACTTATTGTGATGGTTTTTTAGTGCAAGATAAAAAAGAGATACCAAGCCTTATAAAAGATTATGATGCAAAGACCGCTATCATTGCGCTTGCGCTAGATCAAGATGAGCTTCAAGCCTTAGTTGATGAGCTAAGCGGATATGGCATAAGAGATATGAAGCTCTTCTCTCTTATCGAAAATGAGCCGATCAAGGATATCTCAATCGAAGACTTACTTGCTAGAAAGCCAAAAGACCTAAATCCAGAGGCTATTTCAAATTTCTTAAAAGATAAAAGAGTGCTTGTCACTGGAGCTGGCGGTAGCATAGGAAGTGAAATTTGTAAGCAATGCTTAAAATTTGGTGTAAGTGAGCTTGTAATGGTCGAGCACAGCGAGTTTAACCTTTATAAAATAGGCGAAGATACAAAAGATAAAAGAACTATTAGCAAGCTTGTAAATATCACAAATTTAAAGGATTTTGAAGAAGTTTTTGCTGACTTTAAACCCGAGATCGTTATCCACGCGGCTGCATATAAGCACGTGCCACTTTGCGAGCTAAATCCTCGCTCAGCAGTTGAAAACAACATCCTTGGCACAAAAAATGCAGTCGATATTTCTAAAAAATATGGCGTTAAGAAATTTGTCATGATCTCATCAGACAAGGCTGTGCGCCCAACAAACATAATGGGTACAACTAAGCGTGTTTGCGAGCTTTACGCACTAAATTCAAATGAAGCAGGTGTATGCGAGATAGTTTGCGTTCGCTTTGGTAACGTCCTTGGCTCAAGCGGCTCTGTCATACCTAAATTTAAAGCGCAGATCGCTGCAAATAAGCCACTAAGCGTCACTCACCCAGAGATCACAAGATACTTTATGCTTACATCAGAAGCTTGTCAGCTAGTCCTTCAAGCAGCCTCTATCGCAAAAGGTGGAGAGCTTTTCGTACTTGATATGGGCGAGCCTGTTAAGATCGTAGATCTTGCTAAAAAGATGCTTCTTCTTTCAAATAAAGAGCATTTGGGCATAGAATTTGTGGGTCTTAGACCAGGCGAGAAGCTTTATGAAGAGCTACTTATCAACAAAGACGATGTGCAAACAAAATATGAATCGATCTTTGTAACGCATTCAGAGCCTTACGATTTAGCGCTTTTAAACTCGCAGATAAGTGAGCTTTTGCAGCTTGAAGATGATGAGGTAGCACCTGCACTTAAAAAGATCGTTCCTGAGTTCAATCACGCATTAAATTTAAAAGGTTAAATTTGGTTATAAAAGATATTAAGAGATTTAGTGACACGAGATATAAGGCAAGGGCGTATATTTGTTATTTATTTAGTAGAAATTTGCCAAATAGACTGCCCGGAGTTTGTTTAGAGAACATAAAAGCTGGCTTTGATAAGATCAGCCACGAGATAGAAAATTTTGACGCACTGTATATCTTAGACGAAAATGGCGTGCAGATCGAAGACTCGATCAGCCTAAATGAGAAGTATAAAATTCCAAAGGGCGAAAACCGCGCAAATAAAGCCTACTACTACACTGCAGTGCGTGAGAAAAGATGCGTTTTAAGCGATCCATATCCATCAAGCCTAAATGGAGGTTTATGCGTCACAGCAAGCGTGCCTATCTATAATGAAAAAAATGAGCTTAAATTTATCGCCTGCATCGATATAAGCCTAGAAAATATCCTAAATATGGTCGATAGCGGCTTTGTTGAGGAGCATTTTGGTAGATTTTTAAAGACTATTTATACACTTTTTTGTGCATCGCTTTTTATGATCTGCGCATTTTTGTTTTGGCACGGTGTAAAGAGCTTTATCTCAAAGAGCATCGAGCATATAAATGTCGAAGAAATTTTTGAATCAACTATCATTTTAACGCTAGCCCTCGCCATTTTTGACCTTGTTAAGACGATATTTGAAGAAGAGGTGTTAGGTAAAAATCACGAGGAAAATAGCGTTATTTATAAAACGATGGTGAGATTTATCGGCTCAATTATCATCGCACTTGCAATCGAGGCGCTCATGCTAGTCTTTAAATTTGCTATCACTGCACCTGAAAATATCATAAATGCTATCTATCTAATAGGCGGTGTGGCGATGCTGATGGCGGCACTTAGCTTTTATCTTTTCAGCGTAAAAAGACAAGAGAACAGATGATCGCTATTATTGATTATGGTGCGGGCAATATCAAAAGCGTGATAAATGCTTTTAAATTTCTTGGACATGAGTGCGTTTTAGTAAGTGAGCCTGATAGTTTAAAAGAGTACTCTCACATCGTTTTGCCAGGCGTTGGAGCTTTTGGTGAGGCGATGACAAAGCTAAAAAATAACGGCATGGACGAAGCTGTAAGAGAAGCAGTAAAAAGCGGTAAAGCATTTATTGGTATTTGTCTTGGCATGCAGCTTTTATTTGAAAAAGGTTTTGAATTTGGCGAACATGCTGGGCTTGGACTGATAGCTGGCGAGGTCGTAAAATTTAATGAAACTAATTTCGATAAGCCATTAAAAATACCTCACATTGGCTGGAATGCTTTGGAATTTAAGCAAAATAGCCCATTAAATTTAGGACTAAAAGAGCTTGAGTATTTATATTTTGTACACAGCTATCATGTGGTTTGTGATGATAAATTTGCACTGGCAAAGACAACTTACGGATATGAATTTACAAGTGCGGTTTGGCATGAAAATATCTTTGGCTTTCAGCCTCATCCAGAAAAAAGTCATGAAGCTGGACTTAAAATTTTAGATAATTTTGCGAGGTTATGATGGAAATTTTTCCAGCGATTGATTTAAAAGAGGGACAAGCAGTTAGGCTAAGCAAAGGTCTTATGCAAAGTGCAAAAATTTATAGCAACGAGCCAAGTGAACTTGCTAAGAAATTTGAAGATTATGGCGCAAAATGGCTTCATGTGGTTGATTTGGATGGTGCATTTGCTGGAGAGACGATAAATTTTAAAACAATTGAAAAAATTACAAAGGCTACAAATTTAAGCGTCCAAGTGGGTGGTGGTATAAGAGATGAAGAGCGAATAAAACGCTATTTAGACCTTGGAGTTAGCAGGGTGATCCTTGGCTCAGTTGCCCTTCATGATCCAGAATTTACAGCAAAAATGGCTGAAATTTATAGAGTTGTAGTCGGCATTGACGCAAAAGATGGCTACGTGGCCGTACAAGGTTGGGGTGAGATCTCAAATATAAAAGCAGTTGATCTTGCAAGAAAATTTGCAGATGTCGGCGTGGAGGCTGTGATTTGCACCGATATTAACAAGGATGGAATGCTTGGCGGAGTTAACGTTGAGTTTAGCTTGCAAATAGCTAGAAATAGCAAGCTTGAGACAATAGCAAGTGGTGGCGTGAGTGATATAAATGATATTTTGATGCTAAAAGCTACAAATGAGATTAGTGGCGTAATAGTTGGGAAAGCCTACTATGAGGGGTTGCTTGACCTAAAAGAGGCCTTTAAACTACTTAGATAGCGTTAAAGCTTTTATAAATTTAAATTAGCTAGAATAGGGCAATTTTTACTAAAAGGATATTATGTGAAGATTTTGGTTGTAGATGACAGTTCAACAATGAGAAGAATCATAAAAAATACTTTACAAAGGTTAGGACATCAAGAAATTCTTGAGGCTGAGCACGGTCTTGAGGCTTGGAATATCTTAACTCAAAATGAAGGTATCGAAGTTCTTATAACTGACTGGAATATGCCTGAGATGAATGGCCTTGAGCTTGTTAAAAAGGTAAGAGCAGAGCAAAAGTATGTTGATATGCCTATCATAATGGTAACAACAGAGGGCGGAAAAGCCGAAGTTATAACAGCTTTAAAAGCAGGTGTTAATAACTACATCGTTAAACCTTTTACGCCACAAGTTTTAAAAGAGAAGCTTGAAGACGTTCTTGGTTAATGAAAGATAAATTTTACGAATTAAGCATAAAAACATCAAATTTTTATGATGAAATTTTAGAGCTAGTTTTCTCTTTTGGAGTTACCTGTGTTGAAGAGCTAGATCACGAGATCATCATCAGGGAAGAGTATGATCTAAAAGATATAGCTTGGGGTATTGAAGAGTATGCAAAAGGACTCTCTAGTGTTCGTAAAATTTCAAATGATTTAAAAATTTCTCTTAATTTAAAAGAAAATAAAGACTGGCTAGGCGAATATAAAAAGGCAGTTAAACCTATTTTGGTTGATAAAATTTATATTAGACCTAGCTGGGAAGAGCCACTTAGAGGCGTAACAAATATCATAATCGACCCAGCTCTAGCCTTTGGCTCAGGGCACCATGAAAGCACAAATTCTTGCTTGCAACTTTTACAAAAATATGCAAAAAGTGGCGATACCGCTTTAGATGTGGGATGCGGAAGTGGGATATTAAGTATTGCATTAGCAAAGCTTGGCTGCAAGGTCGATGCCTGCGATACAGACGAGCAGGCCACGCAAAGCTCGCAAAGTAATGCCCAGCTAAATGAGGTTAAATTTAATAGAATTTGGACAGGTTCTATTGCAAATTTAGAGCAAAAATATGATATCGTCGTAGCAAATATTATTGCTGATGTCATTTTTATGCTCTCAAATGACTTGAAAAAATCGCTAAAAAAAGGCGGCTATCTAGTATTGTCTGGAATTTTGAACAAATACGAAGATAGGATTAAAGATACGTTTAAGGATTTGGAGCTAGTTGAGATAAAACAGGCTAATGATTGGGTTAGCTTTGTTTATAAGGAAATGGATGAATAATCAAAATAATAACCAAAATAATGGCGATAATAACGGGTTTTTCAACAAAAATCCCATTTTTATCTTTGCTATTTTTGCAATAGTTATAGTTCTAGCTTTTAGAAGCTTTAGTGGCGACGGACTAGGCGGCTCATTTGGGCTTGGTAGCAACGCTCAAAGCAAGATGATAGCTTATTCTGAATTTAAGGATATGCTAAAAAATAAGCAGCTAAATGAAGTTGCGATATCTGAAACTACGATAAAAGGCGTTGGTAGTGACAAAACCATCTATCTCGCAAAGCGCATAAATGATCCAACGCTCATTGGCATACTTGAGCAAAACGGTATAACTTACAGTGTTTATAGCGAAAATAACTGGTTTGGAGATCTTATATTTTCATGGATCATACCGGTGTTTATATTTTTTGCTATTTGGATGTTTATCGCTAGTCGTATGCAAAAGAATATCGGCGGTGGCATACTAGGCATAGGAAGTGCAAAAAAGCTTATAAATTCTGAAAAACCAAAAGTTAAATTTGACGATGTTGCAGGCGTAGAAGAGGCAAAAGAAGAGGTTCAAGAGATAGTTGATTATCTAAAAAGCCCAGATAAATATCTAAGACTTGGAGCTAAAATTCCAAAAGGTATTTTACTAGTTGGCCCTCCAGGTACTGGTAAAACGCTTCTTGCAAGAGCAGTTGCGGGCGAGGCTAGCGTGCCATTTTTTTCTATGTCGGCATCAAGCTTTATAGAGATGTTTGTCGGTGTTGGCGCAAGTAGGGTTAGAGATCTTTTTGAAAATGCTAAAAAAGAGGCTCCAGCGATCGTTTTTATAGATGAGATCGATGCGATCGGTAAAAGTAGAAATTCTGGTCCGATGGGCGGCAATGACGAGAGAGAGCAGACGCTAAATCAGCTTCTTTCTGAGATGGACGGCTTTGATGCGGACAAGTCGCCAGTCATTGTTATAGCTGCTACAAATAGACCTGAAGTTTTGGATGCTGCGCTTTTAAGGCCAGGTAGATTTGATAGGCAAGTGCTTGTTGATAAGCCTGATTTTAAAGGACGCTGCGACATTTTAAAAGTTCACATGAAAGATGTAAAGATCGGTAAGGATGTAAATATCGAAGATATTGCAAGGCTTACGACTGGTTTAGCTGGTGCTGATCTTGAAAATATCATAAATGAGGCAGCACTTCTTGCAGGACGTAAGTCAAAGACTTTTGTCGAGCAGGCCGATCTTGTGGAGGCCGTTGAGAGATCGATTGCTGGTCTTGAGAAAAAGTCTCGCCGCGTAAATCCAAAAGAAAAAAGGATCGTCACTTATCATGAGTGTGGTCATGCCTTGATAGCTGAGCTAACAAAAGGTGCAAAAAGGGTAACAAAAGTCTCAGTCGTGCCACGTGGTCTTGCGGCACTTGGCTATACTCTAAATACGCCTGAAGAGAATAAATTTATGATGCAAAAGCATGAATTGATAGCAGAAGTAGATGTGCTTTTGGCTGGTAGGGCTGCTGAAGAGGTGTTTATTAAAGAAATTTCAACCGGAGCTAGTAACGACCTAGAGCGTGCGACTGATATCATAAAAGCTATGGTTAGTATGTATGGTATGAGTGATGTTGCTGGTCTTATGGTGCTTGAAAAACAACGTGCTACGTTTTTAAATGGCGGTCAAAGCATCAAAGATTACAGTGATAAGATGGCTGAAAAGGTTGATGAGTTTGTAAAAACACTTCTTCATGAAAGATATACAGCTGTGCTTGGTCTTCTTGAAATTTATAAAGGCGCTATTGAAAATATGGTATCAGCACTTTATGAAGAAGAAACAATCGAAGGAAAAAGAGTTAGAGAGATCATTAAAAACTATGAGATCGAAAATGATCTAGAGAGCAGACTCGTAGAGATAGAAGAAGACGAAAAGAGTAAAAAAGAGGAATAAAAATGAGTGGCTATATCGCGAAAGCAGGATATAAATTTATATTATTTTTTCTAATTTTATTTGTTTTATCTTTGCTGTTTGGGATCTTGCCACTACTTTTTGCTATTTTACTTTTTTTGGGGCTTTATTTTTTTAGAGACCCTGAGAGAGAGCCATTTTCTGATGATAAATTGGCTTTACTATCGCCAATTGATGGCAAGATAAAAGAGATCAGTGCTTCAAATTTTGACAATAATGAAGTAGCTAAGATCGTCATAAAAAAATCTTTTTTTGATGTTGGTACATTAAGGGCTGTAAGTGATGTAAAAGTAGCTGAAATACGCAAAAGACATGGCTTATTTTTGTGTCAAGCTATGAAAATTTCAGAATTTTTAAATGAAAGAGCGATTATTCGCTTTGAAAAAGAGAATATAAAATTTGTTATGAAAATTATAGCTGGAGCTTTCAGTCGAAGTTTAGAAATTTCAAATGTTGCTAGCCTGAAAGCATCTAGAAAATTTGGTTTTTTAGGAAGTGGTGAGGTGATTTTATACCTACCAAGAGATACTAAAATATGTGTAAGCGTCGGAGAAAGCGTAAAGGCTGCTTCACTTTTGGGATATTTTGAAGAGGGAAAAAGAGATGAATAACATACAAAAGATGCAACTAATGTATATCTTGCCAAATTTATTTACAGCAGCTAGTGCTTTTTTGGGTGTTATTAGCATTATTTCATCTATTCAAGGCAACTATTTTAAAGCCATTATTTATATAATCTTATCGCTTATTTTAGATGGACTTGATGGACGCGTGGCTAGACTTACAAAGACAACTAGTAAATTTGGGGTAGAGTTTGATAGCCTTGCAGATCTTGTTGCTTTTGGTGTAGCACCAGCTATTTTATTTTATTTGACTATTGGTAAAAATTTTGGCAGATTTGGGGCACTTATAGCTGCTATGTTTGTAGTTTTTGGAGCTATTAGGCTTGCTCGCTTCAATGTCACTACTGGTACATATGAGCCAAATGTTTTTATCGGGCTTCCTATACCATCAGCAGCTATTGTGAGCGTACTTTGGGTTGGAATTTATATTGACTATACTTTTTTGGAAGGATTTGAGTGGTGCTTGATGCTACTTGAAGCTATTTTGGCAGCTTTAATGGTTAGCAACATCCGCTATCCAAGTTTTAAAAAAATAAATTTAAAACAAACCCATGTGATAAGAATTTTAGTAGCTCTTGTAGTTGCGTTTTCGATACTTTATCTATATCCATTTGAAAGTGCGACTTTGGTTATGAGCATCTATATGCTTTATGGTATAGTAAGAGCCACTATAATGTTTAGTAAAAATTCCAAAAAAAAGGAGAGCGAATGAGCGAAAATGGCGTCATAAAATCACGTAAATTTTTACCAAAAATCGAAATCAAAAACTCTCTACTGCTGCTACTTAGGTAGCAAATTTCTCTTTACTTAACTCATCAAATTTAAAATTTAAATATAAAAAATACAAAAGGACAAAAATGGATAAGAATAAAATTATAATCTTTGATACGACTTTAAGGGATGGTGAGCAAAGCCCTGGCGCATCGATGAATACAGCTGAAAAACTACAGATCGCACTTCAGCTTGAAAGGCTTGGTGTGGATGTTATGGAGGCGGGATTTGCAGCAGCAAGCCCAGGGGATTTTGATGCAGTAAATCAAATAGCAAAGCAAGCCTCAAATATCACGGTTTGCTCTCTTGCACGTGCAGTTGAACGTGATATCAAGGCAGCTGGTGAGGCATTGGCTCCGGCTAAAAATAAGAGAATTCATACATTTATAGCGACAAGCCCAATTCATATGGAGTACAAGTTAAAAATGAGTCCAGATGAAGTAATAAAACGCGCAGTCGAGTCTATAAAATACGCAAAAACCTTTTGCGATGATGTGGAGTTTAGCTGCGAGGACGCTTGTAGAAGTGAAATGAGCTTTTTAAAAGAAATTTGTGACGCTGCCATAAATGCGGGTGCAAAAACTTTAAATATCCCTGATACAGTTGGTTATTTATATCCTGAAGAGATAACTGCTCGCATTAGTGAAATAGTAAAATTTGTAGGCGATAGAGCGATAATCTCTGTGCATAATCACAATGACTTAGGTATGGCTACAGCAAACTCGTTAGCGGCTATAAAAGCTGGTGCAAGGCAGGTCGAAGGCACGATAAATGGCATAGGTGAGCGTGCTGGAAATGCTGCGCTTGAAGAGATCGTGATGGCTATTAAAACTCGCCAAGACGTCTTTGCTCCATTTTATACAGGCATTATCTCAAAAGAAATTTATCCAACTTCAAGACTGATTGCTAGTATTATAGGCATTGAGCCTCAACCAAACAAAGCTATCGTTGGTAAAAACGCATTTGCTCATGAGAGTGGCATACATCAAGACGGCGTGCTAAAACACAAAGAGACCTATGAGATAATTAGTGCCGAGAGTATAGGCCTTGAGAAAAATTCCCTTGTTTTAGGTAAGCATAGCGGTCGACATGCTTTTAAAGATAAGCTTGCTAGCCTTGGATTTGACCTTGATAGCGATGCTCTTAATAAGGCATTTGAAAAATTTAAAGAGCTAGCTGATAAGAAAAAAGAGATATTTGATGACGATATTAGGGCTCTTGTAGCTGAAGAGATTACAAAAATTCCACAAGCTTATGAGATCACGGCTCTTCTTCAAAGTAGCGGCGGAAGCCTTGCGAGTGCTTCAATTAGCATAAAACACAATGATGAGATTATCAGCGACTCAGCCCTAGGAAATGGTACTGCTGATGCGATATTTAAGGTAGTTGATCGCATTAGTGGCATTAGTGGCACGCTAAAAGACTATAAAGTGGCATCCGTTTCTCAAGGTAAGGACGCACTTGCAAAGGTTGATGTAAAGGTCGAGTTTGAGGGCAAAACGGCTGTAATAGGCCATGGACTTGACATAGATACTATGATGGCAAGCGCAAAAGCCTATGTTGGCGCACTAAATAGCTACCTTCGCATACATAAAAACTAAAATTTTAGCCGGCTGTTAAAATTGCAGCTGGCTACTTTAAATTTAATCCGAAAACTATATAAATTTTTAAAATTCAAAGTCTCTATTTAAAAAAATAGATTTTACTATCTTTACAAATTTTAAAATCTTTACTCACTCGCCTTAGTAACTTACTAATTTTAGGGCTCATAAATATTCGCCACTAAATTTAGAGCCGAAATTACTCGCTCATAAATTTTAAAATTTGATAGATTCTCATCTTGGATTGTTAAATTCGTATTTTGTAGAGCTAGCTATTAAATTTATATCCAAAAAATGCCAGCTTTAATTTGAAATTTTGCTCGGATAATAAATGTTTGACTTACTGCCCAACTATCTTTTTAACAGCCAGTGAAGCTAAATTTAGTCCAAAGCAAGCAGTCACGCCCATGAAGCTTCCAAGCGGCTTGCAAAGTGGCTCTTCTATCGAAAAGACCACGTCAAATTTACCGCTAAAGCCTGATTTTTTGAGTTCATATCTATATTTTCTAGCTAGTGGATCGACCGAGGTTTTCCACACGCTAGCCACCTTTATCTTAGTTGGATCGATCCTTTTTGCACCGCCCATCGAGGCTATAAATTTGCTAGGATCTACCGCATTTGCAAGGGCGATCTTGGCGGTAATATCATCGATCGCATCGATCACCACGTCAAATTTACTAAAGTCAAAACCAGCAATAAATTCTGGCGTGATCAGCGTCTGAATAGGCGTGATACAAGGATAAATTTTGGCAAATTCCTCCACCTTTATGCCGCCCACGTTTTCGCTGTAAATTTGGCGATTTTGATTTGTCACGTCAAAGATGTCTTTATCGATTAAAGTGATGTGCCCAACCCCGCTTCTAGCAAGCACATCCACACACATTCCGCCCACACCACCAGCTCCGCAAACTAGCACTTTCGCACTTTGAAGTTTGCTAAAACCATCCTCGCCAAAGAGCCATCTTATCCTTGTAAATCTATCATTTTGCATCAAATTTCCCCTTTAGACTCTCCAGACTCTCGTATGAAGTCATATTTAGTTTTATGGGCGTTATCGTCGCAAAGCCCTCATTTACCTTGCTGATGTCACTTGGCTCGCCTTTTTCGTATTCAAGTGCAGCGTTTCCAAGCCAGTAGTACTCGATGCCTCTTGGGTTGCGATTAAGCGTGGCATGCGTGGCGTAGGTGCGTCTGCCAGCTGGCACTACGGCATAACCTTTGAAATTTTTACTTGTTACGGCTGGGATATTTACATTTAGAAATTCTCTTTGATTTAGCGAAATTTCATCATTTAGCACTTTTGGCACGATAAATTTAACGATCTCTTTTGCTAGCTCAAAGCCAAGTTCATTTAGTGAGTTGTTTGCATAAAACTGCGAAAAAGCGATACTTCTAATGCCTTGCAAAACCCCTTCCATTGCCGCTCCACACGTACCAGAGTAGGTTATATCTTCGCCCAAATTTGCTCCGTGATTTATACCACTTATCACTAGGTCTGGCTTTTTGTTATAAAGTGCGTGAAGTGCGAGATAGACGCAGTCGCTAGGTGTAGCGTCATCGAGTTTAAAAAAGTTATCATCAAGTTTTATAAATCTAAGTGGCCTTGTGAGCGTCAAAGAGTGAGCGCAGGCTGATTTTTCAGAGCTTGGAGCTACGATCGTGACGTTCACACCATCTAGCTCGCTTAAAGCTTCTTTTAAGGCAAGTAGGCCAGTCGCCTCAAATCCATCGTCATTTGTTATCAAAATTTCTTTCAAATTTTATCCTTTAAAGGGTTGGATTTTATCACAGCTTTCTTAAAATTTTAAAGAATTTTTGCGTATAATGCCCCCAAAAAAAGACCTGATGAAAGTGTGTAAATGAAAATTTTAGTCTCCGCTCTTGAGCCATCGGCAAATTTGCATTTAAAAGAAATTTTGAAAAATTTTGATGGCAAATTTGAGCTAATGGGAATTTTTAGCGAAGAGCTTGGCACGCCATATATGAAAAGCAGTGAGTTTTCTGCGATGGGCTTTGTCGAGGTTTTGCCACTCATTTTTAAGGCAAAAAAGGCGATGAAAGTGATGAGCCAGATGGCAAAAGAGGCTGATGCAGTGCTGCTAATAGATAGTCCAGCCTTTAACTTGCCGCTCGCAAAGGCGATCAAAGAGTCTGGTGCAAAAGCAGCTGTGACATACTACATCTTGCCTCAAGTTTGGGCGTGGAAGCCAAAAAGAGTAAGCGTGGTTGAGAGGTATTGTGACAACCTGGCTTCGATCTTGCCATTTGATGCGAAATTTTACAGCCGATCAACCTACGTGGGACATCCTTTGATGGATGAGATAAGACTTAAAAAAGCTAGTCTAAGCAGTAGCGGCAAAGTGGCGTTTTTGCCAGGCTCAAGAAGGTCAGAGATTTCAAGACTTATGCCAGTCTATAGAGAGCTTGCTAAAAAGATAGAAGCAAAAAGGCTACTTGTTGTGCCACCATTTTTACTTGATAAAGTGGGTGAAATTTATGGTGACGTGAGCGATTTTGAGCTCATCTCAAACACGCCTGAAGCCTTGTATGAGAGCGACTTTGCCTTTATTTGCTCAGGCACGGCTACGCTTGAAGCGGCACTTATTGGCACGCCATTTGTGCTAGCATATAAGGCAAAAGCGATAGATGTTTTCATCGCTAGAAAATTTGTAAAGATCAAGCACGCTGGACTTGCAAATATAATGTTTGATTTCATGGGCAAAGAGCCGCTTCATGAGGAGTTTATCCAAGAGTTTGCAACGGCTGAAAATTTGCTAAGAGCTTATGAGAGCTGCGATAGGCAGAAATTTTTAAAAGGCTGTGACGAATTGAGAGAGTATTTGTCGCATGGCAGCAGTAAAAATGTAGTAAAAATTTTAAAAAATATGGAGTAAAAAATGAGTGAACCAATGACAATGCATGGATATGAAAAGATAGAAGCTGAGCTAAAAGATTTAAGGCTGGTGCAACGTCCTCAAATCGTAACTGAGATAGATATCGCAAGAAGCCACGGTGATCTAAAAGAAAACGCCGAGTATCACGCTGCAAAAGAAAAGCAAGCCTTTATAGACGCTAGGATCGCTGAGCTTAGCGCACTTTTAGCAAATGCCGAAGTGATTGATCCAAGTAGCTATGAGCATGATAGAGTTAGATTTGGCTCAAGTGTGACGATAATGGACGAGGAAACCGAAATAGAGCATACATATACGATAGTTGGCATTAGCGAAAGCGACATCGATAAAGGCTATATCTCGATAAACTCACCTCTTGCAAAGCAACTTTTGGGCAAGGCTGAGGGAGATGAAGTTGTGCTAAATTTACCAAAAGGCAGAAGCGACGTTGAGATCGTAAAAATTTGCTACAAGCCTATAAAATTTGACTAAAAAGATGGGACAAAGAGCTAGAAACTACTTTTTGGCTCTGCTAATTTTTAATTAAGGCAAAATTTGAGCGAATATCTATATGCCCCCATTATAAAAGAAGGCGCGATCTTTTTAGCTGATGCCCATGAAAACGTAAACCGCGATGGCTTTTTAAAATTTTTAAGAGCTGTTAATAGTGGCGAGATCAAAGAGCCACCACAAATTTTTTTATTAGGCGATATGTTTGACTTTCTAACGGGCGAGGGCGAATATACAAGAGAATTTTACTCTGAGCACTTAAGCCTTATAAATAAAATTTCACAAAAGGTAGAAATTGTTTACTTCGAGGGCAACCACGATTTTAGACTTTCAAATTTATTTAATAAAACAAGAGAAATTTGGGATGGGCACGAGATGCTGCGCTATAAAAGCGTTAGGGTTTATGATATTTACGATCAGCCAGCAAATTTCAAAACGATCAATGAAGAACGCGTTCAGATCGCACATGGTGATATATTTTTACCTTTTATAGATAAATATGCACTTAGATTTTTGCGCCTTAGATGGTTTTTAAAATTTATGAATGCTTTGGATAAATTTTTAAATTTTAAAATATCAAAAGCGATATTAGCCAGACTTACTAAGAAAAATTTGGACTATAAAATTCCTAATTTTAAGGAGCTAATGAGCAAGCATTTGCAAGGATATGAGGCTAATATCGTGATAGAAGGACACTATCATCAAGGCGAGCAATTTAACATTTACGATAAGTTTTATATAAATTTACCTTGTTTTGCATGTGAGCAAAGTTATTTTGTTGTAGAATACGCCCAGCAAAAATTAAATTTGCTCAAAATGAGTTTGAAAGGACATTGATGTTTGGAGATAACGTACTAAAAACGGACTCAAACGAGATGGAACTTGTTGATTTTCGTATCTTTAAAAAGACCGAAAACAAAGTATATGAAGGAATATACGGAGTCAATGTCGCAAAGGTGCGGGAGATCATTAAGATGCCAAATCTTACAGAGCTTCCAGGCGTTCCTGAGTATATCGAGGGAATTTTTGATTTAAGGGGCGTGGTGATCCCTGTCATAAATTTGGCAAGATGGATGAATATTATCGAGCCAACCGAAGGCGTAGTTATAAAGCCACGTGTTATTATTGCTGAGTTTAGTGGTATTTTGATCGGTTTTATCGTCCATGAGGCAAAAAGGATCAGGCGTATAAGCTGGAAAGATATCGAGCCAGCAAATTTTGCTTCAGGTTCTGGCGCTTTAGACAAAGGCAAAATAACAGGCGTGACAAGAATAGAAAATGATGAAGTTTTACTTATCCTTGATCTTGAAAGCATAGTAGAAGAGCTTGGAATTTACTCACCAAAGATCGAATTTGATGTAACAGACGATCAAAAATTAAAAGGTGCTGCTTTAGTTTTAGATGATAGCTCGACTGCTAGAAAACTAGTAAAAGATGCACTTGAGAAGATGGGACTTAGTGTAGTCGAGGCTAAAAATGGCGTTGAGGGCTTGGAGAGAATGGAAGAGCTTTATCAAAGATACGGAGATAACTTATCAAGAGAGCTTAGAGTTATCTTAAGTGATATCGAAATGCCACAGATGGATGGCTACCGCTTTGCTTCAACTCTTAAAAACGATGAAAGATTTAAAGAAGTTCCAATAGTATTTAACTCCTCATTGAGTAATGATTTTAGCGAAATCAAGAGCAAAGAAGCTGGTGGTGCTGCGTATCTTACAAAATTTGATGCAAGCATATTTTATCAAGAAGTGCTAAAAGTTATTGAAGCACATTCTAAATCTGCAAAATGAGGTGAAACATGGATGATATGAAAGAAATAATGGAAGACTTTTTAATAGAGGCTTTCGAACTTATTGAGCAGATAGATCACGACCTTGTTGAGCTTGAGTCAAACCCTGAAGATTTGGAATTATTAAATAGAATTTTCCGCGTTGCTCACACAGTAAAAGGTAGTTCAAGCTTTTTAAATTTTGATGTTTTAACAGAGCTTACTCACCATATGGAGGATGTTTTAAATAAAGCCAGAAAAGGCGAGCTAAAGATCACTCCAGACATTATGGACGTAGTTCTTGAGTCAGTCGATATGATGAAAGGCTTGTTAAGTAGCATTAGAGATCATGGAAATGATACAGCTGCTGGCATTGATATTAAAAACATTTGCGCAAGACTTACTCAAATTTCTGAAGGTGAGGCTCCAGCAGCAGCTCCTGAAGCTCCTGCCACGTCAGTAGCTGAGCCAGCACCAGAGCTGGCAAAAGAGCCAGAGCCAACCGCGCCTGCCGAAGAAGCGCCAGAGATAAGTGATGCTGAACTTTCAAAATTAAGCGATTCAGAAGTTGAAGCAGAGATAGAAAGACTCTTAAAAGTTAGAAAGGCTGAGGATCAAGCAAGGCGTGCTTCAAAAGGTATAGCTCCAAAATCTCCTAGTGAGATAGCTCCGGCTGCAAGTAGTACTTCAGCTCCAGCTGCAAAAGCAGAGAGTAAAGAAAAGGATGGAGATAAAAAGGTCCCAGCAGCAAGTAGTGGTGCAGTAGCGCAGGAACAAACTATACGCGTTGAAGTAAAAAGGCTTGATCACTTAATGAATCTAATTGGTGAGCTTGTTCTTGGTAAAAACCGCTTATTAAAAATTTATGATGACGTGGAAGAGAGATATGAGGGTGAGAAATTTCTTGAAGAGTTAAATCAAGTAGTCTCAAGCCTAAGTCTAGTTACGACTGATATTCAGCTTGCTGTTATGAAAACAAGAATGCTTCCAATAGCAAAAGTCTTTAATAAATTCCCACGTATGATACGCGATCTTAGCCGCGATCTTGGTAAGCAAATCGATCTTGAAATTTCAGGTGAAGAGACTGAGCTTGATAAGTCAATCGTAGAAGAGATCGGCGATCCACTAGTTCACATCATCAGAAATTCATGCGATCACGGCATTGAGGATCCTGAGACAAGAAAGGCAGCAGGTAAGCCAGAAAAAGGCCTTGTTCAGCTAAAAGCTTATAATGAAGGCAATCATATCGTTGTTGAGATAGTTGATGATGGTAAGGGTCTAGATGCAGATATGCTTAAATCTAAATCGATAGAAAAAGGCATCATCACTGAACGCGAAGCTGATGCGATGAGTGAAAAAGAGGCATTTGGACTTATCTTTAGACCAGGATTTTCAACTGCAGCAAAAGTTACAAACGTATCTGGCCGCGGTGTTGGTATGGACGTTGTCAAGACAAATATCGAAAAACTAAATGGTATCATTGATATTGAAAGTGAAGTTGGAAAAGGCACAGTTATGAAGCTTAAAATTCCACTCACGCTTGCGATTATTCAGTCGCTACTTGTTGGAACGCAAGAAGAATTTTACGCTATTCCACTTGCTAGTGTTCTTGAAACTGTTCGCGTGCCGATTGATGATATCTATACTATCGATGGCAAAAATGTACTAAGGCTAAGAGATGAAGTCTTATCTCTTGTTAGACTTTCTGACGTATTTGGTGTTGAAAAGGCATTTGATGGCGGAGATCAAACTTATGTCGTAATAATCGGTGTTGCTGAAGCAAAACTAGGCATTATCGTCGATACTTTGGTTGGACAAGAAGAGATTGTTATTAAATCAATGGGTGATTATTTACAAAATATCCCAGGTATTGCTGGTGCGACTATTAGAGGTGATGGCCGTGTAACATTGATTATTGACGTTGGTGCTATGATGGAGATGGCAAAAGATATCAAGGTAGACATTAGAGCCGAAATAGAAGATAGCACAAAAGCAAAGGAAAAACCAAGTGATTATAAAGTCTTGATAGTTGATGACTCAAAAATGGATAGAACTATCATGCAAAAAGCGCTTGAACCAACTGGGGTAACAATAATAGAAGCTACAAATGGTGTTGAGGCATTAAATATCGTAAAATCTGGAGAGCACTCCTTTGATGCGATCTTGATAGATATTGAGATGCCAAGAATGGATGGATATACACTGGCTGGCGAAATTAGAAAATACTCTAAGTATAGAAATTTACCACTTATTGCTGTTACATCAAGGACGTCAAAAACAGATAGATTGCGTGGCGTAGAAGTTGGAATGACTGAGTATATTACAAAACCATATTCAGCCGAGTACTTAGAAAATGTCGTTAGAAAGAATATAAAATTAGCTTAGGGGTAAGGGATGAACAATAAACTAAATCAAGTTTTAAGCAAACAAAAGCAGCAAATGAATGGTCCTGAGTTAAAAAATAATGAGGATATAGTTCAGCTAGTAGGATTTGTTGTCGGCGAGGAAGAGTACGCAATACCTATTTTAAATATCCAAGAGATAATCAAACCTATTGAATATACACGTGTTCCTAGTGTACCTGATTATGTTCTTGGCGTGTTTAACCTACGTGGAAATGTTATTCCGCTTATTGATTTGCGTAAGCGTTTTTCACTAAATGTCACAAAACAAAGCCCAAGCACAAGATATATCGTTATGAAAGATGCGGATAATATCGCTGGCTTTGTGATAGACCGCTTGACGGAGGCTATCAGAATAGACCGTAACAGGATCGATCCGCCACCAGAGACTTTAGTAAAAGACAAAGGCATGATTTATGGTATCGGAAAGCGTGACCAAAATATTCTTACGATCTTGAAGGTAGAAAGCCTTTTAAAACGTGATTTTTAGGGCATAGCTTGATAAAACTTTGTGTTTTTGACTTTGACTCTACAATAATGGACGGCGAGACGATAGATATTCTCGCCGCCGCTAATAATGCTAGTGAAGAAGTAGCTAATATAACTAAGCGTTCAATGAACGGTGAGCTTGATTTTTTTGAAAGTCTTACAAAAAGAGTAAAATTTTTAAAAGGATTGCCGCTTTTAAAAGTAAATGAAATTTGCAAAAATTTACCCATAATGCCAGGAGCTGGTGAGCTAATAGAAGCTTTAAAGCAAAAGGGTATCAAAGTCGTGGTTTTTAGCGGTGGATTTCACAATGCAACCGATGTAATGCAAAAAAAACTTAATTTTGATGCAAATTTTGCAAATATCTTGCATCATAAAGATGGAATTTTAAGTGGCGAAGTTGGCGGAGAGATGATGTTTGGTAGTTCAAAGGGAGATATGATTGACCGCTTGTGTGGACTATTAAATTTAGGCAAGGACGAGATAATGTGTGTTGGGGATGGGGCCAATGACATATCGATGTTTAGAAAGTGCGACCTTAGCATTGCATTTTGTGCAAAAGATATCTTAAAAAAAGAAGCGACACATTGTGTTGATGTTAAAGACTTGCGTGAAATTTTAAAATTTATAAGGTAGAAATTAATGTATGACAACGAAGCTAAATTCTCTCTTTGGTGTGATTTTATAGAGAGAAATTTTTTACAAAGCGAATTTAACTCTTTATTGGAAAATAATATTATAAACGGTGCTACAAGCAACCCAGCTATTTTTAAAACAGCGTTTGCTTCACCTGCTTATAAAAAGATCATAGAAACTAGCAATAAACGCCATCCAAAAGATCTTTATGAAATTTTGGCTACTCAAGATATAAAAATCGCAGCATGTAAAATGTTAAGAAATTATGCAAACGGCGATGATGGCTTTGTAAGCATTGAGGTTGATCCAAATTTAAGTGACGATACAGCCGCAACGATAGAGGAAGGTATCAGACTTTATAATCTAATATCAATGCCAAATGTTATGATAAAAATTCCAGCTACAAAAGATGGTTATGAGGCGATGAGCGCGCTTATGGCAAGGGGAATTAGTGTAAATGCTACGCTTATATTCTCACCAGATCAGGCTAAAAACTGCCTTGAAGCATTTAAAGAAGGTAGTAAGGCTTATGCAAGCCGCTTTATGGATACTACTATGCCAAAAGGTGTGATAAGTGTTTTTGTAAGTAGATTTGATAGAAAGCTTGATGAGGTTATGGCTGCAAAGAGCTTGCCAACTGGACAAGTCGGCATAATGAATGCTGCGAATATATACCACCTGATTGAAGATTTTGGACTAGAAAATGTAAGAACACTTTTTGCAAGTACAGGTGTAAAAGGTGGCGGTTTAAGAGGGGATTATTACGTTAGAGAGCTAATGTATAAAAATTCTATAAATACAGCACCATTAGAGACGATAAAAGAATTTATAAAAGAAAAAGCAGAGGCAAAAAATGTGCCTAGTAAAGAAAATATCTCAAGCTTTTTCCAGATTATAAAAAATAATGAGATAGATATAAATGTCATTTATAAAGATTTATTAAGCGACGGTTTAAAGCAGTTTGTATCAGCATTTGATGATATTATGAAATCACTTTAGACAAAGAAGTCCAAGCTAATACACAAACAATAAAAGTGATCATTCTTAAATAAGCTTTATGTGAAATTTATAAAGCATTGGATAAAATCAGCACCTATTTTTTTATGAAAGGAAAACGATGTTAGAAGGAATCGTTAGAGAGAGTATCGGTAAGAAGTCTGCAAAGGCTTTGAGAAGAGATGGTTATCTAATCGCCAACATTTATGGCAAGGGATTAGAGAATGTTGCAGCTGCTTTTAAAGTAAATGACTTTATTAAAGAAGCACGCAAAAAAGAGAGCCTTGCTTTTGATGTAAAAGTAGGCGGAAAAGTTTATAATGTCGTTATTGTTGATTACCAAAGAGATGTTGTTACAAGTGATCTTAAACACGTAGATCTAAAAGTAGCACTTCCAGGCGTTTTATCAAAATATATGATCCCAGTTAAGCCAGTTGGAACACCTATTGGTCTTAAAAATAAGGGCGTTTTGATCCAATCAAAAAGACGTCTTTGCGTAAAATGCACAGCTGAAAATTTACCAAATTCATTTTACGTTGATGTAAGCAAACTTGACATTGATGATACGATTTTGGTTCGTGATATCACAGCTCCTAAGGGCGTTACTATTGTAGACGCTGACCGTGTTGCGGTACTTGGAGTTATTAAAGCTAAATAAAAAAGGGCTTTTGTGACACTAATAGCGGGGCTAGGAAATCCTGGCTCCAAATATGAAAACACTAGACATAATATAGGCTTTATGCTTATAGATCTCCTAAAAGACTCAAATTACAAAGATGTTAGCTCAGCCAAATTCCAAGGCGAAGTTTTTAAATTTAATGACATTATCTTGCTAAAACCAACAACCTTTATGAACCTCTCAGGACAAAGTGTAAAAGCGGTCAAAGATTTTTATAAACCAGATAGAATAATCGTAATACACGATGACCTTGATCTTAGTTTTGGTGCAGTTAAATTTAAAAAAGGCGGCAGTAGCGGCGGCCATAACGGCATAAAATCGATCGATGGACTAATAGGCAATGACTACGAAAGGGTGCGTGTTGGCATTGGGCACCTTGGTGATGCTAAAAATTTTGTTCTTGGAGAGTTTAGTGATGAGGAGAAAAAGGCTTTAGATGAAATTTTAGCCTACACAAAAAATACAGTTTGCGAGCTACTAAAGAGTGACATCAATGAAATTTCGCAAAAATTTACGATAAAAAAAGGTCTTATCAAATGAAACTATACGCCAGATACGTTGGCTGGGTCTATATAAAATCTTTTCTTGTCGTATTTTTAGCACTTGAACTATTTTATGTAGGCATTGATCTACTTACAAATTTAAAAGATCTGCCACCATCTGCTAACCTTCAGCTCCTTTATGTTGGGCTTACATCACTTAGCGCTATTGGTTATGTTTTGCCACTTTCGCTCATTTTTGCACTAATAATTTTACATGTAAATATGGTCAGATCAAATGAGCTAATCAGTTTTTATGCGCTTGGCATTAGTAAAAATAGCTTAATTTTTCCACCATTTTTTATTGCACTTTTTATAACTATTTTTTATGTTGGCTTAAATTTTACTCCATTTGCCTATGCACACGACTATCAAAAAAGCATCGCTAAAAATACGGCTTTCTCAAAAAGCACAAATGATTCGTTTTTAAAATTTGAAGGCAAATTTATCTACATAAAAGAGCTAAATTCTGTGAATCAAATAGCAAATGATGTTAGAATTTTTGAGATAAATGGCACAAATTTACTCTCAACTACATTTGCAAATCACGCTAATTTTAAAGACAATGAGTGGATTTTAAAAGATGTTAATCAAACTCTTTTGCCTCAAATTTTAGAGCTTGGTGAGGCTGGTTTTAATAAAATACAAAGTGAGAACTTAGATGCATTAAAAGGCTTTAAGCCAAAGAGTATTGAAAGCGCTGCTAGTGTTGAAAACTCAAAATTTAATATCCCAGATGCGATAAATTTTATAAAGACATTTAAGAATGAAGGCATCGGCCTTGATAGCGCAAAAACAGCTTTTTACAACCTTGCTATTGCACCATTTTTTGCACCATTTTTGTTGCTCATTTTTTACTATCATTTGCCTGTAACTGGTAGATTTTTTAATCTTGCACTTTCGACTTTTATTTTTGTTGTGATAACTCTTGTCGTTTGGGGACTGCTCTTTATTCTTGCAAAATTTGCACAAACTTCTGTGATATTGCCAGAAATCGGCATAGTTTTGCCAGTTATTTTACTTTTTGTATACGCCATTTATCTCATAAAATCGCATCGTTAAGCCAAATTTTGGTAAGCTTTTTGTAAAATCAAGCCATTTTAATAAAGGCTATTTTATGGATTTTAAAGAGCTTGCAAATAGATACAAAACCCCACTTTACGTTTATGATTTTAACTACATAAAAAACCGCTATGAAGCACTAAAAAATGCATTTTTTGCTAGAAAATCTCTCATTTGCTATGCGGTGAAAGCAAACTCAAATTTAAGTGTTTTAAAATTTCTAGCTGATCTTGGAGCTGGATTTGATTGTGTTAGCATTGGCGAAGTAAAAAGAGCGCTTTTAGCAGGTGCAAAGAGATATCAGATCATTTTTAGTGGCGTTGGCAAGAGCGATGATGAGCTAAAAGAGGCTTTGAAAAATGAAATTTTACTCATAAATGTCGAGAGTTTTGCTGAACTTTTAAGACTTGAAAAAATCGCAAAAGGGCTAAACTTAAAGGCAAGAATTAGCATTAGGGTAAATCCAGGTGTCGATGCAAAAACTCACCCATATATCTCGACAGGGCTAAATGAAAATAAATTTGGCGTTGATGCCGAAACAGCTAAAAGAATGTACATCCACGCTAAAGCTTCAGACTCTCTTGAGCCAACTGGCATACACTTTCACATCGGATCTCAGCTAACATCACTTAGCCCGATAATTGATGCTGCAAATATCGTTAGTGAGCTTTTAAGAGAGCTAAGAGCACTTGAGATAGATATCAAATTTTTCGATGTTGGTGGCGGACTTGGCATCATCTATAACGACGAAAAAGAGATAAATTTATATGACTATGCTCAAGGAATTTTAGCTGCACTAAAGGGTCAAGATGTGACCATAGTTTGCGAGCCAGGACGCTTCATAGTGGGCAATGCTGGCTATTTTGTCGCAAGCGTTTTATATGAAAAATTTAACGGCAAAAAGAGATTTGTCATCACTGATGGTGCGATGAATGATCTTATTAGGCCAAGTCTTTATGGTGCTCATCATGAAATTTTTGTTTGTGGCAAGGATAAAAATTTAGGCACTTGTGACGTGGTCGGTCCAGTTTGTGAAAGTGGCGACTTTTTGGCAAAAGATATAGAGTTGCCAGAGTGTGAGAGTGGAGATATTATTGTGGTAAAAGGTGCTGGAGCTTATGGTTTTAGCATGAGCTCAAACTACAACACAAGAAACAGAGCCGCTGAAGTTTGCGTGCTTGATGGCAAAGATAGGCTGATAAGAAGACGAGAGAGCTTTGAAGATGTCGTGGCACTTGAGAGAGAATTTTTGGAGAGCGCTGATGCAAGAGCTAAATGAGCTTAGAAAAGAGATCGATGCGATTGATGATCTCATCTTAAATAAACTAAATGAAAGGATGATTTTAGTTGAGCAAATCGGCAAGCTAAAGCAAACTAGCGGAACGCCTATATATCGTCCTGAGCGTGAGCGAGCTATTATAAACCGACTAACTAGTCTTAGCAAAGACAAAGCTTTAAATAAAGCTGCTATTGAAGCCATTTATCTTGAAATTTTTGCTGTAAGTAGGAATTTAGAAATGCCTCAAAAGATCGTCTATCTAGGGCCTGAGGGCACTTATACGCATCAGGCGGCTCAGAGTAGATTTGGTGCGATGAGTTCATATTTGCCACTTGCGACCATCGAAGCAGTTTTTACAAAACTAGCTCAAAAAGAGGCAAAATACGGCGTTGTGCCTATTGAAAACAACACCGAAGGCGCTGTTGGCGCTACGCTTGATTGTTTGAGTAAATTCAGTGATATAAAAATAGTTGCTGAGCTTTATGTGGATATCCATCACAGCTTTGTTAGCATAAATGAAAATTTAAAAGAGATAAAGCGAATTTATTCACATCCGCAAGGGTATAATCAATGCCGTAAATTTCTAGAAGATCATATGCTAAATGAAATTGAATTTGTCCCAGCAAAATCAACCGCAGCAGCTGCATACATGGCATCAATGGATAGAAATTCAGCTGCCATTTGCTCAAAGATCGCAGCAAAAATTTACAATGTGCCAATCGTCTATGAGACGATTGAAGACAATATGGCAAATAGAACGAGATTTTTGATTTTAAGCGATTTTAAAAACGCAAGAGTTGAAAACTCAAAAACTTCGATCCTTGCAAAGACGGATCACAGTCCAGGACGCCTTGCTGATCTGCTTTCTATCTTTAAAAATGAAAATATAAATATCACAAAACTTGAGTCACGTCCTATCAAGCAACGTGAATTTAAGTCAGTGTTTTATCTTGATTTTGAAGGGCATATCGACGATGAGAAGGTACAAAATGCCTTTGAACTCGCAAAAGAGAGTGGCGCTGAGATAACATGGCTTGGAAGCTATTTAAATGGAGATGAGTAATGAAATTTAATGACTTTTTAGATGATCTAGTAAATTACGAGGCTGGAAAGCCAATCGAGCTTGTAGTTAGAGAATTTGGCATCGAAGCAAAAGACGTGATCAAGCTAGCCAGTAATGAAAATCCATTTGGTACAAGCAAAAGAGTGGAAGAGGCATTAAAAGAGGTCGCTAAGAACGCACATCTATATCCAGACGACAGCTATTTTGAGCTAAAAGAAGGGCTGGCTAAAAAATATGATGTTAGCAGTAAAAATTTGATAATCGGCTCTGGAAGCGACCAGATCATAGAGTATGCACTGCACGCAAAAGCAAACAAACAAAGTGGCGTTTTGATGGCTGGTGTGACCTTTGCAATGTATGAAATTTATGCAAAGCAAACTGGAGCAAAAATTTATCGCACAAAGAGCATGGGACACGATCTAAATGAATTTTTGGAAATTTACAACGCAAAAAAAGATGAAATTTCAGTCATTTTTCTATGTATGCCAAACAACCCTTTGGGTGAGTGTTTAGATGCTGAAGAGATATTTAAATTTATAAAAAAGATCGATGAAAATACACTTGTGGTGCTTGATTGTGCCTACAACGAATTTGCAAAATTTAAAGATAGCAAAAAAGAGATAAGGCCAAGCGATGTGGCTAAGCTTAAAAATGTCATCTATCTTGGAACATTTTCAAAGGCTTACGCACTTGGTGGCATGCGCGTGGGATACGGCGTGGCAAATGAAGAGATCATAGGCGCACTTTCAAAGCTAAGAGCCCCATTTAACATCACAACTCCAAGCCTAAGAGCTGCGATAGTAGCACTTGGAGATGATGAGTTCGTGCAGCAAACCATGCAGAATAATTTCGAGCAAATGAAGAGATATGAGGAATTTGCAAAGCAAAATGGCATAGAATTTATCCCAAGCTATACAAATTTCATCACTTTTAAATTTAACGAGCTAAAATCAAGCCAGATATGCGAAAAGATGCTAAAAAAGGGTATAATTTTGCGAGATCTAAAAAGCTACGCCTTAAATGCGGTGAGAATCACCATCGGTCTTAGCTGGCAAAATGATAGAGTTTTTGAAGAGTTAAAGCAAATTTTAAAGTGGGAATATGGATTTTAAAGCATTACTTCATCAAATAAGTCAAATTTACCAGAAGCTTTCATTAAAGCAAAAAATCGTTGCAGCTAGCTCTATCGTCTTGGTCGTGGCATTTTTGGTATTTTTAACACTTTATAAAAGCAAAAATGAAAATTTTGCAGGTTATAGCGTTCTTTTTGAAAACATTAGCCCAAATGATTCTGCCTTAATACTTGATCAGCTAAACAAAGATGGCATTAAATATAAATTAGCAAACGAAGGCACTATCCTTGTACCAACGAGTGATGTTTATAAAGAGCGCATCGCTGTTGCAACGCTTGGAATACCAAAAGAGAGCAAAATCGGCTTTGAAATTTTTGATAAGCAAGAATTTGGTGCGACTGATGCCGAGCAGAGAGTAAAATTTCAAAGAGCGCTTGAGGGCGAGCTAGCTAGAACGATCGAGAGTCTTTCTTCTATCCAAAAAGCGACTGTTCGTATCGCTATCCCTAAAGAGAGCGTCTTTACTGAAAGACAAGCACTTCCAACAGCGTCTATCGTTGTTGAGCTAAAGCCAGGCGTTAGCCTAAACGCAAAGCAAATTTTTGGTATTAAAAACCTTGTCGCTGCCTCTGTTACAAACTTAAGCACAGAAAATGTAAAGATCGTCAATCAAGATGGCGTCGCACTTGGCGATGAAGACGGTGAGTTTGATAGTGACGCTATAGCTCAGCAGATCCGCTATAAGCGCGAGTTTGAAAATAATTATGAGCAAAAGATCGTAAATGTGCTAGCTCCTATCGTGGGCGGTGCGGACAAGGTCGTAGCAAAGGTAAATATCGACTTTGACTTTGACAAAAAAGATACAAAAAGTGAAGTTTATGACCCAAATAACGTCGTTAGAAGCGAAAGCAATATCGAAGAAAAGCGTCAAGGCTCAGCACCAAATGAAGTAGGTGGTGTCCCGGGTGCAGTTAGCAACATTGGCCCTGTTCAAGGACTTGATGATAGCACTTTAAAAGAGCAGTACAATAAAAGCTCACAGCAGACAAACTATGAAATTTCAAAGAAAGTAACAAGCATCAAAGGGCAGTTTGCTAGCATAAACAGAGTGAGTGCGGCTGTCGTTATAGACGGACTTTATCAGAGTAAAAAAGATAGTGATGGCAAGCCAACTGGCGAGCTTGAATTTGCCCCACTTACCAAAGAGCAAAGAGAGTCAATCACAAATTTAATCAAACAATCAATCGGCTATAACCAAAATAGGGGCGATGAAGTAAGCTTAGATAACTTTGAGTTTAAAACTGGTAAAGATATAAGCACTAGCGAGAAGATGGATGGCTTTGTGAATAACTATGTAGTGCCATTTATGCCGCTACTAAAATATATTTTTGCAGCATTGTTGCTCTACATCTTCTACAAAAAAGTTATTGTGCCATTTATGCAAAAGATGCTTGAAGAGACAAAAGAAGAAGAGGAACAAGTTCAAGATGGACTTGAAGATATTGAGGTAGATGCTGAAGATACACTTGAGAAATTTAAAGCTGCTCGCAAAAAGGTCGAAGAGCAACTAGGACTTAGTGGCGAGTTTAATGAAGATGAATTAAAATACGATGTTTTACTTGAGAAAATGAGAGCGGTCATCACAGAAAGAAATGAAGAGATAGCAATGCTACTTCAAGATATGGTAAAAAATGACAGCGACTTTAATATGCGTAAGGAAATTTGATGTCAATAAAGCTAAATGACAAGCAAAAAATGATATATGATGATCTATCGATGCCTGAAAAGATTGCTATTTTGCTGATTCAGCTTGGCGAAGAGGCAACTGCTCTTATATTTTCTCACATGGATGTTGATGTCATCACTGAAATTTCAGGCTATATCGCAACTGCGAAAAATATTGATAAGCAAGTCGCAAGTGCCGTACTAGAAGAATTTTACGCGCTAATGCAGTCAAATCAATATATGAGAAGTGGCGGTTTAGAGTACGCAAAAGAAATTCTTTACCGCACATTTGGTCCAGAGGCTGCTCAGAAAATTTTAGATAAGCTTGCAAAAAGCATGGAAAACTCAAAAAGCTTTGGCTATCTTGATAAGATAAAACCACAACAGCTTGCAGACTTTATCATAAAAGAGCACCCTCAAACCATAGCGCTAATACTAGCTCACATGGACTCAACAAGTGCTGCTGAAACGCTTAGCTTTTTCTCAGATGAGTTAAGAAGCGAAGTTGTCATTAGAATGGCAAATCTTGGTGATATTAGCCCATCGGTGATTAAGCGTGTTTCAACCGTACTTGAGGGCAAACTCGAAAGCCTTACATCATACAAAGTCGAAGTTGGCGGTCCAAGAGCTGTGGCAGAAGTGCTTAATAGACTTGGACAAAAAGCCAGCAAAAGCACGATTGAGCGTATCGAACAAAGCGATGATAAGCTCGCAACAACGATCAAAGAGCTTATGTTTACCTTTGAAGATATCATTAACCTTAATGCAACTGCGATTAGAGAAATTCTTAAAAATGTCGACAAAAAAGACCTTATGGTCGCATTTAAAGGCTCAAGCGATGGCATAAAGGATAAATTTTTATCAAATATGTCTCAGCGTGCAGCAGAAGCCTTTAAAGAGGAGATGCAATATCTTGGTGCGGTGCGTGTAAAAGATGTTGAAGAGGCTCAAAGACGCATAGTAGAGACAGTGCAAACTCTAGCTGATCAAGGTGTGTTCCAAGTCGGCGAAGCAGATGAGATGATAGAATGAAAAGCAGCGTAATAACCAGTGAGACTTCTCCAGCTCACTTTATAGAAAATTACAGATTTAAGGTACTTGGAGTTGGAGAGCGAGCCGCAGATAGTGCTCCTGTATTGATAGAGGAAAATAATCTTAGTGAAGAGCTAAGCGAGCAAAATTTTGCACAAAAAGGTGAAAATTTCATTCCTCAAGCTAGCCATCAAACGCAAACAAACTCACAAAACCACTTTGCTTCTCAGGCTCAAAGTCCACAAATACAGCAAGCAGGCGAGTCGAGCTTTGTTGAAGAATTGCTTAAAAAAACAGATGAGCTAAGTAGCAATATCATCAAACTTCAAATGCAAATAGAAAATCAAGAGAGCGAATTTGCTAAACGCCTTGAGGCTGAAATTTCTCGCGCAAAAGAGGATGGTAAAAATGAGGGTATCGCCCAGGCAAATGCGGCAAATGAAGCAAGAATAAATGAACTTGAGGCTAGATTTAGTGCTTCAGCTACAAAGCTAGATGAGCAGTATGTTAAATTTGATGAGTTTTTAAAGAAGATCGAAGAAGAGCTTGGGCAAACTGCTATAAAAATCGCAAAAGAAGTAATCGATAAAGAAATTTCAGCCTCTTCAAATCAGATCGCTCATCATCTAGCAAGCTCGCTTATAAAAGAGCTAAGTAATGTCAAAAATATAGAAATTCGCGTAAATCCCGAAGATAGCGAATATATAAAAGAGCAATTTAGCAAGAATGAGCACGTCAAAATAAGCGCTGATGATGCTATAAGCAAAGGCGGTGTGGTTATTATAAGTGATGGTGGCAATATCGATGCAACTATGCAAACAAGGCTAGAAAAACTAAAAATGCTGGTAAATAATGAATAAAGACGTTAAAAGTTTAGATGTTGATGAACTAAACGCACTTTGTCATGATATCAGGGATAAAATTTTAGCCACTGTTAGCAAAAATGGCGGTCATCTTAGCTCAAACATCGGTGCAGTTGAGATCATTGTAGCGATGCATAAAATTTTTGATGTGACAAAAGATCCATTTATTTTTGATGTAAGCCATCAAAGCTACGCACACAAACTACTAACTGGACGCTGGGAGAGCTTTGATACGCTTAGAAAATTTAATGGTATCAGCGGCTATACAAAGCCAAGCGAAAGTAAATTTGACTACTTTGTAGCAGGACATAGCTCGACGTCTATATCTTTAGCAGTTGGTGCTGCAAAGGCGATAAAACTTAAAAACGAAGATCGTATCCCAGTAGCTGTTATAGGCGATGGCTCACTAAGTGGCGGAATGGCGTACGAGGCGCTAAATGAGCTGGGGGATAGAAAATATCCTTGCGTCATCATCCTAAACGACAACGAGATGAGCATAAGTAAGCCAATAGGCGCACTTAGCAAGTATCTAAGCCAGATGATGGCAGGACAGTTTTATCAAAAATTTAAAGGCAGGGTTGAGAAATTTCTAAGCTATATGCCAGATTCGGCCGCATATATGGCTAGACGTATCGAAGAGGGCATTAGACTCATCACTCCTGGTATGTTTTTTGAAGAGCTTGGGCTTGAGTACATTGGCCCAGTTGATGGACACGATTTAGGCGCGCTTCTTAGTACATTTGAGACGGCAAAAGGTATGAAAAAACCAGTCATCGTGCATGTGCAGACACTAAAGGGTAAAGGATATGAATTTGCTGAGGGTTACTATGAAAATTGGCATGGAGTTGGACCATTTGATCTAAAAAGTGGCGAATTTATCAAAAGACAGTCAAATAAGTCAGCCACGGCGATCTTTAGCGAGCAACTATTAAAAATGGCAAGAGAGCATAGTGATATTGTAGGTGTCACAGCTGCGATGCCAACAGGCACTGGCATGGACGCTTTGATACAAGAATTTCCAGATCGTTTTTGGGACGTAGCGATAGCCGAGCAGCATGCAGTTACCTCTATGTCAGCCATGGCGAAAGAGGGCTTTAAGCCGTTTGTTGCGATATACTCGACTTTTATGCAAAGAGCCTACGATCAGGTCATTCACGATGCTTCTATTTTAAATTTAAACATCACATTTGCGATGGATAGGGCTGGCATTGTGGGCGAGGACGGCGAAACGCATCAAGGTGCGTTTGATATTAGCTTTTTAAATGCTGTGCCAAATATGGTTCTTTTTGCCCCAAGGTGTGAAGAGAGTATGAAAAATGTTATGGAATTTGCCTACTCTTACAAGGGTGTTAGCGCATTTAGATATCCGCGCGGAGCATTTATATTAAGAGATGAGTTTAAGGCTAAACCGCTTGAGTTTGGCAAGGGTGAAATTTTAGCTGATGTAAAGAGTGATATCGCATTTTTAGGCTATGGTAACGGCGTTGGCAGAGCAAATTTGGTCAGAAATTTACTAGCTGACAAGCTTGATGTGATATTGGTTGATCTCGTCTTTGCAAAGCCGCTTGATAGTGAGCTTTTACTGGATCTTGCAAAACGCACTAAAAAGTGGTACATCTTTAGCGATAGTGCCAAAAAAGGCGGTATTGGCGAGATAGTAAGTGCATTTTTACAAGAAAATAAAATTTCAAATATAAGCGTCATTAGCTTCGAGTATGAAGATAAATTTATCCCACATGGTTCAACCGCCGAGGTTGAAAAACATCTTGGTATAAGTGCCGAGCAGATTACCAAAAATTTACTAGAAAATAATTAATATCATTTAATAAAGTAACGTTTAATATTATTTTTGCTAGCATAAGCCAAAATAAAAATAAGGAAAAGCACTATGCAATACGTATCATTATTAAAGCAATCCGGGCTAAAAGTCACGCCACAGCGCCTTAGCGTTTTAAGAATTCTTGATCGCCACACGCACCCAACGATTGATGAGCTTTATGATGAGATTTTAAAAGAGAGTCCATCGGTTTCTCTAGCAACGGTTTATAAAAATTTAAATACTTTAAAAGACGAAGGTCTCGTAGTCGAAGTAAATATCGTCAATCAAAAGGCTAGATACGACATCTACGAATATCCACATATTCATGTTGTCTGTGAAAGCTGTGGAAGCGTCGAGGACGTGAGCTACGATGAAGCTGAGCTTGGCAAATATCAAGAGGCACTAGAAAAGAAGATTGGAAATATAATAGAACGTCTAAATATCGTAGCTAGCGTAAAAAGCTGTAAACACTGTAAATAAAATTTATGTTGCTATTTAGCAACATAAATTCCATCTTTTTTCCTAATAAAAATACTTTTAAAATAAGCCTAAATTTAGCATTTTTCTCATTGTTTTAAGCACTAACTTGCTAAAATGAACAAAAAAATTTGGAGAAAAATGTGAGTTTGGAGATAGAGCGTAAATTTTTACTCAAAAATTCTCAAATTCTAGATTTTTTAAAAGAAGCTGGAGTAGTTTTTAAGCACCTTGAAATTTCTCAATTTTATACCAAGATAACGCAAAATGAAGAGATCCGCTTTCGAAGTGAAGAGGATAAATTTATAAAAACTGTAAAGATTGGTAAAGATCTAATCAGGGAAGAAAATGAAGAATTTTGCGAAAAAGCGGAGTTTAAAAAGGCTCTTAAAAACCGCATCGGTAGCGTCATCTTAAAAGATAGATACATTTTTAAATTAAATAACAATCCTTGCAATATCGATATTTTTAAAAATGAACTAAACGGGCTTTGTACATTTGAAATCGAATTTAGCGATGAAAATGAGGCCGTCTTTTTCAAACTACCACCATTTTTAGAAAATTTTTGCCTAAGTGACGTAACTTGTGATAAAAGATATAAAAACAAATTTCTTGCCATTCATGCTAATGAAAATGAACAAATTGACTACAAAAGAGCCTATAAGATCATAAAAGAAAAAGAAATTTTGCCAAATTTTGCTACAAATCTAAAAAGCGGCGAGGCGCTAAGAGTCCTTTTCGTTAGTATTTTTAAAGTAATAAAAAGGCTAAAAAGCCAGTATTTGATAGATAAAGATGAAGAAGTTTTGCATGATCTTCGCGTAAATTTAAGAAAGGTTAGGTCGATCCTTAAAATTTTTAGTGGCGTTTTTGATGAGAAAGTGACACTTTTTTTTGGTGAGAATTTTAAAATGCTTGCAAACTCGACAAACAAAAAGCGAGATTTGGATGTATTTTTGAGCTTTTTAAACGAGCAAAAACATGCAAACGAGCCTATATATTTTGTAAAAAAGGCTCTAGATTTAGAGTATGAAAATGTAAAAAGCTACCTTGGTGACGAAGAAAACTACGCATTTTTAAAAGAGTGGGAGATATTTTTAAACGAGGGTGAATTTTATAAGTCAAAACTCTTTGATGTAAGCCTTTCGCGCCTTGGTTCGTTTAAGCTTAGAACGCTTTTGGTTTTAGCTCAAAAAAGGATAAAAAGCCTTAATCAAGACTGCCCAAATGAGAGCTTTCATGATCTTAGGATAGAGCTTAAAAAGATGAGATACACATACGAGTTTTTATGTGAAATTTTTTATTTTGAAGGGCTTAAAAAGTATGAAGAGAAGCTAAAGCAGATGCAAGAAATTTTTGGCAATCTTCAAGACTATGACGTTTGGCTCGGCATCCTTAAAAGACTTCCAGAAATGCCAGATAAAGAGAGGCTAGAGAGTAAAATTTACAAGCAAATTTATAAAAGTAGAGAAGAGATACTAAAAAAGCGTCTTAAATTTATAAAAGTAACTCGCAAAATTTCAAGAAATTTAAAAATTTACTACATATAAAAGGGCAAATTTATGCAAAAACAAGAAAAAATCGTTGATATGTTTAACCAGATCGCTCCGACTTATGACGTCGCAAACAGGGTGCTAAGTCTTGGTGTGGATGTGAGCTGGAGGAAATTTGCCTGCAGATATATGCTAGAAATTTTTAAAAATAAAAGCATAAATATTGTAGATGTAGCTTGCGGTACTGGCGATATGATGGGGCTTTGGAGTGAAATTTCAAAAGAATTTGGCGTTGAGATAAAAAGCCTTACTGGTATCGATCCCTCAAGTGGTATGCTAAAAGAGGCTAGGGCAAAATTTCCAAATTTTAAATTTATAGAGGCCTACGCTGACAACACTACGCTTACAAGTGGCGAGGCTCAAATTTTAAGCATAAGCTATGGTATCAGAAATGTGGTTGAGCGAAAGGCTGCGCTTAGAGAGTTTAACAGAGTACTTGCTCTAAATGGCTACGTAGCCGTGCTTGAATTTACAAAACGCCAGAAAAAGGGGCTTATAACCTCGCTAAGAGATTTTTACCTAAGTAAAATTTTGCCAAAAATTGGTGGCTTTATCTCAAAAAATAAAGAGGCATACGAGTATCTGCCAAGCTCGATAGAAAATTTCTTGGATGCAAAGAGCTTTTGCGATGAGCTAGCCACTGCTGGCTTTGAGATAGAGCTTTGTAAGGGCTTTAGTATGGACATCTCGACGCTATTTATCGCCAAAAAGGTCAAAGAGATCAATGCTTAGCGTATCTGAGCTAAACGAAAAAGCAAAGGCGCTGCTTGAAGCGACACTTGACTATGTCGAGGTAAGTGGAGAAATTTCGCGCCTTACTAAGCACGCTTCTGGGCACTGGTACTTCACGCTAAAAGACGAAAAGTCAAGCATCTCAGCTGTGATGTATCGTATGAACAACCAAAAAGTGAAATTCTTGCCAAAAGATGGCTTGAAGGTCAAAATTTATGGCAAAGTGACTATTTATTCGCCAAGTGGATCGTATCAGCTAGTGGCTAGTGCGATGCTACCAGATGGCGAGGGTGAGCTTGAGCTTGCGTTTAGGCAGCTTAAAGAAAAGCTCGAAAATGAGGGCCTTTTTGATATCGGCACAAAAAAAGAGATACCAAATTTACCTAAAAAAATAGCCCTTGTCACAAGCGCTACTTCGGCGGCACTTCAGGATATGTTAAAGGTCGTGACGAGTCGTTGGAAATTAAGCGAAATTTATATCTTTGATGCCTTAACTCAAGGTGAAAATGCCCCAAGCTCGCTCATAAAGGCTTTAAAAAGAGCTGATAGATACGGCGTTGATGTGATCGTTTTAGCTCGTGGAGGCGGCAGCAAAGAGGATCTTTGGTGCTTTAACGACGAGGGCTTGGCGCGTGAAATTTACGCCACCAAAACGCCAGTCATAAGCGCTATTGGACATGAGATAGACTATGTTATAAGCGACTTTGTAGCAGACCGCAGATCGCTTACGCCAAGTGCAGCTATGCTTGATCTGCTACCTGATGAAGAGGCTTTTTTTCAGTATCTTGATAGGCTCAGCGATGATCTTGATAGCGCTTTAAGCTTAAAGATAACCAAAAAGCAAAATTTGCTAAATTTACTACTTTCTAAATTTTCATCAAACGCTCTAAAAGCTAGGATCGAGCTAAAATTTAGCGAGGTGACAAATAAGCAAAATGCCATAGCAAATGCTGTCCAAAGAAAAATTTTAGTCCTTAGCTCAGCCCTTAACTCGCTAGAGAAGGCTTATGAGATGAGGGAGCTCTTTTTTGAGAGTACAAAAGGGCTTATCGAGGTTAGAAAAGATGGCAAGAGAGTTGATCTTAGGGATTTAAAAATAGACGATGAGATAGAGCTTATCTCGCAAAATACACATAAAAAAGCAATTATCAAGGAGTAAAAATGAGTAGAAAAATCAACTTTAGCGCAGGCCCAAGCGCGATACCACTAGAGGTTTTAGAGCACGCAAAGGCCGAATTTACCGACTACAGAGGCGAGGGCTACTCGATCATGGAGATTAGCCACAGAAGCAAGACCTTTGAGGAGATCCACTTTGGTGCGATGGATAAGATAAGAAAGCTCTATAATGTCGGCGATGAGTATGAAATTTTATTTTTGCAAGGCGGCGCACACTTGCAATTTAGCATGATACCGATGAATTTATATCAAGGTGGCAAGGCGCAGTACGCAAACACTGGCGTTTGGACAAACAAAGCGATCAAAGAGGCAAAAGTGCTTGGCGTAAATGTAGATGTCGTAGCAAGCAGCGAAGATGAAAATTTCTCTTACATCCCTGATGTGAAATTTAGTGACGATGCCGACTACGCCTACATCTGCTCAAATAATACGATTTATGGCACACAGTATAAGGCTATGCCAAAGACTAAATCGCCCCTTGTTGTCGATGCTTCGAGTGATTTTTTCGCTAGACCGCTTGATTTTAGCAGTATTGGCTTGCTTTACGGTGGCGCTCAGAAAAATGCAGGCCCAAGTGGCGTGACTATCGTCATTTTAAGAAAAGACCTAGTTGATCGTGTGAGCAGCCAAAATATCCCTATGTTTTTGCGCTACAAAACGCACGTAGAGGCAAACTCACTTTACAACACACCGCCAACTTTTGGAATTTATCTTTTAAATTTAACCATGCAGCACCTACTAGATCTTGGTGGACTTGCTGAGGTTGAGAAGATAAATGCAAAAAAAGCAAGCACGCTTTATGACATCATAGATAGCTCAAATGGCTTTTATCTAGGCCACGCTAAAAAATCAAGCAGATCAGATATGAACGTGAGCTTTACGATACCAAAAGATCACGCACTTGAGCCAGTTTTCGTCGAAGAAGCACTAAAAGAGGGCATGCTAGGGCTAAAAGGTCACAGACATCTTGGCGGCATAAGAGCCTCTATCTACAATGCCGTTAGTCAAAGCGATGTTGAAAAACTTGGCGAATTTATGAGAGAATTTGCAAGAAAACATAGCTAATGAATAAAACAAAGAAAGCTTATGATGAAATTCCTTATTTCTCGGCTGCATTTAGCGACTGCTCGCCAGTTAGGATAGAAGCGGTTGCTAAATTTCTGGGGCTTAAAGCAGCTAGCTTAAAAGAGGCTAGAGTGCTTGAGCTTGGCTCATCATATGGTGGCAATATCTTGCCATTTGCCATTTCGCACAAAAGCGCAAAAGTCGTTGGTATCGACATCTCAAGCCATCAAGTGACTGAAGGTAACAAGGTGGCAAAGCAGATAGGTTTAGAAAATTTTACTCTTCTTGAGCGAAATTTTTTGCACATGAACGAAAGCGATATAAAAGAGCTTGGGAAATTTGACTATATTATCGCTCATGGCGTTTATAGCTGGGTGAGTCCAAATGTAAGAGATGCACTGCTTGCCACGATTAAGGCACTACTTAGCGAGGATGGCATCGCTTATGTTTCGTATAATACCTATCCTGGCTGGAAGAGCCTTGATATTTTAAGAGATTTTATGCTTTTTGTAAGCTCAGGTAACGACAGCAAAGAAGCACTTGCTCGTGTAAAAGGTGAGTTAAATTTCTTGCAGGATTATTTGAAATTTAGCTTACAAAACCAAAGCGACGTCGTCTATAAAGACAGCATGAAGCTACTTTTGACGCAGCTAAATTTCTTACAAGGCATCATCGCAAAGGGTAGTGATTATTACATTTTGCACGACTTTTTGGAGGCTAGCAACGAGCCAACTTACTTTCATAAATTTGCTAAACACATCGATAAACACGGACTTTGCTATGTTATAGATGCTTCGTTAAATGACATCTTTGCAAGCTCAACTGGAATTTATCGCTTTGACGCGCACATCGAGCAAAGCTACAACACTCGCATCAAAAAAGAGCAGCTAAACGACTTTTTGTTTAATAGATCTTTTAGAAAGAGCCTCATCGCGCACAAAGAAAGGCTTGGTGGCGCTGAGGACTTTGATGCGGTGCTTGGAGAGAGCGAGCTTGATAGGATTTATTTTGCATATTTTAGTGAGCAGCCAAGGACAAAAACGCAAGAAATTTTGAGCAAAGCCTATCCGCAAAGTCTAAATTTAAGTGAAGTAAAGGCTGCACTTGGTGAGAGCAAGAGTGAAGCATTTATGGGGCTACTTGAAATTTTAAATGATCAAAACACTAAAATTTCATCCACAAAGCTTGCTGCACTTGCTTATGAGCCTAAAAAAACTAGGCTAAAGCCTAGAGCTGCTGCGTATCTGGGGTATTTTCTGGAGGCTAACTCGCCAGTTATTTCTTTAGCAAATGAGCTAAATGGCAAGCTTAGTTTAAGCGTTGAAGAGATCAAAGCTGCATTGAAATTTGACGGCAAGGCCAGCGTTAAAGAGATTGCAAAGGGCGTAAATTTAAACGAAGATGAGCTAAAAGAGCTTGCTTTTAAACTAAGCGAAGCTTACTTTTTTGAAGAAATTTAAAAAGAGCGTGGCAATTTAGCCATGCTCTTATTCAAAAAACATATCTTTTAATATCAAACATATCATCGCTATGTAAAAGAGTAAAAACCATTTTTTAAGTGTTTTTTTGTCGGTATTTTGCGTCTTTTTGGTGCCAAAGTATGCGCCTATTAGCGAGCCAAGACCTAAAAATGCGCCCTCAGCGTATGAGATATGGCCATTTAGCGAGAGCGAGATGAAGCCAGCGATGGCTGCAAACATAACGAAAAATACGCCCATTGAGACCGCTTTTTTCAGCTCATAACGCAAAAAGCCTACCAAGATAGGAGCGATAAAGACGCCCCCGCCGATGCCAATACTAATAGCAAGAGCACCTACAAAAAGACCAACTAAAAATAGCAAAAAAAGTGAGTTATTTGCGTTTGAGCCGTCACTATTTGGCATAAAATATAACTTTAAAAGGGATAAGATAAATGTCGCAAGTAAGAGTGACTCAAGTAAAATCGCTGGCGCATATGAAACAATAATGCCACTAAAACTAGCTCCAACTAAGCCCCCAAGCCCTAAAACTACGCCGCGATTTAGTTTTAAAAGGCCAGCTTTGTAGTTTAGATACGAGCCAAAAGTCGCACTAAATATCATTTGCATAACGCTTATGCCAATAGCGGTTTTTATGTCATATCCAAAGGCGACCATTATAGGAACGACGACCGTGCCGCCACCGATGCCAAAAAAGCCAGCGATGTATCCAACACCGATACCAATTATAAAAAGTTCAACAAAGAGCATAAATTTCCTTTTACGAGTGCCAAATTTTAGCCAAGCGGTGTTAAAAAAATAGTAAAAAGGTGAAATTTGGGCATAAATTTAGAAATTTGATAAAAATTTTAAAAACTAAAAGCGAACTTTTTTTATAATCATCAAAAATTTAAAGGAAAAAAATGCTCTTAGAACAACCACTGTTTTATTATGAAGTGATTAGAGAAAAATTTAAAAATAGCTACTTGGCCGAGGATAAGACCCAAACGATTATAGGTATTGATTGCGAATACATCGATGAAAAGGATATGGACTTTTATGGGCTTAGAAGTTATTTTGATACAAATCGTAATAAATCTTTAGCTCCATTTGCGGGACTTTTTGGTGTTTTTGCCTATGATGGTGTGAGATATTTTGAATATATCGGAGAAGAGAAAGCCAAAAAGTATGAATTTCCAAAATTTATCTATGCCGATGCAAAGGCCTATCTGCACTTTGACAAGATGAGTAAAATTTATACATTTTATGGAGATAAGAATAAATATTATGACTTTTTGCTTGATGCGAAAGTTGAATGCAAAAGCAAAGAGCAGAGTAAATTTAGTATAAAAACTGATCTTAGTAGAGAAAAGAAACACTTTGAGGATATGGTTGAGTTAGCAAAAGAGTATATAAGATGTGGTGATGTCTTTCAGGTGGTACTTGGTGAATTGCTTGAAATTTCAACGAATATGAGCAGTTTGGAATTTTATAAAAAGCTCTCACTTACAAATCCAAGTCCATATATGTTTCATTTTCCTACACCTTATGGTGATGTGGTTGGCTCTTCGCCAGAGCTTGTTTTTGAGATGAAAAGTGAGCAAATTTTTGTAGCTCCGATCGCAGGCACAAGGCCTAGAGGAAGTGATGCAAATGCAGATGCGGCACTTGAAAATGAGCTTTTAAGTGACGAAAAGGAACTGGCTGAGCACAAAATGCTAATTGATCTTGCTAGAAATGACATCGGCAGGGTTTCAGAGCCAAAAAGTGTATCCGTAAAAAATACTATGCATATCCAAAAATATGAAAAAGTAATTCATATCGTAAGCGATGTCTATGGCAAGTGCGCCAAAGGGCTTGATCTTTTTGATGTCTTAGCTAGCATCTTCCCAGCTGGCACGCTTAGCGGTGCGCCAAAGATCAGAGCGATGCAGATCATAAACGAGCTTGAAATTTATGAGCGAAATATCTATGGCGGCGGCATTGGATTTTTGCATTTTAATGGCGATGCTCAGGTTGCTATTCTTATTCGCTCAGCCATCTTTGTGTCAGGTGAAAATGGCTTTAGTGATGTATTTGTGGGGGCTGGAGCTGGTATAGTTTATGACTCAAAGAGCGAAAGAGAATACGCCGAAATTTACCATAAACGAGCAAGCGTGCTAAATGTATTTAAAAATAACGCAAAAGAGTTTTAAGCGTTAAACTTAATAAATTCATAAGAGCTTTTAGCGTAGCTAGTGCCCATAGAATCGATTTGTTCCCTTACGGTAGCTGAGAGCTCTGCTTTTGTGATATTTTTAGCTAGCACTTTTACAAAAGGAAATTCACTTCTTTCTTGTGCGCCAAATATCAGCACTCTTGTATCAACCTTTTGGCTTTGTCTTATCTTATCAACAACTCTTGTTAGCTCTTCATAGTTGAAGTCTTTTACATTTTCATCTATAAGAACGATTCCGTAAGTTTTGGTCTTTATTTTTGTTAATAGCTCATCAAAGCTATTTGTGGTTTCAAGTGTGTTGTAAAATTCTCCTAAAGCTGAGCTAAATATTTTATTTTCCATTGGAGATTTCTTAAATAAAATAATATTTTCGCTTTTTGTTAGATAGCTTTCGTCTATTGCGATCTCGCCAAAATTTGGCAAAAATTTTCTAAAAATTTGAGCCAGTTCGTCGCTATTTATTGGCGTTTTTATATAGGCATTGAAGTATTCTTTGACACTCTCTCCATCTATATTTGAAGTATTTGAAAGCATTAGTATAATTGGAATTTTTGCATTTTGTATGGCTGTTTTTATAAGATCAAGATTTTTTTGAAGGCTATTTTTTTCAGCTTCGAAAAATTTTGAGCCAACAAATATAAGGTCAAAATCGCCTTGCTTTATGGCTTGTTTTAGATCTTTTTTATTACAAACTCCAACAACTTCGCAGTTAAATTTACTAAAACCACTTGCTGTTATATCTATGTAAATTTCATTAGTATCGCAGATTAAAATTTTTGGTTTATCGTTTAAATTTTTATTCATAATATCAGCTTCACCTAAGCAAAGTAGTCTTGTGATGCTTAATGGAGTTAGCGGATCTTTTAAAATGAGCGGATTTTTAATATCTTGACCTTGCTTATTGGTATTTCTTAAAAATATAGCATCATAATTTTTTGTAATAGATGGGCTAGTGCTTGTTAGCATATCCACTTTGAGCCCAAGGTCTTTTGTAGTCTGCTCAAAAGCTTCGTTGTAAGCGATATTTACATCTTGCAAGAATGCTAATTTATGATCGCATTTTATATCAAAGTCTTTATAGTTTGATGTTGTTTTAAAAATGACTACAAATTTAAACTCATTGCCAATACTTGGAAACGAGTTAATCTCCAGCTTGCTTTCTAAATTTTTTAAATAAATTTGAGCGATTTTTAGATAAAACTCGCTCTCATCATTATTTAAGCTATTCTCATCATCTAAAAATATATCTGAAATTTGCTTTTCGCTCATGGCAGCTGAGCTATTTTTTATGCTAAAGCTTACAGAACAAAGCCCGCTTCTATCAAACTCTTTTTGAACTTTTTTGATAGTGATGATAATGTTTTGATGTCTTAAAGACATTGATAAAGACGCCAAAAAGATAGAGTTAAATGCGGTTTTTAATGAATTTAGATTTCCTTCTAGTTCATTTGTAAGGCTTGGATCAAGGTAACTTATAAAATTTATCTTTTTGCTTTGCGAATAGACGATATTTGCTTGCAAAATTTCTTCGAAGCTTTTTTGAGGATCAAATATCTCGGTTTTATTGCATTCGCTATATTTTTTAACATTTGAGATATTTTTAGCATTGTTATAAAGTGAAGTCATGATATTTGCATTTTTTTCTATCGTGTCTATAAATACTTGCTTTTTGCTATTATTTGTTTCTATTTTTAAAGCCGCAGTCGATGTAAAAATTTCCTTATTGATAGACTCTAGCTTCTTGCTCACGGATAAAATATATCTATCTTTTATCTGAAAAAAGCTGCTATCTTTTATATAGGTTTCTTTTAGATCTTCATAAGTTTTTATAAGTTTTGATATCGCATTATCCGCACTTGTCTCTTTTGATGATAGGATATAGTTTGATATGTATTTTGACTTATCGATAAGCACCTTTAAAAATTTCAACCTAGCAGAAATGCTAAGCAAAGATAAAATGAGCAAGCCACAAAGCAAAAACTCAAAGAAGGTCTTTATGCCAAATCTTATTTTCTCGCTCTTAGTAAGTTCTAACAGCTCATTTTTTATGTTTATGGCACTATCTAATAAAAGTATAAATTTATCATCTTCATACTGTTTGATTAAGATGATATCTTCGATGTTTAGCTTCTCAGAAAATGCGATCTTGGCTTTAACTTCTCTTATTTTTCTGGCTTGATAGTTGGCTTCAAACTGGTTAAAGTCTTTATAGATATTCTCTTTTAGCTCACTTTTTGGAAGCATATCAAGATTTGGCGTGTTGTCCTTTACGGAATATATATTTTCTCTCACATTGCTATTTATTGAAAATAAAGGGCCATTTATAAAGATATTTTTTACATAGTATTTTGTGTTGTTTGCTAAAGAGAGTTGATTGTAAATTTTACTTAAAGTTGCGGCATAAGCTTTTATTATAAGTGGAAAGTCTCGGTCTAAGTCTTGTTTAAAATCGCTATCTATTTCTCCATTTATATTTTGGAAAAATTCATAAAATAGTTCATCAAATTTATCATTTTGGTTTAGATTTGCTAGCAATTCTTTTAATTTATTTACATTTCGTATCTCAGTGCGATCGTCTTTTCTTATAGAGTTTATAAATTTTTGTGTATTTTTTAAAGTGTTATCCCGCAACCTTCTTATATCTTCTTGGCTTTTGCCTATTAGCGTATCGTGCTCTTGTATTACAGATTTTATAGTTTGAAATACTAAGGATTGTTTATATAGTTTTTCATTTAGATCTTTTAGTTCTGTAAATTTTTTATAGCTTTCATTTCCGCTATATGCGCAAAAGATCGCTGAAATTATTATTGGCACTAACAATATATAAAATTTATTATTTTTCATGGATACTCTTTTTGCTATATTTTTTGACGATATTTTCTATCTCAATTAGTCTTTTGGTAAAAAGAGACATCTCTTTCATCTTTCCATTTTGATTGTTATCTAAAAGAGCGTTAAGCTCATTTGCAAGGTTATTAAGCTTTAAATTTAATGCAGCTTCCCTTATCTCATCTACGTATTTTTTGAGCATTATCTCGTCTTTTGCGATTATGGCTGATTGGATTTGGATAAGGATTTCTCTTGCGTTATGCAAAAAGATATTTAAGTAGGACGCAAAATCTTTTTTATTTAAATTTAGTATTTTAAGCGATGTTTCAAACCAAGAATCATCGATAAGTGATTGTGTCTGCGTGTCAAAAAGATACCATGCGTTTAGTTTAAAAACGGGCAGTCTTAATGTAGGTTTTACTTTTACTGCTGCTATTAGATTTTGGTTGTTTATTATGTCTTGCTTCTCTAAAAGCACGATAAAAAATTTCTCACCATTTTTTAAAATGGCATTTTGCAATCTCGCTTCTAGTAAGATAGCACCACCATCTTTTCTTTTTAAATTTACTCTAGCGCTATTATCTTTCGTATTTTGTAAAAATTCCAAGAAGTTGTAGTTTGTACTTTCTTGGCTTGTTATGACTAGCTCACTTATATCTTTGTATTGCAACAAAAAGTCATCCAAACTATCAAAACCCAATAGCTCAAGTGAATCTTGCGTTATCGCAGATATTTTTAAATTTTCATCATATATTATCACTTCAAATTTCCTTCTTTGAGCACTGCAAGCTTTTCTGCTACGCTTTTATTTGTTATTTTTGCCACTTCGTCTAAATTCGCTTCGCTGATTTTATCAAAACTTCCGTAAAAGCTGATTAATTTCGCGATACTGCCCTCAGATACGCCAGCCTGCTTTAGAATTGATCTTTGCATATCGTTTTTCTGCCTTGTTTTTCTGTGAAAACTGATGACAAATCTATGGCTTTCATCACGCATTTTTTGGAAAAACTGCAGCTTTTTATCGCTCGTGCTTAGGCTAAAGCTACCATTTTTTGTGTAAATTTTATCCTTTGCCTCACCTTTTGCGCGGTGAGCTTTGGCATCGATCTTCTCTTTTGAAATGGCTATCACATCGACATTTGCGCCACTGCTTGCTAAAATTTCACAGGCTAAGTTTAAAAGCACTTCACCACCATCAATGACCCAAAGATCAGGTGGGCTAAGCTTGTCAAATCTAAGCGCTCTAGCTGTTAGGCTCTCTTTCATCTGATCGTAGTCGTTTTTAGAGTTTAGATGCATGTGACGGTAGTTTTGCTTCGCCCACTCGCCGTGTTCATAGCGTACCATCGCTCCGACACTTGCCTCGCCAAAAAGGTGTGAGTTGTCGTAGGCTTCGACCACGTAAGGCGTGTGAGCAAGACCAAAATACTCTTTTATCTCGTTTAATAGCTCATTATCGTGCGTTTTTAGATATTTTTCGATGCTAACTTCAGCGTTTTTTGTAGCGATCTCACAAATTTTACGCTTATCGCCTATTTTTGGGCAAGTGATACTAAATTTACGCCCAAATCTCTCGTTTAAAATTTCCTCCACCAGCTCACTATCTTCAAAGCTCTCATGCACATAAATTTTGGTGCTAATTATCGGCTGTCCAGCTATGAAGCTTTTTAAAATAGCCTGCTTATAAGCTTCGTTTATCTCGTCTTTTTGAGCGTTTTTGGCCTGCGTGATGTCAGTTTTTACGCCAGTTATCTTGCCACTTTGCACGCTAAATCTTACCGCACAGATCATATCGTGCACGCAAGCGACCGAGTATGCCTCAAAGTCCTCAAGCTTGGCAAGATCGACCTCGACCTTTGTTTGCATGTTTTTAAGTGTTTGTATTTTATCTCTAGTCGCGGCTGCTTGCTCGTAGTCTTCAGCCTTGGCGTAGTTTAGCATGAGCTCTTCAAGGCGAGTGATGAGTAAATTTGGATTTTGTAAGGCCGCGATAGCCTCATTTACGATCTTAGCGTAGTTTTCTTTTGAAATTTTGCCTTCACACGGAGCATAGCAGCGTTTTAGCTGATAAAAAAGGCAGGCTTTTTTGCCTTTGATGCAGGATTTTTTCTGAACTAGGTTGAAATTTATATAAAGTGCTTCAAGTAGCTCGCTAGCTCCACTAAAATATGGTCCAAAATAGCGGATATTCGAGCCTTTTATCACCTTTCTAGTGATCTCAAATCTTGGAAAATCATCATTTAAATTTATAAAAATATAAGGGTAGGTCTTGTCGTCACGAAGCAAGATGTTGTACTTTGGTTTTAGCTGCTTGATGAAAGAATTTTCAAGTATCAGCGCGTCTGCTTCGCTTGGTGTGACGATGTATTCAAGATGCACGGCTTCGCTTATCATCTTTGAAATTCTTGGACTTAGCTTTTCGGCTGGAGCTAGACTTGGGGTAAATTTAAAGTAGCTTTTGACCCTGTTTTTTAAAATTTTGGCCTTACCAACGTATAAAAGTCTATTTTGTGCGTCAAAATACTGGTATACGCCAGGCTCGTTTGGAAGCGTTCTGATCTCGTCTATTAGCATCTTGCCTGTTCATTTTTCTTGAGCAAAATTTCTCTTAGCTCTTCAAATTTTTGGTGTATTTGCTCGTCTTTTGCTAAATTTTCAAACTCACCTTTGCTAGCTGGCGTATAAAAGATGGCACTTTGCTCTTTTTGATTAAAAAATTTTAAAAATTTGCTCACGACAAATCTTATATTTTCTTCTTTTTTGTTTTTTGTATAGTTGATTTCGTTAATAGGTTTTGGAGTAAGAATGCTGTTAAAAACGCTATTTTTATTAAAATTGCAAAAGGTTTTTAATAACCTTTTTATATCATTTATACTACTATCACGCCTAAGCTCTAAAAGCCCAGTGGGATGAGTAAGAACAAAGGTCAAAACGTCTTCTCTAACGTAGCAAAAAGCTATATAAAATCGTTTTGCTTTCCCCATAAGCTCTAAAAGCTGTTGGCACTCATTTGCCATGCTTAATTTTTCTTTATACAAAGGATTTTCATGAATAGTATTTATCAAAAATTTAGCGTTTTTCATGGGCTTATCTTATCATTTTTTATTTTAATTTTTACTCTTTTTGCATTTAGTGGTTGTGGTTACAAGGATGATCCATTTTATGGAAATGCTCCCGTAAAAGAAAAGAAAACTGATAAGATAAACAAAATCTAGTAAAATTTTCATATTTAAATAAAAATGTAATGTAAGCTTAATAATTTTAACTAACCTAATTTTTAGGCTCATTTAAGTAATATACCAAGATTTTTTATTCTACAAGGAGAGTATAATGAGGTTTTTTGGACTTCTAGGCTTGTTTTTCGCGATGGCTTTTGGTGCTGATGGAGAAACCGCAGCTATTGACTTAACTACTACATGGGCAGGAATTTTATCGCTTATAATTTTTGTTGTTGGATATTTTTTCATAGCAGCAGAAGAAAATTTCCATATCGACAAAGCAAAACCTGCTATCTTTATCGGTACGTTTATGTTCCTGCTTATCGGCGTTTATATGCTTATAAATGGCATGGATGTGCATTCGCTTGAACATGAGGTAAATCACCTGATTTTAGAGATCGCTCAGATCGTATTTTTCTTGATGGTGGCGATGACATTTATCGAAGCACTTATCGAAAGAGACGTATTTAATGCACTTAAATATAATCTCGTATCAAAAGGCTATACTTATAGAAAGCTGTTTTGGCTAACTGGTATTTTGGCATTTTTTATAAGCCCAGTAGCTGATAACCTAACAACAGCGCTTATTCTTTCAACCGTTCTTCTAACAATAGATAGAAATAATACAAATTTCCTAGTAGCCGGTGCGATAAATATCGTCGTAGCCGCAAATGCGGGTGGAGCATGGAGTCCATTTGGCGATATCACTACGCTTATGGCTTGGGCTGCTGGAAAAGCACCATTTGTCGACTTTTTCGCACTTTTTCCAGCATCTATCACTGGCTGGTTTGTAACGGCATTTTTACTTTCTCGCGTGGTGCCAAGTACTGCACCGCATTTTGACGTAGCAAACGAGCCAAAAGTGGTTATGAAAAAGGGCGGTAAAGCGGTTATCTTTATAGGCGCATTTACTATCTTTTGTGCAGTTATGATGCATCAGCTTTTCCACTTGCCAGCGATGTGGGGAATGATGTTTGGTTTCTCACTACTTAGTCTTTATACTTACTATTTCAAAAAAGCTCACAAAAATGAAGAGCCAATGCATGTATTTCACTATATGTCAAAGATCGAAAACAACACACTATTTTTCTTCTTTGGAATTTTAGCTGCAGTTGGCGCTCTTCATTTTGCTGGATTTTTAAATTACGCTGTATCACTTTATGATAAATTTGGCTCAACTGCTGTAAATATCGGCGTTGGATTCCTTTCAGCGATCGTTGATAATGTCCCTGTTATGTCAGCTGTTTTAAAAGCAAATCCAGCAATGGGAGCTGATGCAGGCGAGGCGATGAGTCAGTGGCTACTAGTGACACTAACTGCTGGTATCGGTGGTTCGATGATCAGCTTTGGTTCAGCAGCTGGTGTTGGAGTAATGGGTAAATTAAAAGGAATTTATACCTTTGGTGCACATATGAAATACGCTTGGATGGTGGTTCTAGGATATATCGTATCAATCATTGTTTGGTATGTGCAGTTTGAAATTTTTCATATCTATTTTTAAAAGGTTATAAATGAACAATACGATTATAGTTTTGGATTTTGGTTCGCAATACACTCAGCTAATAGCTAGAAGGCTAAGAGAAGAGGGCGTCTACACTGAAATTTTGCCATTTAATGCAAAGCTTAGTGAGATAAAGGCAAAAGAGCCAAAAGGTATCATTTTAAGTGGCGGTCCAGCTAGCGTTTATGCTAAAGATGCTTATTTTTGCGATAATGGCGTCTTTGAGTTAAATATCCCTATACTTGGCGTTTGCTACGGCATGCAGCTACTTGCTCACACACATGGGGCTGAGGTTTTAGCGGCTGATCAAAAAGAGTATGGCAAGGCCGAGCTTAACGTTATTAAAGAGCATGAGCTATTTAAAGATACACCTTCAAAACAAATCGTATGGATGAGTCATAGTGACTATGTAAAGGACTTGCCAGAGGGCTTTGAAGTGATCGCTGTTAGTGAAAATTCACCTTATTGTGCTTTTGGCGATGATAAACGAAAATTTTATGCGATCCAGTTTCACGCAGAGGTGCAACACAGCGAATACGGCACGCAAATTTTAAAGAATTTCGCTAAATATATCTGCGGCTGCGAGAGCACGTGGAACATGGGAAGCTTTGCAAAAAACAAGATAGAAGAGATAAGAAAAACAGTAGGCACTCACAAGGTACTTTGTGCAGTTAGCGGTGGCGTGGATAGCTCTGTAACCGCGGCACTTTTAGCAGCTGCTGTGCCTGAAAATTTGATCCTTGTCTTTGTTGATAACGGACTTCTTAGAACAAACGAAAAAGAGCAAGTTGAAGCTACATTTAGAACAAAGCTTGGCGTTGAGCTTGTTAGCATAGACGCGAGCGAGACTTTTCTTGGACGCTTGGCTGGCGTGGTTGATCCTGAAAAAAAACGTAAGATTATAGGCGAGACATTTATAGAAATTTTTGAGCAAGAGGCCAAAAAGCATGGTGATGTGAAATTTCTAGCTCAAGGCACTCTTTATACTGATATCATCGAAAGCTCAGTAGTTGGCTCAAGTAAGACGATAAAGAGCCACCACAACGTTGGTGGTTTGCCTGATTGGATGACATTTGAGCTAATAGAGCCGCTAAGAGAAATTTTTAAAGACGAGGTTAGAAAACTAGGTCTTGAGCTTGGACTAAGCCGTGATCTAGTCTTCCGCCACCCTTTCCCAGGGCCGGGCCTTGCTATCCGCATCATGGGTGAAGTAAATAAACCAAGTCTAGAGCTACTTCGCAAAGCCGATGTGATCTTGCGTGATGAGCTAAAAAGTACTGGCTGGTATAACAAAACTTGGCAGGCATTCTGCGTACTTTTAAATGTAAATTCTGTTGGTGTAATGGGCGATAATCGCACCTACGAAAACGCTGTTTGCGTGCGCGTGGTTGACGCGAGTGATGGCATGACTGCAAGCTTTTCAAGGCTTCCTTATGATCTACTTGAAAACGTAAGCCGCCGCATTATAAACGAGGTAAACGGCATAAACCGTGTAGTTTACGATATCTCGAGCAAACCGCCTGCAACTATCGAGTGGGAGTAGAGTAACAAAAATATTTCTGCTGTAAAACCGTTGAAAATACAATATCACAACGGCTTACGGAAGCAAAAAGCTCCTTAGTGATACTGTTTTGATACTAAAAATGAGAAAAGTAGGTTTAAAAGAGAGTTTTAAATTTAGATAAATTGTTTAGAGAGCCTCCCATTATTTTGCTGGGAGGCTTTTGTGAAAACAGCGGTTGATAAATTTGAATAGGTTGTAGTAATAAAAATTCTTTGTATCGGAGCCCACTTTAACATATAGCAATGCGGGATATTCATTTATACATGACCTAAATAAAAATTTAAATGCTATTAATAAATGCTTAAATTGTGATACATTGTATGGGATTTGTTTTGGTTTGAATATTTTGAAAGAAGCGTCAACATGAGACACAAAGATACAAGAAGAGAATGTGAAGAGTTATGGGCAAAAAATAAATATTTTGTACTAAGCAAATCGCAAAAAGCATATCTGGAGATAAGGGAGTACTTGAAGGAAAAAGAACTGGATGTTGTATGGCTAAATGAAAAAATACAGGAAACAAGAGATATGAAGGAGAGTAAAAAAGATTTTAGTAATGCCATTCTTCATATATGGGGATATTTCAGAAAAGATGCAAATACAATTGAAAAGCAGGTATTATTTGATATATTAAATGGATATATGGCAGGGGAGAATAGTCAGAAGGCTGTAATTGAATGCATTAACACTTTACTAAAGAAATACCCTAATGAATATTTAGAAAAATCAACCTTGTTAACAGGAGAAAAATATGAGACTATGGCATGAAAAACTTATCCACTTATTGCCTAAAAATCAGCTTCTTGGACAACACAGGGAATGTTGTGCTTTGAGGGGCAATGGATGGAAAAAGAAACATAAAACCGTAGACTATGTGTTTACATATTCCCCATATCATCTTTTTATTTACCATGTATTGGTTATGGAGGAGATGGAAAAAAGGGGATATAATGTTTCTGCGGAATGGAAAGATAAAAATTATAGAGGAAGGACAGCAGAAAAGTACGATAATCTTAAAGAAGAAATTATAAGCAGTCCAATTTACAAAGAGCACAATATCGAATATCTAGCTGATTGCATAGAGAATTTAAGAAACAAAGGTATACATTTAAAAGTATAGAAGTTGTGGAAGAGTAAATTGATATAAAAATAAAAGAAGTTGAAGATAAATTAGAAAAGCAAGCTGTGTCAAGAGAAATATTATATGACCTTTCAGAATGGTTTGGAATACTGGAAAGTACAGAATAATATATTCGTGATTCACAGAAAAGACTTTTCTCGCTTATCATATAAATGATGAGCTGGTTGGTTTTGTTGTATAAATGCAATTGGCAAAGATTGTACAGATATTTTTGTAATTGGCATAGAAAAGAAATTCCATCAAATGGGTATTGGATTATTACTTAACGAAGCTTACAAAACTACGGCAAGGAAGCCGGGTTACGCATATTAAAAACAGAAACTAAAAAGATACTGTTATAGAACAAAAGAAACAAATATGATATGGTAATTATTGAGTGAGAGTAGACACAAAAATCCCTTTATGAAATTTTTTGTAAATGGAACTTCCTTATATACATTAGTTTTAATTAGGATATTTTTTCTCTTTTTATTAACATTGGTCAATGAAATTTAGCTCTTAACCTTTTATAATTTTGCAAAAAAAGGATATAAAATGAGTAAAATTTACAATCTAAACGCCGACACGAAAGTCGTCGCAAAAAGCGTTGTTAGCAAGAGAATTTTTGATTGCGAGAACGCTCATGTCGATGTATTTGCTTTTGATACGGGCGAGGAGCTAGATCATGAGATGCTGTTTTGTGACAGTCTTGCATGGGTTGTAGAGGGTGGTGCTACCCTATACTACGGTGAAAAGCAGATGCATATAGGTGGCGAGCAAGCTTGCCTGATAGAGAAAAAAGTGTGGCGTAAGCTAGTTTTTAACGAACCAACGAAATATATTTCAATTGATTTTAAGGAGGACTTAATGATAGATCATTTACCTAAGGCAGCTATTTTTAGCTTAGTTGATGCAGTCGAATACGAAAAAGGCAAAATCGTGAGCAAAACGCTTGTTAAAAATGAGAATGGCTCGATGTCGCTGCTTAGTTTTGACACAGACCAAGAGCTATCAACTCACGCAGCTCCAGGTGATGCACTACTTATCGCACTTGATGGCGAGATGAAGCTAACTATTGGTGATGAACATTTTGATATCAAAAAAGGCGATACCATCGTGCTACCAGGCAAAATACCACACGGATTAAAGATAAAAGATAAATTTAAAATGCTCTTAATTGTCACTAAAGACAAAATGTAATACCAAGCCCTATTTTTAGGGCTTTTACATTTTATAGATCACGTTAAATTTACCCTTAATAACCCAAAAAGCAAAGTCATAATATAATCTTTTTTAAAATTTAAAGAAGAATTATGAAAAAAGAAAATTCCAAACTATTTTTGTTACTATTTTTAGGCGCTCTCTCTGCCTTTGGACCATTTGTTACAGATCTTTATTTGCCAGCACTTCCGGCTATTACCGAGTGGTTTAAAACAAGCGTCACAGCTACACAATTAACGATCACGACATCGATGGCAGGCTTAGCCATAGGTCAGCTCATAGTTGGCCCAATAAGTGATAAATTTGGCCGGAAACTGCCCCTTACCATCTCGCTCATCGTCTATACGATAAGCACTATTTTTATATTTTTCTCGCAAAATATCCAGTTTTTTATCTTTATGAGAATTATTCAAGGGCTTGCAAGTGCAGGCAGCTTGGTTATTTCAAGGGCTGTTGTTAGTGATCTTTATAAGGGCCATGAAATGACTAAATTTTTTAGCCTTATGATGGTCGTAAATGGTCTAGCCCCGATACTTTCACCAATTGGCGGTAGTTTGCTGCTTAAATTTACCGACTGGCGTGGCATCTTTATGGCACTTACTATCATTGGTATTTTACTTTTTATCGCAAACTTTTATTTCAAAGAGAGCTTAAGTCAGTCAAATCGCTTAAAAATGCCTTTGCTAGTGACTTATAGTGTTTTTGGCAAAATTTTAAGAAAGAAAAAATTTATGCTTTTCGTAAGCATTCAGACATTTGCGATGGGTGCGATGTTTGCTTATATAGCGTCATCTTCGTTTATTTTTCAAGAATTTTATTCTCTAAGCCCAGTAAGCTATAGCTTTTGTTTTGCTTCAAATGGTTTAGGGCTTGTTATAGGAGCAAGGCTTGCTAGCCTTTTAAATGAGCGAAAAGCGCTCAAAACTGGGCTTTTTGGTACCTTGTTTGCTAGCATTTTTATTGCTTTCATGCTTTGTTTTAAATTTGAAGTAATCGGCGTCATTATCGCATTTTTCTTATTACTTCTTTTTACAGGATTTGTCTTGCCAACTGCTTCATCGCTAGCTATGAATGAAGGCAGAGAATACGCAGGCTCAGCCTCAGCGATACTTGGATTTTGTCCATTTTTCTTAGGCGGCGTCGTTTCTCCGCTAGTTGGGCTTGGCGATATATTTTATTCGACTTCTATTGTTATTTTAGCCTGCACATTACTTGCTTTGATATCTTTTTTAAGGTTAAAAAGAGTTGCGTAAAATTTATCTTATTTCAAATACAAAAACGGCTGATGAGAGCGTTGTAAATTTAAGCGTTAGCAAGATAGAGTTTTTGAAATTTGAGATAAATTTAAGCGAATTTGACGCGTTTGTAGCAACTTCAAAAAATGCTTTTAAGGCTTTAAAATTTAACAATATAAAAGCAATAAATTTGCCAGTCTTTGTCATCGCAAATAGTTGTGCGGCGGCCGCAAGAGAGTTTGGATTTAGCGAAATTTACACCGGAAAGAACGCTCACGGAGATGACTTTGCAAGAGAAATTTTGCCACTTTTAAAGGGCAAAAAGGTTCTTTATCTAAAAGGTAGAGATAGCGCTTCAAATTTCTTAGAAATTTTGCAAAATGGCGGAGTAAACATAAAGGCGATCATCGTCTATGAAAATGTCTTAAATCCTTGCAAAATGGAGCTAAAACCACCAAAAAATAGTATCTTGATCTTCGCTTCTCCACTAAATGTCAAAAATTTTCTTAGTAATTTTGGCTGGGATGAGAGCTATCAAGTGATAAGTATTGGAAAGGTCACTGCAAAAGAGCTAAAATTTACCGAGCCAATAGTAAGCCAAAGTCAAGATATAAACGCCTGTATCGCGCTTGCCAAAACATTACTTTAAGCAAAGAATTTATATAATTTTATTGCCTGAGTGAAGCGAGTCAGCATTTTACGGGGTCCAACACTTTTTTGTTAGCGAAAAAGTATGGATGCCTTGTGATGTGGCTTCGTTTGAGTCTGAAAAGGCGAGAAGTTGCAACCGTTTGGTATCCATCTATTTGCAAGATTGGCTTTGTTTATGGGCCACTCTTCTATGCGACGCCTACTCGGGTTTTTTAAATTTACGGAGATGAAATGAATATTCTCATAATAGGAAGTGGCGGCCGCGAATACGCCATTGCTCTAAAACTAAAAAACGAAAAAAATATAAATTTATACTTTGCGCCTGGAAATGGTGCGACCTCACGCCTTGGCGAGAATTTAAATATAAAAGACTTTTATGAGCTTGCAAAATTTGCTAAAAAAAATAGTATCGAGCTAACTATCGTGGGACCTGAAGCGCCTCTTAGCGAAGGTGTGGTAGATATATTTAAAAAAGAGGGATTGCTCATATTTGGACCAAGCAAAGCAGCTGCTAGACTTGAAGCTAGCAAAGCCTATATGAAGGACTTTTTGGCTAGAAATAACATAAAAACCGCAAGATATTTAAATACAGATAATAAAGAAAAAGCATTTAAATTTATTGATACCCTAAGCGCGCCGATGGTCGTAAAGGCAGATGGTCTTTGTGCTGGAAAAGGCGTTATCATCGCAAATTCTAAAGAGGAAGCCAAAGAGGCAGTTAGTGACATGCTAAGTGGAGCTAGCTTTGGCGAGGCTGGTAAATTTGTTGTCGTTGAAGAGTTTTTAGACGGCTTTGAGCTAAGTTTTTTTGCTATTTGCGACGGCGAAAATTTTGTAAGCTTGCCAGTGGCACAAGACCACAAACGCCTGCTTGATAACGACGAAGGTCCAAATACTGGCGGTATGGGCGCTTATGCTCCAAGTCCGCTTGCTTCAAAAGAGCTGATAAAAAGGGTCGAAGAAGAGGTTGTAAAGCCAACTTTAAAAGGGATGAAAAACGAGGGTAGTCCGTTTTGTGGAGTACTTTTTGTAGGGCTAATGATCGTGAAAAATGAGCCTTATGTACTTGAGTTTAACGTAAGATTTGGCGATCCTGAGTGCGAGGTATTGATGCCATTAATTGACGGAAATCTAAGCGAAATTTTACTAAATGCTGCAAAGGGCGAGCTAAAGCCTATTAGTTTAAAAGATGAATTTGCAGTTGGCGTTGTGATGGCTAGTAAGGACTATCCGTATAAAAGTAGTCCAAAAGCTAAAATTTCAGTTTTAAATGATGTAAAAGATGCTCACATTGCTTATGCTGGTGTTAGCGAGCAAGGCGGAGAAATTTATGCAGATGGTGGCAGAGTATTAGTCTGCGTAGCCACTGCGAAGAGTATAAAAGAGGCACGTGATAGAGCTTATGAGCTTTGCGAAAATGTAAAATTTGACGGAGCACATTATAGAAAAGATATTGCCTGGCAGGCATTAAAATGAGTATGCAGATAGTTGAAAAACTTGAAAAAGAAGAAATTTCGCTAGCGCCATTTTCAAAAAGAGTGCTAGCTTACTCAATTGATGAATGTATTGTTTCTTTTTTGTTTTTGATCATTTACTGGGATGCCTTTTTGTCGGTTATGAGCTATGATGAAGCCAGAAATTTGACCTTAAATTTCTTTTGGCAAATAGTCGCACTAAAGATTATTTATCATGCATTTTTTGTTTGGTATTATGGTGCGAGTCTTGGACAAATGCTAACAAAGACGATGTGCATTAATGTAGAAATTTTAGATAGACCAAATTTTATTTCAAGCTTGGTAAGAGCGATTTTTAGGTTGGTTAGTGAAGCTTGTTTTTATCTTGGTTTTGCATGGGCATTTGCAAATCCAGCTAGACAGACTTGGCAAGACAAAATAGCAAAAACAGTGGTGATAAATGCGTAAAATTTTATTTTTAGTTCCGATATGTATTTTAAATCTAAGTGCAGCTGTGCAAGATGTGCAGCTTTTGGCTGATGATGTAAAGCAAGATAAAGGCATCGTCACGGCCAATAAAAATGTTGTTGTATATTCACAAGATTATCTTGTGACAGCTGATTGTGCTGTGTATGATCAAAATAATTCGACTATCGAGCTTTTTGGAAATGTCAATATGATGAAAGGAAAGAGTGAAGTCTCTCGCTCAAACTATGCAAAGCTAAATTTAAAAAATAATGACACTGCTTTTGAATCGCTTTTTATGATGAATAAAGACATGGAAGTGTGGATGAGAAGCGATGAAAGTAGCTCTGATAGTGAGTACTATAGAGTAAAAAAAGCGATGGTTTCAAGCTGTAATGTTCAAGATCCTGACTGGAGCATCACCTCAAGCTCAGCTATGCTAAATAAACAAAGCAAATTTTTACACCTTTTTAACCCAGTCTTTCGTATAGCTAATGTGCCAGTTTTTTATTTGCCATATTTTGGTTTTTCAACAGATACCACAAGAAGAACAGGTCTTTTGCCGCCTGAGCTTGGATACGGAAAATCTGAAGGCTTTTATTACAAACAACCGATTTATTTTGCACCTTATAATGAGTGGGACTTCGAGCTTGATCCGCAGATAAGAACAAACAGAGGTGCTGGAATTTATGGTGCGTTTAGATTTACTGAGTCGCCTGATTCAAGGGGCGAAATCAGCTTTGGATCATTTACTGATAAAAACAGCTACCAAGCCAAGCAAAAAGGAGAGACTTCAAATAAGGCTGAACTAAAAAATAAAACACATAAAGGCATCGGACTAAAATACGAAAGAGATAAGCTTATAAGATACCTTAGCGAAGCGGATTTGCAAGAGGGAATTTGGATAGATGCAACAAAGCTAAATGATATAGATTATTTAAATTTAAAGGGCAGAGACGATGATTATGATTCGCTTGTAACTTCTAAATTTAACTATTTCATCGCAAACGACGATCATTATTTTGGTGCTTATGCAAAATACTACATAGACACTGAAAAAATTGGCTCAAAAAATGAGAACAAAGACACGCTTCAAGAGCTTCCATCGCTTCAGTATCATAAATTTACAGATGATATTGTCTTGCCAAATATCTTATATTCACTCGATCTTCAGTCACATAGATATGATAGAAAGATAGGCGTTAGAGCGACTCAGTATGAATTTACACTTCCAGCTTCAGTGCATGTGCCACTGCTTGATGATAGCTTAACGTTTTCGTTTTACGAGTATCTATACGCTTCAAGAATAAATTACGAGAATAAGATAAATTCATTTGATGATAAAAGAGAAGATAAGCATACAAATTTTGTAAATAATTACCACAAATTTACCATTCACACTGATCTTGCAAAAGCGTATGAAAGCTTTTATCACACTCTAAATTTTGGAGCTGAATATCTACTACCAGGCTATAGAAAAGGAAATTTAGATGATGAGTTTATCTATGATAAAAATCTAAATGAGTATGAAAATTTCTTGACTCAAGAGCAGAGTAAGGAAGAAATTTCTGGTTATTTGACTCAGTATTTCTTTAACTCTAATGGTAGAAAGATTATAAAACATAGTATTTCTCAAGGATATTACACAAAAAAAGATGAATATTCGAATTTAAAAAATGCTATCTATCTATATCCATTTGAAAATTTAAGCCTTTATAATAAGCTTGAGTATTCACACAAGAGCAAAGAGCTAAAAAAGGTACAAAGCGGATTTTCATACACAAATGATCTATTTTGGCTAAATATGCTTCACACCATGAAGAAAAATGATAGCAAAATAAAAAATAGTGCGACAAAAGATAGCTATTTTACAAGTGGTCTTGGAGTAAAATTACCTCATCAGTATAGTCTTATTGGTGGCTGGCAATATGATATTGAGCGAAGTTACACAAAAAGCTGGAGAGTTGGCGTGCTTCATCAAAGAAAATGCTGGAATTACGGGATAATTTATCAACAAGATGTAGAGCCAACAACAACAATAAACGGCTCAGCGTCAACTAGAAAAAATGGTATTTATTTCACGATAAATTTCTATCCAATGGGTGGTTTGCACTATGACTTCTCACAAAGTAGCACAAAATCGAGTGCCAACTAAATGATAACGGCTAAATTTAAGGATCAATTAGAAGCAGCTAGCAAGCTAATTGAAATTTTGCCAAAAAAAGAGCTCGTAGATAAAAAGACGATAGTTGTTTGTATGTCGCTTGAGTCAGTTATACTCACAGATGCAGTTTGTAGAAGTTTAAATTTAAGCTACGAGATGCTCTTTAGCGAGCCAATACCTGCGCCAAATAATAGCGAATGTGATGTTGCAATAGTTAGCGAGACAGAAGATATAGTATTAAACGATAAACTTATAAAAGCTTTTAATATAAGCTATGACTATATTTACGGCGAAGCACATAGAAAATATGAAGAAAAAATTTTAAAAAACGTTTATAAATACCGAAAAGGAAATTTGATAGGAGAGCTAAAAGATAAAAATATTTTACTAATCGATGAGGGGTGCGAGACTGGTATGACGGCACTCATTTGCATAAAGACGTTGCTTGATGTGAAGGTAAAATCCATCTCATACGCAACGCCAGTGATTGCTACTGATGTCTTTACAAATTTAAATGATATGGTTGATGAAATTTACACGATAAATAAGATCGTTGATTTTATCGATGTGGATTCGTATTACGAGAAAAAGATCGAAGCTACGAGTGAGCGTATCATGTCAATATTAGAAGAGAGCCCTTATTATTTGCCGTTACAAAAACAACAAGGAGATAAAAATAATGCAATATAGTATAGAAGTCAATAATCAGGTTGAAATTTTTGACCTTAATAAAGTAGCAAAACAAGCTAGCGGAGCGGTACTTTTAAGGGTGAAAAATACCGTAGTTTTAGCAACTGTTGCAAGAGAGGACACACAAGTTGAGGAGGATTTTTTACCTCTAACGGTGCAATACATTGAAAAAGCTTACGCCGCTGGAAAAATTCCTGGCGGTTACGTTAAGCGTGAGACAAAGCCAGGCGACTTTGAAACGCTAACAGCTCGCATCATTGATAGATCTCTTAGACCACTCTTTCCAAAAGGTTACGCATATCCAACTCAAATCGTTGTAATGGTGCTTTCAGCTGATCCTGAGGTTGATTTGCAAGTTGTGAGCCTAAATGCGGCTTCAGTTGCGTTGTATCTTAGCGACATCCCAGTAAATCGCCCAGTTTGTGGCGTTAGAGTTGGCTACATAGATGAAAAATTTGTGATCAACCCAAGCAACTCTGAACTAAAACAAAGTGCGATAGATCTTTATGTAGCTGGCACAAAAGATGAGCTTTTGATGATCGAGATGAGAAGCTTGCCTCAGCAAACTACGCAGCTTATCCCAATGGTTGCGATTGAGCCGATGATAGATCCGAGCTTAAGTGACAGCATGGCTCAAAAACAGCTAATGAATGAATTTAGCGAAGATATGATGGTTGAGGCGATTGATTTTGCTGGTAAGGCGATATTAAGAGCTAGTAGCGCTTATGAAGAAGCATTTAAAGAGCATAAAAAAGAAGACGCTGTGCTTGAGCTAAAACCTGAGATAGAAAATGAAAATATCGCTATTTATATCGATAAATTTTATAAAGCTGAAGTCAAAAATGCTATCAATCAAATGGCAAAAAGCGAGCGCGCGAGCGAACTTAGCAAGATCGCGAAACAAATTTCAAGCGATGAGGTAGCACAAAAAGAGGGTTGGGACGAGGCTGTTATCACAAATGTCCTTGGTAAATATAAAAAGAAAATCGTTAGAGAGCAGATAATAAATGAAGGCGTAAGAGCTGATGGGCGTGGTCTTGAAGAGGTTAGGCCTATTAGTATTGAGACAAATGTGCTTCCAAATGCACATGGCTCATGCCTCTTTACAAGAGGACAGACGCAGGCTTTGGTTGTCACTACTCTTGGCACTGACAGCGACGCTCAAATGTATGACATCCTCACTGAAAAAGTACCTTTTGTAGAGAAATTTATGTTTAACTACAATTTTCCAGGCTTTAGCGTAGGTGAGGCAAGCCCACTAAAAGCTCCTGGTAGACGCGAGCTTGGACATGGAAATTTAGCCAAACGTGCCCTTGCGCCAAGTATCGATCTAGCTTCTCCATACACAATAAGAGTCGTTTCAGAAATTTTAGAGAGTAACGGCTCAAGCTCGATGGCTAGCGTTTGTGGTGGCTCGCTCGCACTTAGAGCAGCTGGCGTAAATACTTTAAAACTTGTCGCAGGTGTCGCTATGGGATTAATATTTGAAGGCGATAAGCATGCAGTGCTAACAGATATCATGGGACTTGAAGATCATGACGGTGACATGGACTTTAAAGTAGCAGGTACAAGTGATGGCATCACAGCGCTTCAGATGGATATTAAGCTTGGTGGCATTAGTTTAGAAGTGCTAAAAGAGGCACTTTATCAAGCAAAACGTGGTAGAGGACATATCTTATCTTTGATGACAGAAGCGGATAAAAATATAGAAATAAATGAAGATGTGCTTCCAAAGCTTGAATTATTTAGTGTCGATCCAAGCAAAATCGTAGACATCATCGGACAAGCTGGCAAGACTATAAAAGAGATCATTGAGAAATTTGAAGTCTCAATCGATCTTGATAGAGAAAAAGGCGAGGTGAAAATCGCAGGTGGAGCAAAGAAAAATGTCGATGCTGCAAAAGACTACATCATCTCTATCACTTCAAAAGACAATGGACGTTCATTTGGCAAAAAGCCTTTTAAACACGACAAAGAGCGTTCAAAACCAAATTTTAATATCGGTGATGAGTTTTTGGGAACTGTAAAGAGTGTGGTTGATTTTGGTGTGTTTATCGAGCTAAAAGATGGCATTGATGGCTTGCTTCATATCTCAAAGATAAAAGCTCCATTAAATATAGGCGACCAGGTCAAAGTATGTGTGAGCGAGCAAAAAGGAAATAAAATTTCGCTCTCTTTGGTTGAATAAATTTTAAAGGACAGATGATGAAATACAAAAAGTTGCTTTTTCCAATAGGAGCTGGAGACGATATCGAGCCAAGAATTTATGGTGCCCTAAAGGTTGCTCAGTGGTTTAACACACATATGGAAATTATGACTTGTCAGCTTGACCCAAGCGTAGTTTATAATATGAAAATGACGCTTCGTGGAGGAGTGCTTTTTGAAGAATTTCTAAAATCAGCTAAATCTGAACTAGCTGTCGAGCATGAAGAGAATGAGAAAATTTTCAATAAAATTTGTGCCGAGCTTGGCATAAAAGTAACTAGTGAAATCATTGAAGACGTTTGCACCGCAAATTTTACGATTCACAGCGGCAAAAGAAGCGCGATAGTGGAGCAAGAGAGTAAATTTTGCGATCTAGTAGTGGCTGCAGTGCCACTTGATGGAAAGATCACTGGTACATTTGAGTCAGCTGTTTTAAAAAGCGGTAAAAATGCGATTGTAATCCCTAGAAAAATGCGTGAGTTTAAAGCCGATAATATCCTTGTTAGCTGGACTGGCACGACGCAAAGCTCAAGGGCATTAACAGGCTCGATTGATCTTTTAAAAAAGGCAAAAAAGGTTCAGTGCATTACCTCAAAAGCAAGCCTTGGAGATAATGCTGAACTAAATCTTAAAAAGCTTGAAGAGTACTTCAAAATTCATGGCATATCAGCCACTTTTGAAGTGATTGCTACTACGATGATACCTGGCGAAGCACTTTTAAAAGCAGCTATTGATAGAAACGCTGATCTAATCGTTGCTAGCAGATATGGTGAAAATGGTCTTATGGAAATGGTGCTTGGTGGCACTTCAAGATTTTTCTTAGAACACACAAATATCCCAGTTTATTTATAATGGATTGCGGCTTAGTCCGCGATCTAATTCTTTTTCACTCTTATAGATTTTAAAATTCCATTCACTCGCAAGAATTGACTACTAAATTTTGGCTTCACTGACCGCTTAACTCAACTTTTAGAGCCGAAATTACTCGTTCATGAAATTTTAAAATTTACAAGACCTTAATAGCATAGTGCGTCAGATGACAGCGCGCTTCGTTCTTAGCCACAAACTACAAAATCTTTAAATTTTAAAGCTCACGTTAAGTTTTTATCAAGCACCTTATTAGCCAAAATTTTGTAAAATCCACTCATTAAAAAAGGATAAAAAATGAGTGAAAATTCTAGCTTTACACACCTACATTTACACACTGAATACTCCCTACTAGACGGAGCAAACAAGATAAAAGAGCTAGCTCATGTGCTTCATGATAGAGGCGACACAGCAGCGGCGATTACTGATCACGGCAATATGTTTGGAGCGATAGATTTTTACAAGGCGATGAAAAAAGAGGGTATAAAGCCGCTAATTGGCATTGAAGCTTACGTGCATAATGGCGAGCAGCTTGATGATAAGAGTACTAAGCAGCGCTTTCACCTTATACTAATCGCCAAAAACGAGACTGGCTATAAAAATTTAATGTATCTTAGCTCCATGAGCTACATCGAGGGCTTTTACTACTATCCTCGTATAAATAAAAAAATATTAAAAGAGCACAGCGAGGGCTTGGTTTGTAGTTCTGCTTGCTTGCAGGGCGAGGTGAGTTGGCATCTAAATTTAAGCGATCGTAACGTCAAATTTGGCGCAAAGGGCTATGAGAGAGCAAAAGAGGTCGCACTTGAATATAAAGAAATTTTTGGAGATGACTTTTATCTTGAGATCATGCGTCACGGCATCGGCGATCAAAAACGCATTGATGATGACATTTTACGCATCGCCAAAGAGACTGGCATAAAGGTCATCGCCACAAACGATACTCACTACACTTTTAAAGAGCGAGCTGACGCGCATGAGGTTTTTATGTGTATCGCGATGAACAAAACTTTAGATGATCCAAACCGACTTCGCCACAGCGTCCATGAGTTTTTTGTAAAAAGCAAAGAGCAGATGAGTGAGCTATTTTTAGATATCCCTGAAGTGATAGAAAATACCCAAGAGATCGTGGATAAGTGCAACCTTGAGATCAAGCTTGGCAACCCAACTCCGCCAAATTTTAAATTTACACTTGAGTATGCTAAAGAGAGAAATTTAACACTTCCAGAGCCTGAAAATAGATATAGCTTTAAAAATGATGCTATTTTTTTTGAGTATGAATGTAGAAAAGGTCTTGAAGAGAGGCTAAAATTTGTCCCTGAAAATTTACATGACGAATACAAAAAGCGCCTTGAGATAGAGATTGGCATCATAAATAAAATGAATTTTCCAGGCTACATGATGATCGTTTGGGACTTCATAAATGAGGCTAAAAGTAGAGGCGTGCCAGTTGGCCCAGGACGTGGTTCTGCGGCTGGTAGCTTGGTTGCTTACTCGCTAAAGATCACTGACCTTGATCCGATCCCATACAACCTACTTTTTGAGAGGTTTCTAAACCCAGAGCGTGTTAGCATGCCAGATATCGACGTGGATTTTTGCCAAAGTAGGCGCGGCGAGATAATTGACTATGTTACGCAAAAATACGGAAAATTTAACGTTGCTGGCGTTATTACCTTTGGTAAATTGCTTGCAAAAGGTGTCATTAGAGACGTTGCTAGAGTTTGTGATATGCCTTACGCCGAAGCCGATGCGATGGCAAAGCTAATACCTGATGAACTTGGTATTACGCTAAAAGATGCTTATGAAAAAGAGCCAAAGATAGCTGAGCTAATAAGTCAAAATCCAAAGGCTGCTAAAATTTGGAAATTTGCACTTGATCTTGAGGGGCTAAACAGAAATGCCGGCCAGCACGCAGCAGGTGTCGTTATCTCAAATGAGGAGCTGTGGAATAAAACTCCGCTATTTCGTCAGCCAAATAGCCCAGAAGATCGATATGTTACGCAGTATAGCCTTAAATATCTTGAGGATGTGGATTTAATAAAATTTGACTTTCTTGGACTAAAAACACTAACGGTTATCGATAATGCCATAAAGCTGGTAAAACAACGAACTGGCAAGGACATCATTTGGGAGCAGATCGATAAAAACGATTCTAATGTTTATAAAATGATACAAAGCGGCCAAGCGATAGGAATTTTCCAAATCGAGGGTGAGGGCATGAGAAAGCTAGGAACTAGCTTGCGCCCAGACTGCTTTGAGGATATCGTCGCGATGCTAGCACTCTACCGCCCAGGACCGATGGAGAGTGGTATGCTTGATGACTTCGTCAAAAGAAAACATGGCGAGGCCGAGATAACCTACTCATTTAAAGAGCTTGAGTCAATCCTTGCGCCAACATACGGCGTCATCGTCTATCAAGAGCAAGTTATGCAAATCGTTCAAGCTATAGGCGGCTTTAGCCTTGGTGGGGCGGACCTTGTACGTCGTGCGATGGGTAAAAAGATCAAAGAAGAGATGGACAGACTAAAGGGTGAGTTTGTAAAAGGTGCTGAGGCAAAAGGGCTAAATGGACAAAAAGCAGACGATCTTTTCGAGCTAATTGTAAAATTTGCGGGATATGGCTTTAATAAATCTCACTCCGCAGCTTACGCTTATGTTACCTTTCAAACTGCTTATCTTAAGGCTTACTATCCGGCTGAATTTATGGCTGCACTTCTTACAAGCGAAGAGAGCAACGTCGATAAGATCGTTCGCTATATCGATGAGATAAAACGCATAAATATAGACACTTTGCCACCATCTATCAATAAATCAACTAAAGAATTTAGCGTCGTTAAAAATGGCGATCATGACGGCATTATCTTTGGGCTTGGTGCGATTAAAGGCGTTGGCGGAGCGGCTATTGAAAACATTATCACTGAGCGTGAAGCAAATGGCGAATTTAAGAGTATGGATGACTTTGTCTCAAGGATCGATCCATTTAAGGTCAATAAAAAGGTCTTTGAAAGCCTCATAAAAGCTGGATGTTTTGATGAGTTTGGCTTTAGTCGTAAGATGCTTATGCAAAATGTAGAAAATATCATAGAAGCTTGCAAAAGTGCTGCTCAGATCCGTAAAAATGCTGTTGAGAGCTTATTTGGCGAAGATGAGAGCATGAACGATGTGAAGATAAATTTTGTCACGATAAATGATGAATTTGACATCAAGCAAATTTTAAAATTTGAGCAAGAGAGTGTTGGTATCTACCTCTCAGGCCACCCGCTTGATGATTATAAAGATGAGATTAATAAGATAAAATACACTCTAAGCTCAGAATTTGAGAGCTTGCCGCAAAGCGCTGAAATTTTAGTCGTTGGTAAGATCGAGGACTTTAGCACAAGGATAACCAAAAGTGGCAAGAAAATGGGCACTATAAACGTGCTTGATTTTCACGGAAATATCGAGATCGCAGTCTTTGAAAGAGAGCTTGGCAACATCGAAGATATAGTAAAAGATGAAGCAAAACGCGACCTACCTTATGCTTTTAGGATAAATATCACAAAAGATGATCAATTTGTAAGGACAAATTTAAACGAGGTTTATAGCCTAGAAGATGCGCAAAATTTAGACTTTAAAACAAGAAAGCTAAAACAAAACTCTAAATTTTCTAAAAATGAAGAGGCGAGCGCCCCTCAAAAAGCAAGAGAGTATGCTGAGCTAGAGGTACTTTTATGCCTTAGTGAGCTTAGCAAAGATAAGATCACTAATCTTTATAATCTTGGCTATAACGAACATATAAAAAGTGGCACACACAACGATAAACGCCTTGTTATTAAGATAAAAAATGAAAATACGGCTCAAATTTTTGTCTATAAGACAAAATTTGTTGTAAATGACAGCTTTAAAGAAAAAGCACTTCAAGCAATAGCTTGCTAATACCCGGAGAAGCGATGTTTTTAGATAAGCTTGGCGTAGATAAAAGTAACTGGAGCGAGCTTTTTAGCGCATGTGTTGGCAAAGCGACATTACTTCAAAAATGTGCATTTAAGCTACTTGTTGAAGGTAGCAACTGGCAGGTTGATTTTGATAGTGGCAAAATTTACTTTGATGGGCGTGAGTTTGACATGCAGTTTATTGGCTCTGAAAGCTTCTCGTCAAATACGTGGCTTTGGGGTTATGAAAATATAAATGGCTTTGATGAGAGGTTACTTGAGCTTGCAAATAAAGCACGTGAGTTTGGCGAAAAATTTGGGCTTAGTGCATTTAGTACGCCACAATTTGAGCTAGATGAAAATTTTAATGGTCACACGATTAGTATGATTCTTTGCACCGCTTTTGATGAACAAAATTATTATAGGATAGAGTACGAGGGCGGAGCTGCGTATGTGGCTTTTAGATCAGATGTGGTCTTTGAAGAGCCAGTGCTAGCAAATGAGCTTTTGAGCGTAGTAAATGAGTGTTTAAGCACTTACGAACTAGATCACAAAATCTTTATAAAAGGACTTTTGCTAAGCTGTGATATGAAATTTAGCGAAAGTCCTAATGAGATCGTAGCGAATAAAAACGAGCTTAGCTTTAAATTTGACGAGCTAAATAGGCTCATAAATATTTCAAGTAAGCTTTAAAATTTAATACTCTTTACCACATCAGCACCAAGTGCTAGCTTCATATGAAGAGAAAACATCTCGTGGTAAAAATCGCCATTGTGTCCTGGTATGTCATATGTTTGCGTAAGATCAAACGGCACGATAACTCTTGATTTTTTATTGTATTCATTGGCTCGTAGTTTAAGATAACTAACGCACTGATAAACGCACATATCAGTGCAATCTCCGGTAATAACAAAAGTATCAATTTGTGGGTTTTGCTCTAAAAATTTCTCAAATTCTTTATTAAATGCGATGCTTAAAGAGTTTTTATAAAATGTCTTGAACTCTTTAAAAAAGCTTAGATTCTCTATCTCTTTTACGGTTTTTATCTCATTTGTATCAAGTATAGCATGTGGCAAAAAGTTCTCAAATTCTTTTGAATCACTGGTGTGCCTATCTTCTATAAGGATAAAATTTCTAAAGCCAAAATCTTTCCACGCTCTATCAAAAAGTGTTGCGATCCCTTTTGATAAAGCAGCTACTCTTTGACTAGCGAGCGCGCCACTGCCAGCAAATGCTTCTATCATATCGATACAGATAAATGCAACGTTTTTTGCTCCATTGTTTGAAATTTCTCTCAGATCAAGCGTTTGAAGAGATTTTTTAAAAGCCTCAAGTTCGTTTTGTATGTTCATTCTTTCTCCTTTATTGGTAAATTTATGCAAAATGTTTTTGGATTTAGTGTGATCTCGATACTGCCTTTGTGAGCCTCTATGATCTGCAAGCAAAGGTGCAGTCCAAGGCCGTTTCCTTTTAGCTTGCTACTTTTAAATGGCTCAAAGACTATGGCTTTATCTTTGATAGGCTCACCACTATCATAAATGATAAATTTATGCTCACTTGGTGTTTTTTCATAGCTTAAAATGATCTCTCCTTCATCATCATCGCTCTCTTCGATGGCATCAATGGCGTTAAATAAAATATTTTGAAAGACGATGGCTAGCAGATTAAGATCGCCCGTATATTTGCCATCTGGAAATTCTAGGCTAAATTTAATATCCTTTGAATAGTCGTAAAAATTTATAGCCTCTTCGCACTCTTTTTTAAGCTGCGAGAAGTCAAAAATTTGTGCATTTATGTTAAGACCCTTTGTAAAAAGTAGAGTGGCTTTGATTATGCGTTCGACTCGCCATGTAGCTTTTTGTATTTGATTTACGATAGGCTTTGTGCGCTCATCAGCTCTTTTAAGTAGAGTTGAAGCTAAAAGCGAGATGGAGCCTACTGGATTTCTGATCTCGTGGGCTAGGTGAGCTGCTACTTGGCCCATAGAGGCAAGGCGCTCGGTGCGTTTTTCTACTGTTATATTTGTTGCGGAGATTATTAGTTTATTGTCTTTAGAGCTTGTTTTAAAAAGATAAATTTGTCCATCTACATTTATCTCGCCCTCTTTTTTTGGTATCTCTTTAAAAATTTTACCAAGCCTTACTGCTTCTGAGTTTTGTAAAAAGATCTCATCATTTTCATCTAACACCCAGATAGCATTTGGCAAAATTTCTACAATATCTTTAATGAAATTTTGCAAGCTTGCGTAAGATGATGTTAAATTTTTATATTCATTTTCTATCAGATAAGTCTGCTCTATCAGGCTTTTTAAGCCAGCTTGGATATCGTGTTCGTTCATTTTAAAAGTTCCTCAAAATCGCTAATTTCATAAAGCTTTAGCCTTTCATCCTTTAAATTTCTTAGCTCGCTACTAAATCCACTCTTTGAAAAAAGAGCAATAATATCTGGCTTAATATTTAGTTTTTCGCATTTTTTTAATAGTAAATTTAGCACGTTTTTGCAAACCTTTCTCTCTTTGTATTTTGCCTCGCCGACTATGATCTTGCCACCTATATTTAATAGCATATCAAGCTCTATATTTCTGCTCCAAAAGCTACTTAAAAATATGCCATTAATCATAAATTTTTTTGCCATGAGCTCACCGCACAAAATTTCAAATCCAAGGCTTGCATATTCGTCAAATTCCTTTTTTATAATGGCTAAAATTTCATCATTTTTACCAGCTTTTAGTAAGCTTAAATTTGGCTCTATAAATCTAAACCAAAACCTTGAAAAATGGCTATTAAAATGTATTTTATCTTCAACTTTATAGCCCCTTTCTTCTTTTTTTAGCATTTGTTTTTTTGATCTTTTTGGCAGTACTTCTCTACTTTTTTCTAGCAGTAAAAAATTCTTTTCAAAAAGCTTTGCGTAGACTTTGCTAGCTAGGCTTTGAGGTAAAATTTTATTTACGCTAAATTTTTTTCTATCGCTTCGTGCGAGTTTTATGAGGGCAGATTTTATAGCATCGTTTGTATCGGATTCGAAGTAAAATCTTGGCATCAAGGCTAAGAAATTGTTTAAAATTTCAGCCTCGATCGCTTCAAAAACATCATAATATGAGTGCTTTAAATCAAACTCATCAAAGACGAGATGAAATTTAATAAGTTCATTTATATCAAGGTGTTTCATTCGCTCAAATGTTGATTTTAAAGCTTTTATATCGGCTCCTTTATTTGGGCATTGTAGTATATTTTAGCTAAAGTAATCTATAATGCTACGCAAAAAACAAGGGTTGTGATTTGGTAAATTTAGAGCATATTAGAGAAAATATAATTTTAAAAAATGGCATTTATTATTTTGATTTTACAGCTTCAGGGCTAGCTTATAAACCTATCGAAGATGAGATGGCAAAAATACTTCAAACATATGCAAATACGCACTCTATCAGCTCATCAAACGCCTATAAAACCGCTCAAATTTATGAAGATTCAAGACGTGAATTAAAAAGCTTACTAGGACTTGATGATAGTTTTTATCTTTTTGCTTGTGGCAATGGAGCTACCGGTGCGATAAAGAAATTTCAAGAAATTTTAGGAATTTATGCACCGCCAGCACTTAAAAAAAGATATGCCCTAAAGCCAGATGAAAATTCTCCACTTGTAGTGCTTGGCCCTTATGAGCATCATTCAAATGAGATAAGCTTTAGGCAAGCACTTTGTGAGGTTGAGCGTATCAGGCTTGATAAAAATGGAGGGATCGACTTTAACCATTTGGAGCAAATTTTAAGGATAAATGTCGGTCGTGAGATCATTGCAACTTTTAGTGTGGCTTCAAATGTGACTGGAATTTTGAGCGACTACCGCAAAATTTACACTCTTATAAAATCTTATGGTGGCATTGTGGCATTTGATGCTGCAAGTTTTAGCGCTTATGGAAATATTGATTGTGACTATTTTGATGCTCTTTTTTTATCTCCTCATAAATTGCTTGGTGGAGTTGGAAGTTGTGGGCTTCTTGCTATAAAAAAGATACTTGCAAACTCAGATGAGCCGACATTTGCTGGTGGTGGAACGGTAAGTTATGTCAGCAAAAACTACGCTATATTTGTAAAAGATAGTGAGCAGCTAGAAGAGGCTGGCACTCCGCCTATTTTAGGACTTATAAGGGCAAATTTGGCTTATAGGCTAAGAAATGAGATAGGATTTGGGACAATATATGAAAACGAGAGCGAGCTTGGAGAGTATTTTGAGAAAAGACTAGCAGAAATTCCTGAGCTTACGTGCTATCATACAAATAACATAAAGCGTTTGCCGATATTTTCTTTTAATGTGACTGGTGTTTCGCCTTATGAACTAGCTAAAGTTTTAAGCAAAGAATATGGCATTCAAACGCGTGCAGGATGTTCTTGTGCTGGGCCATATGGACATGATTTGCTTCACTTAAAAGAAGATGCACTATTTACCCATAAGCCAGGCTGGGTAAGGGCTGGACTCCACTATACGCATACGCTACAAGACGTGGATTATTTAGTAGATGCATTAAAAAATAGCATTAAGAAGTATTCAAGTATTTGGAAGGTCGATGATCCTTTTAGTGTTGATAAAATTTCAGGTTGCAAGGGAGATAGATGAAAAATATATTAATCATTGCAGGAAGTGATAGTGTTGGTGGCGCTGGCGTACAGGCTGATATTAAGACATGCGAGGCATTTTCTTGCTACGCAGCGACGGCTATCACGGCTCTTACGGCACAAAATACAAATGGCGTTAGCAATATCTTTGCTACAAATGTTACAAATCTAAATGAGCAGATCAAAATGGTAGACGAGGAGCTAAACATAGATGCCATAAAGGTTGGTATGCTTTTTAATAAAGAGCTTATATCTTGCGTTGGTGCTTGGCTTGAAAAATTTTATAAGCAAGGCATTAAAATAGTAATAGATCCAGTTTGCGTAGCAAAATCAGGCTCAAAGCTTCTTGAGGATGATGCGATAGCAAGCTTAAAAGAGCTTTTTAAATTTGCAGACATTATCACGCCAAATATCGATGAAGCCAAAGTTTTGGAACTTGATAGCAAAAATTTACCTTGCGATATGATCTTAAAGCGAAGCACGGTTGCAGAAATTTGTGAAGATACTCTTTTTAAAAAAAATGGTGACGTGCTTAAATTTAAAGAGCCACTAATAAAACCAGAGATCATGCACGGAGCTGGATGTAGCTTTGCAAGTGCGCTGGCCTGCTTGCTAGCAAATGGACACACAAAAGAAGAGGCCATAAAACTAGCCAAAAAATACATTTTAAATGCTATTAAAAATGCAATTACGACAAAATTTGGCAAACGTCTACTAAATCATAAAGTTGGCATAAGTGATTGAAATTTACGCGATTAGCGACGATGTATTGATGCCTGAAAATTTAGCCTTGCAATACACTAAAGAAATTTTAGAGTGTGGGGTGAAATTTTTTCAATTTCGCTCTAAAAAAATACCTAAAAATGAGAGACTGGCTAGTGAAATTTTAAATTTATGTGAGAAATTTGGGGCTAGATTTATCGTAAATGACGATGTTTTATTTGCATCTCGTATAGGGGCGAAGTCTGTGCATTTGGGAAAAGATGATGCGAGCATAAAAGAGGCGTTTGAAATTTTAGGAGATGACGCTTACGTGGGGGTTAGCTGCTATGATAGCTTGGAGCTTGCTACTAAGGCAAAACAAAATGGTGCTAGCTATGTGGCTTTTGGAGCGATGTTTAAAAGTCCAACAAAACCAAATGCGCCACTTTGCAAGGCTCAAACTGTATCACAAGCAAAAGAAATGGGAATGAATGTATGTGTCATAGGAGGCATAAATTCTAGTAACATTGCAAGCGTCGCTAGAGTAAAGCCAGACATGATCGCCTTAATATCCGCTATCTATAAAGATGGCACAATAAAGAAAAATATAGAAAATTTACAAAGAAATTTATTGCTTTAAAAGATGCTTATTTTGCAAGCTTTTTTATGAAAATTTAATTATAATCCCTGCTTTAAATAAAAGGAAAACATTGCTAAATATCGATGAAGTAAGAAAAAATATCATTTTAAAAGAAGGCCTTTACTATTTTGATTACACGGCTTCAGGTCTTGCTTATAAGCCCATTGAAGATGAAATTTTAAAATTTTTAAAAACCTACGCAAACACTCACTCAGATAGTAGTTCAAGCGCGGTGTTAACGCAAAAATGCTATGAAAATGCAAGAGCTGAGTTAAAAAGCTTATTGGGCCTTGACGATAGTTTTTATCTTATCGCGACTGGTCAAGGAGCAACGGCTGCGATAAAGAAATTTCAGGAAATAATGGGAATTTATATCTCACCAGCTACAAGAGCTTTGATCGGTGAAGCAAATTTAAGAAAATTAAACTTGCCATTAGCGATCATTGGCCCTTATGAGCATCACTCCGTTGAAGTTAGCTTAAGAGAAGGGCTTTGTGATATAAAACGCATAGAGCTTGATGAAAACAATGAGATAGATTATGCGATGCTTGAGAATACATTAAAGCAAAATGCAAAAAGAAAGATAATAGCTAGCTTTAGTGCTGCTTCAAACGTTACTGGCGTTAAAACTGATTATAAAAAAATTTACTCGCTAATTAAAAAATATGATGGCATTTTGGCACTTGATGCAGCCACTCTTAGTGCTTATGAAAATGTTGATTGCAGATATTTTGACGCACTGTTTCTCTCGCCTCACAAGCTGCTTGGTGGAGTTGGGAGTTGTGGGCTTTTGGCTATCAAAAAAGAGCTTTGTAAAAATTTGCCTACATTTGCAGCTGGAGGCACAGTCAAGTACGTAAGCAGGACATCGCATGTTTTTACTAATGAAGTTGAAAATTTAGAAGAGGGCGGCACGCCACCGATAATGCAGCTAATCCGTGCAAATTTAGCCTATAAACTAAGAAACGAAATCGGACTTAATAATATAAAAGTAGCTGAATGTGAGCTAGGTGAGATGTTTTGCAAAGAGCTAGAAAAGATAGATGAGGTGATAAATTATTGCCCTGAAAATTTAGACAGATTACCTATTTTTGCATTTAACGTAAAAGGCATTTCGCCTTATGATTTTGCTGCTAGTTTAAGTAGTGATTTTGGTATACAAACGCGTGCAGGCTGTGATTGCGCTGGGCCGTATGGACATGATTTGCTTAATTTAAAAGATAATACCATTTTTGAAGCAAAACCTGGCTGGGTACGTGTTAGCATTCACTATATGCATACAAAAGAGGATATAAAATATCTTATAAATGCTATAAATTCTTGCATCAAAAAGCACAAAGAAGGATAGAGCAAAAACTATATGCTTGATATTTGCGGAGAAAAATTTAGAAGTGAATTTTTATAAAGCTATAAGTTCTATCAAATCTAAAAGTTAGCAAATTTTGCAAAATTCCAAAAAGCACCATAAATGTAACAAAGCTGCTTCCGCCGTAACTAAAAAATGGCAGTGGTACGCCCACAACTGGTGCAAAACCGATCGTCATCGAGACATTTACACCCACATAAACGAAGATTAGTGCAGCAATCCCCGTGGTGGTAACTTGTGTAAAATAGTCGTTTTTTAGACCGTAATTTAAACTTAAAAGATGTGTTATAAGTGCCCCATAAAGTCCAAGCAAAAATAATCCACCATAAAAGCCAAAACGCTCGATATTGTAGGCAAAGATAAAGTCACTAGTGGCGATTGGCAAAAATTTAAAGTGCGTCTGCGTTGCTTCGTCCTTTGGCTTGCCCTTTAATCCGCCGCTACCTATGGCGATGATGCTTTGTTTGACGTGATAGCTTGGCTCTTCAGCGATGAAATCGTGAATTCTCTTTTTTTGATAGTCATGTAAATTTTCATACAAAACCGGCGCCAAAAAGCCTATCGCAAGGATGATAGTGATCCAAATTTTCTTATTTACGCCGATTACAAAAAGGATGGTGTAGCCAACTATTAAGAGTATTAGCGCAGTGCCAAGATCAGGCTCTTTCATGATGAGCACAAATGGTAAAAGTATATAAAAACTAAGTCTTAAAAAATCTTTTACTCCGTATCCATTAGCCTCTGGAGGACGCTGTTTAATGAGATAGGCTAACATCAGCAAAAATGCTGGCTTCATGAGCTCTGAGGGCTGAAGCGTGAAATGAACGAAGGGAATTTCTAGCCAGCGCCTAGCTCCTAGTTTGCTAACGCCAAAGAGATCGACACTTAAAAGTAGCACGATACAGACCCAGTAAAACATCGGAATGATCCAGTCGATACGTCTAATGGGCAGTAAAAATGCTACACAAAACGATGCAAAACCTATACCAAAATACACAAGCTGTTTGTTTGCTAAAATGTCGTTTGCTTCGGAAACTAGGATGTATGAAATTATGATAATTGGGATTATTAAAAACGGCTGAATAAAATCAAAATGTGTTAAAATACGCCGATCTAGTTTTATCAAGAAGCAAACCTTAATTTTTGGGCTAGATTATATCACAAACAAGGCTTTGATTTTGGTTAAATTTAATGTTTTAAACAGCTCAAGACTCGACGTAGCAGTAGCACATGAGCTTCAAATTTCACGCAATCAAGCTTTAAATTTGATAAAAGACTCTCTTGTGAGCGTAAATTTAAAACCAATCTCAAAACCAAGCTTTTTGTTAAGTGAAAACGATGAAATTTGTGTAAATTTCGCCCCAAAAAAAGAGGTACAAAACGAATACGAAGTAAATTTTGATATCCCTATTATCTACGAAGATGACGATCTCATAGTGCTAAATAAACCACCACAAATCGTTGTTCACCAAGCTCCAAGTGTAAAAGAGGCGACACTTGTTGAATGGCTAAATAAAAAAGGATTTATGCTCTCAAATTTAAATGGCGATGTAAGAGCTGGCATCGTCCACCGACTAGATAAGGGCACGAGTGGCGCTATCGTCGTTGCTAAAAATAACTTCGCTCACGCAAAACTTAGCGAGCAGCTAAGCGATAAGAGCATGGGACGAATTTATCTAGCGCTCACCGACCTGCCATTAAAAGAGGATGTCATCATAGAAAAGCCAATCGGCAGAAATCCAAACAACCGCCTAAAAAAAGCGATCGTTGCGGACGCTAAATTTGCAAAAAGTGCCTTTGTAAATTTACTAAGCGAAAATGGCATAAATTTAATAGCAGCAAAACTTTTCACAGGCAGGACTCATCAGATAAGAGTGCACCTATCTAGCATAAACCGCCATATTTTAGGCGATGATTTATACGGATTTAAGAGCCAAGGCGATAAAATAAGCAGGGTTATGCTTCACGCTTATATGCTTTATTTTATCCATCCAAGAACTGGCAAAAGGGTAGAATTTACCGCAAAAACGTATGATGACTTTAACCAGATAATTTACAAAAAAATTCCCAAGGAGATTTTTGATGAAAAAATTTGCCCTACGCATATTGACACCATTTTTAGCAGCTTTCTTAGCGGGATGCGGCTCTAGCGTACCGACTCAGCAAAGTATGTCACTGCCTACGATTACAAGTTTAAAAACTATTTCAGATATGACAGAAGTTGGCTTCGAGTGGAATCCAGTGACCGATGAGAGCGTCGTTGGCTACTATCTTTACCGCTCAAATCCAAATGACGCAAACTCAAAAATGCAGCTAGTTGCAGACATCAAAGACCGCTTTGCTACGCACTATGTGGACCGCAATCTAGCTCCAGAGACAACTTACTCATACCAAATGAGAACCTACTCAAGTAACGCCATCTCTCAACCGGGCACGATCGCAACAGCAACTACAAAGCCACTGCTTGACTCAGTACCGTTTTCGCAAGCTATTACAGGGCTTCCAGGACGTGTAAAAGTGATCTGGAGACCGCATCCTGATAGCACCGTGGCAAGCTATATTATTCAAAGAAGTGATGCAGGAGCTAATAAATTTAGCCAAATCGCAGAGGTAAATGGCAGACTAAATGCTGAATATATCGACACTGAGGTAAAGCCTGGTAAGTCTTATGAATATAGAATTTTAGTTAAAACTTCTTCAGGTGTTGTCTCAAAACCAAGCCAAAATATCAGTGCAACGACAAAGGAGTTACCCTAAATCAGTAACAAACCTTCAGGCAACAAAAAATGCACCAAAAAAGATAATTTTAACTTGGGATTACGCGCCGGCTGAGGATTTTGCTTATTTTAAGGTTTATAGGACAGTGAGTAAAATTTTGCCTTACACATATCTGGCAAAAACGACTAGCAACACCTATGAAGATCTCATAAATACAAATGCAGCTACGAGGTATTACAGAGTCACAGCAGTCGATAAAGACGGCCTTGAGAGCTTAAAACAAGAAGAGCCAATCGTGGGGATAACACTTGGTGCGCCAAAGACTCCAAATATTAGTGCTAGCTACGATGGTAGCGGAGTAAATGTAAATTGGAGTGTAGTTGATAGAGCTAGTTCGTACACTGTTTATAGAAGTGGCGCAAGTGAGAAAATTTTTAGTGGCATAGATGGTACTGGACTTAGAGATGATAGCGTACAAAAAGGAGCTAGCTATTCTTACAGCGTCGTAGCTATCGATGAGTACGGCATCGCCTCTGATAAGTCATCAAAAGCAGAAGTTAGCATAAAATAATGCCAAATTTCATTGCTTCGTCTTTAAAAGAGCTTTCATTTCCATTTGGTAATGACAAAGTCAAATTTCTTTGGCAGGCAAATGGCCGAAACGAGAGGCTCATCTACACAAAAAATGAAGAAGAGAGCTTTTTTCTAGTCGTAAAATCCGGTAAAAGCGGCATCGTCGTAAAGGGAGAAAAGCTTACAAAGCCTGCTAAAGTCGGTCTTTTACAAGAAGCACTTGAGCTTTTTAAAGAGCAAAGTTGTAACGACATCATCAGTCAAGCATTTGCCGTGAAAAAGACAAATTTGACCAAAAAAGTGAGTGAAATTTTAAGTCTTGAAGAGTTTGTGCCAGCTTTTTGCGAGCTAAAAGATAAATTTAAAGAGATTTTTATCGAGATCGGCTTTGGTTCTGGCAGGCACTTGCTTTATCAAGCTAAAAACAATCCAAATGCCCTAGTTATCGGAATAGAAGTCTATAAGCCAAGCATCGAGCAAGTAGCAAAGCTAGCTAGGGCAAATGGCCTAGAAAACGTACGTCTAATCAATACTGACGCAAGACTTTTACTCTCGCTTATTGGCTCAAATTTAGTTGATAGAGTATTTTTACACTTTCCAGTGCCGTGGGATAAAGCAGAGCATAGACGTGTGGTCTCATCGGCATTTGCGCTTGAGTGCGAGAGGATACTAAAAGTAGGCGGCAAATTTGAGCTAAGGACTGATAGCAAGGAGTATTGCGACTTTAGCTTGAGTAAATTTTTAGAGCCTACAAACTCAAAAATAGAAGCTTTCAAAAATAGAAATTTAGAAGTAACTAGTAAGTATGAAGATCGCTGGAGACGTCAAGATAAGGATATTTATGACGTCATTTATACTTGTGAGATTGAAAGTGGTGAGAGTGTTTTAGCTGGGGATTTTAGCTTTAAAGAAAAGACAAGCGTAAAAAATATTATTAAAAATTTTAAAAATTTTATCATCAAAAAAGAGGATTATTTTTTACATTTCGAAGAAATTTACACTATAAACGAAGATGAAATTTTGCTAAAAGTTGCTTTTGGAGCGTTTAATAAACCTGAGCAATGTTTTATCAAAATAAGCGATGAAAAAAGCGAATATTTTATAAAAAAACCGATCTTAATTCGTGAGAATTTAGCTGCACACAAGCTTTTGAAGGAGTATTTGGCTGATGCAAGAGATAATTAGTGCAAGAAATTTGAGCCTAGCTTATGAACGCGATGAAATTGTAATTAATAGCGTCAATTTAGATATTTATGCAAATGATTTTGTTTTTATAACAGGCAAGAGTGGAAGTGGAAAAAGTACGCTTTTAAAATCATTTTACGGAGAAATTTCACCTCTTGCTGGAGAGCTAAATGTCTGCATGACTCAAATGGACGACATCGATGATAAAAGACTTTGTGAGCTTAGGCAGCGAGTTGGCATTATATTTCAAAATTATCGCTTGATAAATGAATGGAATGTGGAAAGAAACGTCATGTTACCCCTCATCATCAAAGGCATCAATCAAAATGTGAGTAAAAAGCAAGTAGCAAAGCTTTTAAAACATGTAAATATGCTTCATAAAGCCGATAAATATCCTCGTGAGCTAAGCGGTGGTGAGCAGCAAAGAGTAGCGATGGCAAGGGCTCTAGCGCACAATCCAAATTTGCTCTTATGCGACGAGCCAACTGGAAATTTAGACGAATACTCGAGCGACGTCATCTGGTCGCTTTTAAAATCAGCTAGGGAATTTTTAGGCACAAGCGTCGTTGTGGTGACTCATCACATTCCCTCAACGCTTCGTATCCCATACCGTCACTTCGTCATAGAAAATGGAGGCGTGCATGAGATCGCTTAAAAATCATCTTGGATTCATCCTGCCGCTAATCGCTCTTTTGTTCTCCGTGCAGTTTAGCCTAACTGCCGATAAGATTGTGAGAGATTATGAAAGACTCATGGGAAATGACTACAACATCGTGGTTGTCTCAAACAAAGAGCTAAGCGAACCAGTGCTAAAGCCAGTGGTTAGCACTCTAGCAAGTGTAGAGCCACTAAGCCCGCAAAAGATAATAGATCGCCTATCAAACGACATCTCGGCTAAAAATTTATCCATCCTTCAAAATGCACTGCCAAAATTTTACTCACTAAAACTTAGCGAATTTCCGACACCGCAGTACATGGATGATCTAAAGCAAAAACTTTTAAAATTTGATGGCATCACAAAGGTCGAGACATTTTCAAAGACCCATGACAAGGTCTTTAAAATGCTAAATTTAGCCAAAAGTATATCGTATGCTTTTATGGCGATACTTTGTGTGGTTGGACTCATGCTCATGCTTAAGCAGGCTAAAATTTGGCTATTTGAGCATAGAGAGCGCATCGAGATCATGACGCTTTTTGGAGCACCATTTTGGCTAAAATCAGCCATGCTCTATAAATCAGCCATGGTTGATAGCATAGTTGCGACCATCGTTGTTGGAGCATTTTTCTTTTTCTTGCCTAGTATTGAAATTTTTAGAGAAAATGCCGTAAGCATCGATGTGGTTTTGCCTAGCCTTGATCCTTCAAGGGATGTTTTTATTTTATTTGGCGTGGCTATGTTTTTAAGCATTTTTGCCGTTAGTTTAGTGATGAGTAAGGCTAGAAAAAGCACGATATGAGAAAAGGAATTTTTATATTTTTGCTAGCTTTTAGCTTAGCTTTTGCGTCAAATACCAAAGAGAAGATCAAAGACTCCAAAAACTCGCTAAGATCGAGTCAGGCGATGAGCGAGCAGCTTAGTAAAAAGTTAGATGATTTGGCTGGTGATATTGTAAATGGCGAGAAAAAACTTCGTGGTATAAGTGGCGATATCACAAATTTAAAGGATCAAATTTCAGTCCTTGAAACAAATGCTTCAAAATCCCTTATCGAGCTTGATGATCTAACTAAGCAAAACAAAGAGCTAGAACGCACTCAAAAGGAGCTTGAGCAAAACATGATAAGGATCATCGCAGAAGATTTATCGTTTGATCTTTTGATGTCTGCAACCGAGGGCAAGCAAAGCGAGGAGAGTATCATCTCATCTCAAATTTTAACCAAACTAAATGCCATTGCAAAAGAGGATTTTAAAAGACTTAGTCAAAACTATGAAGATACAATCGAAAAGATAAAAAGTAAATCAAATAAGATAAATGAGATAAACTCAAGCATCAAAAACTATAGACGCAAGCAAAGTGACTTGCAAAATTTAGAAAGTACGCAAAAAAATACTATAAACGGACTAAAACGAGATAAAGAAATTTATAGCAAAAAGCTAGCCAAGCTTCAAGCCCAGCAAGATGAGCTAAGAAAGACGCTAGAGCAGCTCGCTATCATGCAAAAACAAGAAGATGAAGCCGCACGTGCTGCTAGAGAAAAACAAGAAAAAGTAGCTGCAAGCAAAGGTGGTAAAAAAGGCGAAAAAAGCCAGCCAATGAGTGGAGGCTATCAAACAAGCTCGGTCAAAAAATATTCAGGTGCAAAGACAATCGCTCCTCTTGATAGCTACACCGTAAAGCAAAAATTTGGAAATTACGTAGATCCAATATATAACATAAAAATTTTTAACGAGTCAGTCACGCTTCGCTCAACCACACCAGATGCCAAGGTCAAAAGCGTGCTAAATGGCAAAGTGGTCTTTGCAAAAGCAACTCCGATGCTTGAAAATGTTGTCATTATAGAAAACGAAAATGGCATCCACACGATCTATGCTCACCTAAGCCAGATCGCACCGACTGTAAAAGTCGGCTCAGTTGTGCAAAAAGGCTACGTTATAGGCCGAGTTAGAAATGATCTAACCTTTGAAGTGACGCAAAGAAACTACCACATTGATCCACTTGAGATGATCTCAAAATAGCCGCCTTGCAAGTGCTATTAACTAAATTTAAAGCCTTTTTGGCTAAAATGCGTGAATTTTAAGGAGCAAGACAATGAGTAAAAGAAAACGCGTATTGGTTAAATTTTCAGGCGAAGCTTTAGCGGGAGAGAATGGTTTTGGCATAGATACGGCGGTGCTTAAATTTATAGCAAATGAGATAAAAGAGCTTGTCGAAAATGGTATCGAGGTTGGCATCGTGATAGGTGGTGGCAACATTATACGCGGTGTGAGTGCCGCAAAAGATGGTATCATTAAACGAACGAGTGGCGATCACATGGGCATGCTAGCAACTGTAATAAACTCAATCGCGATGCGTGAAGCTTTAGAGCGAAGCGGGCTAGAGGTAAGAGTGCAAAGCGCGATCAAGATGGAGGCGATCTGTGAGACTTTCATCGTTGGACGTGCGCAGCGCCATTTGGAAAAAGGCAAAGTTGTCATCTTTGCTGCAGGTACCGGCAATCCTTTCTTTACAACTGATACAGCAGCAACTTTAAGAGCTATTGAGATCGGCTCAGATATGATCATAAAAGCGACAAAAGTTGATGGCGTTTATGATAAAGACCCTAAAAAATTCAAAGATGCAAAACTTCTAAAATCACTAAACTACGAAAAGGCGATGAGTGATGATATCAAGGTTATGGACGATACTGCCATAGCTTTAGCAAAAGATAACTCACTGCCGATTTTGGTTTGTAATATGTTTAAGGCTGGAAATTTATTAAAAATAATAAATGAAGAAGAAGCAGCCCTATACTCAGTAGTAAAATAAATTTTAAAAAGGATAAATATGAGAACAGAACAAATAACAGCAAGAGCGTTAAAGCAAGTTGGTGATGATAGATATAAACTTTCACTTATCGTAGCAAAGCGCGCAGAAGCACTGGCAAACGGAGCTCAAACTCTTGTTAATGCTGATACTTCAAAGATGAAATTTGCTGACATTGCGCTACTTGAAGTAGCTGAGGGCAAAATAGGCTTAGAGGCAATAGTTGAAGGAAAATAGTCTTTTTTTAGAGCAGCTAATAGAACAAATTTTACCTTGTAAAAATGTTTCAGAAGCTATAACGCTGCTCTTTTCTCTTTGCGAACGAAGCGAGAAATTAGACAAAGCTATAGATAGCTGTGTCACATCTCATGCTGGTCAATACCGCAAAAGTGGCGAGCCATACGCAATCCATCCTATCTTAGTAGCATCAATAGTAGCAAATATGGGTGGAGATGAGAGTATGGTCATAGCTGCACTACTTCACGATGTAGTTGAAGATACTGAAGTTACACTGAGCGAAGTTCAGGCTGAATTTGGCGATGAAGTGGCAAAGCTGGTTGAGGGGCTTACAAAGATAGTTGCTATAAGAGAAAACAAGCTTGCAAGCTCAAGTAGTAACGAAAAACTAGCAAGCTCGGCACTAACTTTTAGAAAAATGCTTTTAATCTCCATAGAAGATGTTAGAGTTCTTGTGGTTAAGCTTTGTGATAGGCTTCATAATATGCTAACCCTTGATGCATTAAAAGTAGAAAAACAAAAACGTATTGCTGAAGAGACGGTTATGGTCTACGCTCCGATCGCTCATAGGCTTGGAATTTCATCGATTAAAAACATACTTGAGGATCTAAGCTTTAAATATGCGATGCCAGAAGAATACGCCAAGATCGATAGCTTTTTAAATAAAAATAAGCAGCAGCTTAGCCTTAAGCTAAATGCTTTTTACGAAAAAGTAAATCAAATTTTGCTTGAAAACGGCTTTATTGAGGGCACTTTTGAGATACAAAAACGTATAAAGCATTACTACTCAATCTATTTAAAAATGCAAAGAAAAGGCATTTCGATTGAAGAGGTGCTTGATTTGCTCGCCATTAGAATTCTTGTGCAAAAGCCGCTTGATTGCTACCTTGCGCTTGGAAATTTGCATATAAATTTTAATCCTCTTATTTCGAGATTTAAGGATTATATTGCGCTTCCAAAGCAAAATGGCTATCAAACGATACATACAACTATTTTTGATAATAAGAGTATTTTTGAGGCACAAGTTCGTACTTACGATATGCACAAAACCGCCGAATACGGTGTCGCAGCTCACTGGAAATACAAAAATGGCGAGGGCAGTTTACTTAATCCAAAACTTGACTGGCTAAACGACATTGGTATGCAAAACAATGAAGCTGAAAGTAACGTCGAAGAGCTTTATGAATATGCAAAAGATAGTCTTTATATAGAAGATATTGCGGTCTATTCGCCAAAAGGTGAGGTTTTTACACTTCCACGCGGGGCTACTGCACTTGATTATGCTTATGAGATTCACACAGAGATCGGACTTTACGCAAAAGAAGCTTATATAAATCGCGTCAGGATGCCACTTTTAACAGAGCTAAAAAACGGTGATATTGTAAGGATTGTAACTGGCGAGGAGGCAAAATTTCGCTGTTCATGGATAAATAGCGTTCGAACTGGTAAAGCAAGGGCTACAATAAGAACATACTGCAAGCAAAAGATAAAAGATATAAATTATAAAATTGCAGTTGATATTTTAAAGTCGGTTTTTGGCGTTTCAAAAGATAGAATTTTAGACTGGATAGAGCATGAAAATTTAGGCAAAAAAGTTTTTCGTGCTGCAACTGAAAGCGAATTTTTGCAAGAGGTCGTAAATATGCTTAAAAAGTATATAAAAAAAGAGCGTCCTTTTATGATCTCTTTGGGCGACAAATATCAGGTTAAAAAGCAAAAATTTGAAAATATTGTAATCTATTCAAATCATAAAATTTCAAATGTCGAGTTTGACTATTGTTGTAATCCAAAAAGAGGCGATAGTATAGTTGGCTTTAAAAATGGGCACAATGTGACAGTGCACCACAAACTTTGTGAGCGTGCTGGAAAGCTTATGGATAAGGGCAATGAAATCATCTTTGTCAAATGGACTAGAAATGCCCCACATAGATATAAAATTTTATTAAATCTTGAGAACCGAAAAGGCGCGTTGGCTGAATTTTTAACATATCTTGCTAGACTAGATGTAAATTTGGCTACAATCTCGCTAAATGAAGCAAATGACCTTAGTGGCGATACATTTGAAATAAGTGTTGAGATAGCCGAAAATATCGATGCAAACGAGCTAAGAGAGAAGATCAAAGATAGATATAAGATTATAGATTTCGTTTCGCAAAGCGATCCATACCATAACTAGGAGAAAGATAATGCAAGATATAGCTGAAATTTTACAAGAGATAAAACGCGGTGTCGCCGAGATTATTGACTTTGAAAGAGTTGAGAATTTAATAAAAAACTATTATGAAAAAGGTGAAAATTTCTATGTAAAGGCTGGCTTTGACCCAACTGCTCCAGACCTTCACTTAGGTCACACAGTCGTTTTAAGCAAGATGGCACTACTTCAAAAACATGGCGCGATCGTACAGTTTTTGATAGGCGACTTCACTGCTCAAATAGGCGATCCAACCGGCAAATCAGCTACCAGAAAGAAGCTAGATCAAGAGACGGTTTTAAAAAATGCCAAGACTTACGAGGAGCAAGTTTTTAAAATTTTAGATCCAAAAAAGACCTTGATAATGTTTAACTCAAAATGGTCAAATGAGCTTGGAGCTGCTGGAATGATAGAGCTAACTAGCACATTTTCAGTCGCTAGAATGCTAGAGCGTGACGACTTTGAAAAAAGGATAAAATCTGGCAGTCCAATTTCAATTTGTGAATTTATGTATCCGCTTCTTCAAGGTTATGATAGCGTTGCGATGAAGTGCGACATCGAGATGGGCGGTACGGATCAGAAATTTAACCTTCTAATGGGTAGAACCTTACAGCGGACATATAATGTTGGCAAAGAGCAAGCTGTTATCATGATGCCACTTCTTGAGGGGCTTGATGGTGTAAATAAGATGAGCAAAAGTCTTGGAAATTATATCGGCGTAACTGAAAATGCAAATGATATGTTTGCAAAAACGCTTAGTATAAGCGATGAGCTAATGTGGCGTTGGTACGAACTTTTAAGCACAAAAAGCCTTGGCGAGATAGAAAATTTAATGAATGACGTAAAAAACGGCAAGTATCATCCAAAAAAAGCAAAAGAGGACCTTGCGTACGAGATAACAGCAAGGTATCACGGCGAGGAGGCTGCAAAGGCTGCGATGGCTGAGTTTAATAGTGTCCACTCTCAAAATCAGCTCCCAACTGATATAAAAGAATTTAGCCTAAAAGCACCAGCGTGGATAGTGGAAGCTTTATCGCAGTGTGAGCTAAGTGAGTCAAATTCTCAAGCAAGACGCGACATAAAGGCAAATGCAGTTAGCATTAATCAAGAAAAGATTAGTGATGAGCAATTAAAATTAGAAGCAGGTGAATATATCTTGCAAGTCGGTAAGCGTAAATTTGCAAAAGTAAAGGTTGAATAGATGGAGTTAAAGCCATTAAAAATAGGAAAATATGAGATAAAGTATCCGATATTTCAAGGCGGCATGGGACTTGGTATCAGCTGGGACAAACTAGCTGGCAATGTCAGCCTAGAAGGCGGTCTTGGAATAATCAGCTCAGTTGGCACAGGATATTATGAAAATCGTAAATTTATAAACAAAGAGCTAAATGCAAAGCCATTTGGAAGTGAGAATTTCTACTCAACAAGAGGTCTTAGAGCAATTATTGAGAATGCACGAAAAATTTGTGGAGATTTGCCACTTGGCGTAAATATAATGTATGCTGCAAATGATTACGCAAGAGTGGTAAAAGACGCTTGTGAAGCCGGTATAAATATCATCGTATCAGGTGCTGGACTACCTACGAATTTGCCAGAATTTACACAAAATTTTAAAGAGGTTGCACTAGTTCCTATTATCTCAAGTGCAAAAGCACTAAAGATCATCTGTAAACGTTGGCTACAAAGATATGACCGCTTACCAGATGCTGTCGTGCTTGAAGGACCACTAAGCGGCGGACATCAGGGCTTTACTTACGAGCAGTGCCTTGATCCTGAGTTTTCGCTATTTAATCTAATTCCACAAGTAAAGGCCGAGATAAAAGAGTGGGGCGACTTTCCGCTCATCGCAGCCGGTGGAATTTGGGATAAAAATGATATCGAAAAAGCAATATCGCTAGGCGCAGACGGCGTTCAGATGGGTACACGCTTCATCGGCACTCATGAGTGTGACGCGGATATTGGCTTTAAAGAAGTGATACTAGCAGCCGAGGAAAAAGACATTGAGCTTATAAAAAGCCCAGTTGGCTATCCGGCTCGTGGGATTAGAACAAATTTGATAAATTTGGTAGAAAAAAGGATGGGACCAAAGATCCAGTGTATAAGCAACTGTGTGAGCCCTTGTCAAAGGGGCAAAGGAGCTAAAGAGGTTGGATATTGCATCGCTGATAGGCTATTTGACTCATTTAGCGGCAAAAAAGAGACTGGGTTATTTTTCACTGGAGCAAACGGATATAAACTAAAAGAGCTAATAAGCGTAAAAGAGCTAATGCACAAGCTGGTACATGGTGAATGAAACGAGCGATAATACTCTTTTTTATTGTTTGTAATTTTCTTTTTGCTGCAACAAATTCAGAGATATTTGCAAAATTTGATAAAAATTTTGCTAGCTCAAGCAGAAGTGCAAAGATCAAATTTCACAACGATATAAAAGACATCTATGTCGACGCGATCATAAAAAACGATAAAAATATAAAAAGACAAGCGCTCACAAGACTCATAACCAGCTCGAAATCGCTTGGTTTTGATTCAAGTGGGTATATAAAAGATCTAAATGCACTAAATGGCATAAAGAGCGCCAGTACGCCTAGTACTGCTACTTTGACGCTGCTTAGTGCAACCAAGGTAAATGACACTTTAGTACTTAAGTTTAATACAAAAATCGATACTGCAAAACTAAAAACATCCTTTTTAAAGCAACAAAATACATATAAAAACATTATGGATATCGATGGTAGATTAAATGGTAATCCGCTAACTTATAAAAATTTTATATCTGATTACATTCACATCTCGCAGTATGATAAAAATACTGTTAGAGTTATTTTTTCTGATAAGGTCCAAAAGACTATAAAAGCAAATGCGACAGGCGATCTGCTTGTAATCAGCGCTCAAAATTTTATCTCAAACGAAAATGTAAAAGCACCACTTCATAAAACTAAAAATAAAAATGAAGAAGTGCCACACAAAGAGCCTGAGCCAAATTTAAAGCCGCAGCCTGCACAAAGTGAGCCAGTGACAGCACCTTTGCCACCAGTTGCGACTGGTAAATTTTCACGCAACAAAACGATCGTCATCGATCCGGGTCATGGCGGCACAGACCCTGGCGCGGTAAATGGCAAACTGCAAGAAAAAACAGCCGTTTTAGGTGTAGCCAAAAAGCTTGGCGACATACTAAAAGCGCGTGGCTACAAGGTCTTTTTTACCAGGTCAACCGATGTCTTTATAAATTTAAGAACAAGAACAAAATTTGCAAATGATAAGATGGCTGATCTATTTGTTTCCATTCACGCAAATGCCGCTCCAAATGCCACAAAGGCAAAGAGCATGCACGGCATTGAGACATTTTTCTTATCGCCTGCAAGAAGTGAACGTAGTAAAAACGCGGCCGCGCTTGAGAACAAATCAGATATCGAAGAGATGAATTACTTTTCACAGCAGACGTTTCTAAACGTGCTAAACCGCGAGAAGATCATCGCGTCAAACAAGCTTGGCATCGATATCCAAAAAGAAATTTTAGCAAGTGCTAGAAAGGTCTATGCTGCAAGTGATGGCAGTGTGAGAGAGGCACCGTTTTGGGTGCTTGTAGGCGCTCTTATGCCAGCAGTTCTTGTTGAGATCGGCTATATCACGCATCCAGTCGAGGGTGAAAAGCTCTTTAATGATGCCTATCAAAACGCTCTTGCAAATGGCATTGCAAACGGCATTGACGGATATTTTGCAAAAAATAGATGAAAAATGCAAATTTAAGCTTTAAAGGGCAAATTCCATTTAATGAGGAGTTTGGCGATATCTATTTTAATACCGACAAACCTTGGCTTGAGAGTGAATTTGTCTTTGCAAGCGCACTTGATGAAATTTGGCAGAGTAAAGATAGCTTCGTCATCGCTGAGACAGGATTTGGTGCCGGGCTAAATTTCTTCACACTTTTTAAGAAATTTAAAAATAGTTCTAAAAAACTTCACTTTGTTAGCATCGAAAAAACCCCTATTAAAAAAGATGATCTTTTAAAAATTTATGAAAATTTAGGCATTTTTAAAGCTTATGCCAAAAAGCTAGTTTCGCTCTATCCACCTCTTATTGAGGGCATACACCGCATAAATTTTGGTCCAAATATCACACTTGATCTTTGCTACGGCGAGGCTAAAGAAATTTTACCTGAGCTTGATTTTAGCGCTGACATCTGGTTTCTAGACGGCTTTGCTCCAAGTAAAAATGGCTCGATCTGGAGCGAAGAAATTTTTAGGCAGATCGCAAGACTAAGCAAGGTTGGCACGATTGCTAGAACCTACTCGTGTGCAAAAATAGTAAAAGACGGGCTAAAGGGTGCTGGCTTTTTGCTAAGCCTAAAAGAGGGATACGCTAGAAAACGCCAGATGAGTAGCGCCGTGCTAGAGAAAAAAGATAAAAATTTAAAAGATGCTTGGTTTGCGAGATGCGAGCCAGCCTCTAGCGTAAAAGGCAAAACAGCGCTCATCATAGGAGCAGGAGTGGCTGGACTTGCAACAGCTGGCGAGCTAGCCAAAAATGGCTTTAAAGTGGTGATCGCCGAGGCAAAGGGTGAAGTGGCTACAAATGGCTCAGGCAATCACTGTGGTGCTTTGATGCCATTAGTTACGAAGCCTGGGGTAAATTTAGGCCGCATGCATTTAAACGCATTTTTGCAAGCAGTGAGATTTTACAAGGCAACTTTGCCAAAAAGCCTTATCAAATTTAACGGCTGCATCGACTACGCATTTGATGATGAGCTCGTTAAAAGGTACGCCTCATGGCAGGATCAAAATGCAGAGGATATTTTTAAATTCGATGAGAACTTAAAACCATATCCTGGCATATTTATAAAAGATGGCGCATACGCTAGACCAAGAGAAATTTGTAAATTTTTATCAGGCAGTTTTGAAATTTTATTAAATCACGAGTATGAGATCAGGGCGCATCTACAAAACGGCAAAATCAGTGTTAATTTTAAAAACGGTAAAAATTTAGAAACTGATATTTTGGTCTTTTGTACTGGTAGCAAGAGTAGTGAAATTTTTAATGGCTACGACATGCAAATAAGCAGTGTCCGAGGTCAAGTCACGCACCTAAAACCAGTGCTAAAAAATGCCCTGCCACTAAGTGCAAAAGGCTATATCTGCCCAGCCGTCAAAGGCGTACAAGTTATCGGTGCAACTTATGCCAGAAATGAAATTTGCGATACGGCTAAAGTTGAGGATAATGCTAAAAATTTAAGCGATGTAAGCGAGTTTTTTGATATCAAAAAAGCAACAATTATCAGCTCACGTGTGGGATATAGAAGCTATAGTGGAGATAGATTTCCGATAATTGGTGCTTTGCATGATGAGGAATTTTATAAACAAAACTACAAAGGGCTATTTTGGAGCAAAAATAAAGATAACAATCCAAAAGCAAGCTACGAAAAAAATGTCTTTGTAAATTTTGCTCACGGCTCACGTGGCCTTGGCACAGCGATACTTGGAGCAAATTTGATAATGGATCTTGTGCTTGCTCGCCCACTTTGCATAGAAAGATCGCTATTTCATGAGCTTCATCCAGCTAGATTTTTGATAAGAAAACTAAAAAAGGGATTAAAATTTTAAGAGAAAATTAGCAGAAATTCCTAGCACAAGATACTAGGAATTTCTTATAAGATAAGGCTTAAAGCCTTGTTTTCATCTTTTCAAATTCATCTTTTATAACTTGCTCGTGAGGTTCGCTCGTCATTTTATTTATCGCATCGCCCCAGATACTTACGCTAATGATCGCTATGCAAGACGCTATGATGCCAGGTAAAATTTCATAAACATAAGCGTTTAGCCCTGACGTGATCCAAAATATTACGGTCGCACCTCCAGCTATCATACCAGCTAATGCTCCAAGTGCGCTCATGCGCTTCCAGTAAAGGCTAAAAAGTAGTACCGGTCCAAAGCTCGCACCAAATCCAGCCCAAGCGTTGCCAACGACGTTTAGAACATTATCTGTCGAGATAAAGGCAAGTATAGTAGCAACTATGGCCACTACTACGACAGCATAGCGACTGATCGCTGTTTGTGTATTTTGACTAATCTCTTTTTTATAGAATGCAAAGATAAAGTCCTTTGTTACCGAGCTAGATGTAACTAAAAGCTGACTTGAGATAGTACTCATTATCGCTGAAAGCACAGCTGAGATGATAATGCCTATAAAAAATGGTGGGAAAAGTAGCTCACCAAGCTTTAAAAACACCGTTTCAGGATCGTTAAGCCCGCCTCTTTGACTAAAGTAGACAAAGCCAATAAGTCCGCTCATAATCGCACCAAGCAACCCAATACTCATCCAACCAATGCCGATCCTTCTTGCTTTAGCAAGCTCTTTTGAATCGCGTATCGCCATAAATCTAACAATGATGTGTGGCTGACCAAAATAGCCAAATCCCCAAGCCATAAGTCCTAAAATTCCCCAAAAAGTTTGATCTCTAAATGGATTTAGGTGGTTTGCATCAAGCTTGCTTATCTCTTTTAGTAAATTTGTATCGCTTGGCAAGTCTAAATTTAGATATGCCACGACTGGGATCGAGACTAGGACACAAAACATCAAAAGCCCCTGAAATGCGTCAGTTATACTAACTGCTTTAAATCCACCAAAAAATGTGTAAAAGACCACAATAACAAGTGTAAAGATCGCTCCGTAGGCAAATTTTAAACCAAAAAAGCTCTCAAATGTCTTTCCACCAGCGATGATGCCGCTACTTACATAAAGTGTGAAAAAGATTAAAATGATAAGACCAGAGATGATTCTTAAAATTTTAGTCCTATCTTTAAAGCGATTTTCTAAAAAGTCTGGTATTGTGATGCTATCACTCGCAACTTCAGTATAAATTCTAAGCCTCTTTGCTAAAAATAGATAGTTGCAGTAAGCTCCAATGATAAGACCAATTATCATCCACACATTTGCTATACCAGTTGCGTATAAGGCTCCGGGCACGCCAAGTAGCATCCAACCACTCATATCAGAAGCACCAGCACTAAGTGCAGTAACTACTGGACCCATTCGACGGTTATCTAGCAGATACTCGTTCATACTTGCGTTTTTATCGTAGAAATATCGTCCGATAAAGAGCAAAAAGCCAAAATAGATGGCGATGGCTAAATAAGACCCAAAGCTCATAAATTTCCTTTCAAATTAAGATAAATGGCTTATGTTAATATAAATTTTTTTAAATTACAACATTCAGTGCCGATCCTTAAACACTTTTAAGCAAAATGATATAAATTTTTTCGTATTATTTAAAGCCATATTTTAAAGAGAAGGACGAAGTTGAAGGCTCAAAATTTAGCTAAATTTCTATTTTTTATAATTATCGTCTCACTTGGAGCATATTTTTTCTATCCAAGAGATCTTAGTGAGGCTCAAGAGATCGCTTATATCAAAAGTTATGGAGTGACTTTAGGGCTTACTATAGGCGGTATTGTCATAGGTATAACACTTGGATTTACCTTGGCGTTTATTAAATTTTTAAATATTAAAGTCTTAAATTTTATAATCGATGAATATATCGATATCTTACGTGGAACACCTGTAATACTTCAACTTTTAATATTTTCAGTTGTCATTTTTGCAACATGGAGTGATAACTTTTATGTAGCTCTCATCGCACTTGGACTAAATAGCTCTGCTTATGTGGCCGAGATCGTGCGAAGTGGCATAAACAGCGTTGATAAAGGACAAATGGAAGCGGCTCGTGCGATGGGACTAAACTACTATGTTTCGATGCGCGAGATAGTTTTCCCACAAGCTACAAAAAATATCTTGCCAGCTCTTGCAAATGAGTTTATATCACTTTTTAAAGAGACATCGGTCGTGGGCTATATAAGTGTAGTTGATATCACGATGCAAAGTAAGAGCTTGCAAGCGGTCTTTTATAGCCCGGAGCCAGTCATTTTTACAGGCATTGTCTATTATGTAAGTGTTAAATTTTTTACACTTTTGACAAAACTACTTGAGAGGAGATTAAATCGCCATGATTGAGATTAAAAATTTAAACAAAAGTTATGGCGATTTGCGAGTTTTAAATGATATTAGTGTAGATATAAAAAAAGGTGAAGTTATAGCGATAATTGGTCCAAGTGGTGGTGGAAAAAGTACATTTTTACGCTGCATAAACCGCCTTGAGGAGCCAGATAGCGGGCACATCAAGATAAATGGCGAAGATATTTTAGATAAAAAATCAGATATAAATAAAATTCGCCAAAAAGTGAGTATGGTTTTTCAGCACTTTAATCTTTTTGCAAATAAAAACGTCTTGCAAAATTTAACTCTAGCTCCGGTAAAAGCGGGAATTTTAGATAAAGCAAGTGCAGAAAAAAGAGCCGATGAGTTGCTAAAAAGTGTTGGGCTAAGCGATAAGAAATTTGCCTATCCGCACAAACTCTCAGGCGGGCAGAAGCAACGTATCGCGATCGCTAGAAGCCTAGCGATGGAGCCAGAAGTGATACTTTTTGATGAACCGACAAGTGCGCTTGATCCTGAGATGATCGGAGAGGTACTTGATATTATGAAAGATGTTGCTGCAAAGGGCATAACGATGCTTGTGGTGACCCATGAGATGGGCTTTGCAAGAAATGTGGCAAATAGAATTTTCTTTATGGATAAAGGCAAAATCGCAGTTGATGACACACCGAAAAATGTCTTTACAAATCCGCAACATGAGCGTTTAAAAGAGTTTTTAGGCAAAATTTTAAATCATTAAAGGAGTAAAAAATGAGTAAAATTTTAAAATTTTTGATGGCAAGCTTGGTTTTATTTTTACTAGGTTGTGGCGATGATGCTAATAAAAAAAATGCAGTAAATAATGCCGAAGGAGCTAGTAAAAATGTAGTTTATAAAGTTGGCTCGAGCGCTGATTATCCACCTTTTGAATATCTTGATGAAAACAATAAAATTGTTGGCTTTGAGATAGATTTATTAAATGAGATCACCAAAAAAACTGGGATAAAATTTGATGTTGCAAATATGAGCTTTGATGGACTGATATCAGCATTAAAAACCGGTAAAATCGATATTGCTATAAGCGGAATGAGCGCAACTGATGAGAGAAGAAAATCGGTTGATTTTACCAAGCCATATTATTTTTCAGAGAATTTATTTATCCGAAAAAAAGGCTCAGATGTAAATAAAGACAATCTTAAAGATAAGAAAATTTCAGCTCAAGTTGGCACACTTCAAGAAGAAGCAGCCAAAAGCATAACTACTAAGTCGATACCTGCTGAAAATGTAGCAGCTGCCATCATGTCACTAAACGCTGGTAAAATCGATGTTGTGCTAACTGATAGTCCGATAGGAGTTGAATATTTAAAACAAAATCCAGATTTGGAAGAATTTTTAAGAGTTCCTGATGGTACGGAAGGATTTGCGATGGCGTTTGATAAAGGCAAACACACTGAGCTTATCAAAAAGATAGACGCAGCGATCGATGAGCTACAAAAATCTGGCGAATTTGACAAAATGCTAGATAAATATGGATTAAAGAAATAAATCTAAATACAAAATTTGCAGAGAAGCAGGAATTCTCTGCAAAAACTCACTTTTTTCTAATTTTTAAAATTTAACATCTTTTTAAAAGTAAAATTAATAAAATGACTTAATTATTTTCAAGGAGAAAAAAATGAAGCTTCTCAGGATGAGAACGGCATTTATTTTTAAATGTGCTATTTTTCTATTTGCATGTATCACAATTTTGTTAAAAAAATTCCCTACTATTTAATAAAGCTAAATATAAATTAAAATTTTACATAAATATGTTAATCAATATTTTTTATAAAAATAACCAAAAGCATTTTTTGGTTGATAAATTTTAAGTATTAAAGTCGTATGGCTTTATTTTTGAAGCAAATATTAAGAAAAACTAAAAGGAGAGAAAATGAATAATCTAGGTATTAAATCTAAGATTATGGCGATAGTTATCGTCAGTCTTATTGGCCTTGGTATCATGAGTGCATACATGCTAAATGGTATCTTAAAAACTCGCTCAAAAGCAGAATTTAGCGAGAAAATCGTGGATACAATAATAAATCAAAACAATTTTATCCATGAAATGCAAAAAGAACGCGGATTTAGCTCAGGTGTGTTAGCAGGAGGGGATAATAAAAATTTATTAGAGCAGCGTAAAAAAGTAGATGCTGCTCTTGATAAGCTTGAAGAGAAAAATGAAATAGCTTCAGAGATAAATAGTATCCGCTCAAATGTAGATCAAAAAAGTGGCAATGATCTAATTAGCCGTATAACAAAAATTTTAAGAAAAGAGGTTATTGCTATAAATGGATATAGCGATAAGCTCGAGCCTAGCTTGGTAGATGATCTAAAGCGTATCATTATTGTTGGTGAGATAAAAGAGTCTTTTGGTATTTTGCGTGCTACTTTAAATGGGGTTTTTACTAAAAAGAGCATAAGCAAAGAGGACTACAATAAAGTAGTTGCACTAAATAGCGTTATAAATAAATTTATGCAGGATTTTGACGATTACAATCCAAAAGAATTTAGTGACGAATTTGATGCTATCGCTAGAAAAAAGGCTGATTTTATAGATGCGATGAATATTATTAAAAATGTAGTTGCCACTGAAGATGTATCTTATGATGCAGCAAGTTGGTTTTCAAAGATAAGCATTTCAATAGATGCGATGAGAGAGCTTGAACTTAAACTACTTGATAATATGCAAAAAGATGCAAGACGTATTAAGGGTGATGCAAATACCGAACTTATTATAAGTTCTATTGTGATTGCGATTTGTATTTTGCTTATGTTGCTAGTATCTACATTAATAGGTAAAAACCTGATCTCTGGTATAGATCAGACTAAAAATGGCTTAGTTAGATTTTTTGACTTCTTAAATTATAAATCTAATAAGGCTGAATTTTTAGATCGTAGTGGTAGCGACGAGATCGGACAGATGAGTGCACTGATAAATGAGAATATCAAACAAATCGAGGCAAATTTATCTGAGCAAAATAATTTCATTAAAGAAGCAAATACTTTTGTAAATCAAATTGGCAAAGGTAACTACGTAGCTCAGCTTAACGCAGATACTTCAAATCCTGCACTTAGCCAGCTAAAACAAACTTTCAAAGACTTACAAATCGCACTAAAACATGCTATTGCGGAAAATGGTGATGACGTGTTAAATCTACTAGAAAGCTTTAAAAAACAAGACTTTACTAAAAGGCTTGAAGATGATGGCAAGATGGCGGTTGGCATAAATGCTCTTGGTGAAGAGATAGCCAAGATGTTAAGGGCAAATTTAGATCAAGCTCATGTGCTAGAAGAAAAGGCTGAGTCTTTAAGTCAGTCAATGAAAGAACTAACTCAAGGCGCAAATGTACAAGCAAGCTCACTTCAGGAGTCTGCTGCCGCAGTAGAGCAAATGTCAAGCTCAATGAATGCAATATCTCAAAAAACATCTGATGTTATTAGACAAAGTGATGAGATTAAAAACATCATAACTATTATTAGAGATATAGCTGATCAAACAAATTTACTAGCTCTTAATGCTGCGATCGAGGCAGCACGTGCAGGAGAACATGGTAGAGGCTTTGCGGTTGTTGCAGATGAGGTTAGAAAACTAGCAGAGAGAACTCAAAAATCTCTAACAGAGATCGAAGCAAATACAAACGTACTAGCTCAATCAATCAATGAAATGAGCGAATCTATAAAAGAGCAAAGTGAAGGAATCAATATGATAAACCAATCAGTTGCTCAAATAGACACACTTACAAAAGAAAATGTAGTAATTGTCAATAAAGCAAATGAAGTAACATCTGATGTTGACGACATGGCTAAGGCGATAGTAAACGAAGTTAGAAAAAGTAAATTTTAATCTTTGACTTACTCCTAGAGCTCCTATTATTCTATCCCTTAAAATAATTAAGGGATAGAACTTATCTATAAAAATTTATATGCTACTTTGCTATACGATTATTTATAGCATTTTTCTTTTATTGCGGATTTAAACAATTTTTAATAGAGAAATACTGATAATTAAGCCACTAAATCACCTTAAAGGACACTATTATGAAAAAGATCTTTGCTCTTTTACTCACAGCTTTTGTTGCTCTTTGTGCAAACGAGCTAAAATTTGGCACAGCGGCGAATTATCCTCCATTTGAATATATCGATGAAAATAACAAAATAACAGGCTTTGATATCGAGCTGATCGATGAAATTTCAAAGCGTGCAGGCTTTTCATATAAAATCATAAATATGAGTTTTGATGGCCTTATCCCAGCACTTAAAGCCGGCAAAATAAATGGCATTATAAGCGCGATGAGTGCGACTTCAGATAGATTAAAATCGATTGATTTTACAAAGCCATACTATCTAACTGAAAATCTCTATCTAAAGAAAAAAGGCAATGACGCATTAAAAGCTAAAGAAGAGCTAGCTGGCAAAAGAGTTGGCGTGCAACAAGGCACCGTCCAAGAGCTAGCAGCAAATGCTATAAATGGTGTAAAAGTAGTGCCTTCAGAAGATACTGTGCCACTCATCATGGGATTAAAAGTTGGTAAATTTGACGCAGTCATCCTTGATAGCTCTATTGGATATGGCTTTATTAAGAAAAATCCAGAACTTGAAGCGTTTTTCAAAGAAGTTGATGGTAGCGAGGGCTTTTCAATAGCATTTGATAAAGGAAAAGAGAGTGCGTTAATAGAAAAAATAAATCAAATTTTAGATGATATGAAAAAAGACGGAAGCTATGAAGCTTTACTTAAAAAATACGATCTAAAATAATCTTCTAGCCTGCAAATTTGCAGGCTTATGCTAAATTCTGCTTTGTCTATCGATTAAAATTAAAAAGGAAAATAATGAGAAAAATTTTGTTGCTTTTTTGTCTAGCAATGGGTCTTTTTGCGCTTCAAAACGATAAAGATATGTTAAATGCAGAGCTAAAAAACGGGCTAAAATACTATATTAAAGAGAATAAATTTCCACAAAAAACAGCTATTTTTTATCTTGTTATAAATTCTGGTTCAACTGATGAAAAAGATGGCGAGCAAGGTCTTGCTCACTTTTTGGAGCACATGGCATTTAATGGCAGCCGTGACTTTAGTAAAAATGAGCTCATTAAGCAGCTTGAGAGCCTTGGTGTGAAATTTGGAGCCGATCTAAACGCGCAGACGAGCTACGATCAGACGAGCTATGTCTTAACGATTAATGTAAATGAGAAAAATTTACAAGATACGTTTAAAGTCTTTTCGAATTGGATAGATGGCGTTAAAATAGATCCTAAGGAGCTTGATAAGGAGCGTGGTGTCATAATGGAAGAAGAGCGTCAGAGAAATACGCCAGGATATAGGCTTTATTTGGCTCAAACAAAGGATATTTTTGAGGGCAGTATCTATCTAAAAAGAGTGCCAATAGGCGACATGAACGTCATCAAAAGCGTAGATGCTAAGCACATGCAAGAATTTTACGAGAGGCTTTATCAGCCAAGATTTATGAGCTTTGTTGCTGTTGGCGACTTTGATAAAAATGAGATAAAAAGCTTAATCGAAAAAAGCTTTAGCCAAGCAAAAAATACAAATTCTTACATTCATCCAGAAAAAAATATTAGCTTTAAAAGTGGTTTAAATATTTTTAACTATGACTCGAATGAGACCGGAATGGAGCTAGTTAGACTTAGCTATTTTGATAAATTTAGCCCAGTTGTAAATGAGGCTGACGCAAAGAGGAATCTAGAAGACGCACTTATCGCAAGCCTGATAAATATGCTTTATGAGCAAAAAAATGCAAATAATTCATCAAATTTAAGCACTGATTTTATAGCTCAAACACTTCAAGCAAAGCAGAAAATTTATAGTTTTGAAACAAATGTACTTGGAGGCGATTTTAACGCAAGCCTTAAAGATATGCTTGGCGTTATAAAAGGCATTAAAGAGTTTGGCTTTAATAAAGATGATTTTGAAGATGTAAAAAAGGCGTTTGTGGCAAATGTAGAGGCTAAATTTAAACGCTCAAAGACTAAAAAATCAAGCGTTTACGCAGGTCAAATTTTAAACATGATAGAAAATGGTGGCTTTGTGTTAAGCGACGAAGACGACAAAGAGCTTAGTTTAAAGCTATTAAACGAGATTACGTTAGCTGATGTGAATGCTAGATTTAGACAAATTTTAGCCATTTCTGATGAGCGTGTAAGAATTTTTAGCAAAGATGGTTTTAAGCTTAGCAAAGATGAGTTTTTAAAGCTTTTTGCCAAGGCGCCTGCTTATAACACAAACCTATCTGCTAATAACAACGATAAGAGCCTAGGCAATGAAAATTTAGAGCCAAAAGAGATAAGCTCAAGAAGCTTTGATGAAAAAAATGGAATTTACACCTACAAAATATCAAATGGCTCGCAAGTCATCTTTAAGCCACTAGCCACCAAAAAAGATAGTATTTTATTTGCGGCCGTCAGTAAAGGAGGCACATCAAATTTGACTGATCCAAAGCTTGGTAGCTTTGCAGTTGCGCTCACAAATGAAAGCGGCGTTGGTAAATTTAATAACTATGAGCTCTCAAAGGCATTAAATGGAAAGATCGTAAGCTATGAAAAGGGTATAGAAGCACTCACGCAAGGCATTTATGGCTCATCAAGCACAAGCGATCTTAGCTCGCTGCTAGCTGTTATAAATTTAGAATTTAACGCTCCAAGAGCCGATGCAAACGTGCTTGAGAGGATAAAGCAAAGAGCAAAAGATGAGCTAAGTAAAGAGCAAAATTTGCCTGAATATAAATTTAGCACCGAATTTAGCAAGTTTTTTTATGAAAACAATAAACGTGTCGCGCCACTTGAGACGGCTGATATCGATGCGTTAAAGCTAAATGAGCTAAAAGAGATCATCAAAGATAAATTTACAAATGCAGCCTCATATACTTTTGTAATCATCGGCGACACCGACGAAGAGAGGCTTTTGCCACTTATCAAAAAGTATATCGCCACTTTACCAAAGCTTGGCGAGGCTGAAGAATTTAAAGACGATGGCGTGCGAAGTATCAAGGGGCAGCACACCTTTAAAAGAGAGTATCAAAGCACAAAAAGAAGTGATGTTGGTATAAACATCATAAATTCTGATGCGAAATATAGCTTTGAAAAAGCGATTAGACTAAGAGCATTAAGTGAAATTTTAAAAACGGCGCTTCGAGAAAAGATCAGAGAAGATAAGGGCCAAACATATGGCTTTAGCCTAAATGCCAAGCTCTCACGCTATCCTTTTGAGCATTCAGATATGCTAATTAGCTTTACATGCGATCCTGCAAACACGGACAATATCATCGCTGAGATAAAGCAGATAATAGCTAGCATAAAGCGTAGTGGTGCGCTCTTACCAAAGCATTTGGAGGATTTTAAGGCACAGAGTGAAATTTCTATAAAAAAAGATTACGAAAAGCCTGACTTTTGGCAAAAGCTCATCATCTCAAATAAAATTTTTAACATGCCACTTTATACGGCTGATGAGTATATAAGCGCGATAAAAGCCATCACAAATGACGAGATCAAAGAGGCAGCTAGGCTATATCTTGATGAGAAAAATATGGTGATAAGCATAAATAATCCGAAGTAGAAAATTAAGGGGCAAAGCTGGCTGGCTTTTTAAATTTAGCCTGAGTAGAAATTTGGTGAGCCAAGCTGGCTTCAAGAAATTTAAATATAAATAGAATTTTAAAGAGCAAAGCTAACTCTTTAAAATTTAAGACTAAGCAGAAATTTGAGAAGTCAAGTTAGCTCTTTAAATTAAGCCTAAGTGGAAATTTAGCGGATCAAGCCAGCCCCTAGAAATTTAAACATAAAGCCAAAGCTATGCGAGTATATCCTTTGGCTTTAGCTTATTTAGCTTTTGCACCAGATCATCAAAGCTCGCTCCATTTTCGACCTCACGCCTGATAAATTCCTCAAAAAACTCACGTTTTATATCTTTATCCGTGTAAGTTACGCTCTTTTTGGTGACTTGCATAGGCTTAAATTTCTCTTCTTCCATCCCTTCATCGCCATTTTCTCTAACTGGTGTAAGAGCGATATTTTGAAGCACATCAGCGATGCTCTCGCCCTTTTCATAACTTGTTTTTAGAAATTTTAAAAACTCATCTTTGCTGTTTTTATCAGCGTAGCTCACACGGTGCAACATAGGCTGACCTAAGAATTCTATACGTTTTTTATCCGAGCTTTGCTCGTAATGTAAAGCCCCGTCTTTAAAAGAAATTTTTACATTTGCATGCTCGCCAAGTATCCTTTCGGCGGTAAATTCCAGCCATTTATCTTTAAACTCATCGATACTTAGATCAGAGTCTAGTAAATTTGTAGCCTCGCGGCTTAGATAAAGAGCACCAAAAGCATTGTTAGTTATTTTGTTATTTACGTTCATTTTGTGATTTTTGATGAACTCATCTACGCTAAAGCCGTTTTTCTCGCTAGTGATGATGGAGTTTAGTCGCCAAAGCTTCGTGCTATCGATGAAATTTTTAAGGCTAGTGACTTCATCTTTGCTCGTCCCACTATCAAGGCCATTTATCTTGCCCCAGATAGAAATTTTATCATTTGATGAGTAGCCAGAGAGCGGTAGATGCTTGATGTCCGCAGTTTCAGCGGGAATTTCTACTTTATTTAAATTTGCGTTTGTGGCTTGGCGCTTACTAAAAGCGTCTTGGTGGTTAAAGCTTTGATTAAATCCATTTAGCGCGTTTATCATGTCAAATCCTTTAACACAATATCGGCAAGCAGATTTAAATTTTAAGTGGATTATTTTTTATTGCGATATTTTTCAAAAATGGCGATCATTTGGTATGAGTTTTGCGCGATTTTAAATTTATTTGGATTTTTGCCAAGTAGCTCTTCTCTTAAAGAGTCGATAAATTCTCTATCTTTTTTGCAAGCCTCAAAGCTCACTCGCCCCCTAAGTACGGCCATAAATATAATATCAGCAGTCGCATTTATCATCTCAAGCATTTTTTCTTCGCTCATTTTTGTGGATTTTGCCCTTTTTAAAGCAAATATTATTCCTTTACGCTTACAAAATTTACTATTTTTACCTCTTGGCTCTCTTTGCAAGCCTCCAGCGCGGCTGCATTTTTCACCATGTGAGCGCTTTTCATATGCTCTTTTTGACTTGCAAGATCTTCCCAAATCTCCATAAAACAATACTCATTTTTACCGCCCACAACCATGCCGCACTCGTAGCTTATACAGCCTTTATCTTTTCCTGAAGCTGGCACGATCTCTTTTAAAATTTCTTCAAATTTTGCTTCACACCCAGCTTTTAACTTTACATTTACATAAAATCCAATCATCTGCTCATCCTTTAAAAAATTTTTGGCTAAAATAGCGCAATTTAGACGCAAGTTTGCGTATTACATTACAAGGCCTTTAAACGATGAAATGATACAAAACCCTAAATTTATAATTTCTAAAACCAACCAAAAACAATAAATTTAACCAAAATCGGAGAGAAAATGAAAAGACGAGACTTTTTAAGATTAAGTGCATTAGGCGCGGTTAGCCTTCAAGCAAACGAGCTTGGAAGCGCAGAGCAAGCGTTATTTGACAAGAAAAGCGGACTAAGCGCAAATAAATTTGGCGCATTTTATGTAAGAACTATCGCAGGTCGCGTGGTTGAGACCGTGCCATTTGAGGGCGATGCTTATCCAAACGAGCTAAATAACGCAGTCATTGACTACATCCAAAACGAGAGCAGAGTAAAATATCCATTTGTTAGAAAGAGCTTTTTAGCCAATCCAAACAACCCAAAACCAGAGCTTCGTGGCAAAGAGGAATTTATGCGTGTGAGCTGGGACGAGGCTATAAAGCTAAGTGCAAAAATTTTAAAAGAAAATTTTGATAAATACGGTGCTGAAGCGATCTACGGACAGGTTTATCAGTGGGGTAGCCTTGGCAAAGTTGGCCACAGCCAAAAGACCGCAAAAAGGCTACTTAACGTGCTTGGTGGCTACGTAAATGAGCTAGGTGGCTACTCATACGGCGCAGCGACTGTCATCATGCCTCACATCACTGGCTTCGTCGATCCTGCGCTAGCGCCAACAAAGTGGGAGGCTATCTTAAAAAATGCCAAAACGATCGTATTTTGGGGTACAAATCCAGTAGTTTCAAACAAGATCGCCATTGGCGTGCCGCTTCATAACTCATATAAATACTATGATGAGATCAGAAAAAAAGGCGAGAGCGGCGAGATGAAAATTTATAGCGTCGATGTTTATCACAACGATAGCGCAAAATACTTTGACTCAAAATACCTTGAAGTCGTGCCTTGCACCGATACAGCGATGATGATAGGTATGTGTAACTACCTTTATGAAAAAGGGCTTTACAGCAAAGAATTTATAGAAAAATACACAGTTGGCTTTGATAAATTTAAAGACTATATGCTTGGCAAAACTGACGGGGTAAATAAAAATTTAGCTTGGGCAAGCAAAATTTGTGGCGTGAGCGAGCAAGAGCTTGCTAAATTTAGCGAGGATCTAGCTAAAAATGACTCAGTGATAATTAGTGGCTACGCCATCCAAAGACAAGATCACGGCGAGATGGCATACTGGGCGCTTGTGACGCTAAATGCGATGCTTGGACATATCGGTAAAGAGGGTTGTGGTTTTGTCACAAATGACGGTATGCACAAAAATGCTGATGAGAGCTTCATAGCGCCTAAACTTGCGGCATTTGAGACGAAGGTACCTCAAAAATTTATTGATAGCGGGCTGGTGCCAAAGACAAATGGTTACGAAATGCCAAACTCAAGGCTAATAGATGCGCTTCTAAGCCCAGGCAAGGAGATAACAAGAAACGGCAAGAGCTATAAACTGCCAAAGATTAGAGTGATGTTTAATGCAAATGGCTCGACTTTCACAAGGCATCCTGACGCAAATAGAGCGATAAAAGCTATGCGAAACGTTAATGCTATCATCACTTGCGAGCCGTTTTGGACAAGTACAGCTAAATTTAGCGATATAGTCTTGCCAGCTGCGCTTGAATACGAGCGAACTGACATCGAAATGGCAAACTCTACAGGCGAGTATCTATTTGCGATGAAGCCACTAGTTAAGCCATTTGGCGAGAGTAAGAGCGATTACGAGATCGCAAGACTGATTGCCAAAGAGTGGGGCAGGGAAGAGGCATTTAGCGAGGGTAAAAGCGAGCTAGAGTGGGTCAAGACAATATATGAAGATGCCATTAAAAAGGCTGCTGAGCTTGGGTATGAGAGCATGCCTAGTTTTGAGGAATTTTGGGAGAAGGGATATTTTAGATTTGATAAAGTCGATGAGAAAAAACGCTACTTTACAAACTACAAGAAATTCCGCGACGATCCAGTGGCAAATCCGCTAAAAACGCCATCTGGCAAGATAGAAATTTACTCTGAGACTGTCGCTGGCTTTGGCTATGATGACTGCCCACCGCATGCAGCTTGGTTTGAGCCATTTGAGTGGCTTGGCGCAAAAAATAAAAAATATCCTATCGCAATTAGCGGCGCGCACTCTAAATTTAGGCTTCACTCACAGCTAAATAACTCCGTGCTTCGCAACTTTAACGAGATCGCAGAGCGCGAGCCATTGCTTATAAATCCAAAAACAGCCGAGACTAGAGGGATAAAAATGGGCGACGTGGTGCGTGTATTTAATGATAGAGGTGAAATTTTGTGCGGTGCCTTTGTGACTGAGGACGTGCCACAAAATGTCGTGATAGTAAGCGAAGGTGCATGGTATGACCCTGAAAAACCGGGCGAAAAGAGCCTTTGCTTGCACGGAAATTTAAATGTGCTCACAAAAGACGTGCCATCAAGCAAGATGAGCCAGAGCAACACTGCTCACACAAGCCTTGTGAATGTCGAGAAATTTAAAGGCGTGCCAAAGCGCGTAACTGCATTTGACGCACCAAAGATCGGCATAATGCACGCATAAAATAAAAGCTATCCTTAAATGGATAGCTCTAAGCTTTAAAAATTTTTATTTATCTTAGTAATAATGAATTTTCACAAAGCTCTTCGATCTTTGAAATTTGCTCTTTAACTCTTGTTTTTAAGCCATCAAGCATTGCTATTTTTAAAGTATAAATTTCATTAAAATCGCTCTTTATATCAAGCAAAATTTTATTTAAAAACGAGCTATTTGAGCACATTAAAGCTTCAAACTCATAAAGGCTAAACGCATCAAGCATACGCTCATAGACATCTTTTGCGCTTGGGATATAAAGTGGCGTATTCATCTGCAGGTGCGATTCTAGCGTCTTTTCTATCTTTTGTTTTATGAAATAAACCGCGAGTTTGAGCGCATTTTCATAGTTTGAGGCTAGCTTTATATCAAGCTTTTCAAAAAACAAAGAGACCTTTTGTATAGCCTTAAATTTAGCCGTTTCATACTCTCTTAAAAAATTTTCATATGTCCGTCCGGCATAGGTGTTTATGGATTTTGTTTCGTAAGCCAAGACTTGATCATCAAAGCTAGCGTAATTTTCATAGCGAGATTTATATATTAAAAATTTATCCTCTAAATTTTTATAAAGCTCATTAAATGCTGAGGTTATCGCATTTTCTAGCTCTTTTAGATCTTTTTTGTAACGTTTAAAAAATTTATTAAAAACCACATCTTCGTAGATAAGTTTTGAAAAGACTTCGTCGCTATCAAGACTTATTACCTCAAAATTTTCACGCTTATAAATTTCTTTGTTTAAAAGCGTCTTTGAAGCGTTAAATTTCGTCTTTGAAAAAGGCTTAAGTAGCTTAAATACTTCATCGGCGGCAAGTTTTATGACTTCACTCATTTGGCTATATCTTAAAGCGATCTTTGGTTTAAACTCCTCTTTTATCGCCTCTAGTCTCTCATCTAATGAGCCACTAAATTCATCTAAAATCAACTGCGCATTGTCATAAATTTCTAGATGTTTTTCCTGCTCGTTAGTTAGGAGTTTTACGATCTTTTTTGCCCTTGCTTTTATGAAATTTTCTTTAAAGCTCTTGTCTAAAAAGCACTCTTTAATAGCCTTTAGAGCTTCGTTAAAATTTGAAGCTTCAAGTAGGCCTTTGTCATTATTTGTTATGCCAAGAAGGGCTTGCTTTGATGAGATAGCGATGATATCCTCAAAAAGCTCGCCATAAGTTTGCCCAGCGTGTTTTAGCAAACTTTCAAGCTCTTCCTCACTTAGCTTATCTTTTTGGTTGATTAGGCAGATCGCTTTTAGATCATTTGCTTTTAAAATTTCTTTAATGCTTTCAAGCTCACTTGCCTTTGCGGCGTTGTTTGCAAGACTTAGCCATATCGCACCACTAACCTTTTTTAGCGTATTTTTTGTCTCTTTTGTGTCAGCATCTCTTAGCGAGTTTAGGCCAGGAGTGTCGATGAAATTTATCTCTTTTAAAATTTCACTTGGCGCATAAAGCGTCATACTAGAAACTTGCTCGCCTAGCTTATTTAGCTCGGCTAGATCGCTACTTGCTAGCAGGCTTTCGCTACCATTTATAAATTTCACGCTTAAAAGTGGCATCTTTGCAAATTTTAGCCTCACAGCCTTTGCGGTGACTGGAGTTAGTCCTGACGGCAAGATATCTTGACCAAGAAGTGCATTTAAAAATGTTGATTTCCCACTTGAAAATTGACCGATAACAGCTATTAGTGGTGGCTCATTTAGAGTATCTATTAGTAAATTTAAGCTCTCTTTTATCTGCTCGCTTATATGCAAGCTAGGATCGCTTAGATCATTTACGAGCCTAGCTAGCTCGCCCTTAAAATCATTTGTAAAAACCTTAAAGTATCTCGCTTTGTAGGCATTTATAAACTCATTAAACATTTTTAATATCCTCTAAAAGTGAGTAAATTTCATCTTGCAAGGAAGTCTTTTGCTTAAGCTTTGAAATTGAGCTTTGATTTTGTAAATTTAGCTCATTAAGTTTTTCATTGAGCACTAAAAGCCTTTGGTTTAAAGCCTCTTTTTGACTCATTTCATAAACCTTTACTCGCTCTTTTAGCAGCTTTTTTTCGTGTTCTGCTAGTATCTCACAAAACTGCGATATGCTTTTATTGTTAAGTAAATTCTCTCTTAAACTCAAAAGCGCCTCATCTGGCTCATTTTTACTTAAAATTTTAGCTTCAAGCTCATCTAAAAGCTCGCTAAAATCAAGCTCTACACCCATTTGCTTTAAAAAGTCATTTATGCTAAAAATTTTATTTTCACTCACCTTAAAGCCATCAAAACTTAAAGCGATATTTTGCTCGCACGACTTTGTCTGCACCAAAGTTTCATTTCTGGCCTCTCTCATAAGTGCCGCAACCCCGTCACAAAGTGTAGTTTTTGCTATTTGTGTAAGACGTTTTAGATTTAAATTTTCTCTTTTATTTTTGCAGTAAGTGATCTCGCTCTTAATCTTTTCATTTAGATTTTGAAGTAATGCTTCAAGCCCCATTTTATAGATATCTTTTGCATTTTTATCATCGAGCTTTTTTAGCTCGCCTTCTAAAAGTCTTTCAAGTTTTATGAAATTTTCATTAAGAGAATTTTTGATATTTGCTTGCTCGTTTTGCAAAGCTTCTAGCTCTAAACCAAATGCTTTAAGCTCTAAAATTTCAGCCTTTGTGGCTTCGAGTTTTGTTTTTAAAATATTTTGTAATTCTTTTTGATATGAGTTTAAAATTAGAGCTGATTTTTTAGAGTCTTTGCCAAAAAGCACATCGTAAAGATACTCTTTAAACTCCGGCACACCACTATTTAAAGCACCATCAAGATAAGCCTTTGCACTAAGGGCAAAATAATCTATCTTGATATCATTTATCTGCTCGCCGATCGCCTTTTTTACGTAGTTAAGCGTTTCATTAATATCCTTTGCGTCCAACTCGTCAGCGTGAGTTAGCACGATAGCAACTCTTACGATGTGCGAGTTTTCAAGGCATTTTTTCAAAAATAGTGCGTCTTTTTGCGTTGCACTTTGCGAAGCATTCATGAGATGAGCCAAAAGGTCGCACTCTTTCATAAAATTTGTAGTTATTTCTTCTCTTAAGATAACGGCATCATCTATGCCAGGCGTATCTATGATGCAGACATTATCCCTCAAAAGCTCCAAATCATCATAAAGCTCTACGCTTTTTACCAGATTTGCTGTTTTTGAGCTTGAAGATGTATAGTTTTTGATCTCATCTAGGCTGATCTCTACGCTACTTGCAGGTAAATTTTCGCTTGTGAGTCCAAGCTTTACCAGCTCATCAGGGCTATAAAAATTTACTTTTGCATGGCTATTTGTAGCGTGTTTTAAGATGGTTAAATTTACAGTCTCAGGTACATTTGAAGCACCAAGAACACGTTTGTTTAAAAGGGCATTTAAAAGGGTTGATTTGCCAGAGTTTATGACGCCACTTACTGCGATGTTAAAAAGCGTTTCGTTTGATTTTTTCTTGGCATTTTCTAAAGCTAATAAAAATTCTTTATCTTCATCAAGCATGCTTGCTTTTTCATTTATCTTGTTTAGAAAATCCAAGCTCTTGTGAAAATGATCTTTTGGCTTCGCATTAGAAATTTCAGCTTTATTTTGATTTGAGTTTTTGCTTATAAATTTTATTAAAAAATCAAATTTTTCATGGCTAATTATCTTTTCATCACGTAGCTTTTGTAAGTATATTATGAGTTCATCGCTTAAAATTTTTGCTTCATTTAGTGCTTTTAGCGTAGCCAGCTGGGCACTTTGTATGCTAAAGATATCAAGTCCAACACCTAGCTTTTTTAAGATAACTCTAAACTCGGCAAGATCCATAAACTCATCTAAATTTTTCTCATCACAAGATAAAAGAAGCGCCAGTAGATCTGGGTAAAAAGGCACGCTCACATCAGTATTAGCGTAAATTTTATTTAAATGCCAAGCGTGATTTAAAAACTCGTCCATTAAAGATTCTTTTTTTGAAATTTTTTAGATTTTATTACGTTTTTACTTACGAAGCTATCAAGATTTAGGCGCAAAATTTATGTTTTTTAAAAAGTTTAATTTAACTCAAGCTTTTTAAAGCTAACTCTTGGATTTATATTTAGCTCGCTATGGTTTACAAACTCGCCTTTTAGGTACTTCTCACGCCCAGCTCTTGCTATCATTAAGGCGTTATCAGAGCAAAACTCAAGTGGAGCTAGCAAAAGCTCGCACTCATTTTTTTGGCAAAGCATCTCAAGTCTTTTTCGTAAATTTAGATTTGCACTTGCGCCGCCAACTACGCCAAAACGCTTAAAATTTCTTAAACAAAAGACCTTTTCAAGCTTGTTTAAAATGTGCTCACAGGCAGTATTTTCAAATGTGTAGCAGATGTCAGCGATATCCTTTTGTGTGATACTTTCTAGCTTAGAAATTTCAACTCTGACTTGGTTTTTAAGCCCTGAAAAACTATATTCAAGGCGTTTGTCATGAAGAAGTGGAATGGTAAAATGAAACCTCTCTTTGTCTTTGCAAAGTAGGGCATTTTGCTGAACTACGGCACCGCCTGGATAGCCAAGATCAAGCATTTTAGCAACCTTGTCAAAGCTCTCACCAAAGCTATCATCGCCAGTACTTGCAAGCTCAGTGATTTCACCATTTTCGCTTACTTCTAAGATCATCGTATGCCCGCCACTAACTAGCAGGACGCCAAGTGGAAAGGTGGCTTCGCGATCTAAAAATAGTGAGTAAATGTGGCCAACTAAATGATTTACGGCAATTAGCGGGATATTTAGAGCTACGCTTAGCGCTTTTGCCATGCTGACGCCACCTATTAGGCTCACACTAAGACCTGGCTCATTTGTCACAGCGATTGCTTTTATATCTTTAAAATTTGGCAAGATATCCTCTAAAAGTGCTGGTAGTGCCTTTGTGTGAAGTCTAGCTGCAAGCTCAGGAACCACGCCACCAAAGATAGCGTGCTCCTCCTCTTGAGAAATTTTTTTATAATAAATTTTCTCTAAAGTGCGTTCATCTATTAGTGCGACCGAGCTATCGTCACAGCTACTTTCGATGCCAAGTATCATTTAAACTCCGCTAAGATCATGCCAGCAAATTTCTCTTTGCCATCTTCGTTTTTATAAAACTCGACTCGGTAAATTTTGCTGTCTTTATCGATGCTGTAGCTTTTATTTAGGCTATTTTTAGTCACTTCTTGCTCGCTCTCATCTATACTTTTTGTGCCGTATCCTATGACATTTACGCGCACGTTTTTGAGTGCTTTTACTTTAAAGCTCTTTTTCACGCTAAATTTATCGCCACTTTTTAATGCAAGCTCGCTACCGTCGCTTATTAGTGAAATTTCATCAAGCGGCTTCGCAAATTCAAAATATTGTGGTTTTAATCTAGTAACAAAGCGGTTGCCGTATTGCACTTTGAAGCTACCATTTTCTTTTATGACGGCTATTAGCGGATTTGGTGAGCTGTAATTTAACTCGCCTTTTTTAAGTGGGACAAAATTTATTAAAGGCTTTAGATTTTTAAGGCTTATCGCATATGAATTTTCAAGCTCAAGTCTAATCTCTTTTTCGATCGCTCTTTTTACGCTTTTAACATCAAGATTAAATGGCCTAGTAAAGCTAATGCCAGCTTTTTTCATGTATTCTTCAATGGCGATTAGATGGTAATAAGTCCTTTGCTCGGCATTTAAATTTTTACTAGCTTCGTTTGCAAAGGCTGATTTATTTTGCGTGATAGCATAGTAAGTTAGGCTTTTTAGCATCTCTTTGTCACCCATTGCGGTGTGTGTATTTTTGATGTGATACTGGTGTTTTTGATCTATTAGATGCTTGTTTAGCACATCTTTTACGCTTGAAGCGATACTTTCAAGCTCTGGATATTTTGAGCCAGGAAGCGTACTTTGATCTATGATGCAAGTATTGCCCCATTTATCTGGATTTTCGTCTTTGTTTATAAATTTATCTCTGTAATAGCCACTTCCATCGTGCAAATTTAAGATGAGCGTAACGTTTTTGTCGGTTATGACGTCTTTTATCTTCATCACTGAGTTGTAATCAGGATCGTTTTTATCGACATGGGCAAATTTTCTATTCATATCGCCTTTTGTGCCACGACTTCGCTCGATTATGCTTGGGAAATTTAAATTTGGCACGACCCAAAGCGAACCTTTTGTGATGTTATAGTCGGTGGCCACGATAGAGGCTGCCAAAAATCCACCCGGCTCATCGCCTTGAATACCGCCGATTAACAACATCGTGTTCTCGCTTGGCTCACCTTTTTTGATGAGCGCATAGTCTAAAGTATTGGCTAAACTAGCAGTGGCAAAGGTTAGTAAAAAAAGTAAAAATTTACGCATTAATATCCTTCGTAATGCTTTGTTTTTGGTAAAAGCAAATTTAAAACTATCCCAGTAACCGCGCCAAGCCCTATACCTGAAAATTTAACTGCTCCAAGGTCAAGCACCATGCCGCCGATGGCAAAGATGAAGATGAGGGCTACGATTATCATGTTTCTAGGGTCTGCAAGATCGACTTTGTTTTTTATAAGCGTCTCCATGCCAACGCTTGCGATGATACCAAAAAGTAGCAGCATGATACCGCCGATGACTGGAGCTGGGATAGTTGAAAGCACCGCTCCTAGCTTGCCAACAAAGGCTAGCACGATGGCAGTGATCGCTGCAAAGGTCATAATCGCTGGATTATAAGCCTTTGTAAGGCTAACTGCGCCTGTGACCTCTGAGTATGTAGTGTTTGGCGGACCACCAAAAAAAGCAGCAAGCGAAGTGGCAAGACCATCTCCAAGGAGTGTGTTTTTAAGGCCCGGATTTTTTAGAAAATCTTCTTTTGTAACATTTGATATAGCAAGCATATCGCCTATATGCTCGATCGCTGGAGCGATAGCGATAGGTATCATATAAATTATCGCTTCAAACTCAAATTTTGGTGTGGTGAAATTTGGCATTCTAAACCAAGGTGCATTAAAGATAGGGGTAAAATCAATCATGCCAAAGCAGTAAGCTACGATGTATCCGGTGATAATACCAAGCAAAATAGGTATGAGCCTAAACATGCCACGTCCAAGCATCATCACTAAAATAGTAGCCACTAGCGAAATGCCAGCGACGATCATCGCCTCATTTTGGGTATAAATTTTAGTAGCTGATGTTGCCATTTTGACGGCATTTGGAGCAAGGATAAGGCCTATTGTCATGATGACAGGTCCAACGACAACTGGAGGCAAAATTTTATGCAAAATTTTCTCTCCGCCAAATCGGACCACGAGGCTTAAAACAACGTAGAAAAATCCAGCAAATATAACGCCCCCCATCGTCACGGCTATGCCCCATTTTTCGATACCGTACTGAAGTGGCGCGATAAAAGCAAAGGAGCTTGCTAAAAAAATAGGCGGAACATTTTTCCTAGTAATTAGCTGAAAAAGTAGCGTGCCAAGACCAGCCGTAAAGAGAGCTACATTTGCATCTAGACCCGTAAGTATCGGCACTAATACCAGTGCACCAAAGGCGACAAATAAAAACTGAACGCCGATTAAGCTTTGTTTGGGATCAAATTTATAACCCTCATACCTTTGCATTTAACATCCTTTTTGCGTAATTTCTAACTTCTTTATCAGCTTCAAAAATTTCATCAATATTTGAAATTTTAATATCTCTAAAATTTTTAACAGAGCTTAAAACGAGCCTTGAGATATCCAAAAACGAGCATTTTTTCTCTAAAAAGCTAAATACTCCAACCTCATTTGCAGCATTTATCACTACGCCTAGATCAGGCTTTGCTAGGACTTCATCTTTTAGAGAAAAAATGGGATATTTTTTAAGGCTGATTTTATGAAATTTTATTTTTTTTAGATCAAGTAAATTTGCGTGTGAAACGATATTTTCATTGACATTTTCAAAGATAGCATGAGCGATAGCTAACTTCATATCAGGTCGCGAGAGGTGCATCGTGCTTGAGCCGTCTATAAATTCAACTACGGCGTGTATCGCAGAAGTTGGCTCTATCACAGCTTCGATCTCCTTGATGCCATAAAGCCAATAAGCCTCCATCACCTCAAAAAGCTTATTTGCCATCGTCGCACTATCAATCGTGATCTTTGCGCCCATATCCCAGTTTGGATGCTTCAAAGCATCACTTGGTGTGGCGTCTTTTAGAAATTTGATCGGCTTTTTATAAAATGCGCCACCGCTTGCTGTGATGATGAGTCTTTTTGGTGCAGTTTTATTTTCAAGTAGAAATTTAAGCCCAAAATGCTCGCTGTCTATTGGTAAAATTTCTCTAGTCTTTAGAAATTTGCCACCAACGACAAGGCTCTCTTTGTTTGCAAGGGCAAGTCTTTTTCCAAGAGTTTGTGTCTTTAGACTAGGAGCAAGGCCAGCAAAGCCAACAAGGGCGTTTATTACCTTTTTTGAGCTTGAAATTTCTAGCATTTGTAGCAGTCCAGCCTCGCCAAAAAAGATATTTTTAGCTTCTATGTTTTTTACGTTTTTAGCTAGCTTTTCATCGCCTACGCAGACAAATTTTGGCTTAAATTTTAAAATTTGCTCATTTAGTAAATCTACATTTTTAGCGCAGCTTAACGCCTCAACATTTACGCCAAATTTTTCGCAAAGATTAAGGGCATTTTTGCCGATTGAGCCAGTTGAGCCAAGTATTACCACGAGAGCGACCAAAGTAGGGCAACTACACCAAATAAATAGCCATCTATTCTATCAAGCATGCCTCCATGTCCTGGGAAGAGCGAACCACTATCTTTGACGCCGCAAAGTCTTTTTAGGTAACTCTCAAACAAATCTCCCCAAACCGCAAACACGCAGACTAAAAAGCTTGAGAATAAAATTTGGAAAAATCCTTCAGTTACAAAATTTCCAACAATGCAGCCAATCACAGTGCCTATCGCCACACCGCCTGCTGCACCCTCTATTGTTTTGTTTGGTGAGCTTGGGCTAAATGGATGTTTGCCAAACATTTTGCCAACAAAAAATGCACCACTATCGCTTGCAACTACGCTTAAAATAAGCCATACAAGATAGCCTACGCCATACTCTGAGTAAAGCATCCATATCATAAAGATCGGCGTGGTTGGATAGACAAAAGGTGCGACTAGCTTTAAATTTTCACTTTTTATGTGAGCTAGGATCGAAGCAACCAGCATGATAGCAAGGATCGCTATGAAAATTGGATTTGTAAAATATGTAAGCACGTAAAAAGCAAGTGCGGCAAAAACTAGCTGTTTGTGATCGATATTATAAAGCTTGAGCGACTCATTAAAAGCAAAATAAAGCACAGCGCCGAGCAAGATAAAATTTAAAATATAATTATCAATAAAAAAAACTACTAAAATAGCAACAAACATCAAAACGCCAGTGATTATGCGAGATTGCATATCCTCTCCTTAAAATCGTTATTTCGCTGTAATTATAACACTTAAATTTTAGACGGCGTTTATAAGAGTAAAATTTGATTTAAAAAGCATTTTAAGCTGGTAAATTTGGACTATTTTGGCGTTAGTAAAGATTTAAATTTGCTTTTTAACATATAAATAAAGCAAGACCGGAATTAGCCCACACAACTGCTTTTAATAAATACATATACGCTAGTGCTTTATAGCTTAAAATTTTTAAAAATTATTTTCCTCAAAAAAGTCGGTATCGATTTTGCAAATTTCATATATTTGGCTTGTTTGAACGCCGACTTTGTATTTTATCATTAGCTCTGCAAGCTTGTCACCGTCTATCAAAACCACACTAAAATTTTGATTATCTTTGGCGAAATTTTCAGCTTCTTTAGTAAATTTTGCCGTAGTGATAAAGACGCCTTTTTTAGTATTTTTATTTGAAATAGCGCCGATAAACTGCTGAATCTCTGGCCTACGGATATTACTGCCGTCTTTGTATCTTTTTGCTTGGATATAAATTTTAGAAAGCCCAAGTTCATCTTCGTCTATGATGCCATCTATCCCGCCATCTGGGCCTTTGTTCGTAAGATTTCCAGCTCCATAATTCATCTTTTCAAGTAATTTTGTTATAAGGTATTCAAAAAATCTTGGCTCTTTTTCTAAAATGCTAGATAAAATTTCACTTTTTAGCTCTTCTTTTATCTTGCAAAGTGCTTCATCTATATTGTCATCTGGGGTATTTTCTGTGGCTTCTTTTTTCTCTTGCCTTATCTCTTGTTTGTAAATTTCATCGTACCAAGAGAGAAATTTGCTCTTTTTGTCCTTGCTACTTACTAGCTCTTTGCCAAAATTTGTTATGGCAAATAGGCTTCTACCAACTTTTTCAAGAGGTATCATTTTTGGTTTTGATCTAACTTGTGTGGTTGTAGCTAAGATAAAATAGTGCCCAACTTGTTCTACTCATATAGGTTGGTGTCCTATTTTTTATTTTTTGCAAAAGATCTTCATCTTTTAACTTAAAATGCTCAATTATAAATTTAGAAATTTCAGCTCTATTTGCCTCTTTCTTTTGTGCGACAAAATCCAAAATAGGCAGCATCATATCTTTATAGCTTGGTAACATTTTATATCCTTAAATGAAGCAAATTTTTGAAATTATATAAATTTTTTGGCTTAAAAGCTATAATCAAAACATGAGATGTCTTGGCCTAACAAATTTTCTTTTAGAAAATATTAGCTTATTTGTAAATACCTTTGCTACGATATTTGCACTAATTTTTTGTTTTGTTTCTGGTGTTGGAATCGTCTTTATATTTATCGTATTTCCACTTGGTTATATAATGGGCGCACTCTTATCAATCCCTTTTTTGATATTTTTATTTTTCTTATTTGTATCTATTGATATCTTTTTATGCCTTTTGGCATCTATTTGCAGTCTTTTTTAATAAATTTAGAAGTAAATTTGGGGCTTTTACAGCCCCTTTTCTACTTTATAGCAGCCATTTTTCTACGCATATAAGCTATGCGGCTTTGAAGTGGTAAGTGTTTAGGGCAGTTATCCTCGCAGCCTAGCAGCGTCATACAGCCAAACACGCCGTCATCATCGCCGATAAGCTCGTAAAAGTCCTCGTCGGTTCGTTTATCAAGCGCGTCGATTTTAAATCTAGCTACGCGGTTAAGTCCGACCGCACCGATGAAATCAGGCCTCATGATAGCCGTACCGCACGCAGCCACGCAGATACCGCACTCGATGCAGCGATCAAGCTCAAATACCTCTTGAGCCACTTCAGGCTCAACTTTTTCCTCAAGCTTAGAGATATCGGTCTCGTGGTCGGTGTGTATCCAGCTCTCCACGCGCCTACTCATCGCATTCATCCAGTTGCCGGTGTCTACGCTTAGGTCTTTTAAAAGCTTAAATACTGGCAAAGGCATAAGCTCAATTACTCCGCTTTCAAAATCCTTAGTAAGAGTTCTACAAGCTAATCTTGGCTTACCATTTACAAGCATGCCACAACTTCCACAAATTCCAGCACGGCAAACGAAGTCAAAGCTAAGATCTGGGTCAAATTTCTCGCGAATCATATTTAACGCGATAAACAATGTCATACCATCAGTCTCTTCTAGCTCGTAGGTCGCAAAATGCGGCTTTGAAATTTTGCTTAACGGATTATATTTAAATGCTTTTATGGTTATTTTTCTACTCATATCCTATTCCTGCTCTTTCGTTTGGTGCTTTATATTTTGGTTGAAGATCATAGTGCATTAAAACCTCTTGAATTTCTTGTCTGCTCTTACCTTCAGCTTGCATTTTCTCACGAATTTCATCAACCTCTTTTTGGCGGATGGCACTATCTGGATGCTCAATAATATTACCTTTCGCACCATAGCCTCTAAATGCTGGTGGCATCTCCATTTTCATAATATCAAGTGGCTCATACACGATAGTCGGTAGTGTATCGCCCTCTTTCCAGCTAGTTAGAGTTCTGTTTAGCCAGTTTAGGTCGTCGCGTTTCGGATAGTCTTCGCGGCAGTGCGCTCCGCGGCTCTCGGTGCGATCAAGCGCGCCTTTTGCGATACAAAGGGCTAGTTTTAGCATCTTTGGTACGCGGTAGGCTTCCTCAAGCTCAGGGTTGCCAAATAGCGCCTTGTTTGTAACTTTGACGTCTAAAGATTGTTTATAAAGCTCTTCTAGCTCTTTTACCGCTACGGCTAGACCTTCGCCTGTTCTAAAGATCGCCACGTGCTCCCACATGATGTCTTTCATCTTGTTTTTGATCTCAAATACGTTAAATTTGCCCTCTTTTTCAACAAGGCTTTTTAGATAGTCTTCCTCTTTTTTAACGAATTTTTCGATATCTGCGGTATTTATATCTATCTCGTGGCTACCGCAGTAATCGGCAAAATAGTCCCCAACGATCATGCCCGCTACGACAGTTTCTGAAACGGAGTTGCCGCCTAGGCGGTTAAATCCGTGCATATCCCAGCACGCAGCCTCGCCGGCGCTAAATAGACCTGCTAACGTCGGGCTCTCGCCTGTAGGCTTAGTTTTTATGCCACCCATAGAGTAGTGCTGCATAGGTAGGATCGGCGCCCAACCTTTACCGCGCTGTCGTCCATTCTCGTCGGTATATACTTCGGTGTCGGCAGGATCGATGCCGTTAAAGATTTCGCAAATTTCTTGAACGTCGCGTAAGTTTTTCTCTATATGCTCGCGTCCTAGGATAGAGATATCTAGCCAAACATGATATCCGTATGGGCTAGGTACGCCTTTACCTGCGCGGATATGCTCCATGATGCGGCGGCTTACGACGTCGCGGCTAGCTAGTTCTTTTTTCTCAGGCTCATAATCAGGCATAAATCGATATCCGTCCACGTCGCGTAAAATTCCGCCGTCGCCGCGGCAACCTTCCGTTAGCAAGATACCGCTTGGAACGATCGGAGTCGGGTGAAACTGAACAGCTTCCATATTTCCTAGCTGAGCTACGCCGGTCTCAAGAGCGATGGCCGCACCTATACCCTCGCAAACTACGGCGTTTGTAGTGTGTTTATAAACCCTACCGTAGCCGCCCGTAGCGATTAGCGTACCTTTTGCGACGTATGCCGTGATCTCGCCGTTAACTAGATCGCGAACGATCGCGCCGTAACAGCGGTTATTTGCGTGGATTAGCGCGATAGCTTCTTTTCTGTCGTGGATTTCTACGTTGTGCTTTAGAGCTTCGTTCGCTACGGCAAAAAGCATAGTGTGACCGGTGGCGTCTGCCGTAAAGCATGTTCTCCATTTTTTAGTTCCGCCAAAGTCGCGAGAGTGGATGAGTCCGTGGACCTCTTCTTTTTCTACAATGGTCGTTTTTTGAGCGTTGATGATAGCGCTTCTCTCGCCTTTTGTTATACGAGTCCAAGGCACGCCCCAAGCCGCTAGCTCGCGGATCGCCTTAGGCGCGGTTTGACAAAACATACGCGCGACTTGCTGATCGCAGCCCCAGTCGCTACCTTTTACCGTGTCGGCAAAGTGTACGTCCTCGTTGTCGCCTTCGCTCATTTTTGAATTTCCCAAAGAGGCTTGCATGCCGCCTTGCGCAGCCGCAGAGTGCGAGCGTTTTACAGGTATTAGGCTTAAAACGACGGTGCTTAAGCCCTTTCCTCCAGCAGCCACAGCAGCTCTAAGACCAGCTAGACCACCACCAATTACCAATGCATCATAATATTTTACATTCATCTTCTAGCTCCTTTTTAATGGCTGATCCACACGAAATCGGCAATTAGCGCAATTATAGCAAGTATGCCATAAACGGCAAATACAATTGTTTTTGCCTTATTTCTTTTGGCAAACATTTCGTGCTTATTTGCACCATCAATGCTTATCCATTTGACATACAAGCGGTACATACCGATACTAGCGTGAACGACCATAAAAACAAGTAGTGCGAAGTAGAAAATTTCTAGTTGATGAAATGCAGCCGCTGATTTGTCGGCAGTAATATGTCCGCCAAAGACTATATCCACTAGGTGCGCGCTGGCTGCGAAAAATAGCGCAAAACCGGTTAAAAACTGAAACCACCAAAGCGTAGTATCAAGGTGCTTCATGCGGTCTTTGTGGCCTCTAAACATTAGATATTGTCTGTAGTTTGCTGGAAATTTTCTCATAGCTAAAAATGCATGAGCGATAAAAATGGCGAATATTACCGCGGCTATAACGTTAGTGATCCACCAAGTAGTTTCTCCAAATAAAAATTTAGCCTCCGCAAACCCTACGACAGCGTTAAATGCGTCTTTGCCAAGTAGTATAGTAGAAGTAAAAACCATATGGCACAATATAAAACAGGCTAGAATAAACCCTGTAATACTTTGCCATCTATCCCAAGCGGCTGGAGTGCGACTTTTTTTGTCGTCCGACCGTTTTCCCAAAAAACCTTCTATAAGCCCGGTCATGAGCCCTCCTAAGAAATTTGAAATAAATTATCATTTCTTAATACTAATTTAAATATTAGTATTAATTGATAAAGCTAATGCTATCAGATTTTTACTTTAATATTTTTTAAACACTTATATTAGAGCTTTGAAATTTTTTATAAAGCATGGCATAAACAAAAATTCCAAAACCACACATGATAAGTGATAATATTTGACCCATTGAAAGACTAAAAATAATAAATCCAAGCCCTGAGTCAGGCTCTCTAAAAAACTCGCAAATAAATCTTGCAAAAGTGTATAAAATAGCATAAAGCGCTATCAGCTCGCCATTAAATTTCTTAAATTTTCTATATAAAAATAAAATAATAAAAATAACTAAACCTTCTAAGAATGCCTCATAAAGCTGACTAGGATGTCTTGATTGCCCAAAAACATTTATCGCCCAAGGCACGTCTGTGACGCGTCCAAAAAGCTCTTGATTTAAGAAATTTCCGACCCTGCCAAATGTATAGCCAAAAGGTATGCAAACGGCACAAAGATCAAGTAGCTGCCATAAATTTTGTTTATACCTTTTGCAAAATAGATATGTCGCAAGCAAAAAGCCAACTACTGCTCCGTGGTAACTCATGCCACGAATTCCTATAAACTCGCCGTTATGAAATGGATTAAAAATTTGCCAAGGTTGCGCCAAGTAGTAGCTTACTTCGCCTGAATATACTAAAACCCAGCCAAGTCTAGCGCCTAAAATAACGCCTATCTCTACCCAAAAAAAGTAGTTGTCTAAAAGTTGATTTGAGATAGGGATATCATCTTTTTTAACGAGATACTTTGCCATGGCGAGTGCCAAAACAAGGGCCAAAATATACATAAGACCATACCAGTGCACGCTAAAGCCAAAGAGGCTAAAGGCGACTGGGTTGAAGTGGTTATAAATGTCGTTCCAAATTTCCATTTTTTACTTTCTTTTTAAATTTATGCGATTTTACAATTAATAAATAAACAGCGCTTTGCTGCCAAGTGGCAAGGCTAGAAATTTAAACTCGCTTGCTTCAAATTCTTTGCAAAATTTAAATAGCTCGGCAAACTCGGCTTCGTTTAAATTTACGCTCCAGATCGCTCCAGAGTCATTAAATTCTCTTTCAAACTCGCTTAAATTTTTAGTGGCGAAGTAGTGTTCAAAGCGGCTCATCAACGAAAATGGCGTAAAAAATTTGATCTCATCTTTTATCTCAAATTTCATCATGCCACCATCTTTTATCGCTTCATTTATCACCTCATTTACAGCCCCAGAGTAGGCTCTTACAAGCCCTCCAGTGCCAAGCTTTATCCCGCCAAAATACCTGACTATCAAGACGCCAACATTTATAAGATCAGCGCCCCTTAGCGCGTTTAGGCTTGGCTGACCGCTAGTGCCCTTTGGCTCGCCATCGTCGCTTTGATTTTCGACTATCTGTCCGTATTTGTTTAACTCCCTTGTTGCCCAAACTACGTGAACAGCCTTAAAATGCTCCTCTTTTAGGTGTTCGTGCAAGCTTTTAAACGAGCTTATCGGGCACAAAAATGCTAAGAAATTTGACTTTTTTATATCAAGCTGGGCTTTGAAAATCCTATCAATCGTCTGCAAATTTGCTCTTTTTTAAAAATTTTAAAAATCTTATCAATTTGCTAATTAAAGCCTTGTAAATTCAGACAAATTTATATTATTAAGGAAAAGATAGTAGAATTTTGCAATTTTTCACGAAGGACTAAAATGATACAAACTTGCCTATTTCCAGCGGCTGGATATGGAACGAGGTTTTTACCAGCTACAAAATCACTCCCAAAAGAGATGTTGCCGATCCTTACAAAACCACTCATTCACTACGGCGTTGATGAGGCGCTTGAGGCTGGCATGGACAATATGGCCTTTGTCACAGGACGCGGAAAAAGGGCGCTTGAGGACTATTTTGACATCAGCTACGAGCTAGAAAAAGAGATCGCAGGCAGCCAAAAAGAGTCGTTGCTTAGCGAAGTTAGAAATTTAATGAGCTCATGCACATTTTCATTTACTAGGCAAAATGCTATGAAAGGGCTTGGACACGCCATTTATACGGGTAAAACGCTAGTTCGAGATGAGGCATTTGGGGTCATTTTGGCAGATGATCTATGTATAAATGAAAACGGCGAGGGCGTGCTTTCACAGATGGTTAAAATTTATGAAAAGTATCGCTGCAGCGTCGTTGCGGTGATGGAGGTGCCAAAAGAGCAGACTAAGTCTTATGGCGTCGTAAGCGGCAGGTTTATAGAAGATGATCTCATAATGGTCGATGATATGGTTGAAAAGCCTGATCCTGCTGAGGCTCCGACAAATTTAGCGATAATTGGTCGCTACATCTTAACGCCAGATATTTTTAACATCTTAGAGCGAACAAAACCAGGCAAAAACGGCGAAATTCAGATCACAGACGCGCTAAAAACGCAGGCAAAAGATGGCATGGTGCTAGCTTATAAATTTAAGGGCAAGAGGTTTGACTGCGGCAGCATCGATGGCTTTGTCGAGGCTACAAATTTCTTTTACGAGCGCAGTAAATGATAGAGACTTCATTTAAATTTAACTTTGCAAGCAGCGAGGTCATCGACTCCTACGCCAAACGCATAAACGACGAATACGAAAGCGGCGAGATAGGCTACTACCACCTGCCAGTGCTCGGGCAAAATTTACTTGGCGAGATCGAGGAGTATGAAAAGGGGCTAGCTTATATCAAAAATGTAGTACTTGTTGGCATTGGCGGCAGCAGTCTTGGCGTAAAGGCGCTAAAATCAATGCTTAATGGCACAAAGGGGATAAAAAGAGAGCTTTTATTTTTAGATAACGTCGATCCTTGCAGCTACAAAAGCGCACTTAGTGGGCTAAAATTTGACGAGACACTTTTTATAATAAGCTCAAAATCAGGCAACACGATCGAGACGATTACTATTTTTAAGTGCTTGCTTGATGACTTTAAACCTCAAAATTTAGGCAAAAATTTCCTCATCATAACTGATCCTGGGACAAATTTAGAAAATTTTGCCAAAGAAAATAGGATTAAATTTTTCAATATCCCAAAAAACGTTGGCGGGAGATTTAGTGTATTAAGTGCGATCGGCCTTGTGCCTCTTGGTATTTGTGGCTACGATATAAAGGCACTACTGGAGGGCGCGCTTGCTTGCAAGGAGCAATACATCGAGCAAAAAGATAGCTCCATAGTCGCTAAAGCCTACCACTACGCCACTAGCAGAAATGCCAGTATAAATGTCATTTTTAGCTATTGCGATAGATTTTTTGAATTTAACGACTGGTACGTGCAGCTGTGGGCGGAGAGCCTTGGTAAAAAAAGAGGCTATAAAAGGGTCGGCCTTACACCAGTTGGACTTGTCGGTAGTCGCGATCAGCACAGCTTTTTGCAGCTTATAATGGACGGCGTAAAAGATAAGAGCGTGACATTTATAAAGATAAAAGATCACGCAAGCGACAAGACTATTCCAAATTTAAGCCTAAAAGGGCTTGAAGGGTGCGATTTTGTGGCAGGTCTAAGCCTAAATGAGCTTATAAATTTACAGTGCGACGCGACAGTTATGGCACTGATGCAAGAGGGCATAAGTGTCGATACTATCACGCTTGAGAGGCTTGATGAGTTTCACGCTGGCTGGCTCATTTTTTACTACGAGCTACTAACCTCGGCCACTGGTATCATGCTAGGCATCAACACCTACGATCAGCCAGGCGTTGAGATAGGAAAACGTATCCTAAAAACCATGCTTTTAAAGTAGAAAATGAAGAAATTTCTACTTTTGGCTCTTTTTGCCACGCAAATTTTTGCCTTTTCGGCGAGTAAATTTGTAAATGACGCTAGGTCGCAGATCGGTGTGACGCTAAGTTACGATCCAAGCTACGAAAGGCTCGCCTATCCTATGGGCGACGTGGATATCAAAAAGGGCGTTTGCACAGACGTTGTGGTAAGGGCGCTACGTCATCAGGATATGGATCTGCAAAGGCTCATTTTTGAAGATATGAGTAGAAATTTTGCAAGCTATCCTAAAAAATGGGGACTTAAAAAGGCTGATAAAAACATCGATCACAGGCGTGTTTTAAACATCGCTACCTATCTAAAAAGAAAAGGTTTTGAGGTGAGAGATGATAAATTTCTGCCAGGGGATATCGTCACATGGATGCTACCAAGAAATCTACCTCACATCGGTGTGATCTCAGATAAATTTGAAGGACAAACGCCGCTTGTCATCCACAATATCGGCTCTGGCGTGCAAGAAGAAAACATACTTTATAGCTACAAGATCACAGGGCATTTTAGACTAAAGTAGCAAATGGCTTTTTAATCAAATTTTAGGCAAAATCGCAAAAAACAAATTCAAGGAAAAATAATGTTAGAAGTTAGGGGACTTACTCAAAGATTTGCAAGCAGTTTGCTATTTGAGGATGTAAATTTAAAGCTAAATCGCCACAATAGATACGGACTAATCGGTGCAAATGGCGCTGGTAAATCGACATTTTTAAAAATTTTAAGCGGAGCTATCGAGCCAACTAGCGGCGAGATCATCATAGAAAATGGACTAAAGGTTGGCGTGCTTGGGCAAGATCAGTTTGCGTTTGAAAATTTCACGCTAAAAGATGCCGTGCTTTATGGCAACAAGCGCCTATATGACGCTGTAAAAGAGAAAGAGAAGCTCTATATGAGCGAGGAATTTACAGATGAGATAAATGAGCGCTTAAGTGAGCTTGAGATGATAAGTGCTGAAGAAGACCCAAGCTACGAGTACGAGACTAGGATAGAAAAAATCCTAAGCTCGCTTGGGCTAAATGAATTTGACAAGCTTATGAGCGAGGTCGAAAACTCAGATAAAGTTAAGGTTTTGCTAGCTCAAGTGCTATTTCCAAAGCCAGACATCTTGTTCTTAGACGAGCCGACAAACAACCTTGACATAGACGCGATCGCATGGCTAGAAAACGAGCTAAACCGCCACGAGGGCACACTTGTGGTTATCAGTCACGATAGGCATTTTTTAAATAGAGTTTGCACAAACATTTTGGATGTGGATTTTAAGAAAATTCGCGAGTTTTCAGGCAACTACGATGATTGGTATATGGCTGCAAATTTGATCGCAAAGCAGCATGAGATGGAGCGTGACAAGAAGCTAAAAGAGAAAGAGGAGCTGGAGAAATTTATCGCGAGATTTTCAGCAAATGCGAGCAAGGCAAAGCAGTCAACTTCACGTGCAAAACAGCTTGAAAAGCTTGATATCGCAGAGATCGCAGTATCAAGTAGGCGTGATCCTAGCATACTTTTTCGTGCAAACCGTGAGATAGGAAACGAGCTAATAGAGCTTAAAAATGTAAGTAAGAAATTTGATGATAAGGTGATATTTGAAAATTTTAACTTTAAGCTTGAAAAGGGCGACAAGCTAGCCATCATCGGTCATAACGGCGTTGGTAAAAGCACACTTTGTAAGATCATAATGGGCGAGATAAAACCTGACGCGGGCGAGGTGCATATAGGCGCGACCATCGAGCTAGGATATTTTGCGCAAGATACGGTAAATAAGATAGATGGCGAGCTAAAGCTTTATGAGTACTTGCAAGATGCTAAAAACAAGGACATAGACGAGATCAGAAAGTGCCTTGGTAGGATGCTCTTTAGCGGTGCCGAGCAAGAAAAGGCAGTTGGCGCGCTAAGTGGTGGCGAAAAACACCGAGTAAGACTAGCTCAGCTTATGCTTCATAGGCCAAATTTACTTGTCATGGATGAGCCAAATAACCACCTAGACCTTGAAGCTATCATCGCGCTTGGTGAGGCGTTTTATAACTTTAATGGCTCAGTTATCTGCGTGAGCCACGACAGGGAGCTAATAGACGCCTTTGCAAATAGAATTTTGCATCTAAAAGGCAATGGCGAAGTGGTTGATTTTAAAGGCACATATGAAGAATACAGAGCAAATTTGGGGCTTGAGAGCTAAAATTTGTTATTTCTTGCTCCTTATTGTAGGGGCAAGATTAAAATTTATATTTACTACAAAATCTTGCAAGTATTAATCTAGCTATATAAATTAAAAATAGCTTATAAAAATTATTAAAATCCAATAAAAAAAGACTTTATAAATAAGAAAGAAAATTAATAAGAATTTTTTTCTAAAGTATTAGTAAGATTTGTAAAAATAAAAATTTATTAAATAATATTTTTTTATGATGCTTTAGTTTAAGGGCTCTACTTAAAGAAATTTAATAAATTTACTTTGCAATATGGTGATATTTACTTAGTTTTTTTACTTTCTAAAGTAATATTAGAAATAAAATTTAACTTTATTTTTTTATATTTTTTTGGATATAAAAAAAGTGTGATTTAATATTTATTTTTATGTTATTTTTTTCTATATATTTACCTTTTTAAGCTTAAAAAAATTTAAATAAATTTGAGCTAATTATGAGCTTTTTTTATAATAAAAAGTGATATTATTATTAAAATAACAATTTATCTAAGCTATATTATTAAATATAGCTTAAAAGCTACTATAAAAATTTTTTCTCTAAAAGTCGTTTTATCTAGGCTAAAAGTCAAAGCTTAAAAAAAATAAGTAGTAATTAATATTTAAAATATTAAATATCTATATAATTTCATTAATACATTTTTTTATAAGGAGAATGGTTATGGCAACCAGAAAAGAACACGATTTTATAGGTGAGTTGGAAATCTCTGACGATTTTTATTATGGTATCCAAACATTTAGAGCTACCGAAAATTTTCACATGAGTGGTAGAACTTTAAAAGAGTATCCATATTTTGTAAAAGCATTTGCACAAATCAAAAAAGCAGCTGCACTTGCAAATAAAGAGGTTGGCGTTTTAGATCCTAAGATCGCTGATACTCTAGCAAAAGCCGCTGATAGAGTAATAGCTGGTGAGTTTTTAGATCAATTTGTGGTTGATATGGTTCAAGGTGGTGCTGGAACAAGTACAAACATGAATGCAAACGAGGTTATTACAAATATCGCACTTGAGAGCATGGGTCATAAAAAAGGTGAGTATCAATACATCCATCCTAACGATCATACAAACCTTGGACAAAGCACAAACGACACTTACCCAAGCTCAATAAAAGTAGCAACTTACGCAAAACTTACTGATTTGCTTGCTGCGATGAATCTGCTAAAAGATGAACTTGATAAAAAAGCAAAAGATTTTAAAGATATCATTAAAATGGGTAGAACTGAGCTTGAAGACGCAGTTCCTACAACACTTGGAAATACATTTAATGCATTTGCAAGCTACATTAAGAGCGATATAGAAAAGATCACAGCTGCACGCGAGTCAATGACATATCTAAATATGGGTGCAACTGCGATTGGTACAGGTATTAACTGCCACCCTGATTATAAAAATGTAGTTGTTAAAAAGTTAAAAGATATCACTGGTGTCGATTTCAAAAAAGCTGATGATTTCATCGCAGCTACACAAGATACAGCAGACTTTGTTCACGTAAGTGGTGCGTTAAAAACTGCAGCTGTCCGCCTAAGCAAGATCGCAAACGACCTTCGTTTGATGAATTCAGGCCCAAGATGCGGTCTTGGTGAGATAAATTTACCGCAAATGCAACCAGGCAGCTCAATCATGCCAGGCAAAGTAAACCCAGTTATCGCTGAGGTTGTAGGCGAAGCGTGCTATGAAGTAATCGGTAACGACGTAACTATCATGCTTTGCTCAGAAAGAGGCGAATTTGAGCTAAATGCGTTTGAGCCAGGCATCGCTTATGCGCTATTTAACTCTATATTTATCCTTGAAAATGCGATGAAAACACTAGCTGAAAAAGCTGTAAGAAAACTAACAGCAAATCCTGAAGCTTGCTTAAAATCAGTTCTAGGCTCAGTTGGTATCGTAACTGCGTTTAACCCATACATCGGTTACGAAAAATCAGCAAGTATTGCTAAAGAAGCTTTGCAAACTGGTAAAGCAGTTGGTGATATCTGCCTAGAGAGAGGTTATCTAAGCAAAGAAGAGATCGATAAAATTTTAGAGCCAAAAAATATGCTAAATCCAAGCATGGTTAGGTAAAAATTTAAGCAAAGTATTATTAAAAGCGTGTCAAAATTCTGACACGCTTAAGTAAAAATTTTAGTTATAAAATTTAATAGAGGAGTTTTCAATGGATATTTCATTGATATTACAGTTGATCGTACTCTTTGGTGCGATATTCTTGGGTGTTAGACTAGGCGGTATGGCCATTGGTTATGCTGGTGGCATTGGCGTCGTAGTTTTAACTTTAGGACTTGGATTAAAAGCAGGTAGTATACCTTGGGATGTTATTTTAATCATTATGTCCGTTATAGCTGCTATTACAGCGATGCAAGTAGCTGGTGGCCTTGATTATTTGGTGCAAATAGCCGAAGGGATACTAAGAAAACATCCAAAATATATAAATTTCTTAGCCCCGGTCGTTACTTACTTGCTAACTGTATTTGCCGGTACTGGACACACAGCATTTTCTATGATTCCAGTTATTACCGAAGTTGCAAAGACACAAAATATTAAGCCTAGCGCGCCTCTTAGTATAGCTGTTGTTGCTAGTCAGATAGCTATTACTGCAAGCCCGGTTTCAGCAGCGGTTGTATTTATGGCTGGTGAGCATGCCTTGGGCGGACTTGGCATTAGCTATCCATTACTATTAGCTATCTGGATACCTACAACTTTTATTGGTTGTATGCTAACAGCTCTTGTTATAAATATATTTTATAATCTTGATCTAAGTAGCGATAAAGAGTATCAAAGAAGACTTAAAGAGGGGCTAATCAAAGATGTTAAAATCGAAGAGAAAAAAGAGCTTCCAAAAGGAGCTAAACTATCTGTTTTAATATTCCTAGTTGGCGTTATCTCTGTCGTTTTATATGCTACTGCTATTAGTAAAAATGTAGGTTGGATAAAACCAAGCTATGTAACAGGCTATGAAAAGATTTATGAGACCAAAAGTCCAGATAAATTTAATGAACTAGTCGCAAAAGATATAAAAATCAAAACTGACTCAGCTACTAATGTAAAATATGTAGAAGATCCAGATAAACCTACAAAGGTGTTGGTATTAACTAGAGATAACGCTATTATGAGCTTTATGCTAGTTATCGCTACTTTAATCACACTAACTTGTGGCGTTAAAGTCGATAAGCTATTTAATACAGCTACATTTAAAAGCGGTATGACCGCGTGCGTCTGCGTGCTAGGTGTAGCGTGGCTTGGAGATACTTTCGTGGTAAATCACACCGATGCGATCAAAAATTTTGCCGGCGATTTTGTTAAAGACTATCCGTTTATGCTAGCTGTTGCGCTATTTTTTGCTAGTATGCTTCTTTATTCTCAAGCTGCTACCGCAAAGGCTCTTATTCCTACAGTTATAGCCGCACTTGGTTTAACTGCTGCAAATAACGGTGACGCATATATTTTGGTTGCATCATTTGCTGCAGTTTCAGCATTATTTGTGCTACCAACATATCCGACACTACTTGGAGCCGTTCAAATGGATGATACTGGAACAACTAGGATAGGTAAATATATATTCAACCACTCCTTTTTTATTCCAGGCGTTTTAGCTATTGCTTTTTCTGTTGCACTTGGATTTTTGATAGCTCCGATACTTTTATAAGTATTTTAAATCAAGCTTAAGCCGAGATCTCTCTCGGCTTTTTAAATTCCTTTAAAATTTTTATTTTCTATTCAAAATCTTTAATCAAAATTTTATATTTAAATTTTTTATAAGATCGCGTTAAAAATTATATTAATTAAATTTATCATTTTTAGAATTTTACTCATTTTGATATTAGAATACTCATTTTTTAAAACTAAAAATCTAAATATAAATATTAAGTAAAATTTAATTTTATTTTCAACTTTAAATACTAGAATAACTAAAGGCAAATATCTTTTAAAGGGAGAAAGATGAGCTTAAATAGACGAGAATTTTTAAAATTTGGTGCTGGAGTTAGTATGGTTGCATCGTCCTTACCGGGTGGTGCTTTGGAAAATGCTGCAAAGCAAGATGAGAAGTACGTCCGTAGCTTTTGCGAGATGTGCTCTTCAAGATGCCCTATTGAAGCAAAGGTCGTTGATAATAAAATTTGCTTCTTAAGCGGTAATCCAAAAGCTGGTGGTACGGCAACTTCGCTTTGCGCAAGAGGTGGCTCTGGTTTTAGTCAGCTTTATGACGAAAATAGAGTCAAAAAGCCTTTGATCAGGGTTGGTGAGAGAGGAGAAAATAAGTGGCGTGAAGCTAGCTGGGACGAGGCACTTGATCTAGTTGCTTCAAAAATGCTTGAGATCAAGCAAAAGTATGGCCCTGAAAGCTTCGTTTTTACCTGTAAAAGCTCGCAAACGCATAAGCTAATGGTAAATTTTGCCTCATCTTACGGCTCGCCAAACTGCTTTTCACACTTTTCGTGCTGTCCGATCACCTATCAAATGGTCTGCGAGCAGATGTATGGCATCGCTAAGCTAAAAAGAGACTTTGCAAATGCAAAATACGTTGTAAATTTTGGCCACAATCTTTTTGAAGGCATAGTTATAGCCGATGCTAAAAAGCTTGCTAAATTTGCGGCTAAAAAAGATACAAAGCTACTTGTGCTTGAGCCAAGATTTAGCGTGGTGGCTTCAAAGGCTGATGAGTGGTTGCCAGTTAGACCTGGTACTGACCTAGCTTTTGTGCTAGCTATCATAAATACATGGATACAAAATGGCACTTACGATAAAGAATTTATTGAAAAATTTACAACCGGCTTTGATGAGATCGTTAAAAGCGTAGAGGGCAAAACGCCTGAATGGCAAGAGACAATCACTGGCATAAAAGCAAGTGATGTTAGGCGAATCGCTGATGAAATTTATAAAGCTGCCCCAAGAGTTATTTTTGATTTTGGTCATAAGACAACCACCACAAAAGCTGAATATATGAGGACAAAGGCCATCATGGTGGCAAATGCGATGATGGGCAACTGGGAGGTCAAAGGTGGTCTTTTTGGTGGTAAAAATGCTAAAACCTTTAACAAACTAGTTGGCGAGGATAAATTTCCAGTTCTTAAAAATCCAGATGATAAATTTAAAGTACCAAAAGTCACTAGACTAGACTTTGCTGGCGAGACTGGTAGGCATAAATTTGTAAGCAGAAAACATGGCGTTTTGATGGATATAAATGACGCTATCTTAAGCGAGAAACCATACGCCATAAAAGGCTGGTTTAACATTCGCTTTAATCACCTAATAAATGTTGCTGAGACGATGAAGAGCATAGAGGCGATGAAGAAGCTTGATTTTATCGTGGTAAGTGATGTTTATCTAAACGATATGGCGACCTTTGCTGATGTCATCTTGCCTGAGAGTAGCTACCTAGAGCGCGACGAGGGCATAGAGGATAAGTCAGGTCTAAAGCCAGCTTATATGATAAGAAATAAAGTTATTGATCCAGTTGGCGACACAAGAGATGGGGCGTTTATCTTTAGAGAGCTAGCACGCCGCATGAAGATAGATGAGCTTTATACTTGGAACGACATACGTGAGTTTAGGATGCAACAAGCTGGCGGAGATGTAAATTTACTTGCTACGCTGGAAAAAGATGGCTTTATCACGTGGGATGAGCCGGGAATTTTGTTTAGAGAAAAGGGCATGATCGATAAATTTGTCGCTAAATATCCAGTCGCATCTAAATTTGTAGGCGAAAATGGTCTAATGGATGATATGGCTAAGCTTAAAACAAAAAGCGGCAAGATAGAGCTATTTTTACCTGATGTTGAAGCGCAGTTCGCAGGATATGGCGCGCTAAATGACAAAGATATGGATACATTTGACGGACACGAGCTTTGCTTAACCTGTGGCAAAACGCCTGTCCATACTAACGGCCACACCCAAGCAGTGCCATTTTTAAATGACCTCATGAGCGATAGCCCTATCTGGATCAATCCAAACACCGCTAAAAAGCAAAATTTACGTGACGGCGACATGGTTTTGGTCAAAAATAAATTTGGCGAGCAAAAGGGCAAGCTTATGGTGACTGAGGGCATTAGAGAAGATACGCTCTTTATCTATCACGGCTTTGGACACATCACGCCAGGCCTTAAGAGCATAGATCACGTGGGACTTAACACAAGCGTGCTTCTTGATCCAGCTGAGGGTCCGGTGGCTGCGACTATGGTTACAAATGTTGGCGTTAGCATAAGTAAAGCGTAAGGATAGAAAATGAAAAAATATATGATGATACATGATGAAAATTTATGCATCGGCTGTCAAGGCTGCTCAGTAGCTTGCAGAAGTGCAAACAACGTGCCAAGGGGACTTTACCGCTTTCAGGTGCATGCAAAGATGAGTGGGACATTTCCAAATTTAAAGACTGACTTTTTACGTCAAAGCTGCGTTATGTGCGAAGATGCACCTTGTGTTGAGGTTTGCCCAACTGGCGCTAGCTTTAAAACTGCTGATGGCGTGACGCTGCTTGATCACAGAATTTGCGTTAGTTGCAAGTACTGCATCCTAGCCTGTCCATACGACGCTCGCTATGTCTTGCCAGATGGCGAGATAGGTAAATGCACATTTTGCTATGAGAGCAGGCTAGAAGAGGGCAAAGACCCAGCTTGTGTTAGCGTCTGCCCTACAAATGCCCTAACTTTTGGCGATGTAAATGATGAAAACTCTAAAATTTCAAAGAAACTAAAAGAGAGCAAATACTACTTGCCAAAAGCGGAGCTAAATACAAAACCTTCACTTGCGATGATCGCAAATACAAAAGGAGCACACCATGAATAACATGTCAGGAAGCCTAGCTCAATACACAGAAATTTACTGGGGCTGGCCGATAGCTTTTTATCTATTTTTAGCAGGACTTAGTGCAGGTGCTAGCATCGTTGCTGTGCTTATCTCAAATAAATTTGGCAAGGATAACTACTACTTTAAAGCAGCCGCTCTTATCGCTCCAGTGGCGATCGTCCTTGGACTTGCTCTTTTGGTGCTTGATCTTGGCAAGCCGCTTAGCTTTTACTGGATACTTCTGCTTTACAACTTCGACTCAGTCATGTCAATAGGTGTTGCACTGCTTCTAGTTTATACGCCTCTTAGCGTTATATACGCGCTTGGCGCATTTAAAAACGAGATCGCAATGCTTAAAATTTCTCTTTTTGACGTGGTTGCAAATTTAGCTAGCAAGCTTTCAAGCCTACTTGAAATTTTGCTTTTTATCCTAGGTATTGGCGTTGGTGCATATACAGGCTTTTTACTAAGTGCAGCTCATAAGATCACACTTTGGAATACATCAGTCTTGCCGGTATTATTTTTAGTATCAGGCTTGAGCTGTGCTGGTGCATTTACGTTACTTGTTGGCGTGCTAAAAGATAAGGCAAAAAGGCAAAACGATATTGCACACTATTTATTAAAATTTGATTTTTTTGCAATTATTGCCGAGTTTTTGCTCATAGTTGCTCTTTTTATGGTTGTAAAAGGTGCAAGCACAAGTGGTGCGCAGAGCGTAGCAAACGCACTTAGCGTAAATTCTCTTGGGCTAATGTTTTATGTTGGCGTCATTGGTTTTGGTATGGCTTTGCCTATTATTTTAGACTTAAGCGTTTTAAAGGTGCATGATTTTAAACGCGAATTTGCCGTGATCAACGCATTATTCGTAATATGTGGCGTCTTTTTGCTAAGGTGTTACATTGTCTATGCGGGGCAAATTTTTATTTAATACTTAAAAAATAATTTTAATTTTGAATTTACCTATTAAATATTACAATAGTGCTAAATCTTAATAAAACTTATTTTTTAGGAGAGAGATTTGAAAATTTTGCTTTTAGAAGATGATTTAGGGTTTCAAGAGAGCGTCTGTGAGTTTTTACAGACGCTTGGTTATGAAGTTACAGCGGTGAGTGATGGCCAAGAGGCGTGTGATTTGATAGAGAAAAATTTCTATCATCTTTTTATACTTGATATAAAAGTACCTGGCGTAAATGGACATGAAGTTATCAAGTACATAAGAAGTCTAAATCCAAACGCTCCTATCATGATAACAACATCTTTAGTTGATATAGGCGATATGGCGATTGGCTATGAGCTTGGCTGTAACGAATACCTAAAAAAGCCATTTGAGCTTGCTGAGCTTAAATTTAGAGTAGCTGAGCTTATGAGAAAATACTATGGAACTGATGATAAAAACATAGTAAAGATCAATGACGAGTTTAGCTTTAATCTAAACAAGCGTGCGCTATTTAAAAACGGCAAAATGGTCGATCTTAGTGCAAAAGAAGTCGCACTTGTTGAGTGTCTAGTTTCACATCTAAATTCTTACGTCAGCATGGAAGAGCTTAGAGATCTTGTCTGGAACGATAAAGATATAGAGGGCGCTGATATAAGAATGCACGTTTTAAAGATAAGAAACAAAACGACAAACGACTTTATCATCTCAAAGAGGCGCATAGGCTATAAAATAGATGCACAAGAGCTTTAAGATCCAGATCATAGCGACATTTGTGATAATGTCGCTTTTTTGTTTTCAAAGCTTTGTGATCCTAAATTTAAGCCAAAAAAATAGCACCTCAAAAGCCCTTTTTGGCGCAATGAAGCATGAAACTATTATCAAAAATTCGTTTTTAAAAAATGAAAATATAACTCCTTCTTTAAAGTATAAATTTGCAATCTATGATGTAAATTTTAATCCTATTATTTCAAATCTCGCCAAGCAGCCAAGCAACTTTAAATTTGTAACACTTGAAGAAAATGGCTGCTTGTTTTATAAAAGTTTTTTTATAAAGGATAAAACGCCTTATTACATTGTCGTTGAAAAAGAGCTTGATAATGAAAAAAGCATATTTCTAGCGGCACTTATGCTCCTTGTCATCCTTGTGGCTGTGCTTTTTATCGTCTATTTTTTATATCTAAGCAGCGTTAAGCCTTATAAAGAGTTTCAAAAGTATATGAACAACTTCTTTAATGACGCCATGCACGAGCTAAAGACCCCACTTGGCGTAGCTGGCATGAACCTTGAGATGCTTGGGCTTGAAAACAAGTATATAACTCGCATCAAAAACGCCTTAAAACAGATGCAAATAACCTACGAAGATGTCGAGTATTTTATAAAGCGTGGCTACATAAAATTTCCACTTGAGCGGCTAAATTTAGGCGAATACATAATAGAGCGAGTGAAATTTCTCTCAAGTGTGGCTGAAGTTAAGCACATCGTTGTAAAGACAAATTTAGCAAGCGATGCATTTACTATGCTAAGCAAGGTCGAAGCTCAGCGCATCATCGATAACACCATCACAAACGCCATAAAATACAGCCAAAAGGAGAGCGAGATACTAATAAATTTAAGCTTTGAGGATGAGCGCATAAAGCTTAGTGTGCAAGACTTTGGCAAGGGGATAAAGGACGTCAAAAAGGTCTGGAAGCGCTACGTTAGAGAGGATGAAATCCAAGGCGGCTTTGGCTTAGGGCTAAATATCGTCAGCGAAATTTGTCAAAAACACGATATTTTATACAGCGTTGATAGCGTCTATGGCAAGGGCAGCACCTTTTACTATAAATTTAAACGAGCTTAAATTAAGCATAAAAGCGTAAAATGAAGCCTTAAATTTAGAAGGAAAAACTTTGGATAGAATCGTTGAAATCGAAAAAGTAAGCTTTGAAAATGACTTTGAAGTCTCGCTTAGACCGACAAAATTTGAAGACTACATCGGACAAGAAAAGATCAAGCAAAATTTAGATGTCTTTATAAAAGCAGCCAAAAAGCGAAATGAGTGCCTAGATCACGTGCTATTTTACGGCCCTCCAGGACTTGGTAAGACGACCCTTGCTCACATCATCGCAAACGAAATGGGCGTAAGTATCAAAATGACCGCAGCGCCGATGATAGAAAAGAGTGGTGATCTAGCGGCGATCCTTACAAATTTACAAGAGGGCGACGTGCTTTTTATCGATGAGATCCACCGCCTAAGCCCAGCTATCGAGGAGGTGCTTTACCCTGCGATGGAGGACTTTAGGCTAGACATCATCATAGGCTCAGGGCCGGCTGCCCAGACTATCAAGATAGACCTGCCAAAATTTACACTTATTGGCGCAACGACACGTGCTGGTATGATCTCAGCGCCTTTAAGAGACCGCTTTGGGATGGACTTTAGGCTGCAGTTTTACACAAGCAGCGAGCTAAGCCGTATTGTGCAGATCGCCTCAGCTAAGCTTGGCAAAGAGTGCGACAAAAACGCTTCTTTAGAGATCGCCAAACGCTCACGTGCCACACCTAGGATCGCTCTTAGACTATTAAAGAGGATTCGCGACTTTGCCGAGGTAAATGACGAGCAAATCATCAGCCACGAGCGCGCAAAAGAGGGGCTTAACGCGCTTGGTGTAAATTCGCTTGGATTTGACGAGATGGATATTAGGTATTTAGAAATTTTGATGCAAGCAAGGCGCCGTCCTATGGGGCTTAGCACGATCGCTGCGGCACTTAGCGAGGACGAGGGCACGGTTGAAGATGTTATCGAGCCATATCTGCTTGCAAATGGCTTTATCGAGCGCACAGCAAAGGGCAGGATCGCAAGTGCGAAGTGCTTTGAGACCTTTAACGTCAAGATTGACATCGAAAAAGGGCTTTTTGAGTAGAGAAATTTAAATTTGGAGCAAAAATGGGCGAGCCACATCTTTGTCCTAAGTGCAAGCAAAGGACGATTTACTTTGATGGGATCTGCTACGATTGCAGACAAAAAGAGAAGCTGGAGTTTTATGAAAATTTAAGCGAAGATGAGATCAAACAAAAGCTAAAAAATGTCCTAGCCCACGTAGATGAGATAGGTAAATACGGTGAAATTTACAGCGATCTTGTCTATATTTTCTACCTGCATGGCATTTGCGACGAGCAGATCATAAGAGAAGTGACCAAGCAGGGCGAATACTACCCATTTGAAATTTACAAAAATGCCCCAAGTGACGTGAGAGATGAGCTCATAAATAGTCTAAATGGCGCTGAAAATATCGTAAAAATCAATCACATCCTTTGCGCGCTTGCGTGGCAGGGCGATGAGGTGGTAAGAGAGCTATTTTTTAAGCTCTATAAAGCGCCAAAGCCTTGGAAGGCAAAGCTTCACGTTGATACCGATGGATACGCTCAGGTTGCAGGCTGGAGCTTTGATGAGAGCGGCAAGAGAAGAAGCCTAGTTTTTGATAGGTGTTTTACCTGCCAGCCAAGCCAAAACGCAGATGCAAGCATTAAATTTAAAGCACTAAACGATGAAAAATGTAAATTTTGTAGCGGCGAGATGCTGGAATTTATCATCAAAAAAGAGAGTCTAAAGCGACTTGGGCTAGAGCTTAAAAACGATGCTGTACTTAAATTTTGTCCAACATGCATTGGTCTTGTGCAGTATTTTTGCCAAAATGATGGCAATAATATGCAAACAGAGATAGTAGGTGAGGGCGAGAGTGATGACTATTTAAGAGATGCTGTGACGACTCTTGATGGGCAAAATTTCGAGCTAGCCAGCGAGGTTTGCGCTCACTACTCATATATGATAGATAGCGAAATTTTGCTTGGAGGATATCCGCAGTGGGAGCAAGATGCCGAGCATTTAAAATGTCCAAAATGTAGCAAAAGCATGAAATACATAGCACAAATTCCTCTTGGAAGTCTAGTAGATGGCGAGGGAACTATTTATGTTCAAATCTGTGATGAATGCGAGATCGTCGGGGCAAATTTTCAGTGTACGTAAAAGGCTAAATTTATAGGAGCTTTTGAGCTAAAAATTTTACGTAAAACTATCAATTTATCTAAATTTACTAAGCGCCAGTAGCATGCTAAAAATGTCAAAAGCCTAGCCACACTTGCTAGCTTTGCAAGCTTGATGGCAAAGAGCTTAAGCAATTTGGGAAGCAAATGAGCAACTTTGATAAATTTGCTATAATAATCCCATTTTAAGGGAGCAAGATGAACAATAGACTATTTTTTGGAATTTTTGTATTTTGTGCTTTGGCTTTGGTGGTCTATCTTTTTAAACCATATTTGCTTGATATTTTTATCGCTGCGCTGCTTGCTGTCGCGGTTTCAAATGTCCAAATCGCATTTTTATCGCTCACTAAAAACCGCAAGACGCTTTCATCGGCTCTTACCACATCTGTGCTTCTTTGCTTATTTATCGCCCCACTTCTTTATGCGGTGGTTGAGATCGCAAAATACGCAGCTGGCTTTGATATAAACAATGTCACAAAGACTATCGAATTTATCAAAAATTATGATTTTAGGATGCCTGAGTCGATAAATTTTTTAGAGCCAAAGATAAAAGAATTTATCGGTGGACTTGATATTAAGATGCTTTTTTCTCAACTTGCGACAAATCTTGCAAGTCTAGGTAAGTTAAGCCTTAAATTTGGCGTTGATATGATTATTATTTTGGTCTTTTTCTTCTTTTGCAATCTTTATGGCAATGAACTAATCAGCTATCTAAAATATGCACTTCCGCTAAAGCAAGATGACACAGAGTCTATTTTAAGCGAGGTTGGTAACGTGATGAGTGTGGTCTTTTATTCAACCATTGCAAATATGATAATCCAAGGCTTTTTATTTGCTATTATCACAAGCTTTTACGGCTATGACGGCGTGCTAACTGGCATCTTTTTTAGCTTTGCTTCACTCATCCCAGTCGTTGGTGGTATTTTGGCATGGGGGCCTATTAGCATTTATGAGTTTGCAAATGGCAACACAGCAGCAGCGATAACTATCGCAATTTATACGATCGTAGTGATCTCATTTGCAGCTGATACGCTATTAAAGCCACTTGTTATTAAATTTATAAACTCAAAGCTGGTTAAAATACCAACAAAAATAAATGAACTTCTTATATTCTTCGCGATGCTTGCAGGTATCACGACATTTGGATTTTGGGGTGTGATCCTTGGACCAGCGATCGTGACATTTTTTATCTCGACTATCAAGCTTTATACGCTTTTAAGAGAGAGAAATTTTGTATAAAAAATAGGAACAAATATGATCTATGAAGATAAATTTATAAAAATCGAGCGTGAAGACAACGAACTTCCATGGATAAAAATTTTTACCATTAAGCCATTTCGTGAGTTAAGCGATTGCGATGAAGCGAGTAGGGCTAGGCTATTTGAAGCGATGCTAGTAGCTGAAAAGGCGATGCTTGAGTTTTATAAACCAACCAAAATAAACATTGCAAGCTTCGGAAACTACGTGCCACACGTGCATATTCATGTTATTGCTAGATTTAGTGATGATGCATTTTTTCCAGATAGTGTTTGGGCTAATCCAAAAAGAAAAAGTGAGCTTGTGTTGCCAGAATTTGATAAATTTGCAAAATTTTTAGAAGAAAAGTTAAGGGCTAGTTTTGAATAAATATAAAAAATATTTTAATTTCTATATCGTTTTTATCTTTATCATAGTACTTGGAGGGCTTTTTTACTTTCTTTACAGCTCTTATATGGCTGAAAAGATGCAAAATAATATGCGAGTCTTTTTCGATTACCAGGTAAAACAGCTTAATAAAAGTATAGATGATGAGAAATTTTCATCAATGGCGATCTCTATCTTGCTTGCTCAAAATGAGTCTATACAAATGTGCTTGCTAGGACAAAGCCGCGATGAATGCATAAAAAATATCGAAAATTTAACCAAAACCCTTGGCGCAGCATCGATGTATAACAACATTAAGCTTCACATTTATGATAAAGATCTAAAAAGCTATGTAAGGAGCTGGGATCTAAACAGATATGGTGATATGATCGCTAGTAGTAGGTTTTTAGTGCAAGAGTCAAGGCATCAAAACAAGCCCATGGTCGGCATCGAGGCGTGGTATGCTGGAACGCATATAAGGGCTGTCTCAAACGTAATACGTGATGGTAGAATTATTGGCAACATCGAGGTTTTGTTAAATTTTGACTCACTTGGAAATTATTTTAAAAAGCAAGGAATTGATCTATTTGTTCTTTTGGCAAAAGACAAGATGCCATCACGTAAAAGCATTCCGAGTGATCAAATTTTAAATGATTATTACATCGAAAATTTAAGCAGTGCAAATTTAAATATTGTAGGTTTTTTGCGTGATATTAATTTTAAAGAATATGAATTTTACGTTTATAAAACACACTACTTTTGCGTGGTGCCACTAATAGACGCTAGTAATACACAGATAGGCTATTATGTGCTTCATGTAAATACCAATGAAAAAGAGCGAAATATTTCACAAAATTATTTTGAGTCAGAAGAACTCTTTTAGATTCTATTTATCTGATAAATTTTTGTATTTATAGTGTAAATAAAAAGAATGGTGGAAGCGAGGGGGATCGAACCCCTGTCCAAAAACAAAATGCATACAGCCTCTACACGCTTAGCAAAAGTGAAAATTTCATCTAAAAAGGCTCACTTTCCAAAACCAAAATTTAGACTAAGACTAAAATTTCAGCTAGCAAGCAGTCACTTTGCGAGCCTACTCTAGCTAAATTACTTGCTTTTGTCCTAGCTAGAATTAGACTAAGCAAGGCTCAACTGAACTTACGCAGCTTTAGCGTAAGCAGGAGCGAAATTAACGTTGTTTGCGTTTAAATTTAATTTGAGCTTTTTACGCTTTGCTCAAAGCGACGTGCCACCGTACACACTCTGCTCCTGTCGAAGCCAAGTCGCTCCCAAAAAATAAAATGGTTAGTGAATTATTTAGTTAAGTTTTGCAGGCACATCAATGATTTTTGGCTCAAGAACGCTAAAATATTCAAAATCGTTCTCGACATCATCTTTATATTTATTAAACTGATCACTAATAAGCAGCAACCAATCTATAAATTTATCATTTGCTGGCCCTTTTAGACTTCTTGCCTCTTGAGTTATCTCTTCAGCTAAAGTTGTAAGCTTTAATATCGGATCAAGATGCATGAATCCTGCTGCTGATTTAATATTATGAAAAATCCTAGTAAGCTCTAAGATACTATCTTTATATTTATCAGCTCTTCCTAAATTTATTATCAAAGGCTCAAGTAAATCGCACATTAAAGCATAGTGAGATAAAAATTCTTCAACTATATCATAAGAGTAATCTATTTCAAGCCTTTTTAATATACCCATTTTTATGTCCTTAAGAAATTGGCGTAATTGTAGCAAAAATTTGATAAAATTGTTAGCCTTTTAGCTAAAAATCCTTGGAGCTTGCAATGAAAAATGAAAAAACTCAGAAGAAAAAACTAAGCATAAATGATATAAAAAATAAAAAAGGCATTGAGCCTATTATAATGATAACTGCCTATGATGCGTTATTTGCTAAGCTTTTTGATGATTATGCTGATATTATTTTGGTTGGCGATAGCTTAAATATGAGTTTTAATATGCAAGAAAGTACGATAAGTGCGGACATGAATACCATGCTTTATCATACAAAGGCCGTTTGTAATGGAGCTAAAAATACTTTTATCATGGCCGATATGCCATTTGGTAGTTACACAAATGAAAAGCAAGCGATAAAAAATGCGATGAAATTTTTCAAACAGACAAATACCGATGCGGTAAAGCTCGAAGTTGGCATGCATCAAGTAAATTTAGTAAAGCGTCTTTGCGAAGAGGGCATAAACGTTATGGCTCACATTGGTTTAAAGCCTCAGTTTTATAAATTTGAAGGCGGCTATAAGATAAAGGGAAGAAGCGAGATCGAGGCAAAAAAGCTAATTGAAGAGGCTTTGGCGTTTGAGCAAGTTGGAGCATTTGGTATCTTGCTTGAGGGTACGATGAGTAGCGTGGCTAGCGAGATAACAAAGCAGGTTCATGTGCCAGTCATTGGTATCGGATCTGGAGTAAACGTCGATGGACAAGTGCTTGTATGGTCTGACATGCTTGGGTTTTTTGAAGACTTTAAACCAAAATTTGTAAAACGCTATCTTGATGGAGCGGATATTGTAAGAAAGAGTGTGCAATCCTACGCAAATGATGTAAAAGGCAAAAATTTTCCAAGTGAAGAATTTTGCTATTAGCATGGTTAATATCCGCATTAAATAGAACGTGGCAAAATTAAATTTCTTTATAGCCCTTTATATCAAGACCAAAACCTGCAAGGCTTACAAATTCTTTATTTTTATTTGAGCTTAAAAGCTCAATTTCGCTTATGCCAAAATACTTTAAAATTTGTGCCCCAATGCCATAATCTTTTTGTGAGCTTGCATTGTTTTTATTACTGTCTAAAAATAGTAACACTCCACCATTTTTACTTAAAAAATCCAACGACTTTAATAAATTATCAAATTTATCTCCGCTTAAAAGCTCATGGTCTTTGCTTATTTTTTGAAATTTTACATTAGTTTGCGCTTTTGTCTCTCCGAAAACATAGGCAGCGTGATTTTTATTTTCGTGATCTTTTATGTCATATCTTTTTGCTTCAAAACCACAGATTTTTACACTCTTTGCGGGCGAAACCTCTATTAAGCTTTCGTGGCTAAGTCTGTATTCTACTAATTCAGAAACGCTTATCATATTTAGGTTAAATTTTTTACAGAATTCTTCCAGATAATCACGTCTGGCCATTGTGCCATCTTCTTTTACGATCTCGCAAATTGCTGCCATTGGACTAACGCCAGCAAGTTTGCAAAGATCAACTGATCCTTCAGTATGACCTGTTCGAACGAGTACGCCGCCTTTCTTTGCAATAAGCGGAAATATATGCCCAGGCCTTACAAAATTTTCAGGCACCGAATCAGTACTAGCAGCAAGTCTAATCGTCATATCACGCTCATAAGCACTTACGCCTGTCGTTGCCTCCTTTGCATCAATTGTGACAGTAAATGCGGTTTCGTGGCTAGATGTATTTTTAGAAACCATTAGCGGCAAATCAAGTCTTTTTGCGTTTGCTTCATCCATCGCAAGGCAAAGCACACCTTTTGCATGAGTGATCGCAAAATTAACCTTTTGCATATCGCTACTTGCCGCTGAAAAGACCAAGTCTCCTTCATTCTCACGGTCCTCGTCATCGACCATAATTACCATTTTGCCATTTTTTATATCTTCAATCGCTTTTAATACATTTTCAAATGCCATAAATTTCCCTTATTAAATTTTTACGATTATATTGATTTTTTGATAACTTAGAGATAAAAATATTAATTTTGATTTGTCTTGTATCAATTATTTAGAAATTTTAGAAAAAGATTTATTTTTAAATATATGCGATTTAGTGGCGATAAATTAGATTTTACTTTTTAATTTATTTTATATGTAAAATTTTAAAACATAAATTTTTTAATAAATACACTATTTTTAAGAATTATAGTAATGGTGAAAATGAAAGTCAAAGAATAATAGATGGCGCAGCGGACGGGGCTCGAACCCGCGACCTCCGCCGTGACAGGGCGGCATTCTAACCAACTGAACTACCGCTGCACCTAAAAGTAATGGTGGTCGCTATAAGACTCGAACTTATGACATCCACCTTGTAAGGGTGGCGCTCTACCAACTGAGCTAAGCGACCTAAAAATTTAAGTATCTGGCGACCCTTAGAGGATTTGAACCTCTGTTTCTACACAGAGAAAGTAGAGTCCTGAGCCACTAGACGAAAGGGTCATAAACCCAAAAATGGTGTCCTGCGTTGGATTCGAACCAACGGCCCCCTCATTAAAAGTGAGATGCTCTACCGACTGAGCTAGCAAGACATTTATTTAAAAGAGAATTGAGATTATACAAAAAACATTATTACATGTCAAGAAAAGGGTGTTTAAAATTTGTTTTTTTGGCTAACATTAGTTGCATTGTTAGGCCGGTTTGGCATCAGTAAATTTTTAAAATAAAATACATAATAAAGGCCACTTGCAAGATGTACGGATACCAAATGGATTATCAAATAAAGTTTATTGACATTTAAGTACCTTACCTTTTAGCCTCATATGGATAGCTATTGCTATACGATAGATGATATGTGATTCGTGGTGGAAATTGTGAATAATATGGATCAATGATATTGAATTGCACATATGGCAAAATAAATTATTTTGAACTAATAAATTGATGCTATAGAGTTATTTAAAGACAGCATATATTTTGAGATATCCACCTGAATAAATTCTAATTGCCTCGTGTAAGTTAAACCAAAATTATAGATAGTACTTGAAAAATATTTTAAACTGCAGTCAATAAATAAAAATCTATAAGAACATAAATCTAGGATATTTAAGATTAGGATTAAACCCCATTAATAGGGGTTTAATAAATTAAATAATTATAGTCCATCAAAAGGATTTGAAACTACATCATCGCGATCTACTATGTAAGGTATGATTGCTGCATGACGAGCTCTTTTGATCGCTTTTTCTACCATCTCTTGGTGTCTTTTTGATGTGCCAGTTAAACGCCTTGGCATTATTTTAAATCTCTCTGATAAACAATACTTTAAAAGAGAAGTATCTTTATAATCTATAAAATCAATTTTTGCTTCTGTAAATTTGCAATATTTACGTGAATATTTTCTTTTTTCTGCCATTTTCTATCCTTTAAATTAAAACGGTATTTCGTTGTCGCCATCAAAATTATCGGCGTCAATGTTTATATCAGGGATTTTTTCCTCATAGTACTCTTCTTGTACTTTTTTATTTTGTGGTTGCATTTGCTGTCTTTGTGATGCTGAATTTTGATATCCACCATTACCATAGCTATTATTTAAACCATTATTTCGTTGTTGTGAGTACGAACTATTTTGATTAAATCCACCTTGACTTTGTCCATTAGCTCCGCTATTTCCGCCAAGCATCTCCATATTTTCAACTACAATTGAGTGCTTTGAACGGTTTTGTCCATTATTGTCTGTCCATTGATCAAATTTTAATCTTCCTTCAATCAGAAGTTTGGAGCCTTTGCTTAAATATTGATTTGCTATCTCAGCTGATTTGCCAAAGAACGATATGTCAATAAAGCATGTCTCTTCACGTTTTTCGCCGTTAGTATTAAATTTTCTAGTAACAGCAATACCGGAATTTCCTATAGCAGATCCGCTAGTAGTGTATCTTAGCTCGATATCTCTTGTTAAATTCCCAACTAGTACTACTTTATTGAACATTTTTTATCCTTGATTATTCTTCTGTAAAAGTTTGCTCGTCTACTTTTTCAACTCTTGGCTCACGCGGTGCTCTTGGCTCGCGAGGCTCTTTTTTTATGGTTTGTTTGATACCTTTGCAAAGTCTTTCCCAAGCTGCGATTTCGCGTTTATTTTCATATTTAACGCTTAAAAATCTTATGATATCTTCAGTGATTCTTACGTTTCTTGTAAGCTCTGCAAGAAGTGCTGGTGGCGCTTTGTAATAGATAACAAAGTATGTTCCACGCTCATATTTTTTGATGGTATAGGCTAACTTTCTAGTACCCATCTCAACGACAGTAGCGATCTCGCCGCCATTTTTTGTTATGACTTCTTTTACAAAGTCAACCTTAGCTTTAACTTCCTCTTCCGTTAATGTCGGCTTAAGAATAAATAAAAGCTCGTAATGTTTCATTTTTTCTCCTTATGGATATTTAGCTCACTTTGTGAGCAAGGATTTTGCTTTAAGCAAGGGTGGATTTTAGCTTAAAGTTACTTAATATTTGCTGTTGATATGAGATGTTGTAAATTTAAAATAGTTGATAATACAAAAATTTCTTTATCCATTTTTGTGTTTGTTTTTAGCTCTAACTCGACTAAATTTAGCGTTTTAAATATCTCCAAATAGGCGTTTAAATTTAGTTTCAAGCTATTTGTTTTTAATAAATTTGCTACATTTACAGGCGGTTGATAACCAATTGCCTCATCTAAATTTAAGCGACCATTTATCTTAATGTAAGAGTAAATTTTAAATAGCCTAAAAAATGCTTTGTAAAGTGAGTTTAGAAGTAAAATTTCATTAAAATTTGGATCTTCTAGATAGGTAAAAAAGTCGTTTTTTATGTCTTTTAGGGCCATAAATTTATTAAAAAAATCATCAAAATTTATCCCGCCAAGTCCAAAAACCAGCCTTTTTACATCATCTTGTTCGATGTGTGTGTTTAGGCTCTTTAGTTTTGTTAGCTCGCTTGCTGCAAGGTATAAATTTTCATTATGTGTAAAGTAAAGCTCATAAAGTGCGTTTTTGGTTATGTTTAGGCCTATTTTGGCTGAGTTTTTGGCTAGTAAATTTATCGCTTCATCTGGAGTTGATGGCTTAAAAAATCTCGCAAAATTTGTCCCAAAAGCCTTTTGCGTATCAAAAACTAGTTTCATATCGGACTCATAAAGCTCAAATAAAAAGTAATTATCTTGGCTTTTTGAGCAAAGTAAGATGAGCTCTTTTAGCTCTTTTGCTGGGATCTTTTTGTCGCTTTTTACATAAAGGATATTTTTACCACCAAAAAGTGACTGTTCGCTTAGGTGAGAGCTTGCTTGCGTGTAGTTGTACTCGTCAAAATAAAGGCTTAATAAATTCGCATCTTCGCTAGAGTAAAAGCTCAAAATTTCTTTGCCAAAGAGCTCGATCTGAAACTCGTCCGCTCCAAAAAGTAAGAAGTAGTTGCTTAAATTTGCATTTGCTAAATTCAGCTCCAAATCTTTTCTATACATCGATCTTTCTTACCACTTTTGCAAAAATTTTAGCACTCGCGATGTCGGCCTCTGTGATCTTTACGACAAGCTTTTGAAGTAAATTTGCACTGTATCCAGTGATGAAAATCCTAGCTCCAACAAAATGATCATCAAGCTTGGCAACCAAGACATTTTGGTTTTCGCTCACATAGCAGCGCACCTCTTTGCCGATGTTTGCGGCTGCCCAGCGTGCAAATTTCCTATCCATAAAGTCGTAGGCCACCTTGTCGGCTTCTCTTTCAAGTTCGCTTAAATTTGCGCAGGTGCTTTGGATGTTTAAAAGCAAGAAGTTGTAAAGCTTCTCATCTTTTGAAATTTTAGCCTTTAAAAGTCTGTGCAAAATGAGATCAGAATAGCGTCTAATAGGGCTTGTAAAGTGTGTGTATCTATCAAATCCAAGCCCAAAGTGGCCTAAATTTTCACTCGAGTATTCAGCTTTTTTTTGCGACTTGATGATGAGCTTATCTATCTCTTCGCGGTTGCCAAGTTCATCGGCTTTTATTTGGATCTTCCTTATTAAATTTGCAAGATCGTTTTCATAAGTAAGGTCAAGCCCCAAAAGTTGCAAATCTTCAAGTAATGTATCTATCTTTTTAAAATCAGGCGAAGCGTGGTTTCTAAAAACACCCTTTGTGATGAGCTTTGCGGCAGCTTTATTTGCTAAAAGCATGCAGTCCTCGACTAGTCTATGTGAGTCAGAGTCGCTTTCAAACCTGGTTTGAGAAATTTGACCCTCTTCATCAAGGCTCATTCTAAGCTCTTTTGTCCTAAAGTCAAATGCATGCAAAAGCCTTTTTTTGCGAAGCTTTGTGGTGAGTTTAAAAAGTGGCTTGACCCATGAAATTTCACACTCTCTTTTGCCCTCTAAAATTTCATCGATCTCATCGTAGTTAAAGCGCCTTTTTGAAAGGATAATCGCTTCAAAAAGCTCCTCTTTTTTTACCTCGTTGTTTGCATCAAGTGAAATTTTAAAACAAAATGCAAGGCGCGGCACGTCTGGCTTTAGCGAGCAGATATTTTCACTTAGCGCGCGCGGCAACATCGGCACTGAAATGTGCGGAAAGTAGATAGAAAAGCCTCTTTTTTTAGCTTCACTATCAATGGCACTATAGGCAGTCACATACTCGCTCACATCGGCGATAGCAACGTAAATTTCGCGCTTTTTCTCATCAAAATATATGGCATCGTCAAAGTCTTTGGCGTCAACCGGATCTATCGTGCAAAACTCTAAATTTCTTAGATCAATTCTGTTTGGATACATGCTAGCATCAACTTCGTCGCCAAAAGCCTTTGCCTCAAGCTCGCAAGCCTCGCTAAATTTATCATTTTTATTATAAATGGCAAGCGAAATTTTCTCGTCGCTTAGCGGATCTTCTAAATTTCCTAAAACCTCGACTATCTCGTTGTTTAGGTTATTTATCTTTAGTAGCGTCCCAAGAGGAAGCATTTTTAGGCTTTTTTGTGTCGCTTTTAGGGTTGTGCTTAGTCCAGTTTTTAAATTTACACCTAAAATAGCTGCCCCAAAGCGTTTTGTGTAGACCACGCTTGTCTCATTTGCAAGCTTTAGACTCATCACTATTTTAGCACTCTGGCGTTTTTTCTTAAGTGGCAAAAGCTTTGCTAACACGATATCGCCAAGGTGAGAGTTGTTTAAATTTTTATTTTCTACGATAATGTCTTGCTTGAAGCGTTTGTCAAATGGCATGATAAAGCCAGTTGCGTTTTGGCTGATGTCTAGCTTGCCGCAGACATAGCCGTTGTTTAGGTAAAATTTATCTTTATGTAAGCTTACGGCACCAAGATTTAGGAGATTACGTAAGACTTCTTTATCTTCGTTTGATATCTCCTTTTCTTTGATGCCGACGAGTAGTGAAGTTAAAAATTCTTTCACAAATTGTCTTTGACTTTAGCGACAGCCATTAAGAACGTATCATGCCTAAAGCCATATTCGTCAAGAAGCGGCAGTGTATTTTGTATGCTTATATCATCAAGTTGATTAAAGATATTTACAGCTGTTTTTATCACCTTTAGGGCTTTTGCATAATCTTTTATATGATCTGGCGCTTCTTCTGGATTGGTTGAATATAATATTGAGCTACTAAGCTCTGTTTCAAGATTCCATTGTTCAAAAATTTTGGCCGTAACTTCTTCGTTTGACATATCTAAAATTTCTGTTTCAAACAAGGCAAGATCGATTGGGCTAGATATGTTTTTGATCTTTTCTCTAAAATCAGCATCTTGTTTGCTTTCGACTAGCTCGTGAGCAAGGACTATCTTTCCAATTTCAAGCATAAATGAAGCTGGAGAGAGAATTTCTAGACTCTTAGGATTGATCTTAGAGTGCCAGTTGTACATCAATGCATTCTGAATGATCGAGATATTTAAAAAATCTTGCGTAGTAATACCGTAAGGCTCTAAATTGATAGAAAAACTCTTTTTAATGGTGCTTGAAAGTGCAAAACCACGAATGGTAGCCATACCAAAAAGAGAAATAGCTCTTGCGATGGTTGTGATCTCTTGAGAAAATCCATAAAGTGGAGAGTTTGCGGAACGTAGAATATTTGCTGTTAGCATCGGATCCTTTTCAACTACTTTTGTAAGATCGCTTATTGAGCTGTTTTCATCCGCGTGTAGGCGTTGAATTTGTATAACTGTATCATCTAGCGGTGGAAGTGCTTTGATCTTTTTAAAAACTGATTCATTCATTGAGTTATCTCTTTTTATTGAATTTTCAGCGTATTTTAGCAAAATAAATTATCATAAAACTTAAAATTAGTTTCTACATGTTTCAGCCGAATTTTTGCTGGCTAAAGTTATAATTTTGCCAAATTTTAATAATAGGAGTAACAATGGCTATAAATGTTTATTATGATAAAGACTGTGATTTAAGTCTTATTCAAAGTAAAAAAGTAGCAATCATCGGCTTTGGCTCACAAGGTCACGCACATGCTGAAAATTTAAGAGATAATGGGGTAAGTGTTGTTATAGGTCTTGCAAAAGGCGGCAAAAGCTGGGCAAAAGCTGAAGCAAAAGGCTTTGAGGTAAAAACTGTTAGCGAAGCCACAAAGGGTGCCGATGTAATCATGATATTAACTCCAGACGAACTTCAGGCTGAAATTTATAAAAATGAGATCGAGCCAAATTTAAAAGATCACGCTGCTATCGCGTTTGGACATGGATTTAACGTACATTTTGGTCAGATAAAAGCTCCAGCAAACATAGACGTCATTATGATAGCTCCAAAAGCCCCAGGACACACAGTTAGAAGCGAATTTGTAAGGGGTGGCGGCATACCTGATCTTATCGCTGTTGAGCAAAATGCAAGTGGAAAGGCAAAAGAGATCGCTCTAAGCTATGCTTGCGGTATAGGTGGCGGTAGAACTGGCATCATTGAGACAACATTTAAAGATGAAACTGAAACAGATTTGTTTGGTGAGCAAGCTGTTCTTTGTGGCGGTCTTTGCGCGCTAGTAAATGCTGGTTTTGATACGCTTGTAGAGGCTGGATATGAGCCTGAGATGGCGTATTTTGAATGCTTGCACGAGCTAAAACTAATCGTTGATTTGATGTATCAAGGCGGTATGGCCGATATGCGTTACTCTATCTCAAATACAGCTGAATACGGTGATTACGTAAGCGGTGTAAGAGTGGTTGGCGAAGAGAGCAGAAAAGCTATGAAGGAAGTTTTAAAAGAGATTCAAAATGGTAAATTTGCAAAAGACTTCATCCTAGAGAGAAAAGCGGGTTATGTTAGAATGAACGCTGAACGCGGTATAGCTGAGAGAAGTTTGCTAAATCAAACTGGCAAAAAACTTCGCGCAATGATGCCTTGGATAACTAACGGCAAACTTATAGATCAAAATAAAAACTAAGCCTTGAGCGAAAAAAAGACTACAAAGAAGCGACCTACAAAAAAGAGTACAGGTCGCTCTCACAATAAAACCTATCTTGGTATCGGCATTATTGCAGCTATTTTGATAATAGCACTTAGCGTAGCTCTTAGTATAAAAAATAATGGTGCAGAGCAGATAAGCAAAACAAATGAACCAAAGATAGAGAAGCAAATTTCTAAAAAAGCTGAGCCAAAGGTTGCTAGTAAAGAGAAAAAACAAGAATACGAAAAGAGAAAATACCCTCTAAAATTTGATGAAGATGAAAATTTAAGTAAAATTTTTACCGATCCTAAGCATAAAAGTGAGCTTGCTTTAAATTCAAAATTTGAGCCAAAAGAGCAAAAAAAGATAGCTGAAGTAAAGAATGAAGCCAAAAAAGAAGAGATAAAAAAAGAGCAAAACGATACTAAAAATTTACTCGCAAATTATAAAAATACAGAACCTAGCGTAATAGAAAATGAACAAAAGATAGAGCCATTTTATAACTCAAAAATCGAACAAAAAACCGAGCTAAAATCTCAAAATTTTGAAGTAAAAGTCGATCAAAATAAAAGCGCTGAAATAGAAAAAAAAGAGAAAATTAAAAGCGAGAATACAAAAGTAGAGTCAGCTAAAAAAGCTGAAATTTTAACTACCAAAAAGATAGAAAAAACAAAATATGAAGAAAAAAATATAAAAAAAGATAGCTTTGAAGCGGTACCTTTTACACCGAACGCTAGCATAAAAGGGCGCGCAAAGCTCGTCATCATAATAGATGATGTGGCGACATTTGAACATGCAAGTATGATAAAATCGCTTGGCTTAAAAATTACGCCGTCTATTTTTCCAGCGACAAAGACTCATCCAGATACGCCAAATATCGCAAGAACATTTGAGTTTTATATGATACATCTTCCGATGCAAGCAAAACACTTTGATAGCCCAGAAATAGGTACTCTCACGATCAATGAGAGTTTTGAGAGCATGCACGAAAAGATAAAAAAGATACGCAAAGACTTCCCGCGCGCAAAATATACAAACAATCACACAGGATCGCGCTTTACAAGCGATTTTGACGCTATGGATAAGGCTTATAGGGCGCTGATAGAGCAGGGCTTTGTCTTTGTCGATAGTAAAACTATTGCTCAAACCGCAGTAGCAAGAGCTGCAAAAAAACATAATCAGCCATACATTTCAAGAGATATATTTTTAGATGACGATCCATCGGCTAGCGCTGTTAGGCGTGAACTTGCGGTTGCTGTAAATTTGGCTAAAAAAAGAGGCTATGCGATCGCCATTGGACATCCAAAGAAAAATACGATCGCAGTGATAAAAGAGAGCAAAAATAATCTTTTAAAAGATGTTGATGTGGTTTATTTAAAAGATATTTTATGAGACTTGACTTTATCCCAGAGCCACTAAATAGGCTAAAAAATCCACCAAAGCAGCTAAATTTTATCGGAGATACTTCGCTTTTATCTTTGCCAAAGATCGCAGTTGTTGGCTCAAGAAAGGCAAGTGTTTATACAAAAGAGTGTGTCACAGCACTTTGCGCAGTACTAAAAAGTGCAAATATCTGTGTGGTAAGTGGTGGAGCAATCGGCGTTGATATCGCAGCTCATAAAGCTGCTATGCCACGAACGATTGGCATTTTTGCGAGCGGACTTGATACCATCTATCCAAGCCAAAATAAAGCGGCGATAAATGAAATTTACACCAAAGCCTTGGCTCTTAGTGAGTATGATGAAGGTGAGCCGCCACTTGCTTATAGATTTTTGGAGCGAAACCGCATAGTTGTGGGGCTTTGTGAAGCTCTAGTTGTCGCGCAAGCTGATCTTAAAAGTGGCTCAATGCAAAGTGCAAGGCTTGCAAACGAGCTTAAAATCCCAGTTTATGTACTGCCACAGCGCATTGGCGAAAGCGATGGGACAAATTTTTTGCTTGCAAATAAAAAAGTCGAGCTTATCGATGACTATCATAAATTTGCTTCACTTTTTGGTGAGATAAGAGAGCAAGAAAAGACTAGTGACGAGATCTTAAAATTTTGTAAAAATGGCGTAAGTCTTGATGAAGTTTTGGCAAAATTTGGCGATATAATCTATGAGTACGAGCTTGAAGGGCTAGTTGAAATTTCAAATCTAAGAGTAAAGAGCGTGCTATGAGAGAGAAATTTATGGCTATTGATGTTGGGCTAAAGCGAATAGGGCTTGCTTTTGGTTTTGGCAAGATCGTGACTCCGCTTGAGCCAGTGCTTAGAAAAAATAGAAATCAAGCCGCAAGAGATGTGAGCCAAAAGGTAAATGAATATGCCCCAGATACGCTGGTGGTAGGCGTGCCAATCGGTGGTAGTAGTGAAGATGAGATGAGAAGACGTATCGAGCATTTTGTCTCACTTCTTGATGTAAAGGCAAATATTGTCTATCAAGATGAGGCCTTTAGCAGCAGTGAAGCTAGTGAAATTTACACCAATACAAGGCGAGATGGTAGGCTAGATAGCATTTCAGCCACTATTATTTTAAAAAGATATCTTAGGATAAATTAAAAAGTAAAAATCGGTCTATTTCTCGAGTGAATTTTTAAAAGCTAGCTGAAAGCTATCTGTGCTAAAGGGTTGCTTTAATACTGTGACATGATTTGGCAGATCGTTAGCCGACTCATCGCTTTTACAAATAGCTACAATACGAAAATTTTTAATATTTTTAAACTCAAGTATATCTTCTAACATCGCTTCATTTTTTAAAATTTTACTATCGATAAAAATAACAAATGGAGTAAAAATAGAATCTTTTATGTGTCTCATTAGATTGCTAAGGTCGTTTTTGCCGATAACCTTTAGGCCTAAAAAATTTATCTGAGCACTAATGGTGTCAAATAAAGCATCGTCATCGCAAGCAACTAAGATATTTGTATTTGTTTGATTTTTGATATTTATTTGTCTTTGGATGGCTCTATCGCCTGTTAGTGCCGCGCTAAAAGATATTAAAAATTCTCCATCATTATGAGAGATCATAGATTCATTTGCTTTTTTTAGATAGTTATTTATCTTGCTGAGATAGTAGTGGCTTGGCCTCATTACGCTATGGCTAGATTTTATCTTAATGTCAAAATGTACAGATTTGGGACTATAATTTTTAAGTTGAAAGAGAATGTAAATGTCAGCATATTCGGTAGAGTAAAGGAAAAATTTGCAAATATTTTCAAGTGTTTTTATGAGATTTGTAGCATCAAATTTTAAAAACCTTGGATAGCTTGGATCGTAGCTAAAAATGATGGAATTTTTAGTGTCTTGTGCGTCTTTGTATATGGCGCTAAGAAAAATTTCCATTCTGTTTATGATATCGATAGGCTTATCTTTCATATTATCAACATCCCGTCGCCGTATGAGTAAAATCTATACTTTTCATCAACTGCCGTTTTATAAATTCTCATCGTCTCTTCAAGTCCTATGAAGCTAGTAACTAGCATTATTAGGGTTGATTTTGGTAGATGAAAATTTGTAAGAAGGTGGTTTTGCCTGATAGGCTTATTATTTAGGTTTAAAAATAACTTGCAAAAGCCACTTGCTTGCTTGCTTCTTGCAAATTCTTCAACACATCTAGTAACCGTAGTACCAACGCCAAGAATTGGTTTATTAGAATTTATAATCTCTTGAGCTTGCTCGCTTAGCTCGTAAAATTCAGAGTGCATTTTATGATCATTTATATTTTGACACTCAACGCCTTTAAATGTCCCAGCGCCAACGTGAAGCGTAATGTAGGCGACTTCATGCTTTGCTTTTATCTGCTCTAGCATTTGTTCGCTTATGTGAAGGCTAGCTGTCGGAGCTGCCACTGCACCACTATTTTTGGCAAATATGCTTTGATACCAGCTCTCATCATCCTTTGTATCAGCCCTTTTAATGTATGGCGGAAGCGGTACGTGACCGATCTTTTCAAGCTCACTAAAAAGGTGAACATTATCAAGCAAGACGCCATTTCGCGTAAAATTTACCACCCTTGTGCCATCGTCATTTAGCTCAAGCACATTTACTTTTAGATTATCAGGAAAATTTAAAACGCTACCAGAGCTTACTTTGCCTCTTATATAGACGCTAAATTTATTCTCGCCTATGGGCTGATTTAGCATTACTTCGCAAGCCCCGCCGCTTTCTTTTTGTCCTAAAATGCGAGCTTTGATAACTTTTGTGTTATTAAAAATAACTGCAGCATCATTTGGAATAAGGCTGGAGAGATCTTTAAATTTGTAGTGTTTTATCTCTTTTGTATTTTTAAAATAGACAAGCAATCTTGCCTCTTCTTTTGGCAAAACTGGCTCTTTTGCGATGAGCTCTTCCGGCAAAAAATAATCATAACTTGAGACGTCGTTTATATTACTCATCGCTTGCTACGTCGCTGTCTTGTTCTTCTTTTTCGTCTTCATCGTCGCTCTTGTTAGCTCTTTTGGCGACGATTATTGAAATTCCATAGAGTCCGATGAGTGGTAGTGCCATTAAGACTTGACTTATCACATCAGGAGGTGTCACTATGGCTGCAAAGATAAAGATAACAACCACTGCATATCTAAAGTACTCTTTTAATATCTTGTCATCGACTAGGCCGATCTTTGCTAGAAAAAATGTAATGACTGGAAGCTCAAATGAAATTCCAAAGCCAATTAGTAGTTTTGCAAAAAAGCCAACATATTCGCCAATGCTTGGTAGCGCCGTAAAGAGCTGGCCACCAAAATTTACCAAAAATGCAAAGCCAAGTGGGATGACCACGTAGTAACAAAACGCCGCCCCGCACGCAAACATAAATGAAGCTGAGATGACAAATGGGATCACATATTTTTTTTCATTGTCATAAAGTCCAGGGGCGACAAATAGCCAAAACTGCCAAAAAATGATAGGTAGCGCGATCACGACACCAGCAAAAAATGCAACTTTCATCGCTGTAAAAAATGGCTCTTGAATTTGAGTGAATATGATATTTGAGCCAGCTGGCAAGACTTGTTTTAGCGGTTCGCTCATCCACGCAAGCAGTGGGTTCCAAAACGTAAAGCAGATGCCAAAACAGACAAAAACGCTTACTATGCTTATAAAAAGTCTCTTTCTAAGTTCGATTAAATGGGGTCTTAGCTCTTCAAACATTACGCCTCTTTTTTATCGTTTAAGATCGCATCTTTAACTAAATTTGTTGGATTTTGTATATTTTCTACCGTTTTTTTGGTATCGCTTACGACATTCTGTATATCGTTTGTGATGTCATTTGCGCTTTTTTTGATCTCATCAAGCTCTTCAAAAGTGAGCTTTTTACGCACATTTTGCGTACTTTTAGTTATGCTTTCTTTGTATTTTTGAGCGTCTTCTTTTAGCTCAGCTATCTTCATTTCTTGATCAAATGTTGATTTTGCGTCGTTTATGCCTTTTTTAAACATTTTTAGAAATTTTGCAATCTGAACCATCGCGCTTGGCAGCTTGTCAGGACCTAAAACTAACACTGCAATAATGGCGATAACTAAGATTTCAGAAAAACTCATTCCAAACATTTTTGCCTCTATTAAATTTTATTTAAGCTTTGTATTTTATCTTGACTTTGCTCAAAATTTTATAAATTTAGCCCTCGATAAAGAGTGCGATCTCGTCGCTTAGTAAGAAATTTGGATTGTAAAATTTACCATTTTTAAAGAGCAGTTTTTCATTTTCTACAAGAAAATTTGCCCTTTTTTTCTGTGCCTCACTTAATCGTTCAGCCTCCACGCCAACAATGCTTCTAAGCCCTAAAAATATATGCTCTCTTACTAGCTCACTCTCGTTTAAAATTTCTTTTTCTCTGTAAGTTGGCTGTGAGATGTAGGCATCTATGCTATTTTTGGCGTAGTATCTCGTGCCATCCACGAAGCCCACGCTATAAGCCCCTACACCAAGGTAGTTTTTGCCCTGCCAGTAGCCAAGATTATGTTTGCAAATTTGCCCGTAATTTGAAATTTCATACTGCCCAAAGCCAGCAAGCCCAATTTGCTCTATCATAAATTTAGCCAAAGTGTCACTATCCTTTTTATAGCTTTTTTTGCCAGCAAATGGGGTGTTTTCTTCAAGAGTGAGCGAGTAGGCGCTTAGATGCGTGATAGCAAGGCTTTTTAGATTTTCAGTTTCAGCCAAAAGGCGTTTTTTAGTATCAAATTTGGTGTCATAGATGAGGTCTAAATTTATATTGTTAAAGCCAGCTGCCCCGGCATTTTCAACCGCTTTAAAAATTTGCTCCCTGCTGTGAATACGCCCAAGAAATTTTAGCTTATCTTCAAAAAAACTTTGAGCGCCAAAGCTTATGCGATTTGCGCCTAAATTTTTAACATGCTTTAGCCAAGTAAGGGTTGCTGAGTTTGGGTTTGCTTCAAGTGTAATCTCGGTTTCTGGCGTGCAAAGAGGCGCTAAAATGCTAAAAATTTCATCATAAAATTTAGCATTTACCGTACTTGGTGTACCTCCACCAAAAAAGATAGTTGAGATTTCTTTTACGTTTTGGCTTTTTAGCTGAAAATTTAGATCAAGGCAAAGTGCCTTAAAATAGGTGCTAACCTTGTTAAATTCGTCATCGCTTGAGCCAAAAGCACAGTAAGGACATTTGCTTTCACAAAATGGCACGTGGATATAAACTTGCAAATTTCTCTCTTTTTAAATTTTGGCGATTATAAGAAATTTGGCATTTATAGCAGTTTAAAAGTAGCTTTTGGTCTTTAAGAGTTTGCTTGGTAAAAAGCCAAAATTTATCTTAAAAATTTTTGCAAAATGTGCAGTATTTGCGTAGCCTACGATATTTGCGGCTTCTTTTATGCTGATATCGTTTTGCTCTAAAAGAGTAAAAGCCAGCTTTAGACGCTCTTTTGCTAAGAGTTGATAGATCGTATCTTTAAAAAATAGCTTAAAATTTTTCTTTAGCCAAAAGTCATTTGTGCCACAAAGATGGGCTAGCTCTTTGATGCTTGGAGGATTTTGCATACGGCTTAATAAGATTGTTTTAGCCTTTAAAAGAGTCTCTTCTTCGTCACTACTAAGTGAAATTTCGCTCTCTTTTAGTATTTTACTTTTATAAATAAGCTCTAAAATTTTTGACTCGATAAAAATTTCCCTCATCGCGCCTTCATATAAATTTGTCGTATCAAGTTCATTTAAAACGCAAATTTGAGCTAAATCTTTTTTATATTTTAATAGCTCAAATTTATCATCAAATCTAAGCCCAGCAAATATCTCAAGCTTATTTGCGTAACTTTCGTCAAAAAGTAATGTTTTTGTCTTATAAAATTTATTTTGATACTCAAAGACGCCTTTAAAATCATCATTAACAAGCCCAATGCAAAATTCATCTTTGTTTAAAATATACTCTTTCCTATCAAGCTTAAAGCAAAGATCGTTTTTATCCTCATTAAACATTAAAAATAGGTATTTTTTAGACTTATGACGATCTATTTTTATCCTGCCATTACATAAAATTTCACTTTTTAGATAGCTGATGCCACTGCTTTGCTTGAAAAACTCTACGCTTACTTGTTTTTCCTTTTGAGATATCTTGCTCGTTCCATATTTTTTGTCTAAATTTATCATTTTATCCCTCAAGCGTTAAATTTAATCCCTTTAGCGTTACGTATGATATTGATAACGATTATTTAATTTTAGTAAAATGTGCATTAAATTTTTATAAGGAGTTTTTGTGAAAAGTGCATTAAAAATTTCTATTTGTGCGGCAATTTTTATAAATTTACCGCTTTTTGCAAATGAAGATAAGGTTCTACCAGAGGTTAAAGTAGTGAGTGCAACAGGATTTGAGCAAAATATCAAAGACGCACCAGCAACGCTTAGCGTTATAACTAAAGAGGCATTAGAAAAGAAAAATCATAAAGATATCGAGAGCATGACAAAGGATATCCCAAGTCTTTTTGGGACGACTCCAGAAGCGGCAAATAGACGAGGAATTTCTATACGTGGATTCTCTCCAAGATTTACTAAAATTTTAGTAAATGGCATGCCAGTACCAGGTGATAACGCCTATAAAGGCCTTAGAAGCGTTGGAGGCTCATATAGTTTTATTCCGCCAGCAAGTGCGATAAGCCGTATCGAAGTGATACGTGGACCTATGAGCTCGCTTTATGGAAGTGACGCACTAGGCGGAGTTATAAATATTATTACAGATGAGTTTAGTAATGAATTTGGCGCAAATCTTGGCTCAAGCTATAAATTTGCTAGAAATAAAAATATAAGCGGTGAGTTTTACAACAGCCTTTATTTGCACTCTGGACTAATTGACGATGTTTTAAGTGTTTCTGTTTATGGTAAAAATTTAAATAAATCAGAAGATAAAATTTCTTACGCAAATAGAGAGCAAAAGGATAGAAATTTTGGTGCGAAGCTATTTTTGAAGCCAAATGAAAATAATGATATTACGCTTGAGCTTGCAAGAAGCGATGTAAAATATAAAAGAACTAAAGGCAAAACACTATCAACTGGTACCAACTCAGTTGCTAGTGAGAGGATAAAGGGCGATGTGATAAATTTAAGCCACGAAGCAAGGCTTGATAATATCTTGCTTCAAAGCTATTTATCTTATGGCAAGATAAAAGAGATAGCACAACAAAATTTGACACTAAAGACTCTAAATTTTGATACAAAAGGCTCATATTTTACTGATAATAACGCCTTTACCTTAGGACTAAATGCTAAAAGAGAAAAGCTAGATGAAAAGGCAACCACAGCGGACGCTGCGAATGTAAAGAGGTATGATGTTTCACTTTACGGCGAGGATGACTATCATCTTACAAAAGACTTTATCTTAAGCACAGGTATTCGCTATAACTACGATGAGAACTATGGCTCGCACGTTTCACCAAGAATTTATGGTATCTATAACTTAAATGACTTTTTTGCTCTAAAAGGCGGAGTTAGCACAGGTTATGCGACACCTGATATCAAGCAGCGCACGCAAGATCTTGCTTTGCCATTTGCCGGAGGACGCGGAGCACAGCTTGGTAGAAGCAGCCTTAAGCCAGAGACAAGCGTAAGTTATGAATTTGGTGGCGTTTATAATAATAATGAAGGTTTTGAAACATCTTTAACTGGCTTTTACACAAGTTTTAAAGATATGTTAAGTTACAGACCTATCTGCTCAAGAGGCAGTGTTTGCAGGCATAAAGGCAAAATTTATCCAAATGGTATTTGGGAGAGTATAAATATCGGTAAGGCTGAAATTTACGGAGTTGAGCTAACAAATGAGTGGCAGGTGACAAATGCTCTTAGACTAAATCAAAGCTATGTTTATACAAAATCAAAACAAAAAGATGGATCAGAAGTTGGCAAAAGCTTAAACAACTACCCGCTTCATACATTTAAATTTGGAGCAAACTACGAGCTAAATAGATGGCTAAATTTCTGGTCACAGATAAATTATTATGGTAGAACTAAAAACTCATTTAGCTATGCTGATGATATGAGAGCTTACGTTATCGCAGATCTTGGCATAAACTACAATGTAACTAAAAATTTCAGCCTAAACTTAAGCGTTTATAATCTATTTAACGAGTTTTTTACGACAAGATCAGGCAGATATGATGTTTTGATAGTTGATGGACAAAAGATCGAACTTGGCTTTAATTTGAAGTTCTAAAATGTTTAAAATTTGGCGGAAATTTCACTTAATTTTAGCTCTTATCTTTGCTTTGCCACTTTTGATAATCTCAATTAGTGGAGCGATTATTTCGTATCACGATGAGATAATTGAAGCTTTTAGTAAAGATGAGATAGACATAGCAACTAATAAAAGTGCTTTAAAAATAGATGAAATTTTAAAGGTCTTTAGTAAGACTTGGCCAAATTTTAACCTTAGTTATATAAAGATAAAAGGCGAGGCAAATAGAGCTTATGTGGTAAGCGGCACAAGCGAGAGTGGCGAGTTTAAGTCGTTCTTTGTAGATCCTTATACGGGTGAGGTAGTCTCTGAAAATAGCGTGGAAAAATTTATAGGGCTAGCTCTAAATTTACATAAAAATCTAGGGCTAGCTCTATTTAAAAATGAAAATTTATCTAAATTCGCAAGCGAGATAGTGGCGATTTCAACGCTTGCACTACTTGCGATTTTATTAACTGGAGCGTTTATACAATTTTGGAGATTTAGAAGCAAATTTATTAGCGCCTTTAAGCTAAATCTAAAGGCAAAGAAATTTGCATTTTTATATTCGTTGCATGGATTTTTAGGGCTTTATTTGGGGGCCATTTTGCTTATTATCTGTGTTAGCGGTCTATACTTTTCTTATGAGAGCTTTGCTAAGGTTATAAATCAAATTTGTGGCGAAGAGAAGGTCTTTAAAAAGCCAAATTTTACTAGCAAAAATGGCTTTAGCCTAAATGAAAAGCAAAAGGTAGAAAATCTTCATAAAGCTTATGAAATTTTTACCTTAAAATTTGGAAATGAGTTTGATGCTTTAAATTTTATCCTCAATAAAGACGGCGTAAAATTTATGATCTTTTACTTGCCAAAAGGCGCTAGTGAGAGTGATGGCGTTAGACTTGCGGTCGATACGGCAAGTGGAGAAATTTTAAAAAACACCATGCCAAAATCTTTTGAAATTTATAAATTTATGCTTGATTTGCACGCTGGATATACATTCAAAGAGGCTGGAAAATTTATCTTTTTTATGGCTTCTTGTGGAGTTGGCGTGCTACTTTTTAGCGGCTGTGTGATTTACTACAAACGGCGTAAAAAGTAGTTTTATTTATCTATCTCTTAACTCTTTTTAGTTATTATCCCAAATAAAATTTTTGGAAAAATCATGCAAAAAAAATACAGACCAAATGTGGCAGCTGTTATTTTGTCTAGCTTGTATCCATTTAAATGTGAAATTTTAGTCGCAAAAAGGGTGGATATGGACGATATTTGGCAGTTTCCTCAAGGCGGAATAGACGAAGGTGAGAGTCCAAAGCAGGCCTTAAAAAGGGAGCTTAAAGAAGAGATCGGAACTGATAAAATCGATATCTTAGATGAGTATCCGCAGTGGCTAAGCTACGACTTTCCAGCAAATGCGGCAAAGAAATTTTATCCATTTGATGGACAGACGCAAAAATATTTTTTGGTTAGACTTAAAAATGGTGCCAGCATAAATTTAAAGACAGAGCATCCAGAGTTTAGCGAGTATAAATTTGTAGATTTTGGTAGAAGTTTAGAGGGAATAAATCACTTTAAAAAGCCTATTTATGAAAAGGTTTTGAGTTATTTTAAAGAGAAAGGATATTTTTGATGTTGATCGTTCAAAAATTTGGCGGAACTAGCGTAGGAACACTTGAACGCATCGAAGCTGTGGCAAATAGAGTCATTGAGACAAAAAATAGCGGTGCAGACGTAGTTGTGGTAGTTTCTGCGATGAGCGGAGTTACAAATCAATTGGTTGAATATAGTGAGTATTTTTCAAAACATCCAGATGGCGTCGCCACTGATATGCTTTTAAGCTCTGGAGAGCAAGTAACGACCGCGCTTTTAACGATCGCACTTAATGCAAAAGGCTATGCGTGTGTAGGTATGACAGGTGCGATGGCAGGCATAATTACTGATGATATTCATACAAAAGCAAGGATCGAAAGGATAGAGACTGCTAGGCTAAAAGCCGAGCTAAAAGCTGGCAAAATCGTAGTTGTGGCTGGCTTTCAAGGTATAGATGAAAAAGGTAATATCACAACCCTTGGTAGAGGCGGCAGTGATCTTAGTGCAGTTGCATTAGCAGGGGCGCTTGATGCTGATCTATGCGAAATTTTTACCGATGTTGATGGCGTTTATACGACAGATCCAAGGATAGAAAAAAAGGCAAAAAAACTTGAGAAGATAAGCTATGATGAGATGCTAGAGCTCGCTTCTGCTGGCGCAAAGGTACTACAAAATCGCTCAGTAGAGCTAGCAAAAAAACTAAATGTAAAACTCATTACAAGAAGTAGTTTTAATCACAACGAAGGTACATTAATAGCAAAGGAAGATGACAATATGGAAGCAGTTTTAGTAAGCGGAATAGCACTAGATAAAAATCAAGCAAGAGTAACACTAAGAGGCGTAGTTGATAAGCCTGGCATCGCAGCAGAAATTTTTACGGCTCTTGCTCATGAAAACATAAACGTAGATATGATAATCCAAAACGTAGGACATGACGGCACTACAAATTTAGGCTTTACAGTGCCACAAAATGAGCTTGAGATAGCAAAAGAGACTATGCAAAAGCTCTCAGCTGCAAAACATATAGAATTTGATGACGCGATCGTAAAAGTTTCAGTTATTGGCGTCGGCATGAAAAGCCATAGCGGCGTAGCATGTTTGGCATTTGAAACGCTTGCAAAAGAGGGTATAAATATCCAAATGATCTCAACAAGCGAGATAAAAATTTCAATGATCGTTGATCAAAAATATGGCGAGCTAGCGGTTCGCGTACTTCATGATGCTTATAAGCTAGATAAATAATGCAAGATTTTATTCAGTGGACGCTAAAGGCTATTAGGGACGAAGGCCCTTTGATGAGCTGGATGGAGGAAAGGCGTGTCGAATGGACGCCTTTGCTCGCATCTAGGCTTAAATTTTTACTTGAAGGAAGGGCTTTTATAACTATAAGCGATGAAGAACGAAGATGGTTTGAAATTTATCTTTTAAAAAAGATGAACCATTCAAAAAGTATAAGGCCATTTTTGCCATTTTTTAGCCTAAGATCGCTTTATCCATCGCTTGATGAGATAGAGACAAATGAACAAAAGCAGCTTCTAAAAGATATGCTAAGTCTTGCTTTTCCAAACGGATACTTGTTTTTTTATATCGGAAAGAGCCTTGATAGATATGCGAATTTAGCCAAAAGTGATGAGGATAGTTATATGTGGCTATTTGACGAGCAGGCGCAAAACAGCTTTACTCTTAGCTCGAGCGATGAAAATTTAGACGTTAAACTAATAAGCCTTTGCAAAATTTTTGATAAAAGCATTGATGCAGCGCTTTTTGCTAAGGTGATACTCTAAATGCTTAATAAAATCGTCGTTACAAGCGATTTTGAAAGTTTAAAAGCCAAGCTTGAAAGCGAGTTTGGCATAAATAATTTAAGATTTTTTATAAGCGATGATTTTTTGCTAGAAAATGCAAAGGAGGTCATCGCAGAAGCTTACATTGCCGAAAAAGATGAAAAAATTTTAGTAATAAATGCTAATTCTTTTAGGACAGAGGCTCAAAATGCACTTTTAAAGATCATTGAAGAACCTCCAAGAAATATCAAATTTATAATAGTAACGCAGAGTAAAAATTTACTTCTACCAACGGTTAGATCAAGAATGCTCATAGAAAATAATTTAATCAAAAAGCCAAAAGTAACCCTTGATCTAAATTTAAAAACACTTAGCTTAAAAGAGCTAACAAGCTTTATCGATCAAAAGATCGCAGATGAGCAAGCTCAGAAATTTGGCAAAAACGAGTTAAAAGAGCTTGTTGGTATTATCGTGACAAAGGCGGTTGATAGTGGGTATAAATTTAGCGGCGATGAGATGGATTATTTTTTCTCGCTTATCAAGCTTGCGGATCTAAATGCCAAGTCTCACGCCGTACTAACGCCACTGCTGCTTACTATATTTCAAAAAGGACGACGTTGAAATTTTATAAGATAAATAACAAAAGTGACTTTGATGAAATTTGCAAAGCTATCTCGCCAAGCCCTGCTGGTACGAAGCTCATGCATGAAAAGAGCGAGATAAATTTTATTTTTATAGATGAGATAAAAACCCCAGCGGCAAATATCCTAAAGCAAGATGCCCTAAGCGTTGGAGCTGAGCTTGTGACGCATAAAGATACGATTTTGGGTAAGCAGAGTCTAAATAAAGCCTTGCTAATGGCGACAAATGCGCAGCTTAGGCAGCTAGCTAAAAAAGAGAAGTTGCAAGACTTTGGACTTAAAAATTTAGCAGCCTTTTTAGAGACAAAATTTATAAAGCCCGCAAAGCCTCTTATAATGGGCGTTGCAAATATAAACACAGATAGCTTTAACGAGCAAAGCCGCATAAATACTCAAAATGGCATAGCAAAGATTGAAAGTATGATCGAAGCAGGTGCAGACTACATCGACCTTGGTGGCGTTAGCTCAAGGCCAGGGAGCGAGTACTGCGGACGTGAAGAGGAATTTAGGCGCATAAAAGATATCGTGGAGGAAATTTATAAGCTAAATTTACATGAAAGGGCGAAATTTAGCCTTGATAGCTTTGATCCTTATTGCCTTGAATTTGCCCTAAGTCATGGCTTTAAAATGATAAATGACATCACTGCAAACGCCTCACTTGCCACGCTTGCGGCGCGATATGACGCTGAGTTTTGTATGATGCATATGCAAGGCGATCCTGCGACTATGCAGGTCGCACCAAAATATAACGACTTAATCGGCGAGATAGCAGACTTTTTTGAGCGAAAGATAGCCCTAGCAAAGGAGCTTGGCGCCAAAAAGCTAGTGCTTGATGTGGGTATTGGCTTTGGCAAGACGGCTGAACAAAATTTGCTGCTTATTAAGCATTTGGAGCATTTTTTGAAATTTGAGTGCCCGCTATTAGTTGGTGCGAGCCGCAAATCAGTCATAAATCACTACCACCCAAGCGAGGTCAAAGACCGCTTGCCAGGCTCGCTTTATCTGCATCTAAAAGCCTTCGAAAACGGCGCGCAGATCATAAGAACGCACGATGTAGCCGAGCACAAGCAGCTTTTTAATATGCACGAGGCGATGAAGCAAACCACGCTTTGGTAGAGTGCAAGGCTAAAAAGGCTGAATGCTTTGGCGATAAAGAGGCTCTGCGGCACAAATTCTATCCGCTAAAGATCCAGTGCAGATGAAGGCGCTTGGTAGGCAGGTGCGAGGCTTTGACGCTAAGGTCTGGGATGAGATCAAATTTGGCGGCGTGCTAAATGCGAGTTATCTAAAATTTAGCCAAAATACCCCTTTGCGAGACTTTTTGATCCAAACTGGGAGTAAAGTTTTAGTTGAGGCAAGCCCAGTTGATAAAATTTGGGGCATAGGTTTAGCCGCAAGCGATGAAAATGCGCAAAATCCTATGAAGTGGAGAGGGCAAAATTTACTTGGCTTTGCGCTGATGAGAGCGAGGGATGAGATAGCAAAGGTCTATAAAAATGTCCATCTTTTTGATACGAGAGAGCTAAAATTGGATCATTTATAAAGTATGTTTAAGATAAAATGCGGTGTAAATTTGGAGCAAAAATGACAAAACAAGAGTACGAAAAAGCGGTAGATACGCTAAATGCGTGGGCAAAGGCCTACTACGACGAGGATGAGCCACTTGCAAGTGACGAGGAGTATGACGCGCTATATCACGCTGTGCTTGATTATGAGCAGACAAATCCAAGCGAAATTTCTATCTTTTCACCTACAAAACGCGTGGGCGGCACCGTAAAAGAGGGCTTTAGCAAGGCTAATCACATCAAACGCATGTGGAGTATGGAAGATATTTTTGATCTAGCCGAGCTTGATGCGTGGCTAAAGCGTGGCGAGAAAGAAGATTTGGTCTTTGTTGCTGAGCCAAAATTTGATGGAGCGAGCTTAAATTTGCTTTATGAAAACGGCGTTTTGGTTAGGGCGATTACTAGGGGTGATGGCATTACAGGCGAAGACGTGACGCAAAATGCAAAGACGATAAATTCTGTTTTAAAGAGCATTAACTACAAAGGGCTGATTGAAATCAGGGGCGAAGTCGTTATAAGAAAAGAAGACTTTGAGCTGCTAAACGCAGAGCGAGCAAAAGAGGGCGAGGCACCGCTTTCAAACCCTAGAAATGCAGCTGCCGGAAGCCTAAGACAGCTTGATAGTGCGGTGACTGCTAAAAGAAAGCTACTTTTTATACCTTGGGGCGTGGGCGAGCATACTCTTGGGCTAAAAGATCACAGCGAGGTGATGAAATTTGTGCGTGATCTTGGCTTTGAAAGAGATGATTTTTTTAAAATTTTAACAAAAGATGAGCTTGAGGCTGCATACAACGAGCTTTTGGCAAATCGTGACTCAAAGAGCGTGATGATGGATGGCATGGTGATACGCGTAAACGACCTTACACGCTGCGAAGAGCTGGGCTATACGGTCAAATTTCCAAAATTTATGGTGGCGTTTAAATTTCCAGCCATTGAAAAGGTGACTAGACTAAAAGATGTCGCACTTCAAGTTGGCAGAAGCGGTGTAGTAACGCCTGTTGGCGTACTTGATGAGGTAAACATAGACGGCGCCAACGTAAAATCAGCCACGCTTCATAACTTTGATGAAATAGAGCGCCTTGGCGTTATGAAAAACGACTATATCGGCATCATCCGCTCAGGAGACGTCATTCCAAAGATAACAAAAGTTTATAAAGATAGGCGAGATGGCAGCGAGCAGGCGATAGAGAGGCCTAAATTTTGCCCAGTTTGCGGCTCGCACTTGCTTGATGAGGGAGCGTTTTTGAAGTGCCAAAATTTAAGCTGTAGGGCAAGAGTGGTTGGCTCAATAATTCACTACGCATCGAAAAAATGCCTAAATATAGACGGCCTTGGTGATGCGATCGTAAATTTGCTATTTGACAAGGGGTTAATTGCCTGCATAAAAGACATTTACGGCCTTAAATTTGATGATCTCATGGTGCTTGAGGGCTTTAAAGAGAAAAAGGTAAATAACCTTTTAAATGCTATTGAAGCTAGCAAAGGTGCAGAGCTATCGCGCTTTATCACGGGGCTTGGCTGCGAGCACATCGGCGAAGTAGCGGCTAAAAAGCTAGCAAGTAGCTTTGGGCTGGGCTGGCTTGACGCTAGCTTTGAAGAGCTAACCTCGCTTGAGGGCTTTGGCGTGGAGATGGCAAATAGTCTAATTGATTTTGCCGAGGTAAATAGAGCAGAAATTTTAGCTCTTAGCCAGATCGTGCAGCCAAGCGTGGCGCAGGTGCAAAGCGTCTCAAACGCGCTAAGTGGCAAAACGGTCGTGATAACTGGCACGCTAAGTCGCCCAAGAGATGAGATAAAGGCCGAGCTTGAGAGTTTTGGCGCAAAGGTTTCAAACTCAGTTTCTAAAAAAACGGACTTTGTCTTAGCTGGCGAGGAGGCTGGCAGTAAGCTTGATAAAGCAAATGAGCTAGGCGTGCGAGTGATCGATGAGAGCGAATATGAGAGGCTAAAACTTGAGGTTTGATAACTACGTCGCAAGCGTTTTAAACATAAGCAGAAACAAGGCGAGTGAGCTCATTAAATCTGGCAAGGTGCTAACAAATGGCGAAATTTGCACTAAGGTTTCAAGCGAGGTTAGCGAAGCTAAAATTTCGCTGCTTGATGAAATTTATGTTGGGCGAGGGGCACTTAAGCTAAAGAGCTTTTTGGAATCGATGAAATTTGATCTAGCTGGCAAAAATGCGCTTGATATAGGTAGCTCGACTGGTGGCTTTATGCAAATTTTGCTTGAGCGTGGCGTAAAAAGCGTGACTGGTGTGGATGTGGGCACTGATCAACTTGACGTTAACCTAAGAAGCGATGATCGAGTAAAAATTTATGAGAAAACTGACGTCAGGGAGTTTGCAAAAGAGAATTTAAACAAATTTGATCTAATAACTTGCGATGTTAGCTTTATCTCTTTAGCTGAAATTTTGCCTGCCATTTGTGAGCTAGCAAGTGAAAATTCGCTCATTATCACGCTTTTTAAGCCACAATTTGAAGTGGGTGTTGGCGTAAAACGAAATAAAAAAGGCGTCGTCACTGATATGAAAGCTATAAATTTAGCGATGAAGAGATTTGAAGTGATGGCTAATGGCTTAGGATTTAAAATGATAGCTTGCAAAGAGTGCGAAGTAAAAGGGAAAGAGGGAAATGCCGAATTTTTCTACGCTTTTAACAAAAGATAACATCACTGCCGTTGCGATCGGGCACTTTGACGGCGTGCATAGAGGGCATAAACAGCTTTTAAAGCAGCTTGGCGAGTTTGGCGGACTTGTCGTGATCGATAAAAATAAAGCCAACATCACGCCAAAGCTAAAGCGAGCGGAGTACTCAAACTATCCTTGCTTTTTGTATGATTTTGACACTATTAAAGGGCTTAGCGGCGAGGAATTTATCGCACTTTTAAAACATGATTTTAAAAATTTAAAAAAGATTGTTGTTGGATTTGATTTTAGATTTGGTAGAAATAGAGCGTGGGACAAGCACGATCTGAAAAGAATTTTTGATGGCGAGGTAGTGGTCGTTGATGAGGTTTGTTATGACGGCATGGGCGTGCATAGCTCGGCCATTAGGGAGCTGATACGCCAAGGAAATATCCATGAGGCAAACAGGCTAATAGGCAGGGAGTACTCAATCGAGGGCAACGTGATAAAAGGGCAGGGCATCGGTGCAAAGGAGCTAGTTGCAACGCTAAATTTGGATGTAAAAAACTATCTGTTGCCTAAAGACGGCGTGTATGCCACAAGAACTAGGATAGGCTCATATACCTACGGCTCGGTCACATTTATAGGCAATAGGCTTAGTACAGATGGAAATTTTAGCGTCGAGACACACATATTAGACGAGGTTGCGCCAAAAGTGACGAAGCACGTCGCCGTTTGCTTCATAAAACGTTTGCGCGATAATAAGAAATTTAACTCTCTTAGCGAGCTAAAAGAGCAGATAAAACGCGATATAAACGAAGCTAGGCAGTGTGTGGGCGTGTGCGATCTTTTTTTTGGAGAGACGATGAGATACTTTGACGGATATGGAGCTGGTATATGAGAGATGAAATTTTTAAAGAGCCTATAAGCAAGCAGTTTGAGTTTGATGACTTTGTGGCGAGCGTTTTTGATGATATGATATCGCGCTCGGTGCCGTTTTACGACGTTAGTTCAAATTTAAACGCAAAGTTGCTTGCTAAAATTTTGCCAAAATCAGCAAAAGTGTGCGACCTTGGCTGCTCTACGGCAAATAGTCTGCTTTTGCTAAACAACCTTAGAAACGATCTCGTGTTAAGCGGTGTGGATAACTCTGAGGCGATGCTAGCAAATGCAAAAAACAAGGCAAAAGCTTATGGAGCTGATATAGAGTTTATCTTGGATGACATTTTAGAGTGCGAGCTAGAGGGCTTTGACGCAGTTTTGGCAAACTACACTTTGCAGTTTATCAGACCGCCAAAAAGGGCTGATCTAGTGCAAAAAATTTATAACGGACTAAATGAAAATGGAGTTTTTTTGTTTAGTGAAAAGATCATCTTTGAAGATAAAAAGCTTACTAAAAGCGTCATAGAAATTTACGAGGACTACAAGCAGGCACAAGGCTACTCACGCTATGAGATCGCTCAAAAAAGAGAGGCGCTTGAAAATGTGTTGGTGCCATATACCGAAGAAGAAAATAGTAATTTAGTCCTAAATGCTGGCTTTAAGCGTGTCGAGAGCACATTTAAATGGGGAAATTTTATGAGTTTTTTGTCGTTTAAATAAATTTAAAAATATCTGCTTTTGTATTTAAATATAAAATTTAACCACAAATAGTGAAGTTAAAATTTAGATTTTTTGGCTTCGCAATGTCAAAATTTTTGGATTATGAAATTTGGTAGTAAAGAAATTTAGCGGGAGTTACCCGCTAAATTTACTCATTTATCGCTGCGTTTCCGTGATGGTGGAAGTCATCGTAGATGATTTTTGAAGTTTGGAATTTTATGCGTTTTAGTTCGCGAACTCGTAAAAATTCTTCTTCATCGATCTTTTTGATCTGAATAGCTGCTTTAAATGTCGGAGTCTTACTGATGTAGTCCCAGCCACTGCTTGTTAGCTCATTGCAAGAGCTCTCCCAGTAGTGGAAAGTCATCTGGATGATGCCATCAGGCACGATGTCTGTTACTTCAGCTTTTACGACGATGTAGCCGTATCTACTCCATGCTTTGATGAAGTCGCCTTGTTTTAAGCCATATCTTGCTGCAAGTGCTGGATTCATCTCGGCGATAGGTCCGATACTATCTCCACCCTCTTCGATCGCTCGTGAGCGTCTTGTCATAGTGCCAACGGTGTATTGATAGACCTTTCTAGTGGTTAGAAGCTGTATCGGATACTCATCGTCAGTCTTTTCATCGACTGAGCCAGCCATGATAGGATACTCAGGCGACATATTCATCTTCTTAGCAAACTCAAGTTTTGCGCTCTCGATCTTATCGGCCTTATCCACAAAGAGGCATGGCACAAAACGACCCTTGCCATCAGGTGTGAAAAATTTCTTATCAAGATACAAGCTCTGACCGCCCATATCATCTTCGTTTGGACATGGCCAGTGAAGTCCGTGATACTTTTTGATACGGTAATAACTCATGCCACCATATCGTCTAGGGTCGCATTTTCTAACTTCTTCCCAAATTTCTTCTGGTGAGTTGAAGTTAAAGCCCTCTGTTGCACCTAAACGACGTGCGATCTCACAAACGATCCACCAGTCTTGTCTAGCATCGCCTGGAGGTGTGATGACTGCTTCATTGTGCTGTACGCGGCGTTCTGCGTTTGTATAAAGTCCTTCTTTCTCGCTACTTGCAACGCCAGGAAGTATGACGTCAGCTTTTAGTGAAGTCTCAGTTAAAAATAGATCTTGCACGACGTAGAAATCAACATGAGCGATACCTTTTAAGAAGTGGTTTGTATTTGGCTCAGAGATGACTGGATTTTCGCCGATAGTCCAGAAGAAATGTACTTTGCCATCAAGGATCGCATCAGGTACTTCGGTTTTATGAACGCCTATTTTTGAGCTCAAAAATCCAGGTTCTAGGTGCCACATTTTTTCAAACCAAGCTCTTTGCTCTGGATCAGTTACTGAGCCAAGATTTGGGAAGATATTTGGCAAAACACCCATGTCACAGCAGCCTTGAACGTTCTCTTGGCCTCTTAGTGGTAAGTCGCCTGTGCCAAGCTCGCAGATGTTGCCGGTGATCAAGAATAAATTTGACACATCGCAAACTCCGCCAACGCCGTGGTTAAAGTGAGTTACACCCATGCCGTGAGTGATGACAGCTGGCTTTGTGGTAGCGTACATTCTAGCAGCCGCTCTGATATCCTCTGGATTTAGCCTTGTGTATTTAGCCACGACCTCTGGAGCATAGTCTTTTACAGCTTCTTTGACGTACTCAATGCCTATTGTGTGATCTCTTACAAATTCCTCATTTACAAGGCCTTCTTCGATGATAGTATAAAGAAGTGCGTTGATAACTGGGATGTTGTGCTCAGGCTCTAGTTGTAAGTGAATGTCAGCTCTGCTTGCAAACTCGGTCTTAATAGGATCAATAACGATCAGTTTAGCACCGCGGTTTAGCGCTCTTTGGATGTGCATAGCTGCGATTGGGTGGCCATTTTCTGGATTTGAGCCTATCATTAATATACAGTTACTATAAGTGCCAATCTCTGTAAAGCTATTTGTGGCAGCTCCGTTTCCGATTGTTTTAGCAAGTCCTGCTACTGTCGGAGCGTGTCAAATTCTAGCGCAGTGGTCGACGTTATTTGTACCAATTACAGCGCGCATTAACTTTTGAGCGACATAGTTGTCCTCAAGCGTACAGCGTGCTGAGAAATTTCCGGCTAATGCGTCTGGACCATATTTTGCCTTGGTCTCTTTCATTTTTTCTACGACAAGATCAAGCGCCTCATCCCAGCTAGCTTCCTCAAAATCACCATCCTTTGAAAATACGCCATTTTTCTTTCTAATTAATGGTTTTGTGAGTCTATCTGGACTTGCAACGTAATCCCAGCCATAAAAGCCTTTTAAACATAAATTTCCTTGATTGACTGGATTGTCTTCAACGCCAGTGGCGGCACGAACGACATTGTTTTCCACATGCAAGGTTACTTGACAGCCTGTCCCACAATAAGGACAGATGACTTTGCCTTCTTTCATCATTTTCTCCTTTGCTATGCAATATATGCATATTTTTATATGGATAATATTAGTAGTCAGATTCTTAATCTTTAATAAAAATTCTTTATCTATAAAAATAAATTTCTAATTTAAGCTAAAATTAATTTACTTCCAATAAAGTCAATTATTTAGGGATTTTAAAATTTATTTAAAATTGATAAATTTATTATAAAAGAAATAAAGATATAGAGATTTAGCTTTTTATATAAAATAAAGAAATTAATTCTAATTTTACTTTATTTAAAAAGGTTAATCATATTGTGAGTAGATAAATTAATACTAAAGATAGAAAAATTTTAAAATTGAGCTGTAAATTTTGAATAAAAAATATGGATAAAGGAAATTTAATAAGGAGAGCAGATCGCTCTCCGATGGATTATTTATCTCTTAAGCCAAGCTCAGAGATTAGTTTTGAATATGTAGTGTAGTCTTTGTTTTTAAGATACTTTAAAAGTCTTTTTCTTTGACCAACTAGTTTCAAAAGACCTAAACGTGATGAAAAGTCTTTTTTGAAAATTTTAAGGTGTTCTGTAAGTTCAGTTATTCTAGCTGTTAAAAGAGCTATTTGAACTTCTGGAGAGCCTGTATCTCCCTCTTTTCTAGCGAATTTCGCAACTATTTGAGCTTTTTTAGCCGAATCCAAAGCCATAATGACCTCCTGATTGGTGAATTTTGGAAGAGCGATTATATCATTTAAAACATAAAGTTAGATAAAACTACGCTTTTTAAAAATTAATGAAAAATGCAGTAAAAATTTAATAAAATTAGGGCTATTTAAAGATTTAAGGAAGATAAATGCTTTTTACAAAGGCAAGCGAATACGCTCTACTTTCACTTATTTTAATATCTCAAAAATCATCTCCAGTTGATGTTGATACGATCTCAAATGAACTTAAAATTTCAAAAAGCTTTTTAGCCAAAATTTTACAAAATCTTGCAAAAGATGGAATTTTAAAGTCGTTTAAAGGGGCAAATGGCGGTTTCGCGCTAAATAACGAACCTGAAAATTTAAGCATAAAAAAGATAATAGAGTGCGCTGAAAAACGTGAACTTAACGTCTTTGAGTGCTCATCTTCTGCGGATGGCTGCCCGTCAAACAAAGCCTCGAGCTGTCAAATTTGGTCGATGTTTAGCGGTCTTCAAGGCAAGATCGACGAGATGCTTGATGCGATAAAACTAAGTGACATCGTTAAGAAGTAAAGTTGGCAAAGCAAAAAAATAACATCTTAACTCTTGTTGCGCCGTTTCTTGCGCCAATTGTTAAGTTTAAAAGTCTTAGCATCGTTGGTATCATTGTTGCCATCCTTGCTATCATCATCGTACCGCTTCCAAGCACGGTGCTTGACTTTTTCCTGGCACTTTCGATCTCGATTTCTGTGCTTATAATTTTAATTTCGATTTATGTGCCAAAACCAACCGATCTTAGCACATTTCCGACACTGATCCTTATCGTTACGCTTTTTCGCCTCTCGCTAAATATCGCAACCACGCGTATGATCTTAAGCGAAGGTCACAACGGCCCAGAAGCGGTCAGCGAGATCATCTCAAGTTTTGGAAATTTCGTCGTTGGCGGCAACTTTGTCATCGGCACCATCGTCTTTTGCATCTTGGTTCTCATAAATTTTATGGTCGTAACAAAGGGCTCAACCCGTGTAAGTGAAGTGCAAGCGCGTTTTACACTTGATGCGATGCCAGGTAAGCAAATGGCGATAGATGCGGACCTAAATGCAGGCCTGATTGACGAAAAAACAGCGCGCGAAAGACGTCAAGCCATCATCGGCGAAGCAAATTTTTATGGCGCGATGGATGGTTCGTCTAAATTTATAAAAGGTGACGCCGTCGCTGGCATCATCATCACTATCATTAATATCATCGGCGGCTTTGCTATCGGTTCGTTTCAGCATGGCCTTGATATGGCGACATCTGCTCAGTATTATACGATCCTAACTATCGGCGATGGCCTTGTGAGTCAGATCCCAGGACTGATCACATCAACAGCGACTGCTATTATCATCACAAGGGCTAGCAAGGACGATGAGGACTTTGCAGAAGGTACGTTAAATCAGCTATTAGGGGATTATAAAACCTTACTGATAGTGGGCTTCATACTATTTATGTTTGCCCTTGTTCCTGGACTTCCAACCCTTTCTCTTGGCTTTATAGCGCTGCTATTTTTGGGGCTTGGCTACATTATCAAACAGACCAAAGATGGCGGGCTAAATTTAAGCCTTGCGTCAAAAGACAAAACAGCTTCTAAAAAAGCTGGAGCCGCTACGCAAGGTGGAGCAGGAGCAGCTGCTAGTGGTGCCACTACTAAGGTTCCAAAGAAGAGCGACGAAGAGATCGCAAGAGAAGAAGAGACAAAGATAAATGACATCTTGAAGCTTGAAATTTTAGAGCTCGACCTAGGATATGGCCTGCTAAAGCTAGCTGACGTGGATCTCATTGAGAGAATTCGTGCTATGAGGCGAAATATTGCTTCAAGTCTTGGTTTTTTGATGCCAAAGATAAGGATCCGCGATAACCTTCAATTACCGCCAAACGAATACCGCTTTAAGCTAAAAGGTATCGTGATCGGTCAGGGTGAAATTTATGCTGATAAATTTCTAGCGATGGATAGTGGCCTAGTTAGCGAAGATATCGAGGGGATTCCGACAAAAGAGCCAGCTTTTGGGCTAGACGCTCTTTGGATCGATGCTAGCGTCAAAGAGGACGCCATACTTAGCGGCTACACGATAGTTGATCCTGCAAGCGTCATCTCAACGCACATGAGTGAGCTTATCAAGCAAAACGCAGCTGAGCTTCTAACTCGCCAAGAGACGCAAAATTTATTAGACAAACTAAAGATCGACTACCCAGTTGTGGTCGAGGATACGCTAAGGATCGCACCTATAAATTTGATCCAAAAGGTTTTAAAAGCGCTGCTTAAAGACAATATCCCGATCAAAGATCTGCTTAGCATACTTGAATCAATTAGCGACATCGCCGAGGTTAGTAAAAACCTAGACATGATCATCGAGCACGTGCGTGCAGCGCTCTCACGTGTCATCACTTCGCTTTATGTCGATGAGAAAGGTCAGCTAAATTTTTACATTTTAGATAGTGCTGCGCAGCAAAAGCTTATGGACGCGGTGCAGTATAAAGATGGCGCGTATCATCTTATGATAAATGTGGCTCAAACTTCATCGATCGTTCAGGCTCTAAGACATGAAAAAGAGAAGCGTCCGATGAGCCAGCACGGAGAGATGGTACTTTGCGTGGAGCCAAGCTTGCGCAAATTTATAGCAAATATCTGTGCAAATTTTGCCATCGACATCGTGGTGCTAAGTTTTGCTGAGATCTCGGCAAATACGCCATTTGAAACGGTTGGCGTCATAGAAATAGAAAATTTATAAAGGAAAACGATGAAAATTTATCACCTCTCGCACACCGATCTTGACGGATACGGCGCGCAATACATAACAAATTTTTACTTCAAAGATGTGAAATTTCTAAACTCAAACTACGGCAGAGAGATAGATGATAAATTTGCTCAAATTTTAACTGAGATAGATGCCTCAAATGATGATAAAAACATTATCTTGATCACCGATCTAAATTTAACTCTAGCTCAGTGTGAGAGCTTTACTGAGATGATAGAGGGTAAAAATATAAAGCTATTTTTGCTAGATCATCACCAAAGCGGTGCCGAGTGCGCGAACGCTTATGCTTGGTACTTTTTAGATAGTTCAAGGTGCGCCACAAAGATCACTTACGACTTTTTTGCAGGTATTTTTGGCAAAAACAAAGAGCTTGAAATTTTTAGTGACGTCGTAAATGCCGTGGATATCTGGCTAAAAGATGATAAAAATTTCGAAATGGGCAAAGTTTGCTTAGGACTTGTTGCAAATGCTAAAGAGATAAACAAGGTGATGTTTGAAGCTGAAAACAACCTCTATATGGATCATCTATTAAAAGAAGCTAGCAAATTTCTTAACGAAAAAAACGACTATATCGGGCTTGACATGCAGGTGCATGCTATTAAAAAGTCATTTTTCAAAGAGGATAAAGACGATACGCTAAGCAATCTAATCTCAAACTACGTCGTAAAAAAACTTAGTGAAAATAAAGAGAAATTTAGCATAAACTATAAAGATCATAAAGGAATTTTAACTTACAATATCGGCAATGTTTCGGTTATCGGTAACGACTTTTTAGTGGTAAATCCTGAATTTGACTTCTTTATCGATGTGACAAATAAAAAAACGCTAAGTTTTCGTGCAAATGGCAAGCTTGACGTTAGTGCCATGGCAAAACATCTAGTTGGTGGCGGCGGACACGTGAACGCAAGCGGCGGACTATTTGCAAATTTCAAAGATGGCTTTAGCTACGAGCCGATCAAGGCGCAGATAGTTGATCTAATAACTAAAAAAACACAGGAGGAAATATGAAAGAAGAAGAGGTGAGCGTAGAAGAACTTAGCTATGAGCTTAGTATGGTGCTTGAGGCGATGTTCTACTATGCTGGAGTAAAAAAAGACAAACTTGAAGAGGCGGCAAATCTTTATGTTGAGTGCATCGATGATGCGTTAGAAAATTCTGATGCTAGCGGTAGCGACGAGGTCATAGAGATAGTTGAGTATATGAAAAAACATCATTCAAAATTATTTAAATAAGGAAAGAAAATGAAGAAAATTTTAGTTTTAGTGGCAGCGGTTTTTGCGTTAAATGCTATGACAAATGAAAATTTAGACAAAGCAAATGAGCTTTATGCAAAGAAAAATTTTAACGAGGCCTATCTTGCTTTTAATAAAGCATGCGGCGAGGGCGAGAAAAAAGCTTGCACGATGAATGCGATCATGCTATTTAACGGCGACGGCGTAGCAAAAGATAGAGCTCAGGCTGAGAAAATTTTTACAAAAATGTGTGACGAAAACGAAGGCATGGCTTGCGAAAAACTAGGCGAAATGATCGCTTATGGTCTTGTAAAAGATAAAGACGCAAACGAAGCAAAGAACGAAGAAAAAGCAAAGGCTTTATTTAAAAAAGCTTGTGATAACGGCTACCAACCAGCTTGCGACTTCCTAGCAAAATAAATTTAAGAGGCTTAAAATGGGCTACAAACATAAAGATTTGATAGGAACTAGAGAGCTTAGCAAAGAAGAAATTTTATATTTTTTAGAGGCGGCGAAAGAGTTTAAGGAGCTAAATTTAAGCCAAGTGAAAAAAAATGACTATCTTCGTGGAAAGACCACGATCAACGCATTTTATGAAAACTCGACAAGAACTAGGACATCCTTTGAGATTGCAGCAAAGAGACTTGGAGCTGATACGATAAATTTCAGCTCATCAAGCTCAAGCGTGACAAAGGGCGAGAGCCTAAATGATACGATGAATAACATGGCTGCTATGAGAACTGACATCATCGTGCTTCGTCATCCAAGCTCTGGAGCGGCAAAATTTGCAGCTGATAGAACAGAGGCTAGCGTCGTAAACGCAGGAGACGGCACAAATGAGCACCCAAGCCAAGCTCTGCTTGATCTTTTCACACTAAGAGAGCATGGTAAAATTTTAGATAAAAACCTAAATGTGGCGATCATCGGCGACATCGCTAGAAGCCGCGTGGCAAGGTCAGACATCTGGGCGATGAAGAAATTTGGCATAAATTTAAAGCTCTTTGCGCCAAGGATGATGATGCCAAAAGATGCTGAGGTCTTTGAGTCTAAAATTTGCAAAAATATGGAAGAAGCCTGCGAGGGCAGTGATGTCATCATCATGCTTCGCATTCAGCTAGAGCGCGGCGGTGCGGACGTGGCATTTCCAAGCTCGAGGGAGTACTCGAAATTCTTTGGACTAAATAAAAACAGGATAAAGCTAGCAAAACACGACGTGATCGTACTGCATCCAGGACCGATAAATAGGGGCGTGGAGCTAAACTCAGATGTGGCTGATGGCACGCACTCAGTCATACTAAATCAAGTTGAAAACGGCGTTGCTATAAGAATGGCGATACTAAATACGCTTGCAAAAAATAGGGGCTAACGATGAAAATAGCAATAATTAACGGCACTATCGTAAATAGCGACGAGAAATTTAAGGCAAATATCTTAATAGAAAACGGCAAAATAGCCAAAATCGGAAGTGAGAAATTTGAGGCAGAGAAGGTCATCGACGCCACAAATAAGCTCGTCATGCCAGGACTTATCGACATGCACGTGCATTTTCGCGATCCTGGTCAAGAGTATAAAGATGACATCATCTCAGGCTCGCAGGCGGCCGTGGCTGGAGGAGTGACCACCTGCCTTTGCATGGCAAATACAAACCCAGTAAATGACAACGCCTCGATCACAAGGGCGATGATAGAAAAGGCTAAAAACTGCGGACTGATCGATCTTTTGCCAATCGCTGCTATCAGCAAAGGGCTTGGTGGCAACGAGATCGTTGAAATGGGCGATCTTATAGAAGCTGGCGCAGTTGCATTTAGCGACGATGGCTTGCCAGTGACTAGCTCAAGCGTGATGAGAGCGGCGCTTGAGTATTCAAGTATGTTTGGTAGCTTTTGCATAAGCCACTCAGAGGACTGCTCACTTTGCAGACAGGGCGTCATGCACGAGGGCAAGGTCTCAGCCATACTTGGACTTCGCGGCATGGCGAGAGAGAAAGAGGAGATCGCAGTTAGCCGTGATATGCTGCTTGCAAAGCTCACTAAAGCGCACATTCACATCGCTCACGTAAGCTCGGAGTACTCGCTAAAGATCATCGAAATGGGCAAAAAAGAGGGCATAAACATCACTTGCGAAGCCACACCACACCACTTTAGCTTTAGCGACGATGAAATTTTAAAAAATGCCTACGATACAAATTTCAAAATGTCACCGCCACTTCGTGAGATAAGCGACGTAAAAGCGGTAAGAGAAGCGCTAAAAAGCGGACTTATAGACGTTATCGCGACCGATCATGCCCCACACCACACAGATGAAAAGATAGTGGAATTTGACAAGGCGCCATTTGGTATCATCGGACTTCAAACTCTTGTGCCACTCACTCTTAAGCTCGTAAATGAGGGCGTTATAAGCTTAGAGCGCATGGTGGAGCTAACATCTACAAATGCAGCTAAGATGCTAAATTTAAAAGATAAAGGCAGGCTTGCTGAGGGCATGCTAGCTGACATCGCGGTGATAGATCCTGAGATCGATTACGTTTATGATGAAAAGATAAACCGCTCAAAATCTATAAATTCTCCACTCTTTGGTAAAAAACTAAAAGGCGCAGCGACTACCACGATAAAAAGTGGCAAGATCGTTTATGAGTTTGGGAAATAGTCTAAAGTTGCTCGCACTTGCGGGCAAATTTGCTTTAGATGCTTTGAGATATAAAATTTGCTAGAAATTTCTAGCAAATTTTACTTTTTATGAGTTATATTTTTTAACGATACCGCGAACTACTTTTTCTATAAAAAGCGCAGATTCAACCTCGCAGCATTCTCTTGTTGAATGAGGTGAGTGGATGTTTGGTCCTATTGAGCAAGCACTAAGACCCGCTTTTTTCTCCAAAAGTACGCCACATTCAAGTCCAGCATGAACGGCTGTTATCCTTGCATTTGGCTTATAAATTTTTAGCTCTTCTAAGATATCGTTTGCAAATTTATCATTTATAGGCTTCCAAGCAGGGTTTCTATCTTTTGCGATGACGCTAAAGCCAAGTGCTTTTGCAAGCTCAGAAATTTCAAATTCCATCCTATTTAGCCCGTCTTTACTCATTGACCTTGCAAAAAACTCCACTTCAAGTGTGCCATCATCTTTGATCTTTGCAAGTGAGAGGTTTACGCTATCTTGTGGTATGCCTAGCTCGCAGTTATAGGCTCTTACGCCTTGTGAAAATGAGTTAATAAGAGCTAAAATTTTCTCGCCATTTTCTAAAATTTCATCGCCAGTACCAAGCTTTTTCACGCTTAAATTCTCACACTCACTTTTTAGCTCTTTATCGCTTAGAACCAGTGCGGTTGCGCCACTTGGGATAGAGTTGCTTCGCTCGCCACCTTCAAATTTGACAAGCTTACAGCCATTTTTAGTCACAAATGCCGCTAAAACCTTGATCGCATTTGGGATATTTTTATGTATCTCGTTGCCAGAGTGTCCGCCAGGAAGCCCACTTACTTTTACTTCATAAAGCGTGCCCTCTTTTGTCTTTTTGCTATTAAGCGAGATAGTGGCAAATAAATTTACACCGCCAGCGCAGCCGATAGTGACTCTATCGTCCTCTTCGCTGTCTAAATTTAAAAGCTTATCGGCTTTGAGATCGCCACTAAAGCCAGTGGCCCCGATCATGCCAACTTCTTCGTTGTTTGTAAAGAGGCACTCTATGTCATCAAATTCGCTTATCATCTGCATCATGATAGCTACGCCTATACCGTTATCTGCGCCTAAAGATGAGTTTTTAGCCCTCATGTAGCCATCATCGCCGTAAACTATTTCGATCTTTGGAGCATCGCCCATACAGACCATATCGTAGTGGCTTTGCAAGCAAATTTTTGGCTTGCCTTTAAACGCATGAATGTTGCCAAAGCTATCGACTGCGACCTCACAGCCCCTATCTTTTGCATAGCTAGCTAGAAAATCACGCATCTTATCGGTCTCATAACTGCAGTGTGGTATCGCAGCAAGTGTCTCAAATTTCGTTAAAATTTCACTCTTTGACATATTTGCCTCCGTAGATTTATTTTATCTCGCCCTTATAGCCAGTCGCATCGACTGCTTTTAAAAGCTCTTTTTCATCGACCTTATCATCTGCTATAACGACAGCTTTTCGCTCTTTTAGCGATACATCTGCCTTTTTTACGCCATCAACGCTAAGAGCAGCCTTTCTTACTATCGCCGTGCAAAGCGGACAGTGCATGCTAGGCACTAAAATTTCTATCTTTTTATCAGCGTAGCTTGCTGCTACTAAAAGGGCTAAAACTAAAATTTTACGCATAAATTTCTCCTAAAAGCTCTGGGTATGTAAGGAGTAAAAGCAAAATCACTCCAAAAAGTATATATATAAGTATCCATTTTTTCTTTTTGTAGCTTAGGTTGCAGCTTTTTGGCTTGTAAAATAGACTAATTCCTGAAATCACAAAGCAAATGACGGCTATAACGCTTAAAATAGTGCGGTACTCGTATAAATTTTGCGTCCAAGAAAGAAATGAAAATGATGTGCCAAAAAGCAAAAAAAGAAGCGCTGGCAAGCAGCACAAGGTAGCACCGATGGCGCTACCTATGGATGTGAGTATTAGCCAAAAGGCTCTCATTTTAGCTCTGTTGAGACGTAGTCGTAGCTAAATTCTTTTGGCGAATAATAATTTTGTGTGTTGCCATCGACTTCAGCGTATGGGTAACCGAAGTTATTTAGTGGAGTTTGCTCAGGCTCTGGTTTTAAGATAAAGTCACGTCCGTAGTTAAAGCCTATCCAGCACATCTCCCAGTTACCAAAACAAAAGTCTCTAACAGCTACGATCTTAGCGTCATCATTTGTTAATTTCTCACCCAGTCTCACCTTTGTGACGTCAGCTGGATCAACAGGTATCCAACCATAGCCCTTTAGGTAAAACTCGGCCCTGCAGTGCTGTCCGCCTGAAATTTTAGCTACGCCATCTTTTGCGCTACCCATTTGATCTGAAAATCTAGACTGACCAACTCTGATACCAAAAATTTCTCTTGCTGGAATACCAACTGATCTGCAAAGTCCAACAAAAACTGAGTTTATGTCGGTGCATTTGCCAACTAATTTGCCACTTTCTAGGATGGCTTTAACGTCGCCTGTGCCACATCCAAGGATGCTGTTATCGCGCTGCATAGTGTTTGCAACCCACGTGTAGATCGCTTTTGCACGCTCCAAGTCGCCTTTTAAATTTCCAACTATCTCTAGCGCTTTTGCTCTTACGACGCCGTCAGTTGGGATGTGTGAAGTTGGTTTTAAAAACTCCAAAATCGCAGGATCAACCTTCTCATTTGGATCGTAATTTACCTTGCTAAAGTCAGTGTTACGCTCTGTTGTTTGAATTTTAAACTGCACATTTAAGATAGGTCTTGGCTCATTTTCTTCAAAATCAGCATACATTGTTGGTATTAGCGTATCTGAAATATAGACGTTTTTAGCGGTTGTGTTTATGACGTAGTCTTTGGTTAGTTGCTGATAAGTGGTGCTTAGTGGGAGTGGTAACCAAATTTTTGAGCTTTTGCCCTTTTCAAGCAGCTGGTGTTTGAAATTTACGTCGAAATTTCTAACCACTGGGTTTGCTGGCTCGTCGCTAGCTAGAGTTACACTTGGAAGCAGACTCGCTGCACCTAAAAAACTACTGAATTTAAAAAAATCTCTTCTTTGCATAAAATGCCTTTTTTGCTTAATATTAGCCAAACTTGGCTCTAAAACTGCCTGCTATTCTAGCATAAAATTTTTATTTATGATAAAATCCGCCACATGAAAAAGATTATATTTTTAGGCTTTATAGCGCTATTTTGCAATGGTTGTCTTTATATGAACGAGCGTGGAGTTTCGACTCAATATTATAATGATTGTAAAGAGTATTATGACGCGACTGGCACCTACCAAAAAGAGTGTCCGCACAACATCGTCGACTGGAAATAGCGTGGATCTTAGCAAATTTAACGAGCAGCAAAAGCAAATTTATAATAGGATAGAAAATTTAGCAAATTTTGACTGCGAGCTTGAGCTAAAAGATAGTGTAAATGTGAAATTTAAAAATTTAGACCAAGCTAAAAAAGATGAAATTTTTGATCTCGCCCTTAGCCTAAAGCCTTGGCGAAAAGGGCCATTTGAAATTGATGATATATATATAGATAGCGAGTGGCAAAGTTTTATTAAATTTAATATCCTCGCCCCGCATCTAAATTTAGCTGGCAAAAGCGTGGCTGATGTGGGTTGCAACAATGGATATTATATGTTTAAGATGCTTGAATACGCCCCAAAAAGCATAACTGGCTTTGATCCTAGCGTGCATACATATTTGCAGTTTAAATTTTTAAACAAATTTATCCGCTCAAATATCGCTTATGAGCTTCTTGGCGTCGAGAGTTTGCCAGAGTTTGGAGCGAAATTTGACACCATTTTTTGCCTTGGTGTCATCTATCACAGAAGCGATCCTATCAAGATGCTAAAAGAGCTAAAAACCGCACTAAATCCTGGAGGAGAGCTATTTTTAGATACTATGTATATTGATATGGAGGGTGACTTTGCGCTAAGTCCAAAGGATAGATACTCAAAAATTCCAAATATCTACTTTGTGCCTACCCTCTCGGCACTTCAAAACTGGTGTGAGAGGGCTAAATTTAGGGATTTTACCTTACTTGAAACAAAGGCGACTGATCTAAATGAGCAGCGAAAAACGCAGTGGATAGATGGTGAGAGTCTTGAAAATTTCTTAGACCCAGATGACAGTACTAAAACCATCGAGGGCTACCCAGCGCCAAAAAGAGCATATGTTAGAGTTAAAATTTAAGGATAAAAATGGCAGAAGAAAATATCTATGATATAAAAGATGAATCGCAAATAATCTTACCAGAAGATGAAAATCCATTAAGAAACGAGATCAAAACCGCTCCACTTACAAAGCTAAATTTTAGTGGAACGGCATTTTTACTTGAAAAAAATCACGCAAAGACTAGATTTTTTACTACAGATGATATGGTATGCGATACTGAGGGGCTTATTCATAGTGGGTTTATTTTTATGGGCGCAAATCATGCTGCCCTTTTAGCTATTAATGAAGAATTTTGCGTTAGTATCGGAGCTAGGATAAATTTTTTTGGACCGCTAAAGCTTGGTGACGTGGTGGAATTTGACGCTCAAGCAAGATTTGAAGAGAGCAGAAAAAGAGAAGTAAAAGTGCTTGGATACGTTAAAGATATAAAAATTTTTGAAGGAGTATTTCAACTTGTCACACTTGAAGAGCATATCTTCTTGGCTCAACAAAAAAATATCCAAAAAGAAGCTGCTATAAGGCAGAAAAAAGAACGAGAAGAAGCTAAGACTAATAGCTAAAAGTAAGTAAGAATTTTTGATTTTTTTATATTTAATCCAAAATAAAACGAAATTTTAAAAAGACAATCTTTATCTCATTATCCTATTTTGGTAAATAATTGGTAATATTTTTTAAAATTTTAAGAAAAATTAAGCAATAAAATTAATTTTTCTATGATAATATCCTTTCAAAACTTTTTATCAAAAGGAGATTTAGATGAAAATTACAAAAGTTAGCTTAGCTGCTTTGGTTGCTTTAGGTGCATTTTCAAGTGTTGCAAGTGCAACTCCACTTGAAGAAGCTATAAAAAATGTAGATCTTTCAGGATTTGCAAGATATCGCTATACAAACGATCGTTTTAAAAACACTACTACATACAATACTCAAAAGTCAAGTCTTGCTGGTCATGCATATAGAATGCAAACATCATTCAAGGCTGCTATTGATGATAATTTCTTTGGCGTATTAACACTAAGGTATGCTTCAAAAGACGGTTCTGGTGATAATAACGGAATTACTTATAGCAATAAATACGATACGGTTATTGGCGGTGGTACTGACAAAACAAATACAACTGACACATTTGGTGTTTACGAGATGTATCTAGGATACAAAGTATCTGATACTACTATCACAGCTGGTAAACAACTTATCAAAACATTCTATGATGATGGTGATATAGCAGCTACAGGTCTAAAAGTAGTAAATACTGATGTAGCAGGTCTTAGCTTAACAGCTGCAGCGTACGATGCTATAGAAGATAACACTGATGAAGTGGATGGACCATTACTAACTACAATTAGTGGCACCTCAAAATTCCATAATGCTCCAGGCAACCTTTACTATCTAGGTGCAGTAGGTAGCTATGACCCTGTATCATTCAAAGCTGCTATTGCAAATCTTCAAGATATAGCTACACTTTATGGTGCTGAGGCTGCTGTAAGCTTTAATGTGACTGATGATATAAACCTAAACTTAAAAGGTCAATATGTTCATAATGATTCAGACCACAAAGAAGTAGCTGATGCTGACTTCTGGGCAGTTCAAGCTGGCACAAAATTATTTGGTGCTAAACTTAATGCTGGTTACTTAGATTTTGATGCTAAAAATAAAACTAGCGATGCTAAAAATAGCAACAAAATTTCATTTGTAACTCTTGATGCAAATGGTCAGCTTATCAACCCAGCTAAGATCCTAAATGGTGCAATGGCTAGCAGTAAGCAATTCTATAATAACATCAAAGGCGACAACAACTACTGGTTTGTTAACGCTGGATACGATATAGATAAATTTGGCTTTGGTGCTGGATATACTAAAGGCAAAGGATACAGCAATGGTCTATATGTTCTTGCCGATAAAGATAAAGCAAAAAGAAGCGAATGGTATCTTGATGCTAGCTACAAATACAGCAAAAAACTTACATTCCTTTCTTGGTATGCAGCTGCTAAAGACAAAAAAGATGGCGAAAGCTTCAAGCAAGATCGTATAAGATTTGAAGCAAAATATAGCTTCTAAAAACCTTTTATCCGAGCGAGTTTTCGCTCGGACTCTCTTTAATTTTTAATCCTTTAATATCAATAATCCTAGAATACACATAGTCAATAAAAACAGGCAATAAACTCAAATTTTTTCTAATAAATAAAGTTTGTCTTGCAGCATATGACTCTAACTATTTTTAACAAGACCTACCCAATAATCAATATTGTCTTGCTCGCTCTTTAGCATACTACTTTCGCCGTGTCCTGGACAAAGTGTAAAGTCGTCATCAATTAGTTTGCATTTTTCTAGGCTTTTGAGCATTTCATTTTTATCTGAAAATGGAAAATCCCAGCGCCCTATGCTGCCTTTAAATAAGAAATCTCCGCTAAACATCACGTCATCTATCTCTATCATCGAACAACCTGGCGTATGTCCTGGAAAGTGGTGAAATTTAATGTAAAAATCATCAATCTGGAAATTTTCATCGTTACTAACTAAAACATCTGGCTTAAATACACTTTTCATATAGCCAAAAATGTCATTTTCACACATAAAAGCGTCAAATTTATTAATATAAACCGGAATTTCTAGCTCATCTTTTAACTTACCAGCATCAAAAATATGATCAAAATGCCCATGAGTACAAAGGATGGCTTTTAAATTTTTGGCATTTTGTAAAACCCATTCTTTTGCCCCATCTCCTGGATCTATCACTATAGATGAGCTATTTTTTGTAACAATGTAACAATTAGTGCCAAAATCTCCAAAACTTTTGTGTATTACTCTCATTTTTTACCTTAAATTTATTATTTCTTAAAATTTTACATCTTTTTACTTAAACTTAAAGAAAAATTTTAAATTCACTTAGTATAATTTTTGCAAAAGGAAGCAAATCTAGGCAAAGGAAGAATGAAGGAGTATCAAAAGATCGAAGAAACTTTAGTTTTTAGCTTAAAAGATAAAACTAAAGATAAAAATTTGTTGTTGGGCGTTAGTGGAGGTATTGATTCTGCTGTGGTAGCGACTTTGTGTGCAAGAGCAAAACCAAATGAAACTTATGCACTCATCATGCCAACAGCATCATCAAACAGACAAAATATGGATGACGCCTTAAATTTATGCGAAAAACTAAACATAAAATATAAGGTTTTATCCATAGAGGGTATTTTAAATGCCTTTTACGAAACGATAGATGTAAATTTAAGCAATTTAAGAAAAGGGAATTTAGCAGCTAGAGTTAGAATGAGCTTGCTTTATGATTATTCATCTAGTATAAACGCTCTAGTTATCGGAACAAGCAATAAAAGTGAGCTTATGCTTGGATACGGTACGATATTTGGGGATTTGGCATGTGCGATAAATCCTATCGGAGAGCTTTACAAAAGTGAAATTTTTGAATTTGCAAAACATCTTGGGGTTGATAAAAATTTTATCAACAAAGCACCTTCGGCTGATTTGTGGGATGGTCAAAGTGACGAAGGTGACATAGGTTACAGTTATGCTGTTATTGATGAGATTTTAGAAAATTTAGAAAATAACAAGGAGCAAGTCATCAAAAAGTTCGGATTAAAAGCAGTATCGGATATAGAAAATAGAGTTGTTTCAAACAGGTTTAAACGACAAATGCCGTTGATAGTGAAAATTTAAAGGATTAAAGATGAGAGAGATTCCGTTTTATAGACCAACTATCACTGAGCGTGAAAGTGAGCTTATTGAGGAGGCTTTGCACTCTGAAAATACTACTAATATCGTTGCTAGATTTGAAGAGAAGTTAAAAGAGTATTTTGGTGCAAAATTTGTAGTTACCACAAATAATATCGCAGCCGCACATCACTTGGCACTAAGTGCGCTTGACACTAAACGCGGAGATAAGGTCATTTGCTCTATAAATGCCTTTCCTAGCATTGCACAAGCTGTTAGACATTTTGATGCTGAACCTATTTTTGTGGATGTTGATGAAGAAGATTTTAACATCTGCCCGGACGCCCTTGAGAAAGTGCTAAAAGAGCAAAATCACAAAAAATTAAAATGTGCTTTTATCTCTCATATCGCAGGTCAAAGTGCTAGGATGGATGAGATAACGGCGGTTTGTGAGAAATACGGTGTAAAAATTTTAGATGATGCAAATCGTGGTATGGGACTAACATACAATGGTAAAAAAGTTGGTTCAGACTCCTTTTTGTCATGCTTTCAGACACATTCGCGTGTACAAAATCCTATATCAACGGTTGGATTTTTTACGACAAATGATGAGGAAATTTATAAAAGAGCAAAACTACTTCGCAACTATGCTCTTGTAAATGGCATTGATAAATTTGGTAGCTTGAGTTATATTTATGATGTCGTTGATATTGGCTTAAAGTATGATATAAACTCGATAAATGCAGCATTTTCTATTGCGCAGCTAGAAAGAACAGATAAACTCATACAAAGAAGACAAGAGATCGCAAAAATTTATGATAAAGAGCTTGGTGAGTGCCACAATATAACAATCCCTGTCAAAAAACGCGAGCACATTTATACTCAGTATATTATTAAGATAAATAAAAATCGTGATGGCTTTGCTAGAGAGCTTTTGGAGCACGGCATTCACACATCATTGCACTACATACCGATACATTTACTAAGTTATTACAAAAACAAATACTCACTTAAAGTAAATGATTTTCCAAATGCTTTAAAAAATTATCAGCAAGTATTGTCACTGCCTATTTATCATAGTCTAAGCGATGAAGAGGTGCAATACGTCTGCAACAAAGTAAAAGAAATTTCTAAAACTCGTGTTTAAGAAATTAAATATTTTCTTGCATGCTTGGGCGAATGAATATTTTTTTCGCCCAAATTTCTTTCAAATTTTACTGGCATTTTTACTTTTACCACTAAGCTTTATCTATTTTTTTATTGTAGTTCTTAAGAAATTTACTGCTAGAAAAATAGACTTTGGCATAAAGGTAATAAGCGTGGGAAATTTGACACTTGGAGGAAGTGGTAAGACCCCGCTTTGCGTGGCAATTGCTAAAAATTACGAGGGCGCTTTTATTATTCTTAGAGGTTATAAAAGAAAGAGCAAAGGTATGCAGGTTGTCGCTCGTAACGGCGAAATTTTACTTGACGTAGCAGCAAGCGGCGATGAAGCGATGATATATGCTACAAGCCTTAAAAATGCAAATGTAATAGTAAGCGAAGATAGGAAATTAGCCATAGAGTACGCCAAAACCCATGGAGCGAAGTATATTTTGATGGATGACGGGTTTTCTAAATTTGACATAGCTAAATTTGACATCTTGGTGCGTCCAAACCCAGAGCCAAGACTAAAATTTTGCTTACCAAGCGGGGCTTATAGATATCCATTTAGCTTTTATAAATTCGCTGATTTTATAGCGATCGAAGGGCAAACTCATTTTAGAAAGAGTGAAATTTTAAATAAAAGCGAAAAAATGGTACTAGTTACTGCCATAGCAAACCCAGCCCGCCTTGAAGCGTTTTTTAGCGAGTGTGTGGGACAGGTCTTTTTCCCTGATCATTATGATTTTTCAAAAGATGAACTAAGTGAAATTTTGCAAAGTTACGGTGCCACCTCGCTTTTGATGACGCAAAAGGACTATGTAAAGGCAAAAGATTTTGGTTTGCCAGTATCGCTTATCACGCTTGAAGTTACGCTAAGCGAGGAGTTTCAAAAGGTTTTAGAGCGACAAATTTAAGCCCATTTTGTTATAATGAGCCACTTTTTAAAAGGAAAATTTAGATCAAAATGAGAATTTTAATCACCTCAGTCGCAAAGAAAAAAGAGGCAAAAAAACTAAGCAAGAGGCTCGTAAAAAAGGGCTTTGCAGCTTGTGTAAGTAGCTTTAGCGCAAAAAGCATTTATCTTTGGCAAGAGAAGCTTTTTGGTGAAAAAGAGCAAATTTTACTCATAAAAACGGACGTGAATTTTAAAAAAGTAGCTAAATTTATAAGAAAGCACCACAGCTACGAAACCCCAGAAATTTTGGCACTTAAGCCAAAAGAGATCTTTAAAAAATATGAAAAATGGATAAAAAAATCAACCAAAAAAGGCAAAAAATGAGACTAACACCGACAAGAAGCGTAAAAGATGAAAAGATAAAAAATGTAAATTTAAGCACAGCCATGCTTAGTCCAAGCTCCGCTCATGGCGGACTTTACGCGCCAAAAAAGCTACCAAAGATCACGAAGGCAAAGTGGCAAGAGCTCTCAATCCTAAGCTACGAAAAGCTCGCACTTCACATCATCTCACTATTTAAATTTGAAGTGCCAGAGGCCTTTTTCAAAAAAGCCCTCAAGAGATACGCAAGCTTTGATGATCCAAAGCATCCAGTCATTTTTAAAAAAATAGATAAAAATTTATATGTAAATGAGCTATATCACGGCCCAACTAGGGCATTTAAGGATATGGCGCTTCAGCCTTTTGGCTCACTTCTTAGCCAGCTAGCCAAAGAAAGAGGCGAAAAATACCTTATCATGTGTGCAACTAGCGGTGATACAGGTCCTGCGACACTTCAAACCTTTGCAAACGACGAAAACATCAAGGTCGTCTGCCTCTATCCAGATGGTGGCACGAGCGAGGTGCAAAAGCTGCAAATGCAGACCATACAAGGTGAAAATTTAAAGGTTTTTGGCATAAAAGGCGACTTTGACGACGCTCAAAGGGCGCTAAAAACGCTGCTTGCAAACGATAAATTTAAGGCTGAGCTGAAGAAAAAGCACCTTAAACTAAGCGCAGCAAACTCGGTAAATTTTGGCAGAATTCTCTTTCAGATCATCTACCACGCCTACGCCTACGCAAATTTACTAAAGCAAAAGGTGCTTAAGGCAAACGAGAGCTTTGACATCATCGTACCAAGTGGAAATTTCGGCAACGCACTTGGGGCGTATTATGCTAAAAAAATGGGCGCAAGGATCGGTAAGATCAAGATCGCCTCAAACACAAACAACATCTTGACGCAGTTTTTCACCACCGGCGTTTACGATCTAAGGGACAAAAAGCTGGTTAAGACGATAAGCCCAGCCATGGACATTTTAATAAGCTCAAACGTCGAGCGCTTGCTGTTTGATAAATTTGGAAGCGTTAGAACTAATGAGCTCATGCAAAGCCTAGCTAAAAATAAATTTTATAAGCTTAGCAAACAAGAGCTTGAAGCGCTAAAAGAGGACTTTGAGGCTAGCTGGTGCGACGACAAAGAGTGCGAGGCATATATCGCAAAGCTCGCAAAGGACGGCTACGCGATTGATCCGCATACGGCTACTTGCTTTAAAATGGTGGATGCTGGCCGCATAAATGTCATCACATCGACCGCGCACTGGGTGAAATTTACGCCAAGCATGATCAAAGCGTGCCAGATAAAAGATACAAAAGATGAAAAAGATGCGCTGGCAAAGACTGCTAAAATCTTAAATGACAGCGTGCCAAGCTCGATAAACTCGCTATTTAGCGCAAAAATTTTACACAAAAATATTATAAAAGAAGACGAGATCGAAAAGTGCGTCTTAGAATGGATCGAGCGATGATAATTATACCAGCCCGCCTTGCCTCAACAAGGTTTAGTAACAAAATTTTAAAAGAGATAAATGGCGTGCCAATGTTTGTGGCAACGGCTCTTAGAGTAAGTGGCGTGGATGATGTGGCGGTTGCTGTGGATGAGCCAAGTGTGCTAGATATCGCCAAGGCCCACGGCATAAAAGCGGTACTAACTAGCAAAGATCATCAAAGTGGCACTGACAGGATAAACGAAGCAGCGCAAATTTTGGGTCTAAGTGAGAGCGAGATCATCATAAATGTTCAGGCTGATGAGCCATTTATTGAGCCTGAAAATATCGCTAATTTTAGGGCTTTTTGCGAGCAAAACAGAGAAAAAGCCTTTATGTTTTCTTGCTATAAAAAGATGGACGATGAGTTTGCGGATGATAAAAATTTAGTCAAAGTGGTGACTGATTTTGAGGGATATGCGCTTTATTTTTCAAGATCAAGGATACCATTTAACAGAATCGAGTGTAAAAGCTACAAAGCTCATCTTGGTATCTACGGATATAGTGTAAAAAGCTTAAAAGAGTTTTGTACTCTTGCCACTTCAAGCCTTGAAAATACCGAAAAGCTCGAGCAGCTACGCGCCCTAGAAAATGGTAAAAAGATAGCGATGCTAGAGGTTGAGAGCCAAAGTATCGGCATCGATAGTGAAGAGGACTACCAAAGAGCTCTAGCTAAATTTGGTAAAAAATAAGTCGGTAAATTCTCTTTAAATAACGTCAATATTTAAGGAGAATTTATCTAAATTATTAACCTTTAAAAGTACCAAAAAGTGTTTTTGCTCAAACAATATAAAACTAATTTTTCTTGATTTTTATTTTTTTAATTCTGTCTTTAACTACGTAAAATTTTAAAATTGCACTCGAGTAGAAGTCTTTATAGAAACCTAAAAATTTAGGCTCTTTCTTAGTGCAGATAGCTGCGAACACGCTCTCAAGGTCTATTCTCTCTTTTTGTGTCAAATTTTCCATCTATTTTCCTAATAACTTTCTCATCTTATTGATAACAAATAATATTTCATCGTCGTCAAGCTCACAAAGCAGTTTGCAAACTGCAGCAGCAGCTTGTGGCTTTGAGTTGCCAAGCCTCCAATCTTGATATGTTCTCATTGGTACACCAAGCTCTTCTGCCATTTTTGCTTGTGAAATTTTCTTACCGATATTTTTTGCCTCAACTGCATTGTGAAGCAAATTAAATATATCACTTGTTTCAATCATTAAAGTATTATACGGATTATTTTATTAAATATACATAAAACAATATATAAATAATAGAAATACGTATAAATAAATTAAAATATATTATAAATTATACTATAAAACATTACAATAGTACGTAAAAACGTATAAAAATATTAGAACGTAGAGGTAATATAAAAGACTTTTAAGTTTGTTTAATTGTTTTTGTAATTTTATTTTCGGAAAGGCTTATGCAATTAATATTAAAGAAGCTTAGTTATATAGACTAAAGATACATAAATAAATTATTTTAACTTAAATACTTGACATTGATAAACTAAAGTTGTATAATCCGCTTAGCAATTAAAAAGAAAGAGTGCTAAAAGTGAGTAAAACAAATAAACGTGATTTGATACTAAATTCTATCATTGAGGCTTATTTGCAGGATAATATGCCTATTGGTTCAAATGAGCTTGGCTCTCGTATGAGCGCCGCTATTCCGGCTTCTACGATACGCGTTTATTTTAAAAAACTTTCAGATGAAGGTGAGATCACAAAGCTTCACATTAGTGGCGGTAGAATTCCGACAATTGCTGCGATGAGAAGATATTGGAGTGAAATTTTTGCTATAAGTGATATAAATTTAGAGATAAATGACGCCGAAGGGCTGAAAAAACTATGTGATGAATTTGAGCTTTATTGTATGATTTTTGGCACAATCGATAATGAATTGCTAGAAATTTTAAATTTAAATAATAGGTATATGATCTTAAATTTTGGTGAAGATGAGATCGTTATTAAATTTGATGCTAGGATGTATAAATTTTTAAGTAATCTTGCTGGAGTTAGTTTAAACAAGCTTGAGCTTATCTGCTCTCAAGTTGGCTTAAGTGAACTAAAAAGCAAAATAAGAGAGCTTAAAAGGACTAAAATTTACTTCCAAGAAAACGAAATTTTAGCCTTTGATATGTTTAAAGATAGACGTTTTAAGATGGTTTTTGACCCAAGTTTTAGTCTGCAAATGGATGAAAAACTTACATTTTCTCCTATGTTTGATGAAAATTTTATGGGGCTTAAATTTAGTGCGAACTATCTTGGCAACGAAGCAAAGATGATCTGTGCTGGCAGTATTTATACTGACTATGTAAAATTTATAAATCTAATAAAGGAGGCTGCGTGAGCGAAGAGGTAAAAGAGCAAAACCTACCTGAGGTTGAGCCTGTGCAAGAACTAGCTAATGATAGCGTAAATTTGGACGCGCTTGGCGATATTTCAAAGGTTGAAAAACTTGAAAAAGAGCTCGGGGAGATAACCGATAAATATTATAGAGCAAATGCTGAGTTTGAAAATATCAAAAAGCGTTATGAAAAAGAGAAAACGGACGTTGCAAACTATGCAAATGAGAAATTTGCTAGGGACTTACTACCAGTCATTGATGCTCTTGAGATCGCTGCAAATTTTGATCCAGAGGATGATGAATTTGCTAAAAAGATCAAAGAAGGTATTTTGATAACTATAAATCAGTTTAAAAAATGTTTTGAAAAGCATGGCGTAAGCGAGATACCAACTGATACTGAGTTTGATCCAAGCGTGCATAATGCCGTTTTAAGGGTCGATAGCGAGGAGAAAGAGAGTGGTCAAATCGTACAAGCTTTGCAAAAAGGCTATATGATAAATGGTAGGGTCTTGCGCCCAGCTATGGTCAGTGTGGCAAACTAAATTTATAAAAATAAAATCTAATAAAAAGGAAAAATATGTCAAAAGTTATAGGTATAGACTTAGGTACAACAAACTCTTGTGTGAGCGTTTTTGAGCGTGGCGAGAGCAAGGTTATCCCAAACAAAGAGGGTAAAAATACAACTCCATCTGTTGTTGCTTTCACAGACAAGGGTGAAATTCTAGTAGGTGACGTTGCAAAACGTCAAGCAGTTACAAACCCTGAAAAAACGATATATTCTATCAAACGTATCATGGGTTTGATGAGCAATGAAAAAAATGCTGAAGAGGCAAAGGCTCGCTTGCCATATCACGTCGTAGACAGAAATGGTGCTTGCGCGGTTGAGATCGCTGGTAAGGTTTATACTCCACAAGAAATTTCAGCAAAAATTCTTATCAAACTAAAAGAAGACGCTGAAGCATACCTTGGTGAAAAGGTAACAGATGCGGTTATTACAGTGCCAGCTTACTTTAATGATAGCCAAAGAAAAGCTACAAAAGAGGCTGGAACGATCGCAGGACTAAACGTACTTCGTATCATCAACGAGCCAACAGCAGCTGCACTTGCTTATGGTCTTGATAAAAAAGAGGCTGAGAAAATTTTAGTTTATGACCTAGGTGGTGGTACATTCGACGTTACAGTGCTAGAAACTGGCGATAATATTGTTGAGGTTTTGGCAACTGGCGGTAACGCATTCTTAGGCGGTGATGACTTTGATAACAAGATAATCGACTGGCTAGTAAGCGAGTTTAAAAATGAAAATGGTATCGATCTAAAAGGCGATATCATGGCACTTCAGCGCTTAAAAGAAGCGGCAGAAAACGCTAAAAAAGAGCTTAGCTCAGCTCAAGAGACTGAAATAAATTTACCATTTATCACAGCTGATGCGACTGGTCCAAAACACCTTGTTAAAAAGCTAACTCGTGCTAAATTTGAGGGCATGATCGACTCACTTGTGGGCGAGACTATCACTAAGATAAACGAGGTAACAAAAGACGCTGGTTTAAATAAAAGCGACATCAAAGAGGTCGTAATGGTCGGTGGTTCAACTCGTGTGCCACTCGTTCAAGAAGAGGTTAAAAAAGCATTTGGCAAAGAGCTAAATAAGAGTGTAAATCCAGATGAGGTCGTGGCCATCGGTGCTGCTATCCAAGGTGCGGTTATAAAAGGTGACGTAAAAGATGTGCTACTTCTTGACGTAACTCCGCTTAGTCTTGGTATCGAAACACTTGGCGGCGTGATGACTAAGATCATCGAAAAAGGCACAACCATACCAACTAAGAAAAGCCAAGTCTTCTCAACCGCTGAAGATAACCAAAGTGCCGTTACTATCATGGTTTTACAAGGCGAGCGTGAGTTTGCAAGGGATAATAAATCACTTGGAAATTTTAACCTCGAAGGCATCCCAGCAGCTCCAAGAGGCGTACCTCAAATCGAAGTTGAGTTTGACATCGACGCAAACGGAATTTTAACCGTTTCAGCAAAAGATAAAGCAACTGGCAAAGCTCAAAACATCACTATCTCTGGATCAAGCGGCTTAAGCGAAGAAGAGATAAACAACATGGTAAAAGACGCCGAGCTTCATAAAGAAGAGGACAAAAAACGCAAAGACGCAGTTGAAGCTAGAAACCAAGCTGACGCACTAGTTCATCAAACTGAAAAGAGTATGAGTGAGCTTGGCGAGAAAGTTCCAGCTGAAGATAGAAGTAACATCGAAGCTGCGTTAAATGATCTAAAAGAGGTCTTAAAAGATGAAAATTCTTCAAAAGAGCAGATCGATGCAAAAGTAGAAGCTCTAAGCAAAGCTAGCCACAAACTTGCAGAAGCTATGTATAAAAAAGATGAAAACGCTGGAGCAAACGGCGGAAATAATAAAAAAGACGACGACGTTATAGACGCTGAAGTCGAGTAAAACTCCTAGAGCAGGGCGCTTGCCTTGCTCTTTTATAAATTTATCTTCATAAATTCTTAAGATTGATTCAAAATAAGCAGTTTAAATAGTTAAAATTTATATAATGCCAAACAAAAAGGCTAAAAAATGTACTTATTTTTTTTGATTACTCATTTAATTTGTGCCATTGTATTTATAGGATACGTATTTTTCGATGTTTGCATATATCCGTTTGCTAAAAAAACGGTTGATGTTAAAACCCTTGAAATAGTTAAAAAGGCCTACACAAAAGGCAGCGCAAAGGTTTTTGGCACAGCATTTTTGTTGCTTTTAATAAGTGGCGCTTATATGGCAAAAGACTATTTTGGAGGTGAGCTTGGCTGGTGGCAAAGCAACTTTCAAAAGCTGCTACTTGTAAAAATTTTTGTCTTACTCATAATGTGCCTTGTAACTTTTATCTCTGTTCTTAATGTAGTTCTTTTAAAAAAGCCTGATCCATTTGGTAAATTTTCACATTTAATAGCTCTAGTACTTTGCCTGATAATGGTCATTTTAGCAAAAGTAATGTGGTGGGCTTAAAAATTTAGCTAACAAATCTAAGCAAATCGCTAGCTAGAAGTTAAAAGTATTCTAATCAATACTCTTTAACTTATCTTTATTTAGCCCTTCTTCTATGCGCTTTATCTCTTCACTTCCATCTCTTACGACGTTTTTGTCAAATTCCAAGTAGTCATTTATCTTTTTTGGATATTCAACGTGACTTAGAATAAATTTAAAGACATTTAGCCTAGCTTCTTTTTTGTTATCGCTTGAGACGATGACCCATGGTGAAATGCTATTGTGAGAGGCAAGAAGCATCGAATATTTAGCGATAGAGTATTGATCCCAAAGTTCTTGTGCTTTTTGATCAACGGGTGAAATTTTAAACTGCTTTAGCGGATCATTTTGTCTCTCTTTGAAGCGTTTTTTCTGCTCATCTTTTGTGATTGAAAGATAAATTTTAAAGAAAATTATGCCGGAGTTTATGATCATCTCTTCAAATTTTGGCACTTCACGTAAAAATTCCTTATGCTCTTCTTGTGTGCAAAAGCCCATTACTGGCTCAACGCCAGCTCTATTGTACCAGCTTCTATCAAAGATCACGATCTCTCCAGCACTTGGTAGATGAGTCACATATCTTTGAAAATACCACTGCGTTTTTTCGACATCACTTGGCTTAGCAAGCGCTACTATACGGCAACCTCTTGGATTTAGATGCTCGGTTAAGCGTTTTATCGTTCCTCCTTTACCGGCTGCGTCGCGCCCTTCCATTAGCATAAGTACTCTAAGGCCTTTTTCTTTTACGTAATTTTGAAATTTTAAAAGTTCAATTTGAAGTAGTCTAAGCTCTTCCTCGTAGCCAAGTTTCTCACTTTTTTGGTGTTTTTTGTCTTTTGACATCTTTGCTCCTTTAAAATTTCACATATTTTCACGATTTTACAATAAAATAGAATAAATTTAAGAATTTAGACTAAAATCATCTTTTTTAATTTAGCAAGGATTAGTATGTTTTTAAAATTTCTTTTTTCGATTATTTTATTTGCAGGCTCGCTTTTTGCCGAGGTTTTAGATGTTAGCAAAGCCTTTGTTTTAACTCCAAGCATTGATAGTCAAAATGTTGAAGTGAAGTTTAACTTTGGTGAAAATATCTATCTTTATAAAGAGAGTTTCGAGATTAAACTAGCTGGCAAAAAGATAAATGAGCTATTAAATTTGCCAAGTAGCGAAAATACGGGAGAATATGAAATTTATCCAAAAGATTTTTCAATTTTTATCCCATTAAATTTAGTAAAAGAAAATCTTTCAAATGGCAAAGCAATACTTGACATTAACTATCAAGGCTGTGCTAAAAACGGCATTTGCTACCGCCCGCAAAGCAGAATTTATGAGATAACTGACCAAGCTGGAAAATTTAGCATTGCCACTTTTAAAAAAGAGCAAAAAAGCGATACCGATAGCTTTGCTGAAGAATTTTCTAGCGAGCAAGATATTGCAAATGGGCTTGGAGATAAAAATTTCTTTATCTCGCTTCTTACTTTTTTTGGTTATGGTCTCTTGCTTTCACTAACACCTTGCGTCTTTCCGATGATACCGATACTTTCAAGCATAATCGTCTCAAAAGGTGCTAATTTAAACGCAAAAAAAGGCTTTTTACTATCATTTATCTATGTTGTCGCGATGAGCCTAGCTTATGCACTAGCTGGAGTGGCAGCTAGCCTACTTGGCTTTGGTATCGCAGGCGCTTTGCAAAATATCTATGTACTTGGCACTTTTGCGGCCATTTTTGTCATTTTAAGCTTTAGTATGTTTGGATTTTATGATATAAAATTGCCAGCAAAATTTGAAAATTTGATAAGTAAAAAATCGCAAAATAGTTCAGGCTATGTTGGAATTTTTATTATGGGTTTTGCCTCAGCTCTCATCGTATCACCTTGCGTAGCAGCACCATTAGCTGGTGCGCTTCTTTATATCGCTCAAAGCGGAAATGTCTTTTATGGTGGCATTATGCTTTTTGTCATGGGGCTTGGTATGGGCGTGCCGCTACTTATTATCGGACTAAGCTCTGGAAAGCTCTTGCCAAAACCTGGTAGTTGGATGGATGAAGTGAAAAAATTCTTTGGTTTTTTGATGCTCATCATGGCGGTTTGGATCCTTGCGCGTGTGCTCGGAGAATTTTTTGAGCTATTAGGATATGGCATTATAGGCGTTTTTATGGCGGTTTATTTTGGGGCATTTGAAGTAGCAGAGCAAAGCTGGGCTAAGTTTAAAAAAGCGTTTTTTATCCTAGTTTTTATATATTCAGTTATGCTAATAGTTGGTTCATTTTTGGGTTCAAAGGAGGCTTTTTCTCCGCTTTCTGGACTAAATTTGGCAAAAAGTGATAGTGCGTTAAAATTTAATTCCGTTAAAAATTTAGATGAACTAAATGAGATAATAAAAACCTCAACCAAACCTGTTTTAGTAGATTTTTATGCTGATTGGTGTGTAAGCTGCAAAGAGATAGAAAAGATCACTTTTAAAGATAGCGATGTTATGGATGCTTTGGCAAATTTTGCACTTATTCGTATCGATGTAACAAATGGTGGACCACAAAATGATGAGATGCTAAGAAATTTTGGGCTTATTGATCCGCCTGCACTTTTGTTATTTAATGGCGGCGATGAACTAAAATTTCTTAGAACTATCGGTTTTATAGATACTAAAAATTTTCTAGCAAAGCTTGAGAAGATTAAATAATCTTGTCCTTGCTGTTACAAAGATCATTTAAGATACACTCATGGCAAAGCGGTTTTTTGGCTTTACAGGTGTAGCGCCCAAAGAGCACCATGGCTTGATGAAGCTTGCCAAGATCTGTTTTAAAGGCATGGCTAAGATCAGCTTCAGTGGCTTCTGGCGTTTTTGCATGGCTAAGATCAAGTCTGTGCGCCACTCTAAAAACATGCGTATCAACAGCCATAACATTTGCATTTGTAGCTTCTAAAAGCACGACATGAGCGGTCTTTTGTCCAACTCCAGCAAGTGCTTTTAGCTTCTCTTCATCAAGTGGAATTTCTCCATTATAAAGCTCAACCACGCTGTTTGCCATTTTGATTAAATTTACCGCTTTGTTATTAAAAAAGCTGCACGAATTTATCATTAGTTTTAGGCTTGCTAAATTTGCGCTAGCTAGCTCATAGACATCTTTATATGCTTCAAATAAAGCTGGAGTTATTAAATTTACTCTTTTGTCGGTGCACTGGGCTGAGAGCATGACACAGACAAGTAGCTCATATAAATTTCTAAATTTAAGCTCGCTTTTGGCGTCTTTAAACTCTTCTAAAAGTCTTCTTTTTATCTCTAAAATATCTTTTTTTGTTCTCATTTTCGTATTTTACCTTATTTTCTTAAGTTAAATGAAAAGTTATCGCTTTATTTGATATAATCTTGCCCATAAAATCAATTTTTTAAAGGATTTATATGAAAAAATTTTTGTTTCCAGCAGTTTTAAGTTTAGCAGCAGCTGTTACTCTAAATGCAGCAGTAGTTGCAACAGTTGATGGTGATGCTATAAGCGATAGCGATATTTCAAGCCTTTTATCAGCAGCTATGCCAGGATTTGACGCTAGCAAGCTTCAACCAAATGAGAAAAAACGTATAATCGACGATCTAATAAATAGAAAACTTCTTTTAAAAGATGCTAAGTCAAGCGGTATTGAAAAAGATGTAGAGTACATCAAAGCTGTAAAAGCAGCGCAAGAAGGCATCGCGGTTGAGCTTTATATGAGAAAGCTTTTTGACGGCATAAAAGTAAGCGATAACGAGCTAAAAGATTTTTACAATAAAAACAAAGCAAGTATGAACGAGCCAGCTCAAGCAAAAGCAAGGCATATCCTAGTTGAAGATGAGAAAACAGCAAACGACATCATCGCTCAACTTAAAAATTTAAAAGGTGAGGCATTAACAAAGAAATTTGCAGAGCTAGCAAGCCAAAAATCAATCGACAAAGGTTCAGCTGCACATGGTGGTGCACTTGGCTGGTTTGGTCAAAGCCAAATGGTAAAACCTTTTGCAGACGCAGCATTTTCAATGGCTAATGGCACAGTTTCAACTAAGCCAGTTAAAACTCAGTTTGGTTACCATGTTATCTTGAAAGAAGATGGCAAAGCTGCTGGCACTGTAAGCTTTGAACAAGCAAAAGCGGAGATCGAGCAAGCTGTTAAAATGGAGAAATTCCAAGCTGCTGTTAGACAAAAAAGTGAAGCTCTACGCCAAAAAGCAAAGATAGAATACAAATAAAATTTGGAGGATAAAATGGGCGTTTTAGATATCGTAAAACCTGGTGTTTTAAGCGGAGATGATGTAACAAAACTTTATGCTTATGCCAAAGAGCAAGGTTTTGCAATACCTGCTGTAAATGTCGTAGGCAGCGACTCAGTAAATGCTGTTTTAGAAGCAGCAAAGGTTGCTAACTCGCCTGTTATCGTTCAGTTTAGTAATGGTGGTGCAGGTTTTTACGCTGGTAAAGCCTGCGAAAACGCAGCCGTTCTTGGTGCGATCGCTGGAGCAAAGCATGTTCATTTACTGGCTAAGGCTTACGGTGTGCCAGTCATTTTACACACTGACCACGCTGCTAGAAAGCTTTTACCTTGGATAGATGAGCTAGTAAAAGCAAGTCATGAATATAAAAAAGCTCACGGCGTGCCACTTTTTAGCTCTCACATGCTTGATCTTAGCGAAGAGAGCTTGGAAGAAAATTTAAGCACATGCGAGAAATATCTAAAAGAACTTAGCGAGCTTGGCATCAGCCTAGAGATCGAGTTAGGCGTCACTGGTGGCGAAGAGGACGGCGTGGATAATACAGGCGTTGATAACGCGCTTCTTTACACTCAGCCAGAAGATGTCGCTCTTGCTTATGAAAGACTAAGTAAGATAAGCGATAAATTTAGCATCGCAGCTAGTTTTGGCAACGTTCACGGCGTCTATAAACCAGGCAATGTCGTACTAAGACCAGAAATTCTTAAAAACTCACAAGCCTATGTGGCAAAGAAATTTAATACAAAAAGTGACAAGCCTGTAAATTTTGTATTTCATGGCGGTAGCGGTAGTGAGCTAAAAGATATCAAAGATGCTGTAAGTTACGGTGTTATCAAGATGAATATCGACACCGATACTCAGTGGGCTTTCTGGGACGGTGTGCGCGAGTATGAGGCTAAAAATAGAGCATACTTGCAAGGTCAGATCGGCAACCCAGAAGGCGATGATAAGCCAAATAAAAAATACTACGACCCAAGGAAATGGCTAAGAAGTGGTGAGGAGAGCATGGTTAAGCGTCTTCAGACTGCTTTTAGCGACTTAAACTGCCTAAATAGGAACTAATCCTATGCAAAATCAAAATGATTTTAGTGAGCTAAGCGTGCCAAAAGAGCACCAAGCTCACTCTTTCTTTGTCTTTTTTAAAGTTATCTTTATCCCTTTAGTCATCTATATCTTGGCGATACTAGCGTATCTTGGCGTTATAAATTTTCAGATGAAGCTTCACACCATAGTGATGATGGGCGTTATACTTTTTGTCGCTTTTGTCTTTTCACGCCACAGTGCCTTGGTAGCTTACTCAAATTTCTTAGCAAATGCAAAAGAGTACAAGATAAGGCTAAAAGAATTTATCATTGCTCACCTCTTTGAAATTTCAAGTGTCAAAAAGGCAAATGCTAAATTTGAAGATTTTTTTGAGAGCTATACAAGAAATTTTAGAAATGACAATCTAGCAAACATCGGTCAAGCAGTCTTTCCTATGCTTGGAATTTTAGGCACATTTATCAGTATCGCCATCTCCATGCCAAGCTTTAGCTCAAGCACCTCAAACGGCCTAGAAAAAGAGATCGCTATACTACTAAATGGCGTAGCTACGGCATTTTATGTATCGATCTACGGCATATTTTTAGCGCTTTGGTGGATGTTTTTTGAAAAGATAGGCGTTAGTAAATTTGAGAAATTTTATAGCGAGCAAAAAGAGCTAAGCCGTGAGTTTTTTTGGCAGGAAAATGAGCTAAATGCAAATTTCATGAAAGCAAGTGTAGGCTACTTTAAAGATAGTCACGACGCCTTTAAAATGGTGCTTGACGATAAATTTGTAAAAGAGCTAAGCGAACTGACAAATGAGAAATTTAACAGCCTAAAAGAGCTTTGTGAGGTTGAGAAAAATATCATCAATCAAAGCAAGGCCGAGCTTAGCGCAAGTCTAAAAATGCTAAATGAAGCTAGCCTAAAACAAGATGAATTTGTAAAAATCCACTCTGATATGCTAAAGGCAGTAAGCGCATTTTCTAACGCCTTTAAAGATATGGAGGTTAAAATTTTAACCGAGCATGCAAAACTTGGCGAAATTTTTAGTAGAAATTTAAACGCCACGAAAGAGAGCCAGCTCAAATTTGAGCAGACTATCAAGAGCTTTGACAAGGTTTTAAGAGAATTTTCTTACTCGCTCATGAAAGAGCAAAACGACGCACTAAGGGAATTTAGAGCCTCGCTTGTGGAGAGTGCGACGATATTTAAGGCAGCTTATGAGCAAGAGGGTAGGAGCTTGGAGCGTGAGAAAGAGCGCGAGAGCCTCATAGCTGAGCTTAAGAAGAACATAGACGAGATCGATAAAGAAGCAAATTCTGTAATAGAAAAAATCGAAAATCTAGTGCAATGAAAATAAACAAAAATAACGAGGATCAATCGAGCTTTTGGGTTTCGTACGCAGACTTGATGGCGGGTCTGCTCTTTGTTTTTATGCTGCTAATCGGTGCTGTCGTCGTAAAATACGTCCTAACTCAAAATACCCTTGAAAATAAAGAGCAAGCCATCATCGCAGCTTTAGCAAATTTAAAAGATGCCCAGGGCAAGAATTTTACCCTTGAAGAGCTAAATGAAGCCCTAAAAAGCGAGCTTTCAAAGATAAGCGACGAAAACATAAATTTAAAAAAATCAAATGAAATTTTTGTCATCCAAATAGACGCCCTAAAAGAAAAACTAGCCCAGCTTATAGAGCAAAACAAAGACGCAAATGCGAGCATAAAAGAGCTAAATGCTAGTATTTTTGATCTAAATCAAAAGATGATCGTGCTAAATGATGAAATTTCATCAAAAGATAGAGCGCTTAGCGACGCAAACGAAAGCAGTGAGAAAAATTTAGCCAAGATCGCCTTTTTGCTAGAGCAAGTGAGCCAAAGAGAGGCTAGATATGACGAGCTTTTAAGGGATCTAAACGTCACTCGTGACAGAGTGAAAAATTTAACTGGTATTAGAGTAAAAGTGATCTCAGCCCTAAAGGATAGGCTAGGCTCAAGCATCGAGATCGACCCAAACTCAGGCGCACTAAAGCTTAGCTCCTCAGTACTTTTTGATAAAGGCAGTGCGGTCTTAAAAGAAGAGGTCAAAGAGGAGTTAAAGGCTACGCTTAGTAAATATTTCGACGTGCTTTTAAATGACAAAGATATCGCGTCAAACATTGATCAAATCATAATCGAAGGCTTTACAGATAGCGACGGAAGCTATATTTATAACCTAGAGCTTTCACAAAAAAGAGCATACGCTGTGATGGAATTTATAAATTCATTTAGTGACGATACTCGACTTAGAAAGCTGCTTGTTGCAAGCGGACGAAGCTATAATGAGCTAGTTTTTAAAGACGGAGCCGAGGACAAGGACGCTTCAAGACGTATCGAGATCAAATTTTCACTCTCAAACAAAGAGGCTATCAACGAGATAGAGAAATTTTTGGAGTTTAAGGGTGATTGATAAAATTTGCTTAAGAGGGCGAGAATTTTGGCTTTTAAGAGATGACCTGCTAGGCGAGTTTAACGGCAACAAAGCAAGAAAACTAGAGTATTTTTTAAAAGCTGATCTACACGGCATCCAAGCCATCGTATCTCACGGCTCAAGCCAGTCAAATGCGATGTATAGTCTAAGTCTTTTTGCTAAGATAAAGGGACTCAAATTTTACTACGTCGTCTCTCATCTAAGCTCAAATTTAGAGCAAGATCCAGTAGGAAATTTCAAATTTGCACTTGAAAATGGCATGGAAATTTTTGTAAAAGAGGAGCGTGAGAAATTTGCTAAAGAGCTAGCAAAGAGCCAAAACACACTATTTATAAACGAGGGCGTAGCGCAGAGTGAAGCCGAGCTTGGCTTTATCACGCAGGCAAATGAGATAAATGAGTGGAGCAAAAAAAGTGGCATAAGGCCTGATATCTTTTTACCCTCAGGCACAGGCACAAGCGCATGCTATCTGGCAAAGCATACCGATCTTAACGTTTTTACAACTCCTTGCGTGGGGGATGGCGACTATCTAAAAAAGCAAATTTATGAGCTAGACAAAAATAGTAAAGTGCAAATTTTAAATCCACCAAGGAAGTATCATTTTGGGAATTTATACCCAGAGCTTTATGAAATTTGGCTTGAAGTGTGCAAAAGCGGTGTAGAATTTGACCTAGTGTATGACCCTGTTGGCTTTATCACGCTTTTTGCAAATTTAGATAAGCTTGGAGCTGAAATTTTATATATCCACCAGGGCGGAATTTTAGGTAACATTACACAAAGACAAAGATACGAGAGAAAATTAAAATTAAAGGAGCATAAATGAAATTTTTTCATAGTAGTGACGCTGATTTTGAGAGTAAATTTTTACAGCTTGTTAAACGAAGTGATAATGACATGAGTGCTGTAATGCCGGTGGTTGCTGGAATAATAGATGAGATAAGAAAAGATGGCGATAGTGCACTTTTTGCGCAGATAGCTAAATTTGATAAATTTAGCGTTACAAGTAAAAACGACATAATAATCGACGTTAAAGAGATGGAAGCTGCCTATAATTCGCTAGACAATGCTTTGAGAGTAGCTTTAAATTTAGCCCACGATAGGATAAAAAGCTACCACGAGCGTACAAAGCCAAGCGACTGGACCTACAAAGACGAGCACGACATCTTACTTGGCGCAAAATACACCGCAGTTGATCGTGCCGGCCTTTACATCCCAGGTGGTAAGGCGGCATATCCTAGCTCGCTTCTTATGAATGCGATCCCAGCGATTGTAGCTGGCGTAAAAGAGATCGTTGTCTGCACCCCAGCACCAAATGGAAAGGTAAATCCTCTGCTTCTTGCGGCTATGCACCTTTGCGGCATAAAAACAGCCTTTAAAGTAGGAGGCGCAAGTGCCATTGCGGCGATGGCATACGGAACCGCAACAGTACCAAAAGTTGATGTCATCACAGGACCTGGCAATATCTACGTAGCGACTGCTAAAAAGCTAGTCTATGGCGACGTAAATATTGACATGATCGCTGGTCCAAGTGAGATAGGCGTGATCGCTGATGATAGTGCCGATCCTCGACATATAGCTATCGATATGCTCTCTCAAGCCGAGCATGACGAGATAGCAAGTGCCTTTTTGATAACGCCAGTGGAAGCCTTTGCAAGGGCTGTGCAAAGACACATTGAAGATGAGTTAAAGACACTAAAACGTGAGCCGATCGCAAGTGCAAGCATAAGAAATAAAGCCGCAATAATAGTAGCAAAAGATCTAAAAGAGTGTTTTACTCTCATGAATGAGCTCGCAGTGGAGCACCTAGAGATCGCTACAAATGACGCTTTAAGCTATATGGATGAGGTAAAGCACGCGGGAGCTATATTTTTTGGACACTTTACACCTGAAGCGATGGGAGATTATATAGCTGGGCCAAATCACACATTGCCAACTGGCGGAAGTGCAAGATTTTACTCACCGCTTGGAGTTGAAAATTTCATGAAGCGAAGTTCGATCATTTCAGTGAGTAGAAAAGGTATCATGCATCTTGGCAAATCATGTATGCAGCTAGCCGAAGCTGAAGGACTAACCGCTCATAAAAAATCAGTTGCAGTGAGGCTAGAAGAGTAAATAAAAATGGATTTTATAGAGATTTTGCAACTCTTTATAGAATTTATAGTAGAATCCATAGCGAATTATTAAAAAGGAGTTGTTATGAAGTTAGGAACTTATACTGCAAACCAGGCTTCAGGAAACTATTATTTAGATCAAGCAAAAAATAGTGAGAAGAAAGCGTTAAATGCTATCTCTGCAAATAGCGAGATCAAAGCATCAGGTGCAAATTTGCAAATCGCAGAGAGTTTGCTTTCACAAACAAATGTCTTGAACGAAGGTTTGGCAAATGCAAACGATATGATCGGTATGCTTCAAATCGCTGACTCAACGCTTTTAAATTTAAGTAAAAGTACGGATAGAATAGGTGAGCTTTCAAGTAAGCTTACAAATCCTACTCTCTCGGCAAATGAACAAAAAGGCATAAAGAGCGAAATCAACGCACTAAGAAATGCTATGAATGATAGCGTAAAAGAGGCTAAATTTAACGGTAAAAACGTATTTGATGCTGAGCTTGGATTTTTTACAGGCGAGAGTACAAAAAATATAAATTTGGGTACAAATGCTCTTTTAAATGTAAAAGATGACGGCTCAAATACAGGTGAAATTTTAAAAAATATAAATTCACTTCGCTCAGAGATCGGATCAACACAAAATGCTGTATTTAGAGGCATAAATGCTCTAGCCGCAAGGAGCGTGGCAAATGCTAATAGTGTAGAAAATCTTGATAGCAGCGATATCGCAAAGAGCTTGGAAGAAAATTTACAAGCAAATTTAAAGCTACATGCTGCGAGCTTAGCCAAAGCTCATGATACTACGAGCTTGGCCGCAAAACTAGATAAACTTCTAGCTGAATAAATTTTTACCGGTCTTGCGCCGGTAAATTCTTTTTTAGTTTCTAATAAATTTTTATAATGATTCTATCTTGTTTGGATGAAATATGTTTATAGTTTAGATTATAGGTATAGGCATATTGAGGAATTTTGATGCTAGATTTGCTCAAGTTCAGGCAAACCTAAGCCATTTTTATGATAAAAAGCAAAAATGTTACTATTTGTATTATTTAAATTTTTATAGTAAAGCAAAAAATAAATTTTAAGAGGTGTAAATTTGTAAGACCAAATGGTCTTACAAAAGTGATTATTTTTTAGTGTGAGGGTTGTTTACTCTGCCACTATCGACAACTTGGAGTCCTACTGTGTCATATGCTGCGCCAAAGCCTTTTACATATCTACCTTTTGTTGGGGTGAGTTTTACTATATAGAAGTCTTTCATCTCTTTAATAAATGCAAGTGCTGATTCATTTGCAAAGGCACTCTCAAATTTTGATATAAATTCATCTCTTACACTGTCGCTCATAAACTCAGCTTTAGCTTCAAAGCTTACTCTTACACGAGCAAATAGACTTTTTGCATCTTTTTCATCCTGAATAAAAAGGAGTGAAATTTTATCCGGGTTTTGTTTTATTGAGTGGTAGTGATCTGCTACTGATGATATGCAGATATAAAACTCATCGTTTTCTTTTATAAAAGGTGAATACGACGAAACCGCTTGTCCGTCAAGAATGCTTGAGATCACAACAGTCTTAAAGCTATTTATAAATTTCATCATTCCGCCTTGCACACTAGAGCTGTTTGTATCGCCCTTGATGCTCATATAAAGTTCGATGATCGACTCTCTAAAACCATCTCCGCCTGCTTTGCTTAAAAATGGTACAAATGTTTTTGCCTGATTGCATGTTATTTCCATGCCATCTTCGTTTATATCAGTCATTTTTACGTTTGTAGGCTCAGCTACACCACTAAATTTCTTACAAAATTCGATCACTATATCCAGATGGTCCTTATTCATGTGGTCTAATGCTCTTTGTTTCAAAACCGTTCTCCTTAAAAAATAAAATTAAAAATCGCAAAATCATACTAAAGAAAACTTAAAATTGATTAAAATTATCATTAATATTTTTAAAGCGAGAATTAAGCTTATTTTTTTAAAATTATGAGTTAATAATAATATTTTAGAAAATTTATATCTTTTATTTAAAAATTATATTTTCTGCTTATTTTTATGCTTTTTGTTGTTTTTAGCCATTTGTATTAAAAGGAAATTTATGCAAGGTAGTACCAAGCTTGCCATTTTACTCATTGTGCTCATTGTTTTGCTCTCTTTTATCTCGCTTAGTATAGGCGGTTCTGACATAAGCATGAGTGAGATTTTAAATTTTATATTTAATAACAAAATAGACGAGATGAAAGAGACCATCTTGTTTGACATTAGACTACCAAGGCTTGTAATGGCTCTGCTTATAGGTATGCTTTTGGCCAGCTCGGGTGTTGTAACGCAAAGCGTCTTTTTAAATCCGCTTGCAGATCCATATATCATCGGCATAGCCGCATCTGCGACATTTGGAGCAGTAGTGGCATATCTTCTTGGCTTATCTGAAATTTATTATGGCATCTTTGCTTTTTTGTCTTCTAGCTTACTTACACTTGCTATTTTTGGAGTTTATAATCGTAGTCGCTCTATTGCTACACTTCTTATAGTTGGTATCGCCTTTTCATCTTTTCTAGGGGCATTTACGAGTTTTGCGACATATCTTATAGGTGAAGATAGTTTTAAGATAGTGGCATGGATGATGGGTTATTTAGGTTCTGCTTCATGGCAAAAGGTCGGCATTATCGCTGTTCCGCTTATCTTTTGCATGATATATTTTTATCTAAAACGCTTTGAGTTAACGATACTTTTAAGCGGGGAAGACGAGGCAAAAAGCCTTGGTATAGATGTCGATGCACTTAAGAAGCGTCTGCTTGTCATAGCTTCGCTCACGGTTGCTTTTTCGGTCGCATTTACCGGCATGATAGGCTTTGTTGGGCTCATTATTCCACACTCTTTTAGAATGCTTTTAAATACCTCAAACAACGCTATTTTACTGCCGCTTTCTACTCTTGGAGGAGGAGCGTTTTTGCTAGCTTGTGACGTAGTGGGGAAGAGTGTTTTAAGCCCGGTTGAAGTGCCAGTTGGCGTTATTAGTGCGTTTTTTGGAGCGCCATTTTTTCTATTTTTAGCACTTTATCTAAAAAGGAGTGTGCATTGAGCGTAGAAGTATCAAACTTAAGCTTTTCATACGCGCAAACAAGTGTGCTAAAAAATATAAGCTTTACTGCTAAAAGTGGAAAATTTATAGGTCTTTTGGGCTCTAATGGATGTGGCAAATCAACACTTTTAAAATGTATCTTAAATTTGCTTTCTCCAAGCACTGGAAGTGTCAAAATTTTAGAAAAAGATGTACAAAGCTACAGCACAAAGGAGCTTGCAAGAACGACTAGTTTTGTACCTCAAAAAAGCGCACTTACGATGCCATTAAGTGTTTTTGAGCTTGTTTTGATGGGCAGATATGCTCATCTAAAAAGCTCTTTTAGTGGTTATAGCTCTCACGATATTGCGCTAGTTGATGAGGCTTTACAGACTTTCGGACTGGATAAATTTAAAGACCGAGTGGCAAACTCATTAAGTGGTGGCGAATTTGCTAGAGCTTTGCTTGCTCGTGCAATAGTTAGCGAGCCTAAAGTTTTGCTGCTAGATGAGCCTACATCAGCTCTTGATCTAAGCCATGCTATAGAGGTGTTAAAGCTTTGCTCGCATCTTACTCGTGAGCTAAATTTAGTCACCATAGCTGTGCTTCATGATCTAAATTTAGCCTCACTAATATGTGATGAAATTTTAATGCTAAAAGGCGGTGTGATAGCTCACAAAGGGAGTGTCAGAGAGCTTTATAATCCAGAAATTTTAGATGAAATTTACGGCCTTAAGGCAGATATCATATATAAAAATGATATGCCATTTGTTTTACCAAAATGATAATTTTAAAGGAGATTTTATGAAAAAATTATTTTTAGTTTTTGCTTTTTTGCTTGGTTTTAGTGGTGTTGGCCTAAGTGCTAAAAATATCGTTGTGCTTGATCCTGCAGTGGTTGAGATGATGTATATGCTGGAGGCTGAAGATCAGATCGCAGCTATTTCTACTCTTGAGTTTGGTAAGATTTGGCCTGAGGATAAGACGGAAAAGCTAAAGAGCGTTGGCACTTATACAAAGCCAAATTTAGAGCGTATAGTCGAGTTAAAGCCTGACCTTGTAGTTACTAGCTTTCACTCTGATGGTGTAAACGCCGACCTTGCTAAATTTGGTATAAAGACACTTACGATGCAGGCAAATAGTGTAGATGATATTTGCAAAAATATAGAAAAAATGGGCGATATCACAGGCAAAAAAGAGCGTGCTGGCGAGCTTGTGGCTAAGATAAAGCAGGACTTTTTAAAATTTCAAAACTCAAATTTAAGCGGTAAGAAAATTTTAGGCGTTTATGCAGCTACCCCACTAGTTGCTTTTAACGATGCTAGCTTGCCTGGGGATATGTTTACTAAATTTGGTATGAAAAACGTAGCAGGTGGCCTAGCTGGAGCGATGCCAATCGTTCAAAATGAATTTATCCTAGCGCAAAATCCAGACTTCATAATAGTTGTAGGCATGAAAGATGGTAGTGATTTTTTATCGCAAAATCCAGTGCTAAAAGCAACTAGTGCGGCCAAGAACTCTAAAATTTTAAACGTCCCATCAAGTCTTGTCTTGCGCGGTACACCTCGCATAAATGATGCCGCAAACGAGCTATTTAACACACTTAACAAGTGAGTATACAAATGTTTAACAAACGTATAAAAGGTCATAGCGTAGCTCCTTCAAAAAGACCTGATATGGTGAGTGAAGATGAGCTATGGGAATTTTTAGAGAGTGCGCCAGATGAAAATGAAGGAGTGATCTACATCCATGTACCGTTTTGTGATAACATCTGCTCGTTTTGCTCGATGAATAGGACAAAGCTTGAGGATGAGCTTGATGAGTATACAAAATTTCTATTAAGCGAGATAGAAAAATACTCCGCCACGAACTACTTAAAAAGCAAGAAAATAGGTAGTGTATATTTTGGTGGCGGCACCCCAACGATATTAAAAGAGAGGCACTTAGAGCAGGTGATAAACGCACTTAAGGGCAGCTTTAATATCTTGCCTGAGTGTGAATTTAGCCTAGAAAGTACGCTTCATAATCTAAATATAAGCAAGCTTCGCCTTTTAAACGAGCTTGGTGTAAATAGATACAGTATTGGCGTGCAAACATTTAGTGAGGCTGGCAGAAAGCTGCTAAATCGCACACATAGTTCAGATGGAGCCGTAAAACATCTACGTGATCTGCGTGAGAAATTTAGTGGAATGCTTTGTGTTGATATTATATATAACTATCCTAATGAAAGCATAGACGAGGTAGTAAGAGATGCTAAGCTAGTGCGTGAGCTCGGCATTGACAGTGCGAGTTTTTATTCGCTTCAGTTTTTAGATGGCTCAGTGCTTAGCAAGACCATAAGCGAGGATTACTATGACGTAGAAGTCGATAAGAGCCTGCATCACGCATTTTTAGACGAAATTTTAAGTCAAGGCGACTATGAAATTTTAGAGTATACAAAGGTGGCCAAAAAGGGTAGGGACCAATATAAATATATAAGACTATCTCACGCAGGCGCTGATGTCTTGCCTCTTGGAAAAGGCGCTGGCGGTAGGCTAGGGGAGTTTGGTATCTATAACATGAGTCAAAAGATGAAAGTTATGGGTCACATGACTGCTAGACAGATGGAGTTTGATAGATTTGTAAATCTTTTTCAGTATCCACAAATAAGCCTTGAGCGTGTTTTTAAATTTGTGAGCCAGACGTGTGCTAATGAGCTTATGGATCTTTTTAAAAAATGTGAGGAAAGTGGATATCTAAAAATCGAAAACGACTCTTTAAATTTTACAAAAGATGGCGTATTTTGGGGAAATTCTATCGCAAATGCAGTGATGGAAATTTCTAAGAAGGAGTTTTTATGAAAAGTATTGTGATATATACATCAAAAAGTGGAAATACAAAAAAGATAGCAGAGGCTATTGCTGGTGAGCTTAGCTGTGAGGCGATAAATTTTGCCAATGCGAGTGAGATAAATTTGAGTGAGTTTGATTTTATCGCGCTTGGATACTATATAGATCAGGGCTCACCGGAGAAGGAATTTAAAAAATTTATCTCTCAAAGTGTAAAAAATAAAAAAGTAGGCTTTTTTATAACCCTTGGTGCTGATGTACCAAGTGCACATGCCACGCAGGCGATAGATCAAGGCAAAGAGCTATTTATGCAAAATGGCAATAAAATTTTGCGCACGTTTATCTGTCAAGGTGCGATTGCTCCTGAAGTAATAGAGCAACTAAAAAAACTTGGTAAAGCTATGCCCGATGATCCGAGATTTGCTCTAACGCCTGAGCGACTAGAGCGATGGGAGCGAGCCAAAACGCACCCAGATGAGGCTGATGTAAAAGCCGCAAAGGAAGCATTTAGAGGGGTTAAAATTTAAACTCATTTTGTGCCTATTTTTGCTCTAAAATTTTAATGATCTTGCAAATTTTATTTTTATTGGTGAGTGTGCTGTGATTATAAGATTATAATCAATCCTTGCTAGTAAATAGAAAGCTAAAATTTACTACAACAATATGCTTTAAAGGCCAACTAGCTTTGTAGATTTTAGCTTTGTTACTTTTGCGACTAAAATTTATGTGGGAGATATTTGCTTTAATGTGAGTATAAAATTTTGATTTTAGCTTCTAGCTCAAATTTGTGTGAAATTCGAGCTAGATTAAGGCTTTTAGCCTTCGATGTAGTTTTTGAGTTTCCTACCAACTTTTGGGTGTTTTAGTTTTTTGATAGCTGAGCTTTCTATCTGGCGGACACGCTCACGAGTGACGTTTAGTGCTTTGCCGATCTCTTCAAGTGTACGGTCACTCTCATCTTCAAGCAAGCCAAATCTCATCGAAATGACTGCTTTTTCACGCTCATTTAGCTGCGAAAGCACATCGTCAATTTGCTCTCTCAGGTCACTTTTTAAAATTTGATCAATTGGAGAAAGCGAGCTTTTATCCTCTACAAAATCTCCAAATTTTCCATCCTCTTCGTTTGCGATTGGAGCTTCGAGGCTGATAGGTTCTTTTGTTATTTTGATGACTTGCTTTACCTTATCAACACTTAGTCCAACCTCTTTTGCGATAACGCTTACATCAGGCTCTTTACCTTCTTCTTGGAGGTATTTGCGATTTATTTTATTGATACGATTTATCGTCTCTATCATATGGATAGGTATCCTAATCGTCCTTGCCTGATCGGCGATCGCACGCGAGATAGCCTGGCGGATCCACCATGTGGCATAGGTTGAAAATTTATAACCTTTTCTGTATTCAAATTTATCAACCGCCTTCATAAGGCCAATGTTACCCTCTTGGATGAGATCTAAAAATGGTAAGCCCCTATTTGTATAGCGTTTTGCGATACTTACAACTAGACGGAGGTTTGACTTAGCCATTCTAGCTTTTGCCTCGTCAGAAATTTTCTTTCCACGTTTGATCTGCTCTAAAATTTCTTTTAGCCTTGTTGGCTCAAGATCAAAGCCTTGCTTGCTTGCCTCTTTTGTAGTAAATAGCTTTTTGATCTCGACATAAGTTGAGACCATTGTAGCTTCTGGCACACGAGCTGCGATCTCTTCTTTGCTAAGTTTGATGATATCTTTTAGTATACTTTTGTGATTTTTCTTAAGTTCGTCGCTAAACATTGGCAAGCGATACTCCAAGCGTTTTAGCTCTCTGTCAAATTCGTCATCACTTTTTAGCGCTGTCTCCATTGATTTTACGATCTCGCTAATTAACTTGCTTGTTGGGCCAAGATCCATCAGCTTCTCTTTTAAAATTTTCTTTTTAAATGCAAGAGTCATCTTTGAAGCTGTGTCGTCGCTCTCAACTTTATCCTGTTTGTTTGCAGTCTTTAGCCACTCTTTTTTTGCCTTTTCGAGGGCCTTAAAACTCTCTATAACTTTTTCAGCACGTTTATCGTTTTTAGCTGATTTTTTAGGAGCTTCGTTTTCTTCGTTCTCTTCATCTTCCTCGTCTATATCGTCTTCGCTATCTTCATTTTCTTCGTTTTCACTCTCGTCTTCAAAGCTCTTAAAAAGCTCTTTTACACGGCGCTCCCTATTGATTAGTGGCTCTTTATAGTCAAGTATGAAATCGATCAAAAATGGTACAGAACAAAATGCATCAATGATAATATCTTCGCCAAGCTCAATCCTTTTGCTAATCTCTACCTCTTCATCTTTTGTAAGAAGCGCGATCTGCCCCATCTCTCTTAGATACATCCTGACAGGACTATCAGATCTTGACCACTCTAAAAGGTCACTTTCGCCTGAAAGATCGAGATCTTCGTCGATATCTTGATCGCTTTTTTGAGCGTTTTCTTGGCGCTTTTTAGCATCAGCTAAATTTCTAAGCTTTGCGGCCTCAGCAGATGTGATGAGCTGGACTTTATTTGTTTTTGCTAGTTGTTCTATCTTTTTTACTATCGTAGCAGTCGGAGCTTTGTCTAATAATTTTACTAATTTTTCGTATGTTAAAAAGCCTTTTGCATTTTCAGCGAAAAGCTCTTCTATCTGAGAAAAAGAGTCTTTTGCGGCGCTCATAAATTTCCTTTCGAATCGTCTAATTGTGATTTAAGTGTTGTTTAAAAGAAAGTGGATTATACCCAAATTTTTTAAAAAGTGCATCAAAACAGTGAAATTTTATCTATACAAAGCTACCGCAAAAGTCTAAAATTGCGGTAGCTATAAAATTATTAAAACGTCATTTCAAATGTTAGCTTGAAATTTCTACCAGGTGAGTAAAATCTAGCAAGGCCCCTGCCAGTTTCTTTATTTACCATATTATTTGTGCCAAAAGTCCTTATACTTCTTGCGCTATCCCAGCTTGTGTATTTTCTATCTGTGATGTTATACACGCCTGCTGTAAATGTGAAATTTTTCATCGGTCTATAAAACGCTACAAAATCAAATAAACTGTATGTGTTGCTGACATATCTAACATATGTATTTTTTGCGTCCGGATCGTCTTTGGCATAGATATTATAAGTATCTTCTGGGCGTTTTGCTTTTACGTGCGTCATATATAGATTTGCTCCAAATTTATTATTTCTTGTGTGATATCCGACGTTATAGACAAATTTTGCTGGCTGAATGGCATTCATTGGAGCGTCTAGCTTGCCGCTCTCATCTACCGACATTCTACCTTTTTGATATAGGTATTTATAGCCGACATTAAAGCCACTTAGCCCACTATAAGCTTGCTCTAGGTCTAGATTCGCACTTAGCTCAACACCTCTTACTCGAGCCCTTGCTCTATTTACGTTTTGGTACATTTCTACTGGCATTCTACTACCGGCATTTCCGTATGTTAGCGTGCCACGACCGATATACTTTAGATCGATAAAATTTTTATAGTCTGTTTGAAAGAGATTTATTGTAAAAAAGCTAGGTGAGTTATGAAGAGTTACGGCAAATTCTTTTGTTTTTGCAATCTCAGGTTGAAGAGCTAAATTTGGAAATATCGTAAAATCAGGATGCTGAAAAGTAAAATAAATTTCATCAGATGTTGGAGCTCTAAAACCATTTGCATATTTTGCCTGAAGTCTTATATGCTCAAATGGGTCAAAATTTGTTGAAAGTGAATACGAATGATGTGTAAAATCCCTCTTTTGGCTTGCTAGATAACGTGCATTTTCTTCAGCATTTTTAGTTTTTATCCTTTTTACTTCTTCTGCACTAGAGCCAGGCGGTATAGTAAAAGGTATAAAAACACCAGCAAAAAGATCAGTTGGCAGCTTTGGTGTCTTGCCTGGTATGTAGCTTGGATTGTGTGTTATTTTGTCAAACCTATAATTTGCATCTACGCTTAAAATTTCAGTTAAAGATATATCATCACCCAGATAAAATGCCTTTGTCTTCGTTTCTACAGGTATCAAAAAGCTAAATTTATTATCCTCATGTCTACAAAGTGTACTGTAATCATTTCCGCCGTGAGGCATGCACTTGTCTGGTTGAAAATTTGGTAGCAAGCCTGTGCCCTTGTTTGCCATGCCAAAGAAATATTTCGCCCACCATTCCTTATTGTGTGCCTCATAACCTTGTTTATTTATCATACTCTTATCTATTTGATTATAAAGTCCACCGTATTTTAAAGTATGATCCATTTTAAATAGGCTAAATTCCTTTGTCGCATCTAAATTTAGCTGTTTTGTATCGGTATTTAGATCTCTATCTTTCCAGTTATTTTCAAGATATCCTGGAGCTCTTGGCAAAAGTAGTTCCTCAAATCTATTTTTTGGAGTAAGCTCTGCATATTTTCCATTGCCATCTGGCATGTTTTGCGGAGTTAGATTGTAGGTTTCATATCGTTTGGTTGTCTTATTAAAAAGCGTTAAAGGCTTAGAGCAATCATACTGATTACAATCGACAAGAAGTTTATCTGCTCCGCGATTTGTTCTTCCATAGAATGTTTCATCTACTTCGTTTCCATGACTGTCAAATACAATATCTTGAGGAAAAGTAAAGCCAGCTCCAGGCCAAGGCTCTTTTTCTACTTGTCTCATTTGTAGGTCGCCACCATATTTATCCACCAGCTTACCTTCGTTATTTAACTTTAATCCTGATGGATTTAGTAGGCCTTGACAGTCGTTTTTATCACAGTACTCATCAGTCCTTGCCTTTAGCTGGATCTTTTGCTTTGAATAAGTTATCTTCATACTATCCCAAAGTGGGTTTTCATCGTAGTTTTCATATGTATAAAAGATATTTTCACGTTTGTTTTTATCATTTACGTGCCTTACATCGGTGCTGTAACGCACGTTATTTAACATACCGCCAGTATAAAGAGCAAATTTATACGACCAGTCAGTACCTACTGTCTCTTTTGTGCTTCTATCGATTCCTATGCTAAAACGGTTCGTTTCATTAAAATTTACACCAAATTTAAATAGCCTGCTATCTGTGTTTATGGTATAAGGATCCGGTTTTTCTCTTTCCTTGCCAAGCACATTGTCATCGTATGTATTGTATCCCCAGTTTTTCATCTCATGACCATCTCTTTTTGTAGTGATAAAGAGAATATCAAACCATTTTGCTCGTGCGGCCATCGTATGAGAAAATAGTTTTTCATCGTTGGCTGATGATTTTTGTGCTTTAAAGCCGTAAAACCAGTCTTTTTCTGTAAGATAGTCTCTGGCGTCTTTTGTTTCAAACATTACAGAGCCACCAAGCGCACCTGAGCCGGTTTTTATACTATCTGCACCTTTTGTAATATTTACTTGCTGGATGTTTTCTATCTCTACGCCATTTCTTGTATTATTAAAATTTCCATATCCTTCAAAGAGATCCTTAAAACCCTGTGATGAAAGTGTCTCAGCTTGATTAAGCCCGTCGATACTGATAGCTACGCGGTTTTCATCAACGCCTCTTATAGCATATCCGCTAGAGCCAAAGCGACCAGTCTCAACCACACTGACACCAGTGTCATAGCGCACCATATCTCTAGTATCGCTTACTTGTTGTTTAGTAAGCTCGCTTGCCGTCTTTTTTACTTCACTAATCTTTTTATTCTTTACGTTTTCTTCTTCCGCAGTTACCTCTACTCCGCCAAGTTCAACTTCTTTTATATTCTCACTTTCTTGGGCCAACAAATTTAAGCCAGCACAAAGTAAAACAACTAGTGAAGTCTTTTTCATAATAATATGTATCCTTTTTTGTATTTTTATTGTTTTTAATAGTCATTATCTATATTGAAGTCGCGAATCTTAACATTAAATAAATAAATTATTTATTAAACTTTATGAAATATTTAATAATTAAAAAATTAAAATTTTGGAACAGCTATTGCTTTAAAAACCGTGACAATAATTAATTTTAGGAAAATGCATGCAAAATGGTTATTATCAAGCCACTGCTGGCATGGTAACGCAGTTTAACAGACTAAATGTGATCTCAAACAATCTTGCAAATGTAAATACGATCGGCTACAAGCGAAATGACGTAGTTATCGGAGATTTTGCGAGAATTTTTAAAGAGACACAAGATGAGCTTCCACTTAAAAATCACACAAAAGATGGAGCAAAATTTTTAAATAGAACGCTTAATCGCGTGCCACAAGTGAGCGAAGAATACACCGACTTTAGTGCTGGTGGCTTTAAATACAGCTCAAACACGCTTGATTTTGCGATAAAAAGAGATGACGCATTTTTCTTAGTTGATACCCCAAATGGCGTAAAACTTAGCAAAAACGGCTCTTTTAGCCTTGATGGTGATGGCTACATCGTCACAAAAGAGGGCTATAAGGTGCTGCCAAGTGGTTACGAGGCACAAAATCCTGGTCAAAGAGGCATCCAAGTACCACAAGGTGAGGTGCTAACTGCTGATAAAAATGGAAATTTATATTCAAATAATAATCAATTTTCTAAATTTTTTATCGCTCAGCCAAGAGAGATAAGAGATCTTAAAAAGGTCGGCGACAACCTCTTTGAAACTAGAAATTTTGACGACATAAATGAGCTTGATGAAGCTGATAGTGTAATGCAAGGATATGCTCAGATGTCAAACGTAAATCCAGTTTTAGAAATGGTCGGTTTAATAGAAACCCAGCGCCTAGTTGATATGTATCAAAAGGTTATGACAAGCCACATGAGCGACCTTAACCAAGATGCTGTTCAAAAACTAGCCCTAAAAGCTTAATAAAAGGATAAAACTATGATGAGATCACTTTACACTGCGGCCACTGGTATGATAGCTCAGCAGACGCAGATAGACGTAACCTCACACAACATTGCAAACGTAAATACTTATGGATACAAGAAAAATAGGGCTGAATTTGCTGATCTTATGTATCAAGTCATGGAGTACGCAGGTACGGCTACAAGTCAGACTACTACAAGCCCAACTGGTATCGAGGTGGGTCTTGGCGTGCGTCCAACGGCGATAAATAAAATTTTTTCTCAGGGCTATTTTAAAGAGACCAGCAACAACCTAGATATGGTAATAGCTGGTAACGGATTTTTTCAGATTCAGCTACCAGATGGCACGACAGCCTACACTAGAAATGGCGCATTTAAGCTTGACGCAAATGGCACGATCGTAAATAGCGATGGCTATCAGCTAATCCCTCAGATTACCGTGCCTGCGAATGCGACGCAAATTTCTATCGGCACAGATGGCACCGTGTCAGTGCTTCAAGCAGGCGAGAGAGAGATGGCTCAGATAGGTCAGATCGAGCTAGCAAATTTCATAAACCCAGCTGGCCTTCACTCAATGGGTGATAACAACTACCTGGAAACAAGCGCTAGCGGTAACGTGGTGGTAGGTGTTGCAGGACTTGATGGACTTGGCACGATCAGACAAGGGTTTGTTGAGATGAGTAACGTTCAGCTAGTTGAAGAGATGACCGATCTTATAACCGGTCAGCGCGCATACGAGGCAAACTCAAAGGCTATAACTACGAGTGATTCGATGCTTGAAATAGTAAATGGGCTTAAAAGGTAGGTAGTATGAACGCGACTCTAATTATTGTTGGGCTTATACTACTTTCTTTCATGCTTGAGGTATTTTGCTTTTTAAACAAAACGCCAAAAGGCAAGGACTCGATAAAACAGACGCATTAATTTGGGCTAAATAAAAATTTGGCACATTTTGTCTAAAATTTCTACTTTTATGAGTAAGAATAAAAGCAATTTTTAATTAATTAAAATTTTTAAGCTACTGCAAGCTTCATCCAAATCAAGCTCGCAGGCTTTTTTATAGTAGTTTTTTGCTCTATTTTTATCTTTTGGTATATCAGCATCTCCTGTTTCGTAGATAAGTGCAATGGTATAGCAAGCAAATACATTTTTTAGTTCGCAAGCCTTATTATAAAGTCTAAGTCCTTCTTCTTTCTCTTGCGCTAGAGTGTCTTTTTGTAGATATATATTTCCTAAAAATAGACAGCTATGTGGATTGCCTAGCTCGCAGGCCTTGTTTGCCATAGCTGCCATTTTATCGCGCTCATTTTTATTAAAGTAGATATATATAAGATCGGTGCAACTTTCTATGTTATTTAAAGTGCATTCACTTTCAAGCTTGGTGGTATCTAAATTTTTACCCCAAGAAAATAGAATACAAAATAAAATTAGAATTACCTTTTTCATCTTTTGGCTCCATAAATTTTTATTATTTTATAAAATTAGCTCCATTTTTACTCTAAATTTTTCAAATTTTGCTAACATTTCGGCTTTTTATGAAGGCAAAAATTTGACATTTAACTACGTTTTTAAACTATCCATCCCTATCTTTATGGGCTATTTCCCACTTGGTGTCGCATTTGGCGTGCTGGCAAAAAGCATGGGAGTTAGCGCATTTATCGCAGTGGCACTTAGCACATTAGCTTATGGCGGGGCTGCGCAGTTTATGATGCTCTCGCTCTTTAGCGTTGGCACGAGCCACGTTGAGGTCTTTATCGTGAGCTATCTAGTAAATTTGCGTCATACTTTTTATGGAATTTCACTTTTAAAAGAGTATAGCGGGATCAAATTTAAGCTTTTAAACATCGCTTTGCTAACAGATGAGACCTTTGCGATATTTAAAAATTTAAAGCTAAAAGAGGCGAGTGATCGCAGCTTTGTCTTTACTTGGCTAAATATCCTTTCTTGGTCTTACTGGGCGGCTGGGACGCTGCTTGGAGTGATACTTGGTGATTTTATCAAGGCTGATACAAAAGGGCTTGAGTTTAGCTTGACAGCACTTTTTATAGTTATTGTGATAGAGATGTTTAAAAATGATAAAAACTACCGTGTGCTCTTTGCGGCGACATTTTTTGGCGTGCTTGGAGTGAGCCTATTTCCAGCTAAATTTGTGCTTGTTGGCTCAATGGCGCTTTGTTTTGTATTTTTGCTTTTGTTCAAGGATAAAATTTGATAAGTGTAAACTCAAGCGAGATGGTTCTTTTTGTGGCGGTGCTCTTAAGCGCCTTGGCTACTTTTATAACGAGAGCAACGCCGTTTTATGTACTGAAAAACTATAAGCCAAACCCTTACTTAGACGCCATTGAGAAGCATATGGGCATGATGATAATGGTCGTTTTGGTCTGCTACGGCTTAAAAGATACGAAATTTAGCGAGTTTCCTTATGGCTTAAGCGAAATAGTAGCAGTTTTTACAGCTATTTTGATGCATTTAAAATTTAAAAATACCCTTCTTAGCATAGTTATTTCAACCGGAATTTATATGTTTTTGATAAGAATTTTTTAAATAAATATAAAATTTAAAAGTTAATAATTTTTTTAAATAAATGGCATTATAATGACTTTGCAAATTTTAATGCAAAGGAGCTAAAATGCGTTTAATCTTTAAGGCGGTGTTACTCATGATTTTAGGTGCTACTTTAGCGGTTGCAAAGCCAACCATCTACATACTAGCTACTGGTGGAACGATAGCGGGAAGCGGCTCAGGATCGCTTAATTCGAGCTATACTTCTGGAACTGTTACGGTCGATAAACTAATCGCAGCCGTGCCAGATATCAACAAGATCGCTACCATAAAAGGCGAGCAAATTTCAAATATCGGCTCACAGGATATGAACAACGAAGTTTGGCTAAAGCTTGCAAATAGAATCAACGAACTTCTAAATAGCGGCAAAGCCGATGGTATCGTCGTTACTCACGGCACAGATACTATGGAGGAGACGGCGTACTTTCTAAATTTGGTCGTTAAAAGCGACAAGCCAGTCGTGCTTGTAGGTGCGATGAGAAATAGCGGCTCACTAAGCGCAGACGGTCCACTGAATTTATTTAACGCTGTAAACGTAGCTATTAGCAAAGATAGCGTAGGAAAAGGTGTTGTGGTCACTATGAATGACGAAATTCACGCGGCTCGTGAGGTAACAAAGACCAACACAACAGGCGTTGATACATTTAAATCACCAAACAGCGGTAAGATCGGCACAGTTTTTTATGGCAACGTAAAATACTATATGAATCCGATTAGAAAACACACAGCAAAATCAGCATTTGACCTAGAGGGCGTAAAAGAACTTCCTAGAGTTGATATCATCTACTCTCACGCAAATGACAATCCTGACTTTGTAAAAATAGCTGTTAAAAACGGCGCAAAAGGTATCGTTAGCGCTGGTCTTGGCAATGGCAACCCTTACTTTAGCGTACTTGACGCACTTGGCGAGGCTTCAAAAGCTGGCGTAGTGGTAGTTCGCGACTCACGTGTAGGTAGCGGCGAAACAACTATGAACGGCGAAGTAGACGACGCAAAATACGGCTTTTTAACAAGCGATAATCTAAACGCGCAAAAAGCCAGAGTGCTTTTGATGCTTGCGCTTACAAAAACAAGCGACAAAGCCAAAATTCAAGAGTATTTCTTAACTCACTAAAAAAGAGGCGGCTTAGTCCGCCTTTTAAATTTAAGCTATAAATTTGATCGCAGGATCAGATCTATAGCTTAAATTTTTATATTTGTTAGCTAAATTTCAAGGCTTTTTATGGACTTCTTACTCTTTTTTGCTACGCTTGCTCCTATCTCGCTAATGCCGGGCATCAACATGACCTATGCGATGAGTATCGGTATGAGCTTTGGTTATAAACACTCGCTTATTATGATGACCGGACAGCTTCTTTCGCTTGCTTTCGTGGCATTTTGCTGTATGCTTGGCGTGGGTGCGGTGCTTCATCATTTTGAGTACGCATTTAAGGCGCTAAACATCATCGCAGGGCTTTATATGCTCTATCTTGGCGCGATGCTTCTTTTTGGCAAGGGCGAGCTTAGCGTAACAAACGTCTCAAATTTGCCAAGCAAAAAGCAGATGTTTATAAACGGACTCATCGTTTGCGTCACAAATCCAAAGGCGTGGATATTTTTCTCGGCTTTACTGCCTACATTTTTGGACAAAGACGATCCCTTTAGTCTAACTCGTATGTGCGTGATCACGGCAACGCTCGTTTCCATCGAGTTTTGCTCGCTAAATATCTACGCACTCGGTGGAGCTATGCTAAAGAAATTTTTACAAATGCACCTAAGGCTACTTGAAATTTGCACCGCCATTATCGTCTGCACGATCGGAGTACTTTTGCTTTTTAGATAAATTTAGCCTCTTTTTATATAGCTTGGCTAAAATTTGCTCGGTTTGCACTACATTTTTGGCAAAAGGAGAAAAAGATGAAAAAATTTCTATTTATACTTACAAATCAACCATACAACGGTACCGACAACGCCTACAACGCATTAAGGTTAGCTAAAACGCTAAAAGAAAAAGGCGAAGAGGTTAGAATTTTTCTAATGAACGACGCGGTCGACCTTGCGCGAAATAGCACCAAAAAGCCGGAAAACTACGACGTAGATCTAGTAGCGATGTTAAAAGAGCTTTACGCTAGCGGCGCTATGCTAAAGGTTTGCGGTAGCTGCCAAACGAGGTGCGGTTTGCATGCGGGAGAGCCTTATTTCGAGGCTGAGGTGAAAGGCAGCATGGATATCTTGTCCGAGTGGGTTAGGCAGTGCGATCAAGTGATGACGTTTTAGAGTAGGCGAAAGAGAATTTATGAGCGTAACATTTAAGGTGAAAAATAAAAAGAAGCTTTTGGGCGGATATGAAAAGGCGCTAAGCGAGCGTGAAATTTTAGAGTTTATAGAGGGATTTTGCTTTTTTAATGGTCAAAACGACGAGCCGATCGAGCTTTCGCTAAACGAAAACGTGATGATTGCTGGCGTATGGCAAAAGAGTGCTCGCGGCTTTGAGTTAAACTATGAAGACGGCAAATATATCGTCCGAGTCTGTACTCCAAGCGGCGTCGGCGACTGGCAGACGGCGATTTTGCTTTTATCTAAAATTTCAGCCAAAACCGGCTCGAAAATAGAGTGCGACAACGAGGAAATTTACGATAGCGAGCAAATTTTAAAATTTGATTATGAAGCCGACATAATGTGGGGACTTGAAGCTCTAAAGGACGCAAAAGAGAAAAATCAAACGCTTTATATCTCTGGCCTAGAGCGCGACGTGGCGTTTGACGCGGTTATGATAGATGAAATTTTTGCAAGCGCTAGCCCTGCGGCTAAATTCGATGAGATGATGAGGCGGGTGCAGTATCTTGACGCTTATAGTGCAAGAGAGAATTTATACGAAGATAAAGACGGCAACGAAATTTTTGGCGCATATACGCTTAGCGAAAATTTACCGACTATCTTGCCTTACGCTCCCTCTCCGTCGTGGCAGGCGCAAGAAGTTCTAGGAGAGAGAAAGGTCTCGCGCTGGATACTTACGCTAGTAGTCGGCGTAGACGATAAGGACGCGCACGTGCTTGGCGAATGCGAATATGGCGCTTTTATGGTAAATCTGCCAAAAGAAAAATATCGCTTCATAGACGCCGCAAATATACTGGTTGAGCCGCTTAGCGAAGAAGAGATGAGAGAAATTTTTAAAAAGGCAAATGAGGCTTAGGCTTAAGTTGATAAACCGTAAGGAAATGAAAATTCGCCTCAGGCTTGCTTAAAAATTTAAGTCGGTTTCAAGCGCGGATTTAAACTCGTAAAAGATAGAATTTTACTGGTATTGCCGCTTTTTAGCCTAAACTAATCTAGGCTTTGCGTGATTTGAAAAAGGATAAAAATGAAAATTTTAAAGGCTATTTTAGCGGCGGCATCGGCGGTTTGCTATCTAAACTCGGCCGTTTTACCGCAAAGCGATTGGAGTAAAAGAGAGCTAAAAGGCGAGGTCAAAAGCATGACGGCTACGGAGTATGAATACTCTACGGACGGCTCCGGGACGCTAGAAAATACGCGCGTAAAGCGGACGGAGTTTAACGAAAACGGCTATATACTGCAAGAAACCGAGCATATAAACGGCGTGCCAAACAGCTCGGTTTTGTTTGAGTACGGCAAAGACGGACTAATCCGCAAAAAATATCAAGATAGCGCCGTTTATCTCTACGAATACGAATTTGACGGCGAAAATTTAGTCGCGACGGCCAAAGAGCAGCATGTGGAGGATAGATTTTACCCCCGCACGGAGAAAACCACTTACGGCAAGGACGGCAAAATGATCGCTCGGGCGGCGTATTCCGGCGGGACGCTAGTGACGGACGATAGCTACGTCTACGACGAAAATGGCGTTTTAACGCGGATAGAAAATAATATGGAGCCGCGCCACGCCATAGTGATAAGCTTTGAGCGCAAGCCAAACGGAGAATACGAAAAAATCACGCAAGCCCCAAACTCAAAGTGGGTTTATTACTACGCCGCAAACGGCGACGAGATGGAGTATACGTCGGTAAATTACTTCGGCTCCGAGGCAAAAATCTGGCAAATCTTGCAGTTTAAAGACATAACGAGGGACGAGCGGGGGAATTTGACGCGTAAAACCTCGGTCAAATTTAAGCCCGCGGACAAATACTACGAAAACGGCGACATAACGGAAATCGGTCTATATAAAAAGCTAGAAATCAGCTACAAATACTACTAAAGTAAATTTTTGAGCTAAGGTTATTTTTCCGAAAAAATTTCGCCGTTTATTATAGATTTAACCGTTAAAAATCCGACTATCAAAATCAAAGCGACTAGAGCCGCAAAAGCGCCGACTCCTAAAACTAAGTAAAAATCGCTTTGCGTAATTTCGTAAGCTTTTAAAAACGCTATGGAGCTAGCGGCCGTCGGGAAGGTAAAAGCCCACCACGATAGGGCGAATTTGAGTTTAATAAATCTTTTATACGAAAAAAGTATAAGCGCTACGAAAAATACGTTTATATTAAGTAGTATCGCCGCAAAAGCGTCGAATCGCTCGGTTAATTTTACGTATCCCAAAAACGCCATAGCGGGCGGCGCTAGCGTAATGACTAGCGTCGGGACGAATTTGTCGGCTAACTTATCGCAAAAAACTAACCTATAAAATATAACGGCGAATAAAATAATCCAGAAAAATAGCCCCAAACTAAAATAGTACCAGATCGCTTGAGATTTTTCGGCTATGATCGGGATTAGCAAGTTGCCCACTACGGGGATAAACCATGCCGGATTTAGCGTCGCGATATCGAATTTTTCGTCGATCCAAAAAGAAATTACGTAAAGCGTAAAAATCGTTTGCAAGCCTAAAGCCGCGTAAAAAAGCGAGTAGTATAGTCGCGGCGCGTCTTTGTAGGCTAGAGCTAAAAGAAAAAGCGAAATAATAAACCCGCCGAAAAAATTTATCTTTATAGGGTGCGAAAATTCGGCCTTTGCTTCTTCTTTAAATTTTAAAAGCTTAAAGAGGTAAAACGCCGAAAGTAGGCAAAATACCGTGCAGTCTAGCGCTCTAAGCGCCGAGAATATCTCGCCGGGTAAAACAAATATCTCGCTTAATTTCTTATAAGCCGCGCAAAGCCCTCCAAGCCCCATAGTACCGGCAAAAAGCATAATCGGCAGCGATTTTATTTTGCTTTGCGAGTCGTTTTGCTTAACGTCGTGCATTGTTTTTCTTTTCGTATTAAATTTTTATGCAATATTACCTATAATAAGGTTAAATTTTTGTAACGAAGTCACGAAAGGGCAAAATGTTAAGCGAAGAGTTAAAAAAAATTTTGCGCGAGAGATTTACGAATAATTTCGATCTAGCAAGCGAGGATCTAAATGCGATCTTTGCTAACGCGTATCTAAAAACCGTAAAAAAGGGCGATATATTTTACTCCGGAAACGATTGCTTCGGATTTATCTTTATACTAAAAGGCGTTTTAAGGGCGTTCGTATCGTCTAACGCAAAGGAAATAACGATATTTAGGCTAACTAAAGACGAGAGTTGCGTGCTGTGCGATACGTGTTCTATAAATTCGCTAGAAAATAAGGTAAGCGTAGAAATCGAGCAAGACAGCGAGATTATCGTTATTCCGGCGCGAATTTACAAACCTCTTAAAGAAAAATATCCGAGCATTTTAAATTTTACTCTAAAAATCGTAGCCGATCGGTTTGCCAGAACGATAAACGTTATGGAACAGGCTTTGTTTTCGCCGCTTTCGGCGCGGATTATGAATTTCTTATCCCAAAGCATCGAAAATCTAAACGAAAATTTTATAAAAATAACTCACGAAGAGCTGGCGAATCATCTAGGAAGCGCTAGAGAAGCGGTGTCTAGGGTGCTAAAAGAGCTTGAGAGAAGCGGACAAATAACGCAAAGTCGCGGCGAAATAAGGCTAGTTTCTTAAAATTCTCGTTTTAAAGTAACTTTGTTACGGAGAGAGCGGCCTTTTTTATGTAGCATTTCATAAACTCGTTTAAAAGGAGAATTTATGAAAGGACTGCAAAGAAGAGACGCTTTAAAGCTAATGGGGGCTGCGGGACTAGCTACTAGTATGAGCGGTTGCTCGGCAACGGGCGACGAAAACGACGATATAAATTCTAAAATCGTCATAATGGGCGCGGGACTTAGCGGTATCGCATTGGCGGCTAAACTTAGAAGAGATATGCCTAACGCCAAGGTAATTCTCGTGGATAAAGACGAGAAATTTTACTATCAGCCGGGCTTTACGCTAATCGCCGTAGGAATTTACGAAGCTAGCGACGTCGTTTACGAAAAAGCGGATTATATCCCGCAAGGAACCGAGTGGATACGCAAAAACGTATCGGAAATAAAGCCCGAAGCCAATCTGCTCGTCTTAGACGACGGGAGCGAGCTGGGGTATGATTATCTAATCGTAGCAAGCGGCGTGGAATACGACTTTGAAGCCGTTAAGGGGCTAAGCTTAGAGGATATTAACGATATGAGCGGCAATATATCCTCCGTCTACACTCTACAAGGCGCCGTAAAGAGCAACGAGCTGATGAAAAAATTCTCTCAAAACGGCGGCGCGGCGGTATTTTGCGATCAAAAAACCCCGATGAAATGCAGCGGCGCTAATAAAAAAGTAACATGCATGAGTGAAGATAGGCTGAGGTTGGCCGGCAACCGCGATAAAGGCAGCGTTAATCTTTACGTCGGCGGCGGCAAGCTTTTCGGCGATCCGACTTATGCCGCGGCGATGACTCAAATAATGATAAAAAGAAAGATAAAATTTAATCTTCGCCACCAAATCGTAGCCGTCGATAAAAGCTCAAATACCGCTACTTTCGAGTTTTGGACGGCGTATAGACAAAACGGCGAAGATAAAATCGCGTCTGAGCTAATCGACGTAAAATACGACTGGCTTCACCTGCCGCCTAAGCAAAAAGGAAGCGAAATTTTAGCTCGCGCCGGCCTAACTAAAGAGGGCGACAAGTTAAATTTTCTAGCCGTCGATAAATACAGCCTGCAAAGTACAAAATTTAAAAATATATTCGGTATTGGCGATATTTGCGGATTTGCGGCCGGCAAAACGGGGGCTAGCGTTAGGAAAATGTATCCGATCTTAGCTAAAAATTTAGCCGATACGATAAAAGGACGAGAACCTAGCGAGAAATTTACCGGATATACGGCTTGCCCTTTTATCACCAAATACGGCAAGGCCATAATGGTAGAGTTCGACTGGGAGGGGACGGCTCCGACGTTGGAGTGCTTCGGCGCTACTAGAGAGAGCTATATGAGTTGGCTGGTTAAAATTTACGGATTTAAACCTATGGTTATGAACGGAATGCTAAAAGCTTTAGCTTAAAGGAGATAAAATGAGCGTTTTAGATAAAACTATACGTTTGATTATAGCGGCGATTTGGTTTTTTATTTTCGGATTTATTTGCGACTGCTGGTTGTGGACGGTCGGACTAATTCCGCTTTTAACGGGATATTACGGTTACTGCCCGCTTTATAAAATTTTTAAAAAAAGGTAAAAAATATGGTAAGCGCGAAAAGTAGAATTATTAGGGTCGTACTGGGGCTAATTTTTACGGTAGCGATTTGGTATTTTTATGAGAGCTACTGGGCGTTAATCGGGTTAATCCCGATTATCGTCGGCGTTACGGGTTTTTGCCCGGCGTGTAAATTCCTGGGCAGGTGTTCTTTAAATTTAAAAAAATAAAAGGGGCGTTTAACGCCCTTTGCCTTGCCCTTTAGCCGTTTGGGCCGCAAATTTTATTCGCCGTTTGATGAATTATTTAGCTACTTTTGGCTAAAATCTCGAAAATTTAAAAAAGGCGAAACGATGAATAAAGTTTGGAAATTCGGCGACAATATCGATACCGATATAATTATCGCCGCCAGATACTTAAATACTTCCGACGAAAATATCTTAGCAAAACATATAATGGAGGACGCCGATCCTAATTTTAGTACCAAGATAGATAAAGGCGACATCATTGTAGCAGGCGAAAATTTTGGCTGTGGTAGCTCTCGCGAGCACGCTCCTATCGCACTTAAAGCTGCTGGCATTGGCGCGGTGATAGCTAAAAGCTACGCGAGAATATTTTATAGAAATAGCTTTAATACAGGACTTTTGATACTTGAGATAAAAGAGACAGATGAGATAAACGCTGGTGATAAACTAAAAATAGATGTTGATAACGGCGTGATCGTAAATTTAACCAGTGGCAAAGAGTATAAATTTAGCCCTATACCGCCTTTTATGCAAGAGCTTTTAAATGCTGGCGGACTTATAGAGTATGCAAAAGCAAAGATGGAATAAAAACATGAAAAAGTATAAAATTTGTGTTATAAAAGGCGATGGTATAGGCCCTGAAATAATCGACGAAGCGATCAAAATTCTAGACGTCGTAAGTGCTGAGTTTGGGATAAAATTTGAGTACGACTACAAGCTTATGGGTGGTGCAGCTTATGATGTATTTGGCGTGCCTTTGCCAGATGAGACTCTTAGTTCTGCTCTAAACTCTGATGCTGTGCTTTTTGGGGCGATCGGCGGCGAGAAGTGGGATAGCTTGCCAAGACATCTAAGGCCAGAGAGTGGGCTTTTAAAGATTAGAAAAGAGCTTGAAGCTTATGCAAATTTACGCCCAGCCATTGTTTTTGATGAGCTAGTGGATGCTAGCACGCTAAAGCCAGAGGTTTTAAGAGGCGTTGATTTTGTCGTGGTTCGTGAGCTAACGGGCGGACTTTATTTTGGACAGCCACGTGAAAAAGGCGAAGATAGAGCGTTTAATACGATGGTTTATTCTAAAATGGAGATCGAGCGCATCGCAAAGATCGCCTTTGAAACAGCAATGCTTCGCAAGAAAAAGGTCTGTATGGTCGATAAGGCAAATGTGCTTGAGACAAGTCAGCTTTGGCGTGAGGTGACTAGCGAAGTGGCAAAGGGCTATCCTGAAGTAGAACTTAGCTTTATGTATGTCGATAACGCAGCGATGCAGCTAGTAAGAGCGCCAGCAAATTTTGACGTCATACTTACTGAAAATTTATTCGGCGACATTTTAAGTGATGAGGCGAGTATGGTCTGTGGCTCGATAGGACTTTTGCCAAGTGCTAGCATGGGCGGCAAAGTGGGAATTTATGAGCCAATACACGGCTCAGCTCCAGACATCGCAGGGCAGGGCATAGCAAATCCAATCGCAACAATTTTAAGCGCAGCTATGATGCTAAGATACGCATTTAGTGAAAATGAAGCCGCAGATGCGATAGAAAATGCTGTGAAAGAGGCACTAGCAAAAGGTTATAGAACAAAAGATATCGCCGCTTTTAATGCGGTTGAAATTTGCTCAACTAGCGAGATAGGTGATGTTATCGCAGGATTTATCAAAAAATGAAAAACACAATCACTGAAGCACTGATCTACGAAGCTCAGGGGCTAAAAGATGATGCACTTGAAATTTATAAAAATATCTTAAAGCAAGATCCGTCAAACAAAGACGCTCTTAGCGCGATAAACCGCCTGAGTGGACTTCGCAAAGAGCGAGCGATAAAAAACGAGCAGATGAAAGAGTTTTTTATAGCGATGAAAAGTGATGAAGAGATAAATGAATTTAAAAGGTGGTTGATAAGATTATGAAGCTTGATGATATCGCTAGAATGGCAATCAGTGAGGTTAGCGCTGAGCTTGAAAAAATAGAAGCATTGCAAAGTAAGAAGCAAGAAGAGCTCGAGCGTGAGAATCTAAAAAAAGAGCTTTTGGCCATAGAGAATAATGAAAATGCGCTAAATAACGAGCTAAAAGTTGAGGCAAATTTACAAAATGAGCAAGCGTTTGAGGTAAAAGAGGAGCCAGTAAGTCCAATAAAAAATAGAGAGGTGAGCGAAGAGAAAATTTTCTTAGCAAACCTTGCTGAACGCATAGAAGTGCTTTTTGAAGGGCTTAAACAAACTAGTGAACAAAATCTTGCTTCAAGGCTTGAGCTAACGACAAAATTTTTAGAATTTACCCTTGCAAATATCGAAAATAGACTCCAAAATCTCTCAAAATAAGCCATTAGACGGCTTAAAAAATGAGATAAAAATCAAAAATGAAATTTATAAAAATAGCGAGCTAGACTTTT